>NZ_JBFAIQ010000004.1:0-615040 GCF_040654755.1 Streptomyces sp. NPDC050625
GCTCCACCAGCAGCGGCATCGGCTCCGACGCGGTCACCAGCTCCCGCAGCGGATACCGCGCCAGCACCCCGTCCACCTCCGGCGCCAACGCCGCCCCGAGACGGGCCTCCAGGGAGAGCGAGTCGTCGCCCAGCGCCCGGGCGGCGGCCAGGACCGCCTCGCGCTCGGGGCCCTCGGGCACCCCGGAGGCGGCCCGGGTGTGGAGGTCCATGCCCTCCTCCAGCACCAGCCCGGTGTCGATGCCCGCCGGGACCTTGATGCGGGCGGTCCGGCGCCAGGTGGCCACCGGATCGCTCCAGGCCTCCACCGAGTACGTCCAGAGGCCCGTCGCGTCCGGAGTGACCTCCGCGCCCCAGCGGTCGGTGCCCGGGGCGAGTTCACGCATCGGCGTCCACGGGCCGGGGCGGCCCTCGGGGTCCCGCAGTACGACATTGGCGGCCACGGCGTCGTGTCCCTCACGGAAGACGGTGGCCGTGACCTGGAACGTCTCCCCGGTCACCGCCTTCGCCGGGCGCCTGCCGCAGTCCACGGCCGGCCGGACGTCGCGGACCGGAACTCGGCCGATGGCCGGGGTCGAACTCATGGGTCTCACCTCCGCCGTGCGCGAAGCCGGGCCCCGGGCCCGGCTCGGAATCCGAATGACACCGGAAGGTCAGTGCCTCCTGGCGCTGGAACGCCGGTCCCACGGCGGAGCCCGTCGCGCCGCGCCGCTCCCATGGGGCCGCCCGCCCTGCTCCTGCAGGTAGCTGCCCAGACTGGAGCGCAGATAGCGCTCGGCGGCGTCGGCGGCCTCCCGGGCGCACCGCTTGCCCATCAGCACGCACAGCGTGTAGCCCGAGTCCTCGAACGTGGCCCGCACCTCGCGGTCCGCCGGAGCGGCGAGCATCACACGTTCCCACGCCCGGTACCGCCGCAACTGCCTGGCCACTTCGGCCTTAGCGGGTAGCAGCATGGCCCTCTTCACCCTCCACGCTCTCGACTGGGCGCGTTTCCCGACGGTCGGGTGGTCTCCGTGCACGGAGAGGCACGGAACCGTTACGGCGATCGAGGCACTTTCACTCATGGTGCACGTGTGACGACTCAGCGTCTTGTTGGATCTTCAACCACCACTCGAGTGCTCTCGTGTTGCACGAATGGCGTAGTACCCGCACTGTGGATCTGACTCAGGAGCGATCGGTGCTCGACGCTCAGTGATCGGGGCCATTGCCTGCGGGGGCGAGAACGAGCGGCAGCTTCGCCGGTGAGGAGCAAGCGACGATGAAGACCGCAGTGCCCTGCTACTACCACCTCGACGTGGAAGTCAGCCCCGAACGGGTCGGACAGGTCAGCCGCATCCTGGCCGCCCACCTCCGCCACTGGGACCTCGAAAACCTCGTGGATCCCGTCTGCCGCGGCACCGAACTGCTGCTGCGGGCCATCGACGAGCATGCGACGGACAAGCACACATCCATCGAGATGTGGTGGAACGGCCAGCATCTGATCACCGCCGTGGGCGAGGACGACCGCGATCTGCGCCCCGACCAGGACCTGCGCGGCTGCCTGACCCAGATCGCCGCGACGAGCGACGGCTGGGGATGCTGCGCCTCGGACACCGGCAGCAAGATCATCTGGTTCTCCCAGCGCGCCCGCAGCGGCGAGCGCGTCCCGCTGGTCCCGACGGCCCCGGAGCCCAGCCTGCGATATGTGCGCCAGGTGCCCCGGGAGATGCCCGTCGCGGCACTGGCCACCTCGGCGGACCCGGTGGAGGCCGCCCGGTGACGGCACGACCGAAACGCAAAGGGGTGCCCGTGTGGAGCGGGCACCCCTACCCGTTGGGCGCCGCCTTCGACGGACAGGGCACCAACTTCGCCCTGTTCAGCGAGGTCGCCCAGCAGGTCGACCTGGTACTGGTCGACGACGCCGGCACCGAGACCCGCGCGCCGCTGACCGAGGTCGACGGGTTCGTCTGGCACGGCTATGTCCCCGGGACCGGACCGGGCCAGCGCTACGGCTTCCGGGTGCACGGCCCGTGGGACCCCGACCTCGGCCACCGGTGCAATCCTGCGAAGCTGCTCCTCGACCCGTACGCACGGGCCGTGGACGGGCAGATCGACAACCACGCCTCGCTCTACGAGCGCGATCCGGGCGGTGCCTCCCCGGCCGACAGCGCCGGGCACTCCATGCTCGGTGTGGTCACCGATCCGTACTTCGACTGGGGCGACGACCGCCCGCCCCGGCGGGCGTACGCGGACAGCGTGATCTACGAGGCGCACGTACGGGGACTCACCCGTACCCACCCGGAGGTGCCGTCCCGGCTGCGCGGCACCTACGCCGCCCTCGCGCACCCGGCCGTCATCGAGCATCTGACCTCGCTCGGGGTGACCGCGGTCGAGCTCATGCCGGTGCACCAGTTCGTGCAGGACGGCGTGCTCCAGGACCGGGGACTGTCCAACTACTGGGGCTACAACACGATCGGCTTCTTCGCCCCGCACAACGCCTATGCCGCCTTCGGCACCCGCGGGCAGCAGGTCAACGAGTTCAAGGCGATGGTGAAGGCGCTGCACGCGGCCGGCCTGGAGGTCATCCTCGACGTCGTCTACAACCACACCGCCGAAGGCAACCAGTACGGTCCCACGCTGTCCTTCCGCGGCATCGACAACGCCTCGTACTACCGTCTCGTCGACGGCGACTGGGCGCACTACTACGACACCACGGGCACCGGCAACAGCCTGCTGATGCGGCATCCCTACGTACTCCAGCTGATCATGGACTCGCTGCGGTACTGGGTCACCGAGATGCACGTCGACGGCTTCCGCTTCGACCTCGCGGCCACGCTCGCCCGGCAGTTCCACGAGGTGGACCGGCTGTCCGCGTTCTTCGACCTGATCCAGCAGGACCCGGTGATCAGCAGGGTCAAGCTCATCGCCGAGCCCTGGGACGTGGGGGAGGGCGGCTACCAGGTCGGCAACTTCCCGCCCCTGTGGTCGGAGTGGAACGGCAGATACCGGGACGCGGTACGGGACTTCTGGCGGGCGGAACCGGGCTCGCTCGGCGAGTTCGCCTCCCGGCTCACCGGCTCCTCCGACCTCTATGCGCACAGCAGGCGCAGGCCCCGGGCCAGCGTCAACTTCGTGACCGCGCACGACGGTTTCACCCTGCGCGATCTCGTCTCGTACAACGACAAGCACAACGAGGCCAACGGCGAGGGCAACCGGGACGGGGAGAGCGTCAACCGGTCCTGGAACTGCGGCGCCGAGGGCGAGACGGACGACCCCGCGGTCCTGGAACTGCGCGCCCGTCAGCAGCGCAACCTGATGGCCACGCTGCTGCTGTCGCAGGGCATCCCGATGCTCTGCCACGGTGACGAGCTGGGCCGCACCCAGCGCGGCAACAACAACGCCTACTGCCAGGACAACGAGGTCTCCTGGATCGACTGGTCCCCGACCGGGGAGCAGCGGACGCTGACGGACTTCACCCGCCACGTCATCGCCCTGCGCGCCGCCCACCCCGTACTGCGCCGCCGCCGCTTCTTCCGCGGCGCTACGGTGACCCACGCCGGGCAACGCCTGCCCGACCTGGTCTGGCTGCTGCCCGACGCACGCGAGATGACCGGCCGCGACTGGCAGCGCCCCGACGCGCACTCGGTCGGCGTGTTCCTCAACGGCGACGCCATCGCCGAACGCGACCCGTACGGCCGGCGCGTGGTCGACGACTCGTTCCTGCTGCTGCTCAACAGCTACTGGGAACCGGTCGACTTCCGACTGCCCGACGACACCTACGGCGAGCGCTGGACCACCCTGATCGACACGGCCGACCCGGAGGGAATCCCGGACGAACGCGAGCACAAGGCGGCCACCGGCCTCCGGGTCGAGCCCCGCAGCCTCGTCCTGCTGTCCCGCCCGTCCCGCGCCGACGGCCAGGGCCCTGAAAAGGGCCGAGGCCCGGCCAGGACGCGGCGCCCGTGATGCAGCGGAGGTCAGTGTTCGCGGCGGGAGGTCACCGTGAACTGCGCGCCGTCGGGGTCGCGCAGTACGGCCTCCTCCTCTTCCTCGCGCAGCACGCTGCCGCCGTGCTTCTCCGCCGCGCGGGCGCAGTCCGTCACGTCGGCCACGGCGAAGTGGATCTGCCAGTGCGGCCGGACCGACGGATCGGGCGCCGCCTCCACCGCGCCGGAGTCGATGCGCGCCACCACGTCGCCCCGGCTGCGCAGCACCACCTCGCCGGCCTCGTACTCGACCTCGCAGCAGCCGGGCCGGTCCGTGGCCCAGTCGAGGATCTCGCCGTAGAACAGGGCGGCGTCGAAGGCGTTGCGGGTGTGCAGCCGGATGAACGTCGGCGCCGCCCGCCGCCAGGTCTCCCAGTTGGAGATGAGCTCGCCCTCCCAGATGCCGAAGATGGCCCCGTCCCGGTCGGCGAGCAGCGCCGCGCGCCCGGGCGGGAAGGAGAGCGGGCCGACCGCCGCGGTGCCGCCGCGCTCCCGGACCCGGGCCGCGGCCTCGTCCGCGTTCGGGACGGCGAAGTACGGCGTCCAGGTCACCGCCATCTGCCACATGGCGGCGACCGCGGCGATCCCGGCGACCGGCACCCCGCCCGCCAGCGCGATCCGGAAATGATCACCGAGCTTGGCGTTCCGCCATCGCCAGCCCAGTACGGCCCCGTAGAACTCCTCCGTGGCCTTGAGGTCACGGCTGGTCAGACTCACCCAGCAGGGGGCGCCGAAGACGGAGTGCGTGGAGACGACTTCCTTCTTCTTCGCGCCGCCGGGGAGGGTCATGTCATGGTTCATCGCACTCGCGTCCTGGTGTCCGGGACCGGTGGCCACCGGTCTTCCACCAGTGTCCAACCGGAAGCGGTCCGGGCGCCTGCCGAGCACCCCGGTGGCATACGGCCGGACGAGTGACACGATTGATGGATGGGCGAGCCCTACGAGAGCGAGACCGATCGCATCTTCGAGCTGCAGGAAGAAGTGCACCAGCTGAAGGAGGCGGTCGCCTCGCACGCCGTGGTGGACCAGGCGATCGGGATGGTGGTCGCCCTGGGCCGGGTGACGCCCGACCAGGGGTGGGCGGTGCTGAAGGACGTCTCCCAGCACACGAACATCAAGCTGCGCAATGTCGCGGAACTCATCCTGATCTGGGGACGCACCGGTGACATGCCCCCGGAGATCCGCGCCGAGCTGGAGGACGCCCTCGACCGGCACGGTCCGACACAGGTTCCGGGGACACCGCCGCTGTGAGGCTCAGCGCGTCTCGGCCAGCAGATCCTTGCGCAGCCGGTCGAAGCAGCCGCTGAGCAGCCGCGAGACATGCATCTGGGAGATCCCGAGCTGTTCGGCGATCCTGCTCTGCGTCATCCCCCGGAAGAACCGCAGATACAGGATGAGGCGCTCACGCTCGGGCAGAGCCTCCAGAAAGGGCTTGACGGCGATGCGGTCGACGACGAGGTCGTAGCCGGGATCGCTGTCCCCGAGGGCGTCGCTCAGGGCGTAACCCTCGGTGCCCGGCATCTCGGCGTCCAGGGACAGTGCGGAGAAGCACTCCAGCGCCTCGACCCCGGTGCGGACCTCGTCCTCGGTCAGGTGTGCGTGTTCGGCGATCTCGGCGATCGTGGGCGCCCGGCCCGGGATCGTCTGCGCGAGTTCCTTCGCGGTGCTCCGGACCCGGTTGCGCAGGTCCTGGACCCGGCGCGGCACGTGCAGCGTCCACATGTGGTCACGGAAGTGGCGCTTGATCTCACCGGTGACGGTCGGTACGGCGTACGCCTCGAAGGCGCGGCCGCGTGCCGGGTCGTAGTGGTCGACGGCCTTGACGAGGCCCAGGGCCGCGACCTGGTAGAGGTCTTCCAGGGTCTCCCCGCGGTCACGGAACCGGACGGCGATCCGCTCGGCCATCGGCAGCCATAGCCGGACCAGCTCGTCCCGCAGCGCCAGGCGCTCCGGGCCGTCCGGCAGTTCGACAAGCCGTTCGAACGCCTCGGCCGTGTCGGGGGCGTCGTCGTGCGGATGGGGCTTCGTTCTGGTGGTGGTACCCATGACGGGTGCGCACCTCCCTCAGCGGGTGCTGGATGGGACAGACACCATGGGAGGAGAGGGACGCGCTGGGACCGTTGAGGGGACACCCGGGGCCCGGCGAACCGGCTCCCACGGACGTGCCTCCTGTCCGAAGCACTGCCTTAGCATTCCCCGAACTGGACATGCCGAAACAAATCACCCGAAATGGTGACAGCACCAAGCCATCAAGGGCCCGAGTGTCCGACTTGACCGTTCCTTGGGGAGAGATACCTCTGACACAGAGGTAATCTCCAAGTGTGGAACCCGAGGGACCGCTACCGAAGGAACCGAGGGAGCCGGAGGCTTTCCCGGAGGAACTGGCGGACACCCTGGTCGGCATCCAGCGGCTGATCCGCCGCCGGCTGCGCAGCGGGCTGACCGCGCCGCGGCTGCGCGGCGCCGAGGTGGAACTGCTGCGCCTGGTCGAGGCCCGGCCCGGCATCGGCATCTCGGACGCCGCCAAGGAGCTGTACCTGGCGAGCAACTCCGTCTCGACCCTCGTCAACAAGCTCGCCAAGGACGGCTATCTGATCCGGGAGACCGACCCGGCCGACCGGCGTGCCGCCCGCCTGCAGCTCACCGAGGCCGCCCGCAACCGGCTGCGGGACTGGCAGCGGCGCCGGGCGGACCTCGTCGGCCGCCATGTGGACCGGCTCGACGCGGCGGACCGGGAGGCGCTGCGCACCGCACTCCCGGCGCTGCGCAAGCTGGCCGTCACCCTGCACGAGGAGGCCTTGGAACCATGACGCGGGACACGGCAGTCGAAGCGTGGGACACCGCCGCCGGCGCGGCCGAAGCCGTCACCTGCACACGGCTCGCCTACGCGTTCGGGGAGACCAACGCGGTGGACGGGCTCGACCTGACCGTGCGGGAGGGCGAGGTCTTCGGGCTGCTGGGCCCCAACGGCGCCGGCAAGACCACGGCGATCCGCTGCATCACCACGCTGCTGCCCGTCCCCGCGGGCATGGTCCGCGTCTTCGGTCATGACACGGCCGGCGACCGCATGGCCGTACGACGCCTCCTCGGGTACGTCCCGCAGCAACTGTCCGCCGACAGCGGGCTCACCGGACGGGAGAACGTCGCCCTCTTCGCCCGGGTCTTCGACGTCCCCCGCCGCGAGCGGGCCGCCCGGGTCGCGCAGGCCCTGGCCGCCGTGGGCCTCGCCGACGCCGCCGACCGGCTGGTGGGCACCTACTCCGGCGGCATGGTCCGCCGACTGGAGCTCGCCCAGGCCCTGGTCAGCGCGCCCCGCCTGCTGATCCTCGACGAGCCGACGATCGGCCTCGACCCGATCGCCCGGACCGGTGTCTGGGAGCACATCAACGCCGTCCGCGCGGCCACCGGCATGACCGTCCTGGTCACCACCCACTACATGGACGAGGCGGACCAGTACTGCGACCGCGTCGGCCTGATGCACCACGGCCGCATCCGCGCCCTCGGCACCCCCGCCGAACTCAGGCAGGGACTCGGTGAACGCCGTCGCGCCGCGGGCGCCCCGGCCACGGACACGCTGCCCACCCTGGAGGACGTCTTCCGCGACGTCGCCGGCAGCGGTCTCGACGAGAAGTCAGGAGATTTCCGCGATGTCCGAAGCACCCGCCGCACCGCCAACCGCGTCGGCTGATCCCGTCCCCACGGCGGACAATGACCTCCTGCTGCGGCCGCCCCGGCCCCGCGCGGGCTGGCGGCTGCTGCCCGCCCGGGTCGTCGCGATGTGCACCGTCGAACTGCAGAAACTGCGCCACGACCGCACCGAGCTGTACACCAGGGCGATCCAGCCCGCCCTCTGGCTGCTGATCTTCGGCCAGACCTTCACCCGGATCCGGGCGATACCCACCGGCGGCATCCCCTACATCGACTACCTCGCGCCCGGCATCATCGCCCAGTCCGCGATGTTCATCGCCATCTTCTACGGCATCCAGATCATCTGGGAGCGGGACGCCGGCATCCTCAACAAACTGCTGGTCACGCCGACCCCGCGCTCGGCGCTGATCACCGGCAAGGCGTTCGCGGCCGGAGTGAAGTCGCTGATCCAGGCGGTCGTCGTCATCGTCATCGCCGGCCTGCTCGGCGTCGCACTGACCTGGAACCCGCTGCGTCTGCTCGGCGTCGCGGCGGCCGTGGTCCTCGCCTCCGCCTTCTTCTCCTGCCTGTCGATCACCATCGCGGGCATCGTCCTCAACCGCGACCGTCTGATGGGCATCGGACAGGCGATCACGATGCCGCTGTTCTTCGGCTCCAACGCCCTGTATCCCGTCTCCATCATGCCCGGCTGGCTCCAGGCGGTCAGCAAGGCCAACCCTCTGAGCTACCAAGTCGACGCCCTGCGCGGTCTTCTGCTCGGCACGCCGGCGCATCTCGCCGCCGACTTCGCCGTCCTTGCCGTGGCCGCCGCACTCGGCATCACCGTCGCCTCCTCACTGCTGGGCCGGCTCGCCCGCTGATCTTGCCCGGACGTGATGTGCGGCACGCACCCGGACACCGCCCGGAGGCCCGCCGAGGGGATTCCCGCTGCGCAGCGCTTGATCAGCGATCAAAGCGGGCGAATCCCCTGGCCACAGCGCATTCTGCTCATTTGACAGTGCGCTCGGCGCACAGATAGACAGCAGCTCTCCGAGGTCGATAGAGGGGCACCGTGTACGAACCGAACGTGGTCGGGGACTGGCAGGAGCACGACGAGCATGCCGGTCTGCGTGTCCGCGTCCACAGCCTGGAGGCGGCCGAGCCGCCGCGCGGACGCGACGACGCGGCCGTCGGGCTGACGTACTTCAGTGTCCGGGTGACCATCGAGAACCGCGGCGCGCGCCACTTCAGCGTCCAGCTGGAGGACGGGCAGATCGACGTACGGGTCGGCCCCGACGGGGAGGGCGCCTTCATCGACTGGCGCAACTCGCAGTTCATCGAGGGCTTCGACGTCTACCCGCTGCGCCGGGCCACCGCCGTGGTGTACGCGGCGGGGCCGGAGGCGGCGCTGACCCAGGTCGATGTCCAGATCCAGCTGCGGGTCGACGAGGAGTGGACCGACCGCCGGCTGTGGGCGGGCGGCATCGGGCTGCTGGAGGAGCCGCTCGCCGCCGCCTCCGCGGCGACCGGACCGGGCAGCCTGGCCCACCAGGTGAGCGTCTTCCTGAAGGACCTGGAGGACCAGACGGAGCCGGGCACCGCCTGACGGCCGCCACGGCCGGTCAGTGCGGGATGCCGTCGATGATCTCGCGGGCACCCTGCCGCAGCAGGGACACGGCGACCGAGGTGCCGAGCGTGGCCGGGTCGAGCCGGCCCGCCCACTCGTGGGCGTTCAGTCGCGTCTTGCCGTCCGGGGTGAACACACAGGCGCGCAGGGACAGCTCACCACTGCGGTCCACGCGGGCGTAACCGGCGATCGGGCTGTTGCAGTGCCCCTGCAGGACATGCAGGAACATGCGCTCCGCCGCGGCCTCCCGGTAGGTGTCCGGGTCGCCGAGCCCGCTGACCGCGTCGATCAGCTCGGCGTCGCCCTCCCGGCACTGCAGGGCGAGGATGCCCGCGCCGATCGGCGGCATCATCGTCTCCGGGGACAGCACCTCACTGATCACCTCGCGCCGGTCGATCCGCTCCAGACCGGAGACCGCCAGCAGCAGTGCGTCCGCCTCGCCGGCCGCGAGCTTCTCCAGACGGCGGTTGGCGTTGCCGCGGAAGGGCACGCACCGCAGATGCGGGTGGGTGGCGGCCAGCTGGGCGACACGGCGCACCGCGGAGGTGCCGATGCGGGTGCCGGCCGGCAGCTCGTCGAGGGTGAGTCCGCCCGGGTGGACGAGCGCGTCACGGATGTCGTCCCGCTTCAGAAACGCGGCGAACACGGTGCCCGCGGGCAGCGGCCGGTCGGCCGGCACGTCCTTGACGCAGTGCACCGCGAGGTCGGCCTCCCCGGCCAGCAGAGCGGCATCCACCTCCTTGGTGAACGCCCCCTTGCCCTCCACCTTCGACAGCTCGCCCAGCCACTTGTCGCCGGTGGTCTTCACCGGTACGACCTCGGTGCGCACCTGCGGATGGAGGACAGCCAACTCGGCGCGGACACGCTCCACTTGAGCGAGTGCCATCGGTGAGTCGCGGGAGACGATACGGATCAGTTCCGGGACGGACATGGGGACACGATAGACCGTGACGACGGACATCCGCCCCGATCGCCCGCATTGCTCCGCCGCGCCGCGAGTACCGGTACCGTCATGACTCCATGTGCCGGCCGAAGGGAAACAGGTCCGGTGGTCAGTCGGGCCCCTGGCCGGTGAGCGGTGGAGGAACTCGCGGCCCTCCCAGGTGGACGGCTCGGGCGAGCAGGTGGCGTAGCCGACGATCTCGCCGTCGGGAGTCTCGGCCACCAGACAGCGCAGCCGTGGTGCGCGCTCGTACTCCGCGTGCTGTGCGGCCAGTTCGGCGCGCTCGGCGTGACGCACCGGGGGAGTGCCGGTCAATGGACCGGTCCCTCGGCGGTGTCCGCGCTCCAGGCCGCGAGCCGGTCCGGGAGGGCGCCCGTGCCGCCCAGGACGTGCCGGGAGAACGCCTCGCGCTCGTGCGCGAGGACGGCCGCCTCCCACACACAGGGCGCGAGCCCGCTCCGGCCCGGCCGGAGCTCCTCGGGGCGGCCTGCCGGGCCGGTGAATACGGCGAGGTCGGACATGTGGCCCTCGATCCAGGTGTGCACCAGGACGTAGTCCCCGTCGCCGCCCGAGTGCACGATCAGCACCGAGAGCCCGAGCGAGCCGCGCAGCCGCCCCAGCGCAAGATGCGCCCCGGCGAGCTCCAGCGCCGCGTCCGTGCCGGCCTCGGTGACCGTGCGCCCCGGTGCCTCCAGTGCGTACACCTTCACCAGGTGCCCGGCGGCCTCCCGGGTCCCGGCCGGCCGTACGGTGCGGTCGTGATGGCCCTCGGCGAGCCCCAGCAGACCGTCCGCGTCCACCGCGGAGGGCAGTTCTCCGTGAAGATCCATCCGGCCATGATGCGGCGCCGACCGGCGGGCGTCCAAGGGTTCCCTGCCGCGCCCGGGGCGGCAGGGAACCCGAGGCGGCTCAGGCGTTGGGGTCGAAGGGGATGCCGGACGGCTTGGCCGAGGAGAGGTGCGAGGCGAAGCTGTCGTCCCTGAGGCCGAAGTGGGCGCTGCCGAAGTCGTACGTGCTCAACTTGTCGCGCAGGCCCGCCGGGTAGCCGCTCCAGCCGACCAGCGGCGGGTACTGCCAGGTGTGCTTGTGGTTCTCCGGCGGCTCGTCGTTCGAGTTCGCGAGCCGGAAGCAGTGCGTGCTGATGCCGTCCTTGTGGTACACGATCTTCGCGTGCGTGCCCTCGAAGCGGACGTCGGAGACCGGGTGCACGGTGAACGAGCCGTGGTTGGACGTGGAGACGTACTTGATCTGGTCGTTCTGCACCCACACCACGACGTGCTCCCAGTCGTGCCGGTGGCCGCCGAGGCTGATTCCGGGCAGAGCCTGGTCCTTCTCGAAGTACAGGCCGTACAGATAGCCGCACCAGCCGTTGTTGCACTTGTAGCGCGAGTAGCTGTTCGTGTTGTCCAGGTCGGAGGCGTCGTGGCACGAGCCGTTGAGGGCACCGGTCGGCTTCAGACCGCCGTTGATCGTGCCGTCGGGGCCGATGGCCGGACTGGAGTAGCAGCCGTCCGTGTCGTAGTCGAAGGCCGGCTGGTACGTCAGCTCCGACGGCTCGGCGTTGGCCGGGAGCGCCGGCGGCGGGGCGGCGTACGCGGCGGTGGCGGTGGCGACGACGAGCGCGGCGGCTCCCGCCAGACCGGTGAGCCATCTTCTGCGGTGTGCCTTGAACTTCGGTGACGACACTGCGTCCTCCTCTTTGGGCGCAGCCCAACGGCTGTGGGGGCAAAGGGAGTTCAGCTTCCCCGGTTTTCAACTCCGGGCCAAGGGGTCACACACGTACCGGTGGTGAAGGAGGGCCCAACTCTTGGATCTTGACGGAGTGTCAGAGAAGACGGGGCCGGAATCAGATCGGTTCATCGGGGATGTCCGCCGACGACTCCTCCGGTGCGAGGTCGGGGCGCAGCCGGAGCCAGGACGGCTGGCGCAGCAGTCCGGCCCGGGTACGGGTGCTGTAGGCGACCTCGCCGACCAGCCGGGGCAGCACCCAGTGGGCGCCGGAGACCGGCGGGACCGGGTCGAAGGGGCACACGCCGGTCTCGGCGGCCCGCAGCAACGCGGCCAGTTCGGTGCGCTCGGCCTCGCTCCAGCCGGTGCCCACACCGCCGACGTACCGCAGGCGCCCGGCGGCCCGCTGGCCGACCAGCACGGCACCGGGCAGTCCGGTGAGCCGGCCCTTGCCGGGCAGCCAGCCGCCGACGATCACGTCCTCGCTGCGCATGTTGCGGATCTTGATCCAGGCGCGGGAGCGCACGCCGGGTTCGTAGACCGAGTCGAGGCGCTTGCAGACCACTCCCTCCAGACCGTGCTCGCGGGTCGCCCGCAGGGCCTCGGCGCCGTGGCCGATGACGGCGCCGGGGGTGGACCAGTGGGGCCCGTCGAGGCTCAGCTGCTCCAGCCGTGCCCGCCGCTGGGCGTAGGGGAGGGCGAGCAGGGAGCCGCCCAGGTGCATCACGTCGAACAGCACGAGGTGCACCGGGACCTGGGCCGCACGGCGCGCCGCGCGTGCCGGTGCGTGGGCCAGGCCCATGCGGCTCTGCAGCAGCTGGAAGTCGGCTCGACCGTGTGCGTCGAGCGCGAGGACCTCGCCGTCCAGGATCGCCGGGGTGCTGCCGAGGGCACCGCCCAGCGGCCGCAGCTCGGGGTAGGCGGCGGTGATGTCCTCGCCGGAGCGGGCGCGCAGCAGCACGGTGCCGTCGCCGGGCAGATAGACCACCGCGCGCTGGCCGTCCTGCTTGGTCTCGTAGGCCCACCGGGCGTCCTGGGCGGTGGGCGGCAGCTTTCCGGGAGTGGCGAGCATCGGCGGGATCAGCGGCAGGTTCACGGCAGAAGTTGTCGACCGCACCGGACGCGGTCACGCCCGTTTCGGGAGCGGTTCCCCTGAACGGCCGCCGCTCGGCGCACGCTGCCCGCCACGGGGCGGCCGACTGCGGGCGCGGCCCGCAGCAGCCCCGACTGATGGGCCGTCACGGCGAGTTGGGCACGACTGCATCCGCTTCTCAGACGCCCCGCGTCTCCACGTCCACGACGCCCCGCGCCGCTATGCCTCGAAAGTCACCACGACCTTCTCCGCGGCCCCCGGGGTCAGCGCGAGCTCGAAGGCCCGCTCGGCCTCCGCGAACGGAACGCGGTGGCTGATGAGCTTCGCGAAGCGCTCGTGGTGCTCGACGAGTTCGGGGGTCACCTCGAAGATCTCCGTCGGGTAGCCCTGGGAGGCGACCAGGGTCAGCTCGCTGCGCAGCATGCCGCCGAGGTCCGTCTCGGCCCCCCTCTTCTGCACCGCCACCATGACCAGCTTGGCGTGCCACTTGGCGTTGGCGACCACGGTGTTGAAGACGGCGGCCGCACCGGCCGCGTCGACGTAGATGTCGGTGCCCGGCCGGGGCTGGCCGAGGGCGTTGGCGCTCTGCCCGTGCAGTTCGGTCAGGCGCGCGGTCACATCCTCCTGGGCGGAGTCGATGACGGCGTCCGCCCCCACGGCCAGCGCCTTCTCCAGCCGTCCCGGGATGACGTCGGCCACCACCACGTGCTCGACTCCGCGCAGCTTCAGCCAGATCGCCGCGCCCAGGCCGATCGGCCCGGCGCCGAAGACGACCACCTTGTCGCCCGGCTGGGCCTCCGAGCGGTTGACGGCGTGCCGGGAGACGGCCATCGGCTCGTTGAGGGACGCGACGTCGAACGGCACGGTGTCGGGGAACACCGCGACGCTCCTGCCGACTTCGGCGTTCTCGATGAGCAGGTACTCGCTCATGGCGCCGTGCCTGCCGCCACAGCCGATGATGCCGCTGGGGGCCTCCTGCGGGTTGACGACCACGCGGTCCCCGGCCTTCAGGCCCGTGACCTCGGCGCCCACCTCGACGATCTCGCCGGCCGGCTCGTGGCCCAGGGCGAGGGGGACCAGGTCACCGCCGAGGTGGGCACGCGCCGGCATGCCGCCCATGTGCAGAAAGGTGACGTCGGTGCCGCAGATGCCGCAGGCACGGATCTTCATCAGCACGTCCTTCGGACCGGGGACGGGACGCTCGACGTCCACGACGTCGATCCTGCCGACGCCTGCGGTCCTGACGGACTTCATCGTGGTCATGGGTTGACTCTCACCTTCTGATGTGCCGGAAACTGCTGGGAGAGGGACGACGCCCGACCTAGGCACCCATGGCACCCATGGCACCCATGACGTCCAGGACGGCGTCGGCCATGCCGCGCTCGCCGCGTTCGTTGGGGTGGACGGAGGCCGCGGGGGAGGTGGGTAAAAGGGGTTCGATCCAGCGGGTGGCGGAGGCCGAACAGGCGTCATGCCCCTCGGAAGGCTCGTAGGTGTCCACGTAGCTCGCTCCGGCGGCCTCGGCCCGCCGCCGCAGCATGGCGTTGAGCTGCTGCTCCTTCTCGCGGAGGAAGGTGACGTCACCCGGCGCGAGGCCCAACTCGCGCCCGCAGCCGTGTCCGTCGGCGGGCAGGATCGCCGGGTAGCCGACGACGTACACGCGGGCGTGCGGTGCGAGCCGCTTCACTTCGCCCAGCGTCCGCGAGAGCTTCCGCTCCGCCGCCCCGGTCCTCTGCCGCACCTCGTCGCTGTCCCCGAACACGTACTGCCCGCGGCAGGGCGCGTCCCCCAGGAGGTCCTTGCCGCCGCCGGTGCCGCTTCTGCTGCCGCCACCACGACCGGAGGCGAAGTAGGCCACCCCCGCGGTCACACACCGCTTGATCAGGCCGATGAAGTCGATGTCGTTGCCGCCGATCCCGACGGTGACCAGCCGGGTCCGCGCGGACAGTGCCGACAGCTGGGGCGGGTTGACCCCGTCGTTCGTGGACTGGGCCGCCGAGAGGTCGGCAATGGTGGCGCCGCTGCAGCTCACGTCCCGGAAGTCGGCCGCGTCGAGGCCGAGTCGCCGGGCCACCAGGGTCGGGTAGTTGCGGTCGGACCGGTCACAGCCGGCCGGTGTGCCGGTCCGGTAGGGAATCCTCGGACCCGAGGTGTAGGAGTCGCCGAGCGCGACGTAGGGACCCTTCGGCGGTGTGGGGTCGTCACCGGAGCCGCCGTCGTCCCGGACGATACCGATCGCGGCGCCGATGACGCCGCAGGCGAGCACCCCGGCCAGCCCGGCTCGCACGGAGTTCTTCATGGAGGCGTCCTGTCTCTTCCGTCTCGATGACACGGAGAAGGAGGTGTCCCCGGGCCGGTGCCGGAGGGGGGACTGAACCGGCGGCCGGGCCCGGGGACCGCACCGGTCCCCGTCCCCACGGGTACGGCGCGCGGGGCCACCCCCGCTCAGGGCGGCCCCCGGTCTGGGCGACTTACTTGAGTTAGGCAAGCATATGTGGGTTACTTGAGTCAAGCAAGTTACTGGGATCGCGACCGACGCCGCCGCGGCGCCGGTCGGTCAGTCGCGCGTCGTCAGGATGCTGACCGCGTTGGCCGCGACGACCGCCGCCATGCCCGCCCACTCCGGGAGGCCGAGGCCCTGGCCGAGTACGATCCAGCCGACCACCGCCGCGAGCAGCGGATTGACGCTCATGAACAGCCCGAACGTCTGGGCGGGGACCTTGCGCAGGGTGAGGAGGTCGGCGAGGTACGGCACGGCCGAGGAGAGGATCCCGGCCGCGACCGCGCACAGCACGGCTCCGGCCGTGGGCGGGTGCCGTACGGCCACGACGGCACCGATCGGCAGGAAGGTCAGGGCGGACAGTCCCGCGGCGGCCGCCGATCCCTGCGCACCCGGGATGCGCCGGCCCACGAGGCGGTTCAGCAGGATGTACGACGCCCAGCAGCAGGCGGCCACCAGGCCGAGGCCCATGCCCATGTAGTCGGTGGACGGCTGGGGGCGCATCAGGACGACGACCCCCGCGGCGGCCAGCACCGCACACCCGGCGTCCAGCCGGCGGCGCGAGGCGGACAGCGCGACGGCGAGCGGGCCGAGGAACTCCAGGGTCACCGCGAGCCCGAGGCCGACCCGGTCGATCGCGCTGTACAGGGTCAGATTCATGGTGCCGAAGACCGCGGCCAGCAGCAGGACCGGCCACCACTGCGGCCAGGCGAAGGTCCGCACCCGCGGCCTGGCTATGGCCACGAGCGCGAGCGCGGCGACGTACTGACGTACCGCGACGACGCCCAGGGGGCCCAGGACGGGGAAGGCCAGCGAGCCGATCGCGGCGCCGGTCTGGTTGGACAGGCCGCTGCCGAACATGGTGGCCACACCGGCCAGGCGCCGCCGCCCGGGAACCGGGGCCGGTGCGGCCGGGGACACCGTGACCGTGGGGTGTTCGGGAGCTTGTCGCATACGGCGATGGTGCGCCGCGACGCCCCTTGCGCAAAATGCATGCACTGCTCCACCCATACGCTGGACGCATGGATGATGTGGAACTGCGGCAGCTGCGCTGTCTCGTGGCCATCGTCGACGAGGGCACCTTCA
The DNA here is from genome assembly GCF_040654755.1 of Streptomyces sp. NPDC050625. Lineage (NCBI taxonomy): Bacteria > Bacillati > Actinomycetota > Actinomycetes > Kitasatosporales > Streptomycetaceae > Streptomyces > Streptomyces sp. NPDC050625. Next base: position 16,569 of record NZ_JBFAIQ010000004.1, read on the forward strand.
CCGACGCGGCGATCGCTCTCGGCGTCTCCCAGGCGGCGGTCTCCCGCAACCTGGCCTCGCTCGAACGGGCCCTGGGCGCGCGGCTGCTCAGGCGGACCTCGCGGGAGGTCACCCCGACCGCGACGGGGCTGCGTGTCGTGGCGCAGGCCCGGCGGGTGCTGGCCGACGTGGCCGATCTGGTCGAGGAGGCCACCTCGGGTCACACCCGGCTGCGGATCGGGTACGCCTGGGCGGCCCTGGGGCGGCACACCGTCGCCTTCCAGCGCCGCTGGGGCGCCGCGCACCCCGGAACCGACCTGCATCTGGTGCGCGTCAACTCGGCCTCCGCGGGCCTGGCCGAAGGGGCCTGCGACCTCGCGGTGCTGCGCAGGCCCCTGGACGACCGCCGGTTCGACTCGGCCATCGTCGGACTCGAACGCCGGCTGTGCGCCCTGGCCGCCGACGACCCCCTGGCCCGGCGCCGCTCGGTCCGGCTCGCCGAACTGACGGGCCGGACCCTGCTCGTGGACCGCCGGACCGGCACCACCACGCCGGAGCTCTGGCCCCCGGACTCCCGCCCGGTCACCGAGGAGACGCACGACGTCGACGACTGGCTCACCGTGATCGCCGCGGGTCGTGCCATCGGCGTGACGGCGGAGTCCACCGCGAACCAGTACCCGCGGCCCGGGATCGTCTACCGGCCGGTGCGCGACGCCGAGCCGGTCGCGGTCCGCCTGGCCTGGTGGCGGGACGATCCGCACCCCGCCCAGCAGGCGGTGATCGAGCTGCTCAGTGACCTGTACCGGGCGGGATGAACGTTCGGCGCCCGGGGCCGTCGCACGGCGTGCGGCGCCGCCCGCTTCACGGCTGCTCGATGGACTCCGCGGGGTTGTCGGGGTCCAGCCCCGTGCAGGCCAGTTGCCCGGCCACCTCGGCGCACGCCTCCACGCCCCGCGGCGACATCACGGCGAGCATGGGGCTGGTGTAGCCGGTGGAGTCGTCGGCCGGATAGGTGGCCGAGAGCATGTTCTCGCCTGCGCGTACGGTGATCTCCCGGGCGTGCGGGGAATGCACCCGCACCTCCGACCAGGCGGTGCCGCAGGCCGGTGAGTAGCGCAGCCGGACGTCGTAGTCCGGGTCGGTGACCGTGCTCTTGGTCTGCGCGTCGCGCGCGCAGGCCGACGGGTCGGGCAGTTGGCCCTGACAGGACTTCCCGTGGCAGCGGGGGGCCGCCCCGACGGCCTGCTTCCCCGGCGAGCCGTGCCGGGCGGGCAGGGCGAGGGCGGCCGCCGCGACGGCCGTCACGGTCAGCAGGGCGAGCACCGCGGGCCGCCGCAGCCGGCGCCTCGCCGGATCCTCCTGGGCGGCCTCGTCGGGCGGGTTGCCGGCCGGCTGCTTGCCGGACGCCTCCCACAGGGCCAGCACCGGGGCCGGGTCGACGCCGGCGATCCGAGCGAGCGCCTCCACGGCCGAGCGGGGCGGCCGCTTGCCCTCGGTCAGATAGCGGTGCCAGGCGGACTTGCTGTACGGGGTGCGGGCGGCCAGCGCCGCCAGGCTCAGCCCCGTACGGTCCTTCAGTTCGCGCAGTCTCACCATCAACGGCTCGTCCGGCGTGGTCGGTTCTGCGGGCTGCCGCATGGTGCGTTCCTCGACTCCGGTTACGCTATGGGCGTTTCGCCCCCTGTTGTCGGAATGGCTTCCCGGGGAAGGGGAAAGTGCAACCTGTTGTGAGGTATGAGGCACGTGAAGTGCGTACACGCCGAAGGCCTGTTCGGGAACGAGAGGTTCCCGAACAGGCCTCGGGGTCAGCGCGTACGACGGGACGGAGCGGTCAGCACCAGGGGGTGGCGGTGCCGACCCGGACGTAGTGGGCGGACACATAGCCCCTGTGGTGGGAGAGCCGGTACCAGGTGTGGTTGCCGCGCACCCGGGACCCGCTCGTCCGGCAGGTGAGTGCCACGAGCCGGTTCGGGTGCCGGTGGCCGACCACGCGGTAACCGGTGCCCGGACCGGAGCGGACGTTCAGCGCGAGGCGGTGCGTGGTCACACGCCCCACGACGGGCAGCCCGCGGCGGTACCCGGCCGAACGGACGACGTGGCGGACCCGGTGCGTGCAGTGGTGCGTGGTGCGGTGCGCGTGGCGGACGCGGTGCACACGGTGCGTGATGCGGTGTGCGCGGCGGGACTTGTGGTGCGTCGTGCGGTGCTTGGCCTGCCGGTGCGGTGCGGGAGCGGGGAGCAGTGAGGGGGTGGTGTACTGCACCGAGACGTTGGGCGCGGGGAGCGGTACGGTGTGGTCCGTCTCGGCGGCGTCGGCTGCCGTGGGCAGGAGCGCGAGCACCGCGATCGTCGCCAGCAGGCCGCTCTTCACGGTCCGTCGGATCATCGAAACCTCCGGGCTGTCGATCTCGTGACCACGAAGCGTGATCACGAGACCCAGCGTTTCCGTGCCGAACGGCCAGGATGCCGTCCCCGCGTCCCGTGGAACGCGGGGGACGTCCCCGGGGACGGATCTTCTCATTTACTTGAGTTACGCAACGATATGGTAAACTGGGGGTATGTCCACGGAACCGCTGCCCGTCGCCCCCGTCGCCTCCCCGGAAGTCGTCGAGATCGAGCGTGCCCTCACGCGCATCACGTATCTGAGCACGCGGGCCCGGCAGCACGAGCGGCTGATGGCGCTCGCCGGTGTGCCGCTGGACCGGGCCGCGGTGGCGCTGCTGCGTCAGGTCGCCGACTCCGACTCGTTGCGGCCGGGGGAGTTGGCGCAGCGGCTGGGTGTCGAGGCCTCCCATGTGACCCGCACCGTGCAGCAGTTGCAGAAGTCCGGCTATGTCACCCGGATCCCCGACCCCGACGACCGCCGCGCCCAGCGCATCCAGCTCACCGACGCGGGCCGCCGGGCCATCGACCGGGTCCGGGACACCGGGGCCCGCGGCATGCAGCTCGCCCTCGGCGAGTGGAAGCCCGAGGAACTGCGACAGCTGGCCACCCTGTTCCACCGCATGGTCGACGACTTCCTGGCGTACGCCGTCGAGGACGAGCCCGGCCAGGAGGCGGGTTCGCCGGTGGGCGCGGGCTGAACGGCCCGGCCCCTTCGCCGCCGGGGCTCCGGCAGGACTGCAACCATCGGCTTCGAACAGTCGTCTTCCTGGCATGCACAAGATCAAGCAGCAGGCCGGGACGCTCGTCCGCCAGATCGCTCTGTTCGGCTGGGTGCAGGCCCGCTGCTGTGCCTTCGCGGTCGCGCTGTTCGGCGGTATGGCGGCGGTCCGGATGCTGCCGCCGCTCCCCGTGGCGCGCTACGACCTCCTTCTCGCCTACGGCGTGCTGCTCACGGTCGTGTGCCGTCTGCTGGGCTGGGAGACCCGCCGGGATCTCGCGGTCGTCGCCGTCTGCCATGTTCTCGGGCTCGTCTTCGAGCTGGTCAAGGTGCATGTGGGCGCATGGAGCTATCCCGAGCCCGCACTGACCAAGGTCGCCGGTGTGCCGCTGTACGGCGGGTTCATGTACGCGGCCGTCGGCAGTTACGGCTGCCGGACCTGGCGGCTGCTGGAGCTGTCGTTCACCGGCTACCGGGCCCGGGTCACCGCCGTGGTGGCCGCCTTCCTGTACGTCAACTTCCTCACGCACCACTGGCTGCCGGACCTGCGCTGGGTCCTCGGCGGTCTGCTGCTGTGCGCGACCTGGGGCACCTGGATGTACTTCACGGTCGGCGAGCGGCGCCACCGTATGCCGCTGGCCCTGTCCTTCGCGCTGGTCGGCTTCTTCCTGTGGCTGGCGGAGAACGTGGCCACGTACCTCGGCGCCTGGCGGTATCCCTACCAACTCCACGGCTGGGAGCCGGTGTCGATGTCGAAGTGGGTCTCCTGGGCGCTGTTGATCACGGTGTCCTTCGTCGTCCGCGCCAACTGGCCGGGCAGGCCGGCCCGTCGGGCCGTCGCACGGTACCCGTGATCCCGTGGCCTCCGGCCCGGCCCGCGGCCGGAAATCAGAACTCAACTCGCCCGACCCGTTGACGTGTTATTGCCACACCCTTACCTTCTGGTCGAAGTTCCGTACAGAGTTCGAAATACCGAACGACTCGCATCTCGTATCTCGCACGTCTCGGACATGAGGCCGCCGGAAGGGACTACCGACCGTGTTCCGCACCCGCCACTGGCTCGTGCTCGGAGCGGCACTGCCGGCTGTGCTCGCGTCGCTCGTGACCGCACAGCCCGCAGCCGCGGCCGAGGGCCGCCCGTACACCAACCCGGTCAAGGCGCAGAAGGGCGCCGACCCCTGGCTGGAGTACTACAACGGCAACTACTACCTGATCAACACGACCTTCACCGGCGAGCTCACCATGCGGAAGTCCCCGACGCTCGCCGGGCTGGCCACCGCCCCGAGCGTGCAGGTGTGGGCCGACTCCACCGCCGGGCGCAACGCCAACATGTGGGCGCCGGAGTTCCACCACTTCAACGGCCACTGGTACCTGTACTACGTCGCCGGGCAGGCCGGTGCCGCCTGCTGCGACACCCAGCGCACGCATGTGCTGGAGAGCGCGGGCTCCGACCCCATGGGGCCGTACACCTACAAGAACATGCTCACCGGTTCCAACCTCAACCCCGGCGGCTGGCTCATCGACCCCAGCGTGCTGGAGTACGGCGGCAAGCTGTACCTGGTCGGCAGCGGCTCCGTCGGCGGCAGCGCACAGAGCCTGGTCATCGCGCCGATGAGCAATCCCTACACCCTCGGCAGCTCCACCTTCACGATCATCTCCCGGCCCACACTGAGCTGGGAGACGTCCGGAGCCCCGGTCAACGAGGGCCCCGAGCCGCGGTACCACAACGGCCGGACCTTCCTGACCTTCTCCGCCAGCTACTGCCAGACCGCCGACTACAAGCTGGGCCTGCTGGAACTCACCGGCAGCGACCCGCTGAACCCCGCCGCCTGGACGAAGTCGCAGTCCCCGGTCTTCCAGCGAGACGACGCGAAGGGCGTGTACGGCCCCGGGCACAACGGCTTCTTCACCTCGCCGGACGGCAGTGAGAGCTGGATCGTCTACCACGCCAACAGCTCGGCGAGCGGCGGCTGCGGCAACGCCCGCACCACCCGGGCCCAGAAGTTCACCTGGAACGCCGACGGCACGCCGAACTTCGGCACCCCCGTGGCCACCGGGACGACGCCGGCCGGCCCGGCCGGGGAGAGCGCCACGACCCCGACGGCGTACACGCTGGTGAACCGCAACAGCGGCAAGTGCCTGGACGTCGCGGGCGGCAACACCGCGGACGGCACCGACGTCCTGCAGTGGACGTGCAACGGCGGTGCCAACCAGAAGTGGCGCATCGAGGACCAGGGCAGCGACACCAGCCGTCTCGTCAACGTCGCCACCGGCAAGGTCCTGGGCACCGCGGACTGTTCCACCGCCGACGGCGCCGACCTCCGGCAGTGGTCGTGGCTGGGCAACAACTGCCAGAAGTTCCGCCTCGCCTACACCGGCAGTGACTACGTCCGGATCGTCAACGCCAACAGCGGCAAGGTCGCCGACGTCGCCAACTGCGGTACCGCCGACGGCATCGACGTACGCCAGTGGACCTGGCTGAACAACACCTGCCAGCAATGGCGCCCGACGCCCACCACCTGACCGCTCCACCCACAGAGAGGAAGACCGATCGCCGTGAAAGGCCTCGTCGGACGGGTGCTGACAGCCCTCCTCGCCGCACTCGCCCTGCTCGTCACCGCCACCCCCGCGCACGCCGCCCCCGCCTCACCCGCCGTGACCTTCACCAACCCCCTCGCCGAACAGCGCGCCGACCCGCACATCTTCAAGCACACCGACGGCTACTACTACTTCACCGCGACCGTGCCCGAGTACGACCGCATCGTGCTGCGCCGGGCCACCACCCTCCAGGGCCTCGCCACCGCCCCCGAGACCACCATCTGGACCAAGCACGCGAGCGGGGTCATGGGCGCGCACATCTGGGCGCCCGAGATTCACTACATCGACGGCAAGTGGTACGTCTACTTCGCCGCAGGCTCCACCAGCGACGTGTGGGCGATCCGCATGTACGTCCTGGAGACGAGCGCGGCCAACCCCCTGACCGGTACCTGGACCGAGAAGGGACAGATCACGACGCAGTGGGAGAGCTTCTCGCTCGACGCCACCACGTTCGTCGTGAACGGAGTCCGGTATCTCGCCTGGGCCCAGCACAATCCCGCCGAGGACAACAACACCAGCCTGTTCATCGCCAGGATGGCCAACCCCTGGACCATCAGCGGCACTCCGGTGGAGATCTCGCAGCCCACCCTGTCCTGGGAGACCATCGGCTACAAGGTCAACGAGGGCCCCGCGGTCATCCAGCACGGCGGCAAGGTCTTCCTGACCTATTCGGCGAGCGCCACCGACGCCAACTACTGCCTGGGCATGCTCACCGCGTCCGCCTCCGGTGATCTGCTCAGCGCCTCCTCCTGGAGCAAGAGCCCCCAGCCGGTCTTCAAGAGCAACGCCGCGACCTCGCAGTACGGGCCCGGCCACAACTCGTTCACGGTCTCCGAGGACGGAAAGTCCGACATCCTCGTCTACCACGACCGCAACTACAAGGACATCACCGGCGACCCGCTCAACGACCCCAACCGCCGCACCCGGCTGCAGAAGGTCTACTGGAAGGCCGACGGCACCCCCGACTTCGGCATCCCGGTGGCCGACGGCGTCACCCCGGTCCGTCTCTCCTCGTACAACTACCCGGACCGCTACATCCGCCACTGGGACTTCCGCGCGAAGATCGAGGCGAACGTCACCAACCTCGCCGACTCCCAGTTCCGGGTCGTCACCGGCCTCGCGGGCAGTGGCACGATCTCCCTGGAGTCGACGAACTACCCCGGCTACTACCTGCGCCACAGGAACTTCGAGGTCTGGGTCGAGAAGAACGACGGCACCGCCGGCTTCCGCAGCGACGCCTCCTTCCAGCGGCGCTCCGGCCTCGCCGACGCGACGGCCGGCGTCTCCCTGGAGTCGTACAACTACCCGGGCCGCTACATCCGCCACTACAACAATCTGCTCTACGTCCAGACGATCAGCACCGCGCTCGACAAGGCGGACGCGACCTTCTACATGGAGTAGCCCCGGCCTTCATCGAGGGGCCCCGACTCGATCCCGGCGATCCACTGCGGCCTACCGTCGAGTAATATCCGGCGACAGGTCGTCAGAGGAGGAACCGTGCCCCGGTCCGAACGCTCACCCCTGCTGCTGGCCGGTCTACTGGCCACGGCAGGGGTCGCCCACTTCGCCGCTCCCCGGCAGTTCGACGCGACGATTCCGAAGATGCTGCCGGGCTCGGCCCGGACGTGGACGTACGCGAGCGGGGCCGTGGAGCTGGCCCTCGCCGCGGGCCTGGTGACGCGGCGGACCCGGCCGGTGGCCGCGCGGGCCGCGGCCGCCTTCTTCGTAGGGGTGTTCCCCGCGAACGTGAAGATGGCCGTGGACTGGCGGCACCGCCCCGCACCGCTGAGGGCGGCGGCCGTCGCGCGGCTGCCGCTCCAGGTGCCCCTGGTGCTGTGGGCCCGCGGTGTCGCACGGAACGGGGAGGGCCGGTCATGAGCGAGCGTGTCGACGTCGGTGACAAGGTCGAGGACTTCGCACTGCCGGACGAGACCGGCACGCCGAGGCGGCTGTCGGAGCTGCTCGCCGACGGACCCGTCGTGCTGTTCTTCTACCCCGCCGCCCTGACCGCCGGCTGCACCGCCGAGGCCTGCCACTTCCGCGACCTGGCGGCCGAGTTCGCCGCCGTCGGCGCCCGGCCCGTCGGGATCAGCGGCGACACCGTCGAGCGCCAGCAGGAGTTCGCCGGACGCCACACCCTCGGCATGCCGCTGCTGTCCGACACCGACGGATCGGTCCGTGAGCTCTTCGGCGTGAAGCGCGGTTTCTCCATCGCGCCCACCAAGCGGGTCACCTTCGTCATCGCCCAGGACCGCACGGTCCTGGAGGTCGTCCGCAGCGAACTGCGCATGAACACCCACGCCGACCGTGCCCTGGCCGTACTGCGCGGTCACCGGGGCTGAGGCGGGCCGCCGCGCGCTTGATGCCCCGAGCCAATGGGATCATCCTGGGGCATATGGAGCATGTCGCGGCCGCGGCGATCATCGATGCCCACGGCATCGTGCAGGGGTGGAGCGAGGGCGCGCGGCTGCTGACGGGCCACCCGGCGGGGGATGTCGTGGGGCGGCCGGCCGCCGCCCTGCTCGACGGGGCGGTGCCGGCGAAGACCGTCGCCGCGGGCACCGGCGTCGTCGCCCTGCGCCACCGGGACGGCCACCGCGTCGAGCTCAGGCTGACCACATGCCCCGTGGTCGGCCCGGACGGAATGCCCCTGGGAAATGTGGTCATCGCCCATCGGCCCGGCGGGGCCGAGCCCACCCTGGCCGGACAGGTCTTCCAGCAGGCGTCCATGTCGATGTCCGTCTTCGACACCAGCCAGCGCTATCTGCGGCTCAACGACGCGGCCTGCCGGCTGATGGGTGTTCCGGAGGAGACGCTGGTCGGCCGGGCCTACCGGGAGAGCCTCAAGGACACCGAGCACAGCCAGGGCTTCCTGAGCCATCTGCGCCAGGTCGTGGAGACGGGCAGACCGGTCCGCTACGAGAGCTTCACCGGCGCGCCCACCCTGCACCGGGACCACGCCTGGAGCATCGAGATGTGGCCCCTGAGGGACTCCGCCGGTGAGCTGACCGCGGTCGCCCTGGCCGCGTTCGACAGCACCGACCAGTACTGGGCCCGGCGGCGGCTGGCCCTGCTCAACGACGCGGCTACCGCCGTCGGCACCACCCTGGACGTGGTGCGCACCGCCGAGGAAGTGGTGGAACTCCTGGTGCCGAGGTACGCCGACTTCGCCAGTGTGGACCTGCTCGACTGGGTCCTCGGGGCGGACGAGCTGCCGGTGATCGCGGGTGAGGACGTCCTCCTGCGGCGCGTGGCCCACGGTTCCACCACCGAGGGAAACCCGGGCGCGGCGGTGCACCTCGGTGATGTGAACGTCTACCAGCCCTCCTCGCCGCCGGCGCGAGCGCTGCGCGAGGGCCGGGCCGTCCTCAGCCAGGCCGGGGAGCCGGAGTTCGTCCAGTGGCTGGAGGAGCGCAACGCGCTCGCGCCCGCCGGCCGCGCCTACCGCCGGGGCGTCCACTCCATGATCGCGGTGCCGCTGCGGGCCCGTGGCACCACCCTCGGGGTCGCGGTGTGCGTCCGCAGGGCACACCCGGACGACTATGTCGCCGACGACGCCGTGTTCGCCGAGGAACTGGCCAGCCGCGCCGCCGTCTGCATCGACAACGCGCGCCGTTTCGCCAAGGAGCGGACCACCGCGCTGGCCCTGCAGCACAGCCTGCTGCCGCAGGGACTGCCCGGCCAGGCGGCGGTCGACGTGACCCACCGCTATCTGCCGTGCGGGTCGCTGGCCGGCATCGGCGGCGACTGGTTCGACGTGATCCCGCTGTCCGGCAGCCGGGTCGCGCTGGTCGTGGGCGACGTGGTGGGGCACGGTATCCAGTCGTCGGCGACCATGGGGCGGCTGCGGACGGCGGTGCGGACCCTCGCGGACGTGGACCTGCCCCCGGACGAACTCCTCACCCACCTGGACGACCTGGTCACGCACCTCGCCGCCGGGGACGGCGGTGCGGAGACCGCCGAGCTGGGGGCCACCTGTCTGTACGCCGTCTACGACCCCGTCTCGCGCCGCCTCAGCCTGGCCGCCGCCGGCCACCCGGCCCCGGCCCTCGTACTGCCGGGCGGCACCGCCGAACTCGTCGGCATGTCGGCGGGCCCACCGCTCGGCGTGGGCGGCCTGCCGTTCGAGGCGACGGAACTGGAGCTGCCCGAGGGAGCGGTCGTCGCCCTCTACACGGACGGCCTCGTCGAGGGCCGCGACCGTGACCTCGACCGGGCGATGGACGAGATGCTGCGCGCCCTGACCGCGCCCGCCGACTCGCTGGAGGTGCTCGGGGACAATGTGCTGAAGGCCGTCCTGCCGGAGCAGCCCGGCGACGACGTGGCCCTGCTGCTTGCCCGCACCCGGGCGCTCGGCGCTGACCGGGTGGCCACCTGGGACGTGCCGCCCGACCCCGCGCACGTGGCCACCACGCGCCAGGCGGCCATCGAGCAACTGGCCGTCTGGGGGCTGGACGAGGCCGCCTTCGTCACCGAACTCGTCGTCAGCGAACTGGTCACCAACGCCATCCGCTACGGCGTGGCGCCCATCCAGCTGCGGCTGATCCGCGACCGTGCGCTCATCTGCGAGGTCTCCGACGGCAGTTCCACCTCACCGCATCTGCGCCGGGCGCACGCCTTCGACGAAGGAGGCCGCGGGCTGCTGCTCGTCGCCCAGCTCACCCAGCGCTGGGGCAGCCGGCAGACGGGCAGCGGCAAGACCATCTGGGCCGAACAGCCGCTGCCCGAGACGTGATCACTCGAAGGGGCAGCCCGGGTTCGGGGCGTCCTCGGAGAAGGGTGCGCCGTACGGCAGGACGTACAGCACGTCGAGCACGACCGGAGTGTCACCGAGGTTGCGGCCGATGTGTACGTTCCCCGGCCCGGCTGGCTCCCGGATGGCGCTGCCCGCCGGATACAGGCCGTCCTGGGCGCAGGTCGAGTCGAAGTGGCTGAGGGTGCCCTGCTTCACCCAGCCGTACAACGGCCCGTCGTGGTAGTGCCATCCGGTGGCCTGCCCGGCCGGGATCGTGATCTCCCGCAGGATGTAGTCGGTGTTGCCGACGGTGGCCTGGCTGATCAGCCGGGCGGTGACCCCCGGTCCGGCCGGGGTGGCCTGTGCGGTACCACAGGTGAACAGGGTTCCGGCGGCCACGACCGCGGTGAGGGCGGTACGGAGCGCGTTGCGCATGAGGAGCAGCCTCCTGAGACGACGGACGACGATCGAGCACCGCCGTGAACATAAAGGCCCGGTGGGGCAGTTGGGGGCGGAACCCGTCAATCCGCGTGTTCAGGAAATGAGTTGCCCGTCGGTCACTTGGCGATGCCGTCCAGTTCGGTGATCGCCTCGGCGGGCAGGGCCAGGCCGGCCGCGGCGATGTTCTCGCGCAGGTGCTCGGGCGAGGACGTGCCGGGGATCAGGACGATGTTCGGTGAGCGGTGCAGCAGCCAGGCCAGCGCGACCTGTTGCGGCGAGGCGTCCAGCCGGGAGGCGACGTCGCTCAGTGTCCCGGACTGCAGCGGGGTGAAGCCGCCCAGCGGGAAGTACGGCACGAAGGCGATGTTCTCGGCCGCCGTGCGCCCGACAAGGGCGTCGTCCTGCCGGTCGGCCAGGTTGTACCGGTTCTGCACGGTGACCACGGGCGCGATGGCCAGCGCCTCGTCGAGCTGCCCGGCGGAGGCGGCGCTGAGCCCGAGATGGCGGATCAGGCCCTGTCGGCGCAGCTCGGCCAGGGCGCCGAACTGGTCGGCGATCGAGTCCTCGTTCGGGGTGTCCATGTCACCGAGACGCAGATTGACCACGTCCAGGGTCTCCAGGCCCAGGTGCCGAAGATTGTCGTGGACCTGCGCCTTCAGATCCTCGGGGTGCCGGGACATGATCCAGCCGCCGTCGACGGCACGGCGCGCCCCGACCTTGGTGACGATGTGCAGGCCCTCGGGGTAGGGGTGCAGGGCCTCCTTGATGATCTCGTTGACCACCACGGGCCCGTAGAAGTCGGCGGTGTCGATGTGCGTGATGCCCGCCGCCACCGCCTCGCGGAGCACCGCGACGGCCCGGTCCCGGTCCCTGGGCGGACCGAAGACATGCGGTCCGGCGAGCTGCATGGCGCCGTAGCCCATACGGGTGAGGGCCGGACCGCCGGCCGGGGTGAAGGTTCCGCCGAGCGTCGCAGACATGTCGTACCTCTCGTGCTGTCCGTTTCCGGCGGGCCGGCGATCCCGCGGCCCGCCCTCGACCTCCACCCTGCGCCGGTCCCGCTGGCGTCGGCAGTGCCCCCGCGTTCCTGGGAGTGACAGGGCCGGTCACCCGGCCGGGCCCGGCCGTACGGTGGTGGCATGGACGGAACGAACGCGCTGGGGGAGTTCCTCCGGGCCCGCAGGGCGCTGGTCCGGCCGCAGGACGTGGGGCTGCCCGGGGGCGGTCTGCGCCGGGTGCCGGGACTGCGCCGCGAGGAGGTCGCGATGCTCTCCGGCATCAGCTCCGACTACTACCTGAGACTGGAGCAGGGCCGCGACCGCAACCCGTCCGTCCAGGTGCTGGAGGCCGTCGCGCGCGTGCTGCGGCTGGACGAGGACGCCACCGCGTACCTCGTCGGCCTGGCCCGGGAGCGGCCCGGCGGCACACGGCGCCCGGCCCGCCGGACGCGCCCGGCGCGCACGCGGGAACAGGTGCCTGTCAGCATCCGCCGGCTCATCGACGGCTGGACTCGCAACCCCGCCTACGTCCAGAACCGCTACACCGACTGCCTGGCCGCCAACACCCTGGCCCGGGCGCTGAGCCCCAACTACCGGCCCGGTGTGAACTTGCTGCGGGCCGTGTTCCTCGACCCGGCCGAGCGGGAACTGCGCCGTGACTGGGCGGACCTCACCGAGGAGGGCGTGGCCACCCTGCGGGCCCACGCCGGGCCGGACGCGGACGACCCGCGGCTGCGGGACCTGGTCGGAGACCTGTCCGTGCGCAGCGAGCGCTTCCGTCTCCTGTGGGCCCGGCACGATGTGCGGCCCCGGCGCGGCCGGGTGAGCCATCTGACCCACCCGCAGGTCGGCGACCTCGACCTGCACTCCGACAAGCTGTCCGTGGACGGCAGCGACGGCCTGACCCTCGTCGTCTTCCACGCCGAGCCGGGCACCCGCAACGCCGAACTGCTGGACATCCTCGGCAGCCTCACCGCGCCCGGGCCCGGCAGTGACACCGCCCAGGAGCGGGTCGAGGAGTCGTAGGTCAGAACTCCTCGTGCACCTCGGGGTCCCCGCCGAGCCGTGTGCGGGGGTGGGCGGAGATGGCCGCCATCTGGGCGGGGCCCAGTTCGAAGCCGAACACGTCGAGGTTCTCGCGCTGCCGGCCCGGATCGGCCGACTTGGGGATGGGGAGGGCACCCAGCTGGACGTGCCAGCGCAGCACCACCTGCGCGGGGGTCACCCCCAGCGCCTCGGCCACGGCGACGACCTTGGGATCGGCCGGCAGCAGACTGCCCCGGCCCAGCGGGCTCCAGCTCTCGGTCAGGATGCCCTTGCCCGCATGGAAGACCCGCAGCTCGTCCTGCGGGAACAGCGGGTGCAGCTCCACCTGGTTGACGGACGGCAAGACGCCCGTCTCCCGCTCCAGGCGCTCGATGTGCTCCGGCGTGAAGTTGGAGACGCCGATCGACCGCACGAGCCCCTCCTCGCGCAACCTGATCATCGCCTTCCACGAGTCCACGTATTTGCCGACGCGGGGGAGCGGCCAGTGGATCAGATACAGATCGACGTACTCCAGGCCCAGCAGCCGACGGGACTCCTCGAACGAGGCCAGGGTCTCCTCGTAGCCGTGATGGCGGCCCGGCAGCTTCGTGGTCACCACGAGCTCCTCCCGGGGCATCCCGCTGCTCGCGATCCCCCGGCCGACACCGGCCTCGTTGCGGTAGTTGGCCGCGGTGTCGACGAGCCGGTAACCGAGGCCGAGCGCACCGCGTACGGCCCCTTCCGCCTGCGTGTCGTTCAGGGGCCAGGTGCCCAGCCCGATGGCGGGGATCGTCGTACCGTCGTTGAGCCGGTGCGCCGGAATGCTGATCAAGGCGGGACCTTTCCTCGGCTGTGTCGTACACCCAGCGTCATGGATAGGGTGAGTGGTGATCAACCGCAGAACGGAGCGGCCCGGCCGACGACGGCACCGGATCGGAGCGTGCATGACGACGGACAGGGGCACGGCACGGCGCGGCGCGGGGATCGAGGTGAAGCCGGTCGCCGGCCACATCGGAGCCGAGATCACCGGGGTCGACCTCGCGGAGGAGCTCGACGACGCGGTGGTCGCCCGGATCCGGGCGGCGTTGCTGCGCTGGAAGGTGGTCTTCTTCCGCGACCAGAAACTCGACCACGCCACCCATGTGGCGTTCGCGCGCCGGTTCGGCGAACCGGTCGTGCCCGGACGGCGCGGCAGCGCCTCCCCGCCGGACTTCCCCGAGGTGGAGACCACGGCCGACCGGCTGGAGCTGGGCGGACGGTTCGGCATGGAACACGACGAGTGGCTGTGCCGCCGCCGGCACACACTGCTGCGCGGCTGGCACTGCGACCACGGAGCCCGCATCGACCCGCCGGCCGCGACGATCCTGCGCGCCGAGACCGTCCCGCCGTACGGCGGCGACACCACCTGGTCCAATCTGGCCGCCGCGTACGCCGGGCTGTCGGCTCCCGTGCGGGCGTTCGTCGACGGGCTGCGGGCCGAACACCGGCTCGGCGTCGGCTATCAGCCGCGGGCCGGTGACGACGCGTATCTGAGGCATCTGCTGGACCATCAGGTCGCCTCCGTCCACCCGCTGGTGCGGGTGCATCCGGAGACGGGGGAGCGGGTGCTGTTCGTCAACGGCTACTACGTCGAGCAGATCGCCGAGGTGTCCCGGCCGGAGAGCGCGGCGCTCCTGGAGTTGCTGCTGGAGCAGGCGGTCAGGCCCGAGTACACGGTCCGTTTCCGCTGGGAGCCCGGCAGCGTCGCCTTCTGGGACAACCGGGCCACCATCCATCTGGCCCCCAGCGACAACGCCCACCTCGTTTTCCCCCGGACCATGCACCGGGTGATGCTCACCGGCGAGGTGCCCGTCGGCGTGGACGGCAGAGCGTCGGAGGCGCTCACCGGCACCGAGCCGGGCCGCTGGTGACCGGCGCCGGGCCGCCGCCCGGCAGGCGGGACTTTCGCGACAGGCCCTGGCTCAGGCAGGTGAACAGTGCGTCCGTGTGATCAGACCAGCGGGATGGTGATCTCGTCCTCGACCGGCGGGTCGAGCTCCTGCGCGCGATTGCCGGTCGCGGCGAAACAGCGCAGCCGCACCGCCTGCGGGGTGACGTCCAGACGCAGGAAGCACTTGAAGAAGGGCGGGCTGTAGGTCGCCGAGCCCGGCGAGAAGAGCTGCGTGTAGATCTTCCGCACGGGAAGCCGGAACCGGGAGGTGCGGTCGGGGCGGCCGCCGGCTCCCAGGAGGCTCGCGACCAGCCGGGTGCGCCGGGTGACGCGCGTGTCCGGGCCCGGGGCGCGGCCGGGCCTGATGCCGAGCCGCTCGGCGATGACGGCCGCGGCCTCGGCCTCCGTGAGCGTGAAGAAGCGGCGCAGCCGCAGCCGCCGGCCGTACAGCCGGCTGTAGAAGGCGAGGGAGTCGCCGCGCAGCGGGTAGCAGCGGAAGTCGTCCTCGGTGACGTCGGCGATCTGCACGCGCGGGATGGTGTGGGTGGCGTGCATGAAGGCTCCGCCGCCGCCCGAGACCACGTACTGGATGGTGCGGCCGTCCACGTCGACCGGATAGCGCTGGTAGTTGTGGATGTCGCCGCCTATCGCCGCGACATAGTGGTGAGCCGGGTCGCGGACGATGTCGTCGACGGTGCCGCCGCCCTCGATGGCGCAGGGGTGCTGCTCGCCGTCCACGTACAGCGGTGACCCGGTGACGAGGATCTTCGGGCGGGGTCCCTGTGACACCTCGCGGAGCCAGGCGCCCTGTTCGGCGTCGATCGTGCCCAGCAGACCGGTGTCGATGCCTATGATCCGCACCGGTCCGGCGTCGATGGCCCAGTACGGGCCCGGCTGTGCGGTCTGTTGGGCCGGAGCCGAGCGCAACTTCCGTGCCTCGGTGAGGCGTTGTTCGTCCGTCGGGCGGGGCCTGTGCCACAGCAGGGCACGCCACCAGGCGCGGGTGAGGGGGCGGGGCGCGGGTTCGGGGGCGAGGGGCGGGGCGTCGTCGCAGAAGACGCGCATGAACGCGCCGAGGTCCTCGTACCAGTCGTGGTTGCCGGGTATCGCGTAGATCGGTGCCGGGTAGTCCTGGTACGGGCGGAAGAACTTCGTGCCGTAGTCGTCGGTGGCGCCGACCGGATAGATCACGTCGCTCGCGATCACCGCGAACGACGTGTCCTGACTGGCCTTCAGAAAGCCCGGCACGACGGCGTACTGGGAGTCGTCGCCCTCTCCGGTGTCACCGATGACCATGAAGGAGAAACGGTCCGGATCGTTCCGCCGGACCACCTTGTCGGCGGCGGCACCGGCGGCCGTGCGCTGCGCCGCCCAGCGGCTGCGGGTGCGGCCCGTCGGGTCCCCGAACCAGGACGCCACCACCCCGTTGCGGGCGGCCCACAGCGTCTTCGGGCTGAGCCACGACAGCTTCTCGACATGGTCCGGCATCAGCTGCTTGTAGGCGCCCCGTTCGGCGGTGCCCCAGCCGGCGCCTTCTGCGGTATCGCGTGAGGAGTCAGACACGGCGTGAACCGTAGCAATGTCCGGTGCGAAGCCCACCAACGGCTCGCCTGCGCAGGTCCGTTGACCGTGTCCCTGCCGAGGCCCCTGAGCCGCCGGTGGATCCGTCGGGCGGGCCGTCATAGGGAAAACCCTTGAATGTTACCGGCAGTACTGACATGGACGGGTCAAAGCTGCGATTCTCCCTGCGACCCCCCACACCGTTCCTCCCCGGTCTGTTCACGGACCACGCTCCCGCACAACTGAGCTCGTCCCGGACAGCACACCCCGTCTGTCCGGTCTGTCACCGGCCGCGAACCGGCGGCCGCAGCAGGAGGAATTCGAGTGAGACGCCTTCCCCACAGACGTTCCGCGGTCGCAGTCGCCCTGGTCTCGACCGCGGCCTTCCTTGCCGTCGGCATCCAGTCCGTCCCGGCGAGCGCCAAGCCCGCCGCCCCCCACCCCAGCCCGCTGCGCACGGGCGGTCTCGAGGCCAAGCTCAGTCCCGCCCAGCACAAGGCGCTGATCAAGAGCGCCCAGCAGAAGACCGCCACGACCGCCCGCACCATCGGTCTCGGCGCCAAGGAGAAGCTGGTCGTCCGGGACGTCGCCAAGGACAACGACGGCACCGTGCACACCCGTTACGAGCGCACCTACGCCGGGCTCCCCGTCCTCGGCGGCGACCTCGTCGTGCACACCCCGCCGGCCTCGCTGGCCGCCGGCACGGTCAGCACCACCTTCAACAACAAGCACGCCATCAAGGTCGCCTCCACCACCGCGACCTTCACCAAGGCGGCCGCCGAGACCAAGGCCCTCAGGACGGCCAGGGCACTTGACGCCGAGAAGCCCTCGACCGACAGCGCCCGCAAGGTCATCTGGGCCGGCAACGGCACCCCGAAGCTCGCCTGGGAGACGGTGATCGGCGGCTTCCAGGACGACGGCACGCCCAGCCAGCTGCACGTCATCACCGACGCCACCAGCGGCAAGGAGCTGTACCGCTACCAGGCGATCAAGACCGGCACCGGCAACACCCAGTACAGCGGCACGGTCTCGCTGAGCACCACGCTCTCCGGTTCGACGTACCAGCTGTACGACACCACGCGCGGCGGCCACAAGACGTACAACCTCAACCGGGGCACCTCCGGCACCGGCACCCTGTTCACCGACTCGGACGACGTCTGGGGCGACGGGACCGGCTCCAACACCCAGACCGCCGGCGCCGACGCGGCCTACGGAGCCCAGGAGACCTGGGACTTCTACAAGAACACCTTCGGCCGCAGCGGCATCAAGAACGACGGCGTCGCCGCCTACTCGCGCGTCCACTACAGCAGCGGGTACGTCAACGCGTTCTGGGACGACAGCTGCTTCTGCATGACCTACGGCGACGGCACGAGCAACACCCACGCCCTGACCTCGCTGGACGTGGCCGGCCACGAGATGAGCCACGGCGTCACCTCCAACACCGCGGGCCTGGACTACTCGGGCGAGTCCGGCGGCCTGAACGAGGCCACCTCCGACATCTTCGGCACCGGTGTGGAGTTCTACGCCAACAACTCCTCCGACGTGGGCGACTACCTCATCGGCGAGAAGATCGACATCAACGGCAACGGCACCCCGTTGCGCTACATGGACAAGCCCAGCAAGGACGGCGGCTCCGCCGACAGCTGGTACTCCGGTGTCGGCAACCTCGACGTGCACTACTCCTCGGGCCCCGCGAACCACATGTTCTACCTGCTCTCCGAGGGCAGCGGCACCAAGGTCATCAACGGTGTGACCTACAACAGCCCGACCTCGGACGGCGTCGCCGTCACCGGGATCGGCCGGGCCGCGGCCCTGCAGATCTGGTACAAGGCGCTGACGACGTACATGACGTCGAGCACCAACTACGCCGGTGCCCGCACCGCGGCCCTCAACGCGGCGGCGGCCCTGTACGGCACCAACTCGACCCAGTACGCGGGCGTGGGCAACGCCTTCGCCGGCATCAACGTCGGCAGCCACATCAACCCGCCCAGCAGCGGCGTGACGGTCACCAACCCGGGCAGCCAGTCCGCCACCGTCGGCACGGCGGTCAGCCTGCAGATACAGGCGAGCAGCACCAACAGCGGTGCGCTCACCTACAGTGCCTCCGGTCTGCCGGCCGGTCTGTCGATCAACAGCTCGACCGGCCTGATCTCCGGCACGCCCACCACCGCGGGCAGCTCCAGCACCACGGTCACGGTGACCGACTCCACCGGCGCGACCGGCACCGCGACCTTCGGCTGGACCGTCAGCTCCACCGGCGGCGGCTGCTCGTCGACCCAGCTGCTCAGCAACCCGGGCTTCGAGTCGGGCAGCACGGGCTGGACGGCGACCAGCGGGGTCATCACCACCGCCAGCGGTGAGGCGTCCCACAGCGGTTCCTACAAGGCCTGGCTGGACGGGTACGGCACCTCGCACACCGACACCCTGTCCCAGTCGGTGACGATCCCCGCGGGCTGCAAGGCGACCCTGACCTTCTACCTGCACATCGACACCTCGGAGACCACCAGCAGCACTCAGTACGACAAGCTGACGGTGACCGCCGGTTCGAAGACCCTCGCGACCTACTCGAACCTCAACGCGGCCTCCGGCTACAGCCAGAAGTCCTTCGACCTGTCCTCGCTGGCGGGCTCGACGGTCACGCTGAAGTTCAACGGAGTCGAGGACTCCTCGCTCCAGACCAGCTTCGTCGTGGACGACACCGCCCTGACGACCGGCTGATCTCGCAATGACACGGTCCCGCACCCGGATGCCCTCCGGGTGCGGGACCTCACCGTGTCAGCTGAGCGGATCCAGCGTCAGATACGCCTGCTGCGGGTTTCCGTCGTGCACCAGCGACTCGTGGTTCCCGACGTCGTCGAAGGCGAAGGCGTACGCCTCGCCGTCCGCCATCTGCGCGTGGATCTTGCGCGCGTAGTGGTTGGTCACGACGTCCTGGTAGAAGTTCGCCGCCGAGGTGTCCGGCTGGTTGGGGTTGACCAGCAGGGTCGAGCGGTTGAAACCGGCGCACAGCGTACGGGAGATGGGTCCGCGCACGGCGTCGTTGGGGGCGTCCAGCAGCTTGTGGCAGCCGAAGATGCTGTCGGCGTCCGGCTTCTGGAAGCTGGTGACGACCGCTCCCGAGGAGTTGGTGAAGTTCATGACGTTCCCCGACACCCGTCCGTAGTACTTGGTGTTCGGCTGGTCGGTGAACGGCGTGACGGTGAGCGTCGTCGTGGCGTACTTCTGCCAGACCCGGTTGACGTAGTCGGCCATGACGTTCGCCGGGAGGGCCCCGGTCTCCACCCCGTACAGCGGTGCGAGCGCCCGCAGGACGGTCCCGTCGGACCGCGTCTGGATCAGGTTGGCCCAGCCGCCCGGCTGTCCGCGCAGCGCGTTGAAGAACCCGTTGTAGCCACCCGGCTTGAGGTGCCCGGTACTGCTCACGCTTCCGTCGGAGCGCTGCACCCCGACCGCGTAGGGCGCGGAGAACATGTCGACCTGGGTGCTGTTGAGCCACAGCCCGGAGTCGTTGAGGGTGTACTCCGACCAGTTGAAGAGGATGTCACGGTTGGGGTCGCTCGGATTCTGCACGGCCGGCTGCACCAACCCGCCGGTGGTGAGCCGGAAGTCGAGCTTTCGGCCGTAGGAGAAGTAGATCCGGCCGGAGAACTTCGGGATCCGGATCGTCTTCGACTGCCCGGCGGCGGGACCGGGAATCGCGGCGTCGGGCGCGGGTGTCGGCGGGTTGCCGCCCGCGGGCCAGGCGTGGAACGTGCCGTTCGCGTCCGCCCAGCCCTGCCGTCCGGTCGAGAGCTGGGTGCCGAGATCGTAGATGTAGACCGCTTCGCCGCGGCCGGAGTTGTTGGTCACCTTCAGGGGGATCGTGTCCGGCACGGCGGCACCGGCCGGTTCGGGCGTGGCCAGCGCGAGCAGCGCGCCGACCAGGGTCGCCGCGGCCGCACAGGGCAGCGCGGAACGGGTGAGTCTTGCGAGCACTCTCCACCTCCGTGTGGGGTCGGGGTGGTGCGGATATTGGTCCGGACCAGTTTGAGAGCGCTCTCAGGGTTGCGCCAGGGCGCGTGCATGTCAATGAGTTGGACGGAGTCCGTGCGGTGCCCGTCGCACGGCGGGCACCTTACGGCCCGGTTCAGAAGGTGCGTTTCAGAAGGTGCGGTCCAGCAGGTCGAGCAGCGCCGCCCAGTGCCGCTCGTCGGCCTCGCGGTCGTACGCCGGGGTGTCCGACTGCGTGTACCCGTGCCGGGCACCCGGGTAGACCTCGCAGCGATGCCGTACGCCCGCCGCCGTGAGCGCGTTCTCCAGCCGCTCGATCTGCTCCTCGGGCAGGGACGGGTCATGGTCCGCGTGGCCGAAGTACAGCTCCGCGGTGATGTGTTCGGCGACCAGGTGCGGGCTGTCCGGGGTGTCGGTGGCGAGCCGTCCGCCGTGGAATCCGGCCGCGGCCGCGACCCGGTCCGGGTGCGTGCCGGCGGTCAGCAGGGCCAGCCGGGCGCCCATGCAGTAGCCCGTCACGGCGACCGGGCCGTCGGCGACCAGCGGGCTGTCGGCCAGCCAACGCAGATAGGCGCCCGCGTCCCGCGCGACGAGATCGGGCGTCAGCGACTGCACGAGGGGGCCGATCCGCTGCCAGATGGTGGGGTCGGCGCCCGTATCGATGAACTCGGGCAGTTCGACGACCGGTGTCCGCCCCTGACGGTAGAAGACGTTCGGCACCAGGACCGTGTAGCCGGCCGCGGCGAGCCGGTCGGCCATCGACCTCAGGCACGGGCGCAGTCCGTAGGCGTCCTGGTAGAACAGGACGGCCGGACGGGGACGTTCGTCGCCGGGGTGGGCCAGATAGGCGTCGGCGGTGCCGTCCTCGGTCGGGATGTCCACGGCGGTTCCCTGTACGGCGGTCATGGCGCAAGAGCCTCCCTGAGGAATCGTCGTTCGGAGGGGGACCTCCGTGACGCGGCGGGTACACGGTCATGGTGTCACGCAAGATCACCCTTCCCGCTCCCGGCCCACCGGCCCTCGCGCGTCACTCGAAGCGTGCCGTGTCGCCCGCTCCCCTCCGGACGACCTCCGCCTCGCCGCTGGAGAAGTCGATGACCGTGGTCGGTTCGGTGCCGCAGTCCCCGGAGTCCACCACCGCGTCCACCGCGTGGTCGAGCCGGTCCTTGATCTCCCACCCCTGCGTCATCGGCTCCTCCTCGTCCGGCAGCAGCAGCGTGCTGGACAGCAGCGGTTCGCCGAGCTCGGCGAGCAGGGACTGGGTGACCGTGTGGTCGGGGATGCGCACCCCGACGGTCTTCTTCTTGGGGTGCAGCAGCTTGCGCGGCACTTCCCTGGTCGCCGGGAGGATGAAGGTGTAGCTGCCCGGGGTCGATGCCTTGACGGCCCGGAACACGTCGTTGTCCACGCGCACGAACTGGCCGAGCTGCGCGAAGTCGCGGCACATCAGGGTGAAATGGTGCCGGTCGTCGAGCCGGCGGATCGAACGGATCCGGTCGATGCCGTCACGGCTGCCGAGCTGGCACCCCAGCGCGTAGCAGGAGTCGGTCGGGTATGCGATGAGCGCGCCCGAGCGCACGGCGTCGGCGATCTGGGCGATGCTGCGCGGTTGCGGGTTCTCGGGGTGCACGTCGAAGTACTTCGCCATCCGCCGAGCTTATGCCGTCACCGGGCACCCGCGACGCAGGCGGGGTCCGGTACCCGTGCCCGATCCGGAGCGAGGCGGGCACGGCCGATCGTGTGACGCCCCGAACTCCCCCGTGCGGCCCGCCCGTTCAGGAGCGGCTCCGCAGGTGGTCCCGGGGGAGGGTCCGCCGACGGCGGGAGCCCCGCGACCCGCGACCGTCCGTCGGGTAACGTCCACCTCCGAATGCCGAGGTCAACGCGATGGACGAGGAGAGGGCAGCAGTGGGTCGCAGAGCGGACGAGGACCCGCGCTCACAGACGCCGTACGACACGGACGCCCTGTGGGCCGAGGAACTGCTCGATCATCTCCGCCCCACCGGGCGCGACCTGCGCAGGGTCGTCGCCTGGCTCGCGCAGGCCGTGCGCGGAACGGCCTGCCTCCAGGGCGCCGACGGTGTCCTGCTCGCCGGAGAGCGGATGACGCTCGACGACGCGCTCGTCACCGGCGTCGTCACCGGGCGGATCTCCTCCGCGGCCGTCGAGGACGCGGGCCGGCACGTGCGCCTGGTCGCCGTGCGGCACCCCGGCCCGCGCCCGGCGTCCACGGGCCTGCTGGCCGTGGCGCGCGAGGCCCCGTTCGACCGGCGCGCCGCCGAGATCGTCACCCGGACCGCCGCGGTCGTCGAACTGCTGCTCAGGGACCGCGAGCTGACCGCCGCCGGCCACCGGCTCAGGCGCGCCGCGGCCGATCTGCGGCTGGCGATCCTGCAACTGCTGATGGTGGAGGACACCGTCTCCGCCCGCCGGGTCGCCGCGGGCCTGTGGCCGGGACTGCTCGACACCGACACGGCCAGTGTGTACGTCGTCGAGGGGACCGCCGAGGAACGGGACAGCCTCGCCGACGAATGCCTGGACGTGACCGACGGTCAGGCACTGGTCGTGCGCTGCCCCGCCATGGACGGGCACGTCATCGTCGTCAGCCCCGTGGCCGCGGCGGGGGAGCGGCTGCGCTCGTTCGTCGGCGGCCGCCCCGGCATCTTCCTCGGCGGCAGCACCCGGCAGAGCCTCGCCCAGACCGCCACCGCCTACGGCCAGGCCATCAGCGCGCTCGCCGTCGCCCACTTCCACCCAGACCAGGCGGCCGTCTACGCCGAACGGACCCATCCGGAGCGGCTGATGGACTTCGCCCCGCTGTGCGCCTGGTCCGCCGACCTGCTGCGCCCCCTGGACACCCTGCCCCACCACACCCGCGCCGAACTGCTGGCCACCACCCGGCTGGGCCTGGAGTTCACCGCGGTGAGCGCCGCCAAGGTGCTCGGCGTCAGCCGCAACACCGTACGCGCCCGCATGGACCGGGTCGAAGGCCTGCTGGACACCGACTTCTCCGATCTCACCGTCCGCGCCGTCGTCCATCTCGCCCTGAACACCCAGGCCGGCTGCGCGGAGAGCGCCGCGTACGGCACGGACCCGCGGCCGGGTGCCGTCCGGATCGGCGACCTGCTCGCCGGGACCGTGCTGCGCACCTGGGCCCATGAGCTGCTCGGGCGGCTGACCGGGGACGGACGGGACCTGCGCGGCACGCTGCGCGCCTGGATCGCCGCGGGTGGCAACGCCGAGCGCGCCGCCCAGGACCTGGGCGTCCATGCCCAGACCGTGCGCGAACACGTCCGCAGCGCCGAACCCGTGCTGGAGCGCCAGCTCCTGGCCGCGGGCACCGACCTGTACGAGGTCGTACTGGCCCTGCTGGCGGTCGGTGACCTCGCCGAACCCGCACTCCACGGTACGTAACCGGGTGATTCGGACGCACCTGTGCACGGGTGAGTCCTCCGTGCCCCGAAACGGGCACGGCCGCGATACCCAACGGCTCCACCTGCACGTAAGTTCACCTGCTGCGGGGGCACGACCGGAACGGGGGACCGGTCGCGCCCCTTGTCGCACTCAGCCCCGCAGCCGGACCGGGATCTCCCGCCAGCCGAAGGCGATGAAGGACGGCACCTGCCGCAGTTTGTCGTCCGTGACGGCGAGCCGCAGATCCGGGAACCGTTCGAACAGCGCGGGCAGCGCGGTCAGCGCCTCCACCCGGGCGAGCGGCGCGCCGATGCAGCGGTGCACGCCGATGCCGAACGAGAGATGGTCGTCGGCCGCCCGGGAGGCGTCGAAGACAGCGGCCTCGGGCCCGTAGTGCGCGGGATCCAGTCCGGCGGCGGCGTACGTCGTGATGATCGCGTCCCCGGCCGGAACGGTGACGTCCCCGACCTTCAGGTCGCCGACCGCGAAGCGCAGCGGGAGCGAGGCGATGGAGGGGTGCACCCGCAGCGTCTCGTCGATCACGGCGTCCCAGGAGACGGCACCGGAGCGGACGGCCGCCAGCTGCCCGGGGTCGCGCAGCAGGGCGACGACCGCGTTGCCGATGAGATTGACCGTGGTCTCGAAACCGGCGCCGATCACCAGCAGCAGCGTGTAGAGCAGTTCCTCGTCGCTGAGCCGGTCGCCGTCCTCGTCCCGGACCCGGATCAGCTCCGTGGTCATGTCGTCGCCCGGGTGCTCGACCTTGTACGCGATCAGCCCGCCCAGCACCGCGCCGATCCGCTCCTGCACCCACGCGGCGTGCTCCGGGGTCGGGTCCGAGGTGTCCATGATCGCCGCGATGAGCTCGGCGGTGTCCTCCCGCATCGCCTCGGGCACACCGAACAGTTCGCAGATCAGCCGCATCGGCAGCGGGTGCGCGAGCGCCTGGCGCACATCGACCGCCTCGCCGTCGGCGCCCGCGGCCTCCAGAGCGTCCAGCAGCTCCGCCGTGATCGCCTCCACCCGCGGCCGCATCGCCTCGGTGCGCCGGTGGGTGAAGCTCGGCGCCACCAGCTTGCGCAGCCGGGTGTGGTCGGGGCCGTAGGTGGAGAGCATGTTGACCACGCCGACCCAGCCCAGGATCCAGGCCCAGGAGGGGTTCGCGCCGATCTCGGGGAACAGCCGCCAGTGGAGCCGGGGGTCCTTGCTGACCTGGGGATCGAGGATCAGTTCCTTGAGGACGTCGTAGCCGGTGGGGGCCCAGGCGGGGATGCCGCCGGGCAGTTCGACGGGCACGATGGGGCCAAGCGCGCGCAGCCGGACGCTCTCGGCGTGGATGTCGGCGCCGAACGGGTCGATGGCGAAGCGGTCGATGCGGTCGGTCACGGTCAAGACAACTCTCCTGGCTGGTCGGGGGAGCGGGGGCTGAACCGTACGGGCAGGGACGTCAGTGAGCGGTGGAAGGGGCCGGGCCGCCAGTCGAGGCGGTCCCGGGGCACGACGGGTTCGAGGTCGGGCAGCCACTGGGTGAGCTGCTCGATCGCCTCGGTCACGATGAGCAGCGTGTGGTGTCTGACCGGGCAGGCGTGCGGGCCCGCGCCCCAGGACAGGTGCGAGGCGTCCGCCGGGTGCCGGACGGCGGTCGCCCGCTGCTCGGCGAACAGCCC
This sequence comes from Streptomyces sp. NPDC050625, assembly GCF_040654755.1. NCBI lineage: Bacteria > Bacillati > Actinomycetota > Actinomycetes > Kitasatosporales > Streptomycetaceae > Streptomyces > Streptomyces sp. NPDC050625. The sequence goes on from NZ_JBFAIQ010000004.1 coordinate 42,010, forward strand.
GACGGCCCCGAAGGAGACCACCACCGGCACCGCGGTCCTGACCCACGTCCCGTGGAACGACACCGGTCTGCGGGCGTAGTAGATGCCGTAGTTGGCCAGTGGGGTCTCGTGGTGCAGCACCTCGATCACCGCGTCCATGACCGGGCGGGCGCCGCTGGTGAGGGTGGAGTAGTAGAGCGGATTGCCGAGGATGCGGGACAGCGCGTTGGACAGCAGGTTCGCGGTCGGCTCGTAGCCGGCGCCGAGGGTGAGGAACACCTGCCAGGTGACCTCCTCCGCGGTCAGTCCGGCCGGATGGTCCAGGAGCCGGCTCGGCAGGTCCTCGCCGCGCCGCTCGACCTTGGCGGCGATGAGCTTCAGCACGTACTCGGCGAACTCCGCCTCGCCCTCGGCGGCCTGCGCGCCGCCCTCCATCATCTTGCCGAGGCCCTCGTTCAGCCGGTCGCCCTGGCTGTCCGGCAGCCCGAACAGGTTGTTGAAGGTCAACGCCATCAGAGGCCGGGTGAATTCGCCCACCAGGTCCGCCTCGCCCCGGGGCCCGAAGCGGTTCACCAGCAGCCGCACCGCCCGGTGCACCCGGGCCCGCAGATCGTGCGGCTCCACCAGGTCGAAGACGTCGATCAGCGTGGTGCGGTAGCGGACATGCGCGCCGTCGTCGGAGAACAGGGCGTTGGGCCGCCAGCGCATCATGGCGAGCACCGGCGAGTCGTCGGGGACCGTGGCCTCCCACGCGCGCGGATCGTGCGAGAAGGCGTCGGTGTCGCGCAGCACCTCCAGCGCCGCCTCGCGCTCCGTGACGACGTACGCCGGCACACCCGGCGCGAGCTCCGCCCAGCCCACCGGGCCCTGGGCGCGCAGGGCCGCGTAGTAGTGGTGCGGGTCCTTCGCGAAGCCGTCCTCCCACAGCCGCACGGGCGCGGCAACGGTGGAGGACCGCCGGTCGGTCGGCTGGGTGGTCACCGGTTCTCCGCTTCGTGGTCGTCGATCAGGTGCTGGACCAGGGCGAGCAGCGCGTCGACGGAGGAGTGCGCATCGCGTGCGTCGCACGTCACCATGGGTGTGCCCGGCTCCAGGTCCAGGGCCGCGCGCAGCTGCTCGCCGGTGTAGTGGCTCGGGGCGTCGGGGAAGGCGTTGAAGGCGACCGCGTACGGCAGCCCGCTCTCCTCCACGAGGCCGAGCACGTCGAAGGAGGCGTCGATCCGGCGGCTGTCGACCAGCACGAGGGCACCGAGCGCCCCGTACGCGATGTCCTCCCACAGCGGCCGGAACCGCTCCTGGCCGGGTGTGCCGAACAGATACAGCACCACCCCGCCCGGCAGGCTGATCCGGCCGAAGTCGATGGCGACGGTCGTCGTCGCCTTGTCCCGCACCCCGTCGAGGTCGTCCACCTGGGCGGACGCCTCGGTGAGGTGTTCCTCGGTGTGCAGGGCCCGGATCTCCGACACCGAGTCGATCAGGGTGGTCTTGCCCACCCCGAAGGGGCCCGTGACCAGGATCTTCACCAGGTGGCGGGCGGTGTCGGGCAGATGCATGCCACCAGTGCCGCGGCGGTCACTGGTGCTTGAGGGCGCGGAGGCCATCGGCCACTCTCTTCAGCAGGTCGGGGTCGAACCGTTCGGCGGGCGGGATCGGCGCGCGGGCCAGGACCAGGTTCCGGTCGACGAGTTCGGCGGCCAGCACGCGTACGGCGGAGACGGGCAGCTCCAGCAGGGCCGCCGCCTCCATCACCGTCAGCGACCCGCCGTCCAGGAGGTCCAGGAGGGCGAGTTGGGCGGCGGGCAGCCCCGTGGGCACCGGCTCCCCGCCGGCGGTGAGCACCGAAAGCCGCTCCAGGTACGGGCGGCTCGGCCGGGCCACACCGCCGGTCGACAGATACGCGGGAACCAGGGGACGGCCGCCACGGCGGCCGGTCATGCCGGCGCGCCGCCTCCGGCGGCTCTGGGCGCGGCCGCCATCGCCTTCTCGCCCAGCCGCGCCACCTGCGAGTGAACCCGGTGCGCCAGCAGGTCGAGACGCACCTCGGGGTCGCCGTACGCGGCGACACACGTGCCGTGGTCCGTGGGCACGATCAGCACGTACCCGTGGTCGGACTCGATGACGACCTGCCGTACCTCGGCCCGGTCCCGGTCGGCGAACGCGGCCGCGGCGCTACGGCAGGCACCCTGCACGGTGCTGGTGATGGCGGCCACCCGCTCGGCCGAGGGCTGCGACAGCGCGTCGGTGTATCCCGTCACGAGTCCGTCCCGGGTGAGCAGGACGGCGGCTACGACGTGCGGCACCTGCAGGATCGGTTCGAGCACCCACGCCGTGTCGCCTGCATCGCGGCTGGTCATCGAGCCGCTCCCCCTTCGTGTTCGGTCTGTTCGGTGTCGGCGGCCCGTTGTGCGGGCGCCGGTTCGGACTCGGTGCGGCCCGCTTCCGCGGAGCTGCGCGCCGCCGCGGTGCCGTGCTGCAGCGCGCCGAGCGCGGCGGCGGCGTCCTCCGGGCGGCGGGCCGGAGTGCGCGGCGCGGGTGCGGCCGGGGCCGCGGCCCGGGTACGGCGCCGCCGCTGCGGAAGACCGTCCGCGTCCCGTGGGCCCTGGTGCCCCGGCGCGGACCCGGGGTCCTGGTGATCGGTGCCGTACCCGTGGGCGGCGTCGCGGCTCGGTGCGGCGGCCGCAGCGTCCCGTACGGCCTTCGCCCGCGCCGGCGCCGGCGACGCGGCGGTCTCGGCGGCGGTGCTCCTGCGCGTCGAGCGCGGGGCGCTGGCCGCCGGCGGCTGCTCGATGGGGTCGACGCGGCTGAGCAGATGGCTCTCCACGCGCAGCACCGCGCGCACACCGCCGTACGGCGAGGGGGAGGAGACGTCGACGCCCAGGTCGAACTGCCGGGTCAGCCGGCCGATCGCGGCCAGGCCCATGCGGGGCGGGTCACCGAGGTCGGTGAGCAGGATGGGGTCGTCGCCGGCCACCATCCGCTGGGCGCGGGCCCGTTCGTCCTGCGTCATGCCCAGGCCGGCGTCGTCGACGGTGACGCACACCCCGTGGTGGACGTGTTCCAGGTTGACCACGACGTCGGTCTCCGGCGCGGAGTGCCGCAGCGCGTTGTCCAGGAGCTCGGCGACGATGATGGCGCTCGGCTCGACCGCGTGCGACACCAGGGCGGTGCCCGGCTCCAGATGGTTGTGGACGCGGACCCGGTGGTAGCCCGCGAGCCGGGCCTGAGCGCCCGTCACCGCGTCCACCAGATGGGACTCCTCACGCGCGAGCCCCACCCAGGCCCCGCACACCACCGCGGCGACCTGCGCCCGGCGCAGAGACTGCTCGTTCTCGTGGTCCAGGGCGAACAGAGTCTGGGTCAACTCGGGGTCGTCGTACCGCTGTTGGAGGCTGCGCAGCGCGTCCTGCAGCCGGTACAGGGCCGCCTGGATCTCCTGGGTGGCACCGCGCAGGCCCGCCTGGGCGGCCGCGTCGATCCGGGTGCGCTGCGCCGTCAGTTCGGCCCGTACCGCCGTGAGCGTGTGCTCCAGCGCGATCCCCGCGGGCGTATGGGCGGTCTCCTGCCGGGCCGGGCCCGGCACGACGACGTGGGGATGCGCCAGTTGCTGGGCGGCGGCCGGGACGCGCCGCGCGGCGAGGTGCTCGACCTCGGCGGTGAACGCCTGCTGGGCACTGTCCAGGCGGGCCCGTGTCTCGGTCAACTCGGCCCGGAGTAACGCCCGTTGGCGCCGGGACCGGAGCAGACCGCCGCCGAGTGCGAGCGCGGACAGCGTGCCGGCGGCGAGACCGCCGACGACCAGGTCCGGTATGTCCATCATCGAAAGGGTTCCAAGGAAGTCGGGCAGGAAACAGGGCAGGGAACTGTGCGGGAAGTCGGGCAGGGGGGAGTCCGTGGCGCTCACTGAGGGCGCTCGCAGCACAGTACACACTGTCATCGACCGAACTCGCACGGTTGGGCGAGAACTCTCTTTGAATCGACCCTGGATCTGCTCGCTTCTGTGTGGACTGTCTGAATTGCCATGTCCACACGGCCGGGTGGCGGCGTGACCACCGCTTTCGGGTGACCCCGCCGCTTGTCGGCCGGTGCGAGGACCGCCCGTGACGCAGCATCGCAGTCGGCCGGGCACGACTGCCCGGCGCGTCGTCCGCCGGGAGTACGCCGTGCACATCCTGCTCGTGGCCAGCGCCTTCAACAGCCTGACCCAGCGCGTCCACGCCGAGCTGCGCGACCGCGGCCACACCGTCGCGGTGGAGCTCGCCCTGCCGGGCCGTTCGCTCGCGCGGGCCGTCGAGCGGCACGCCCCCCAGCTGGTCCTGGCCCCGATGCTGAAGACGGCGATCCCCCGGGAGGTGTGGTCCGCCCGGCCCTGCTTCGTCGTCCACCCGGGGCCGGTCGGGGACCGGGGGCCGTCCTCGCTCGACTGGGCCGTCCAGGAGGGCGTCGAGCACTGGGGAGTGACGGTTCTTCAGGCGGAGGAGGAGATGGACGCCGGTGCCGTGTGGGCGTCCGTGCGCTGCCCGGTCCCGCCCGTGTCCAAGAGCGACCTGTACCGGGGCGAGATCGCCGACGCCGCGCTGTCGGCCGTGCTGCTCGCCGTGGACCGCTTCGCCGACGGGAATCACACCCCGCTGCGCCAGGACGCCGGGCGCACCCTCCCGTACCTCGACCAGAGCGTGCGCCGGATCGACTGGGCGGCGGACTCCACCGAGACCGTCGTCCGAAAGCTCCGCGCCGCGGATTCGCAGCCCGGCGTGCTCGACGCCCTGCTCGGCGACGAGTGGTATCTGCACGGCGGCCACCCCGAGGCCGGACTCCACGGCGCCCCGGGAGCGCTGCTGGCCACCCGGGCGGGGGCGATCTGCCGGGCCACGAGGGACGGCTCCGTCTGGATCCCGGAACTGCGGCGCCGGCGCGTTCAGGGGCAGCCGCCCACGTTCAAGCAGCCTGCGGTGACCGCTCTCGGCGACCGGCTTCCGCACCTGCCGGAGCTGTCCGCGTCACCGGCCTTGGCCGGGAAGAACTGGGCGGACATCCGCTACCGCGAGGAGGGCAACGTCGGCTTCCTGTCGTTCTCCTTCCCCGGCGGTGCCATGAGCACCACCCTGTGCCGGCGCCTGCTCGCCGCGTACCGCGAGGCGTGCGCACGCCCGACGGCCGTGTTGGTGCTGGGCGGGCAGCGGGACTTCTTCTCCAACGGCATCCACCTGGGCGTCATCGAGGCCGCCGCCGACCCCGCCGCGGAGTCCTGGGCGAACATCAACGCCATCGACGACCTGGTCGAGGCGGTCCTGACGACCACCGACCGGCTCGTCGTCTCCGCCGTCGGAGGCAACGCCGCGGCCGGCGGCGTGATGCTCGCCCTGGCGGCCGACGAGGTGTGGTGCCGGGCCGGGTCGGTACTGAACCCGCACTACCGGCTGATGGGCCTGTACGGCTCCGAGTACTGGACGTACACGCTGCCCCGCAGGGTCGGCCCCGCCACGGCCGGCCGGCTCATGCGCGAGGCCCTGCCGATGAGCGCCGCGAGCGCCGCGAGCCTGGGCCTCGTCGACCGGGTGATCGACTGCGGGCCCGGGGACTTCACCGCCGAGGTGGGCGCTCTGGCCGCCCGGCTGGCCTCGCTGCCGGGCACACCGTCCCGCATCGCGGCGAAGAAGGAGTCGCTGGACCGCCAGGAGAGCACCGAACCCCTCGCCGCGTTCCGGGAGCGGGAGCTGGCCCGGATGCGCCGGACCTTCGACGACCCGGGCGCCCCGTACCACGCGCTGCGCCGCGCGTTCGTCCGCAAGGAGCGGCCCGTGGGCACACCGCCGCACCTCGCCGCGGGCCCCGGCGCCCGGGGAGCCGCGGGACCGGACCCGTCCGGGGCCGGCGTCACCGGAACGGACGTCGGCGGCGTCACTGGAACGGACGCAGTCCGCGTCTCATCGCCACCGGACCACTGGTAGCAAGAAATACGAGGAATCCACTAATCGAAAAGCATGCCTCAGTCCCTTACCTCCCCGAGGAGGCGGTCCCATGACACCGGCGACGCCCGACACGGCCGGCACGACGCACACCGCGGGCGCGCCCGCGGACGAGACGCCCACGATCCACATCCTCTGGATCAACGCCGGACTGAGCTGCGACGGTGACTCGGTCGCGCTGACGGCCGCGATGCAGCCGAGCATCGAGCAGATCGCGCTCGGCGTGCTGCCCGGACTGCCGAAGATCGAAGTCCACTGGCCCCTGATCGACTTCGAATGCGGTCCGGTCGGCGGTGCCGACACGTTCATCGAGTGGTTCTTCAAGGGCGAGCGCGGCGAGATCGACCCCTTCGTGCTGGTCGTCGAGGGGTCCGTGCCGAACGAGGCCATCAAGCCCGAGGGCTACTGGTGCGGCTTCGGCGACGACCCGGCCACCGGCCAGCCGATCACCACCAGCGAGTGGATCGACCGGCTCGCGCCCAAGGCCCTTTCGGTCGTCTGCGCCGGCACCTGCGCCACCTACGGCGGCATCCACGCCATGGAGGGCAACCCGACCGGTGCCATGGGCGTGCCCGACTACCTCGGCTGGGACTGGAAGTCCAAGGCCGGCATCCCCATCGTGTGCGTCCCGGGCTGCCCGATCCAGCCCGACAACTTCGCCGAGACGCTCACCTATCTGCTCTACCAGGCGGCCGGCTCCGCCCCGATGATCCCGCTGGACGACAAGCTCCGCCCGTCCTGGCTGTTCGGCGCCACCGTGCACGAGGGCTGCGACCGCGCCGGCTACTACGAACAGGGCGACTTCGCCTCGACGTACGACTCACCCAAGTGCCTGGTCAAGCTCGGCTGCTGGGGCCCGGTCGTCAAGTGCAACGTGCCCAAACGGGGCTGGATGAACGGCATCGGCGGCTGCCCGAACGTCGGCGGCATCTGCATCGCCTGCACCATGCCCGGCTTCCCCGACAAGTTCATGCCCTTCATGGACCAGCCCCCCGGCGCGACCCTCTCCACCGCCGCGAGCGGCGCCTACGGAGCCGTGATCCGCAGGCTGCGCTCCGTCACGCTCCACACCGTCGACAAAGAGCCGAAGTGGCGCCACAAGGGCCGCAAGCTCACCACCGGATACCGGCGTCCGTGGTGAACCCGCGGCACGCCTGACCCCACCTCCGCCCACCTTCCGACCCCCGGCACACGAAGGACACCACACAGACCATGACCCCGAAGACCAAGGCGGCCGGCGACGGCAGCGGCCTGATGGAGATGTCCTGGGACCCGATCACCCGGATCGTGGGCAGCCTGGGCATCCATACGAAGATCGACTTCAAGCAGAAGCGGGTCGCCGAGTGCTACAGCACCTCGTCGGTCTTCCGCGGCTACAGCGTCTTCATGCGCGGCAAGGACCCGCGCGACGCGCACTTCATCACCAGCCGCATCTGCGGGATCTGCGGCGACAACCACGCCACCTGCTCGGTGTACACGCAGAACATGGCCTACGGCGTGAAGCCCCCGCACCTCGGCGAGTGGGTCATCAACCTCGGCGAGGCCGCCGAGTACATGTTCGACCACAACATCTTCCAGGAGAACCTGGTCGGGGTCGACTACTGCGAGAAGATGGTCAAGGAGACCAACCCCGGCGTCCTCGAACTCGCCGAGCGCACCGAGGCCCCGCACGCCGCGGAGCACGGCTACCGCACCATCGCCGACATCATGCGGTCCCTCAACCCCCTCGAAGGCGAGTTCTACCGCGAGGCGCTGCAGGTCAGCCGCTACACCCGCGAGATGTTCTGCCTGATGGAGGGCCGCCACGTCCACCCCTCCACGCTGTACCCCGGCGGCGTCGGCACCAACGCCTCCGTCCAGCTCTTCACGGACTACCTCAGCCGGCTGATGCGGTACGTGGAGTTCATGAAGCGGGTCGTCCCCCTCCACGACGACCTCTTCGACTTCTTCTACGAGGCCATGCCCGGCTACGAGGAGGTCGGCCGCCGCCGCGTCATGCTCGGCTGCTGGGGAGCGCTCAACGACCCCGAGTACTGCGACTTCACCTACGCCAACATGACGGACTGGGGCCGGCGGATGTTCGTCACCCCCGGCATCGTGCTCGACGGCAAGCTGGTCACCACCGACCTCACGCAGATCAACCTGGGCATCCGCATCCTGCTGGGCAGCTCGTACTACGAGGACTGGGAGGGCAAGGACCTCTTCGTCACCCACGACCCGCTCGGCAACCCGGTCGACCCGCGCCACCCCTGGAACCAGCACACCATCCCGGCCCCGCAGAAGCGGGACTTCGACGACAAGTACAGCTGGGTCATGTCCCCCCGCTGGTTCGACGGCAAGGAGCATCTCGCCCTGGACACCGGCGGCGGCCCCCTCGCCCGCCTGTGGACCACCGCCCTGGCTGGACTCGTCGACACCGGCGGCGTCAAGGCCACCGGCCACAGCGTGATCATCAACCTGCCGCGGACCATGACCAAGCCCGAGACCACCTTCGAGTGGAAGATCCCGCAGTGGAGCAACGCGCTCGAACGCAACCGCGCGCGCAGCTACTTCCAGGCCTACACCGCCGCCCTCGCCGTGCACTTCGCCGAACAGGCCCTGGACGAGGTCCGCGCCGGACGCACCCAGACCTGGGAGAAGTTCGAGGTCCCCGACGAGAGCATCGGCGTCGGCTTCACCGAGGCGGTCCGCGGTGTCCTCTCCCACCACATGGTGATCCGCGACGGCAAGATCGCCAACTACCACCCCTACCCGCCCACCCCGTGGAACGCCAGCGTCCGGGACTCCTACGGCACCCCCGGCCCGTACGAGGACGCCGTGCAGAACACCCCGATCTTCGAGGAGAACTCCCCGGAGAACTTCAAGGGCATCGACATCATGCGCACCGTGCGCAGCTTCGACCCCTGTCTGCCCTGCGGTGTCCACATGTACGTCGGCGGCGGCAGGACCGTGCAGAAGATGCACGTGCCCACCGGCCTGAGCGGACTGGGCGGATGAGCGCGCCCACGGCGGCCGCCGCCACGCGCCCGATGAGCGCGGAAGAGGCCGGGCGGCGGATCGAGGACGTCCTCGACCGCCTGGGCGCCACCGGCGACACCGCAGCGGTCGCCGCGGCGGAGGAACTGGTGCGGTCCCTCATGGAGTTCTACGGCGCCGGGCTCGCCCGGATCGTGGACCTGCTGTCCGCGGGCGCCCCCGTCGAGGCCCTGCTCGGCGACGAACTGGTGGCCGGCCTGCTGGTGCTCCACGACCTCCACCCCGAGGACCGCGAGGCCCGTATCGCCCGTGCCCTGGCCACCGTTCCCGACCAGGGCCTGGAGGTCGAGGACTTCGACGAACCCACGGGCAGGCTCCGGCTGCGGGCGGCGGCCGGGGCGGGCTGCGGCTGCGCCGCCACCGCGTCGGCGGTGCGGCAGGCGGCCGAGGACGCCCTCACCTGCTTCGTACCGGAGGTCACGGCCGTCGAGGTGCGCACCGCCGACACACCCGGCGAGCCCGCGCTGCTCCAGATCGGCACCCGGCCCGGGGCCCGCGGATGACCGCTACGTCGGCCCCGGCGTCCGGCCTGCGCAGATTCCTCACCGAACGCCCGCCGCGGCCCGAGCGGTGCGGACTGTGCTCGCTCGTCGTGGCCGAGGGGGAGCACCGCCACCTCGTGGACACCGAGCAGCGGGCGCTGGTGTGCGCCTGCCCGTCCTGCTTCCTGCTGATGGAGCGGCCGGGCGCCGGCGCGGGCCGCTTCCGGCCGGTCCCGGCCCGCTGCCTCACCGACCCGGACCACCGCCTCGACGACAACGCCTGGGACACGCTGCGCATCCCGGTCGGTGTCGCGTTCTTCTTCCGCAACACCGCACTCGACCGGCTGGTGGCCCTCTACCCGAGCCCGGCCGGCGCCACCGAGAGCGAGCTCGAACCGGAGGCCTGGACGGGAGTCCTCGCCGCCACCGAACTCGCCCGGCTGCTCGAACCGGACGTCGAGGCGCTCCTGCTGCGCCGCACCGGGGCCGATGTCGAGTGCCATCTCGTCCCGATCGACCTCTGCTACGAACTGGTCGGCCGGATGCGCCTGTTGTGGCAGGGCTTCGACGGCGGGGCCGAGGCCCGCGCCGCCCTGGACGCGTTCTTCGCACGGGTCGCGGCCCTCGCCCGGCCCGTCGGCGAGGAGGACCGGCCGTGACCGCACTCTCCTTCGCCTGCACCGGCGTACGCGCGGACCGCTACGCGGCCGGACCCACCCTGGTGTTCCGGCTGCGCATCACCAAGCCCGACGACGAACCGGTGCACGCCCTCCTGCTGAACTGCCAGCTCCGCATCGAGCCCGCCCGGCGCGGCTACGACGGCGGCGAGGCCGAGGCGCTCACCGACCTCTTCGGCGAGCGCTCCCGCTGGGGCAGCACCCTCCAGCCGGTGCAGTTCGCACAGGTCCCGCTCATGGTCACGGGCTTCACCCGGGAGACCGAGGCGGACCTGGTCGTGCCCTGCACCTACGACATGGACATCGCCGCGACCCGCTACCTCGACGCCCTCAGCGGCGGCGAGGTCCCGCTGCTGATGCTCTTCTCCGGCACGGCCTTCACCGGCAAGGGCGGCTTCCGTGTCGAGCCCGTGCCCTGGGACCGGGAGGCGACGTTCCGGATGCCCGTCGCGACCTGGCGCGAGATGGTCGAACAGCACTTCCCCGGCTGCGGCTGGATCCGGCTGCCCCGCGACACCATGGTCGCCCTGCTCGCCTTCCGCTCACGCAGGGCACTGCCCTCCTGGGAGGCGACCGTACGGGCCCTGCTGGACGAGACACGGAGCGCGTCCGGCACCGGCGCCCTCATCACCGGAAGGACCGCTTCGTGAGCGTGACCACGTTCGCGCCCGAGACCGAGGCGCGGCTCGCCCTCGCCCGGCAGGTGGCCGACGCCGTGCTCTTCGAGGGCTATGTGCTCTACCCGTACCGGGCCTCCTCCGCGAAGAACCGGCTGCGCTGGCAGTTCGGTGTGCTGGTGCCGCCCGGCTGGGGCGCCGAGTGCGAGGAGCACGCCTTCCAGCACACCGAGTGCCTGATGGAACCCCGGTCGGGCGCCACCCTCGCCGTCGAACTGCGCTTCCTGCGCGCCCGCCGGCGAACCGTCCAACGGGCTCTCGCGGACGGCGGGTTCGAGACGGTCCCCGAACTCCGGCTCGCCGACCGGGTCCTGGTCCCCTGGGACGAGGGCGTCGAGGAACGCGTCGAGGCGGTCGTGCCCGTGGCGGACCTCCTCGCAGGTGACGTCACCATCCCCTTCGACCGCCCCGCGGGCGAGGACAGCGAGCCCGTCCTCGACGAGGACGGCCGCACCGTCGGCCGGACGATCCACCGCTACGAGGAACTCGGCGGACTGCTGCGCCTGTCGGCGCGTGAACTCGACGGGCCCTACCGGGTCGTGCGGCTCACCGCCGTCGCCGAGAACACCAGCAGCTGGCTGCCGCCGTCCGGACACGCGGCCGACCGGGACGCGGCACTCCCGCGCTCCCTCGTGGCCGCCCACCTCCTGATGGCGCTGAGCGAGGGGTCGTTCCTGTCGATGACCGATCCCCCCGAGTGGGCGAAGGCCGCGATCGCCTCCTGCCGCAATCTGCACACCTGGCCGGTGCTCGCGGGCGAACCCGGCCGCGCCGATGTCGTACTGTCCTCGCCGATCATCCTGGAGGACCACCCGGCCATCGCGCCCGAAAGCCCCGGCACTCTGTACGACGCCACCGAGATCGACGAGATCCTCGCCCTGCGCACCGCCGCCCTCACCGACGAGGAGAAGCGCGAGGCCCGGGGCACCGACGAGCGGGCCGCCGCCGTGATCGACCTGGCCGACTCGCTGCCTCCGGAGGTACTGGAGCGCCTGCACGGCACCGTGCGCGGACTGCGCGAGGTGACACGGCCCGCGCCCGCCGCGGGCATCCCCGACGAGCACGGCGTACCACAGCCCGACGTGCCCTGGTGGGACCCGGCGGCCGACGCCGGCTTCGACCCCGCCCGCGACCGGGTCACGGTCGGCGGGCGGCCGGTGGGCGCCGGCAGCCGGGTCGTCCTGAACCCCGGCCTGCGCCGCTCCGACGCCCAGGACCTGTTCCTGCGCGGGCGCACCGCGACGGTCGAGGCCGTGCTGCACGACGTGGACGGCGTAGTGCACCTCGCGGTGACGGTGGACGGCGACCCCGGTGCCGACCTGCGTCGCGAACAGGGCCGCTATCTGTACTTCCAGCCCGATGAACTGACCCCCCTGGAGGACGACGCATGAGCCCTTCCCCGGAGCGGGGCCATGACGGCCGGGTGCTCGTGGCGGGCATCGGGAACATCTTCCTCGGCGACGACGGCTTCGGCGTGGAGACCGTGCGCGCCCTCGCGGGACGTGAACTGCCCGGCCATGTCGAGGCCGTGGACATCGGAGTGCGGGGCGTGCACCTCGCCTACCAGCTCCTCGACGGCTACGACACCCTGATCCTGGTGGACGCCACGGCCCGCGGCGGCGCCCCCGGCACCCTGTATGTGATCGAGCACGACGACATCGGCGCGGACGGCACGGAGCACGCCCCGCTCGACGGCCACCGGATGACCCCCGACGCCGTGCTCGCCCTGCTGGGCACCCTGTGCGCCGGCACCGGCGGCCGGCCCCCGCGCCGCACCCTGGTCGTGGGCTGCGAACCGGCCTGTGTGCAGGAGGGGATCGGCCTCAGCGGGCCGGTGTCCGACGCCGTACCGCACGCCGTCCGGCTGATCGAAGAGCTGCTGGCCGCGCCCCCGGAGTCCGGGGCGCCGCCCCGGGCCGCCGAAGCCGTCAACCTAGGAGAGACACGATGAAGAAGAACATCGCGCTGGGAGTGCTGTCCGCCGCCGTCGCGGCCCTGGTCGTGCAGTCGCTGCCCGACATCAGGCGCTACCTGAAGATCAGCCGGATGTGAGACACGGTCCCGTCCGCCCGCGTCTCGTTGCGGCGAACGGCGTACGTGCCCGGGCGGCGACGGCGTGCCGAGCCGCCCGCCCGCGCTGCCGCGCCTGTAATGGGGGCCGGTGACCGGCGCGTACTCCACGCGCCAGGACGGAGACCGATGCACGAGATGTCCATCGCGCTGGCGGTGATCGGACAGGTGGAAGAAGCGGCCGAGCGGGCCGGGGACGTCACCGCCGTGCGTACGGTGCACCTGGAGGTGGGCGAACTCGCCGGTGTCGTGGCCGACTCCCTGTCCTTCTGCTTCGAACTGGCCTGTGCCGGCACCGTGCTCGAGGGCGCCGAACTGGTCACCGACACCGTCCCGGGGCGGGCACGCTGCGCCCCCTGCGCGCACGAATGGGCCGTCGGCATGCCGCCCTCGCTGACCTGCCCACGGTGCGCCGGCGGGACCACCGAACTGCTGTCGGGCCGAGAACTGCGCGTCACCCGTGTGCGGTGGGACGACGGCGCGCCCTCGGCCACCCGCGAACCGATCGTCCAGGAGCGCTGAACCATGTGCCGTGTGCTCGATCTGCAACAGGCGGTCCTCGCCCGGAACGACGAGGCCGCACACGCCCTGCGCACCGAACTGACGGCCCGCGGCACCACGGTCGTCAATCTGCTCTCCAGCCCCGGCAGCGGCAAGACCGCACTGCTGGAACACGAGTTGACGCTGGCGCGCGAGCGGTCCGTGCCGGTCGCGGCGCTCACCGCCGACCTCGCCACCGAGAACGACGCGGCACGGCTGGCGCGTTCGGGCGTCCCGGTCAAGCAGGTCCTCACCGACGGACTGTGCCACCTGGAGGCGGGGATGCTCGCCCGGCACCTGGACGGATGGCTGCCCGAGCCGACCCGGCTGCTGTTCGTGGAGAACGTGGGCAACCTCGTCTGCCCCGCCTCCTACGACCTCGGGGAGACGCTCCGCGTCGTGCTGGCCTCCGTGACGGAGGGCGAGGACAAGCCGCTGAAGTACCCCACCGCCTTCGGCCTGGCCCAGCTGGTGGTGGTCACCAAGACCGACATCGCCGAGGCGGTCGGCTTCGACGAGGCCGCCTTCCGCGCGAACGTCGAGCGGGTCAATCCCGGCGTCGAGGTGCTGCTGACCTCGGTGCGCGGCAACCAGGGACTCGGCACCCTGCTCGACCGGGCCCTGGCGGCCGCGGAGGGCACCCCGCCGCACAGTCCCGTGATGGCCCGTCAGCCCCTTCACGACCATCACCACGACCACGCCACGGTTCCGTCCCGATCGTGAGCGTCCTGCCTCCACCCCTCGAAGCCGAAGGCCTCACCCGCCTGCGGCGCCGGGTCACCGTGCGCGGTGTGGTGCAGGGGGTCGGCTTCCGGCCGTACGTCTTCACCCTCGCCACCGCACTGGACCTGTCCGGGCACGTGACCAACACCCCGGAAGGCGTTGTGGCGGAGGTCGAGGGCGCGCCCGAGGCGGTCGCCCGGTTCTGCGCCCGGATCGCACCGGACGCACCGCCCCTGGCCCGTGTGGACCTGGTCGACCACCAGGACGTGCCCGCCCTCGGCGAGAGCGGGTTCAGCATCCTCGTCTCGCGCACGGCAGGACCCGCCGGCACACTGATCCCCCCGGACACGGCGACCTGCGCGGAGTGCCTGCGCGAACTGGCCGACCCCGCCGACCGGCGCCACCGGCACCCCTTCGTCAACTGCACCCACTGCGGCCCGCGGTTCACGATCGTCACCGGCCTGCCCTACGACCGGGCACAGACCACGATGGCCGGCTTCCCGATGTGCCCCGACTGCGCCCGCGAGTACGCCGATCCCGGCGACCGGCGCTTCCACGCCCAGCCGGTCGCCTGCCCGGCCTGCGGGCCGCGCCTGCGACTGCTGGTGCGCGCCGCCGAACCCGGAGGCCGGCCGGTCCCGGTCACCGCGGCCGACCCGGTCGCCGAGGCCCGCGCTCTGCTGGCGCGCGGCGCGATCGTGGCGGTCAAGGGACTCGGCGGCTACCACCTCGCCTGCGACGCCACCGACCCCGGCGCGGTCGCCCTGCTGCGCGACCGGAAGTCCAGGGGTGACAAGCCGTTCGCCGTCATGGCCCGGAGCCTCGACGACATCGCGCACCTCGTGCGCCTCGACCCCGAGGAGCGCGCTCTGCTCACCGGCGCCTGCCGCCCGATCGTCCTGCTGCGCCGCCGCACACACACCGATCCCGCGAGGCCCCGGCCGGCCAAGACCGTCGCCCCCGGCAGCCCCGACCTCGGCATCATGCTGCCGTACACCCCGCTGCACCACCTCCTGTTCGGCCTGCCCGGCGACCCCGAGGGCACCCGGCTCCTCGTCATGACCAGCGGCAATGTCTCCGGCGAGCCGATCGTCACCGACGACGCGGAGGCGCTGGAGCGATTGGCCGCGCTCGCCGACGCCTGGCTCACTCACGACCGGCCGATCCATGTGCCGTGCGACGACTCCGTGGTGCGTGTGTGCGACGGCAGGCCCCTGGTCGTGCGCCGCGCCCGTGGCTACGCGCCCCTGCCCCTCGACCTCCCCGTCCCCGTGCGGCCGGCCCTCGCGGTCGGCGGCGACCTGAAGAACACCCTCTGCCTCGGCGAGGGACGCCGGGCCTGGCTGTCGGCGCACATCGGTGACATGGACGACCTGGCCACCCAGCGGGCCTTCGAGCGCGCCGTGGGGCAGCTGCAGTCGATCACCCCGGTACGGCCGACCCTGCTGGCCGCCGACCGGCACCCCGGCTACCGCTCCGCCCGGTGGGCGACCACGAACGCCGACGGCCGGCCCGTCGTCCGCGTCCAGCACCACCACGCCCATGTGGCCTCCGCGATGGCCGAACACGGCCTGGACGGCAGCCGGCCGGTGCTCGGTGTCGCCTTCGACGGCACCGGCTACGGCGACGACGGGGCCGTGTGGGGCGGGGAGTTCCTGCTCGCGGACTACGACGGCTTCACCCGCTTCGGACACCTTGCCTACGTACCGCTGCCCGGCGGAGACGCGGCGGTGCACCGGCCCTACCGCATGGCCCTCGCACACCTGCGCGCCGCCGGGATCGACTGGTCCGCCGACCTGGCCTGTGTGGCGCACTGCCCTCCTGGCGAACTGTCCGTGTTGGCCCGGCAGTTGGAGCGGAACCTGAACTGCGTTCCCACCTCCAGCATGGGCCGGCTCTTCGACGCCGTGTCGTCGCTCGCGGGGGTGTGCCAGCTGGCCGGATACGAGGCCCAGGCGGCCGTCGAACTGGAGGCCGCGGCCCTTCGGGCACCCCGCGAGGACACCGCCGCCTACGCGTTCGCCCTGCTGGACGGCGAACCGGTGCGGGCCGACGCGGGACCCGTCCTCTCGGCGATCATGGCCGAGCTGCGCGCGGGTGCCGATCCGGCGAGCGTGGCGGCCCGCTTCCACCGGGCCGTCGCCGATCTCGTCCACCGCGTCTGCCTGCGGGCGCGGGAGCGGTACGGAGTGGACACGGTCGCCCTGACCGGCGGAGTGTTCCTCAACTCCCCGCTCTCCTCGGCCTGTACGAGGGCACTGGACGCGGACGGCTTCACGGTGCTGCGCCACCACCTGGTCCCGCCGGGCGACGGCGGTCTGGCGCTCGGCCAGTTGATGGTGGCCGCGCGCACCCCGGTCCCCGACTGACGAACCACCCCACAGCGAGGAGAGGCCCATGTGCCTGGCGGTACCCGGCAGAGTCCTGGACATCGAGGAGCGCGACGGCACCCGGTTGGCCACCGTCGACTTCGGCGGTGTGGTCAAGGAGGTGTGCCTGGAGTACCTGCCCGACCTGCGGGTCGGCGAGTACGCCATCGTGCACGTCGGGTTCGCGCTGCAGCGGCTCGACGAGGAGTCGGCCCGGCAGACGCTCGAACTCTTTGCCGAACTCGGCATGCTCCAGGAGGAGTTCGGCGATCCCTGGGAAGCTGCCGCGGGCGCGGGAGCGACGCACGTCGCCGAGGAGGCGCGCAAGTGAAGTACATCGACGAGTTCCAGGACCCGGCGCTGGCACGGCGGCTCCTCGACGAGATCCACGCCACCGTGACCAGGCCCTGGGCGCTGATGGAGGTCTGCGGCGGGCAGACACACTCCATCATCCGTCATGGCATCGACCAACTCCTGCCCGAACAGGTCGAGTTGATCCACGGTCCGGGCTGTCCCGTGTGCGTGACCCCGCTGGAGGTCATCGACAAGGCCCTGGAGATCGCCTCCCGGCCGGAGGTGATCTTCTGCTCCTTCGGCGACATGCTCCGGGTGCCCGGCACCGGACGGGACCTGTTCCAGGTGCGCGGCGAGGGCGGCGACGTACGGGTCGTCTACTCTCCGCTCGACGCCCTGCGGATCGCCCAGCAGAACCCTGACCGCCAGGTGGTGTTCTTCGGCATCGGCTTCGAGACGACCGCACCGCCCAACGCCATGACGGTCCACCAGGCCCGCAAGCTGGGCATCCGCAACTTCAGCCTGCTGGTCTCGCACGTCCGCGTGCCTCCCGCCATCGAGGCGATCATGCGCTCCCCGAGCTGCCGGGTGCAGGGCTTCCTGGCCGCCGGGCACGTGTGCACCGTGATGGGCATGGACGAGTATCCGGAGCTGGCGGAGCGCCACCGCGTCCCGATCGTCGTGACCGGCTTCGAGCCGCTCGACATCCTGGAGGGCGTGCGCCGGACCGTGGCGCAGCTGGAGCGCGGTGAGCACACCGTCGACAACGCCTACCCCCGCGCCGTCCGCGCCGAGGGGAACCCGGCCGCGCGGGCCATGCTGGAGGACGTCTTCGAGGTCACCGACCGCGCCTGGCGGGGCATCGGCGTGATCCCCGACAGCGGCTGGCGGCTGTCCGCCAAGTACCGCGAGTACGACGCTGAGTCGCGCTTCGCCGTGGACGGCATCCGCACCTGCGAGCCGGCCGAGTGCCGCAGCGGTGAGGTCCTGCAAGGGCTGCTCAAGCCGAACGAGTGCGAGGCGTTCGGCACCCGCTGCACCCCCCGCACCCCGCTCGGAGCCACCATGGTCTCCAGCGAGGGCGCCTGTGCCGCGTACTACCTCTACCGGCGCCTGGACATCACCCCCGCGGCCCGGGAGGCGAGCCCCGTTGCCTGACAGCACCTCCGACACCCTGGACCTGAGCGGGTGGACCTGCCCGGCCCCACTGCGCGACCAGCCCCGGATCGTCATGGGCCACGGCGGTGGCGGCACACTCTCCGCCGAACTGGTCCAGCACGTGTTCGCGCCCGCCTTCGGGGGCGAGGTCCTCGCTCAGATGGGCGACGCGGCCGCGCTCTCCCTGGGCGGTGTGCGTCTGGCCTTCTCCACCGACTCCTTCGTCGTACGGCCCCTGTTCTTCCCCGGCGGCAGCATCGGCGACCTCGCCGTCAACGGCACGGTCAACGACCTCGCGATGAGCGGGGCCCGGGCCGCCTACCTCTCCTGCGGATTCATCCTGGAGGAGGGCGTGGAGCTGGAGACCGTCTCACGGGTCGCCGAGGCGCTCGGCGCGGCCGCGCGGACCGCGGGCGTCGAGGTGGCGACCGGCGACACCAAGGTGGTGGAGGCCGGCCACGGCGACGGGATCTACCTCAACACCGCCGGCATCGGCCTCGTCCCGGCGGGCGTCGACCTGCGGCCGCAGCGGGTCGTCCCCGGCGACGTCGTGATCGTCAGCGGTGCGATCGGGGTGCACGGCGTGGCCATCATGAGCGTGCGCGAAGGCCTGGAGTTCGGGGTGGAGATCGAGAGCGACTGCGCCGCGCTCGGCGGTCTCGTCGAGACCATGCTGGCCGTCACCCCGGATCTGCATGTGCTGCGCGACCCCACCCGCGGCGGACTCGCGGCCTCGCTCAACGAGATCGCGGCCGCCTCGGGGACGGGCGTGGTCGTCACCGAGCGGGACGTCCCGGTCCCGCCGGAGGTGGCCAACGCCTGTGCGGTGCTGGGCCTCGACCCCTTCTACGTCGCCAACGAGGGCAAGCTCGTGGCCTTCGTGCCGCGCGAGCATGCCGACGCCGTCCTGGACGCGATGCGGGCACATCCGCTGGGCAAGGAGGCGAGGATCATCGGCGAGGCGGTGCGCGAACACCCCGGGATGGTGGTGGCCCGCACCGGCCTCGGGGGCACCCGGGTCGTCGACATGCCCCTGGGGGAGCAGCTGCCGAGGATCTGCTGACCGGACCGGGGCACCCGTCGTTCCGGATGCTTGTCGTACCGGCGGGTGCCCCGATCGGGCGGCGCACTCACCCCACCCGGTGAGCGCCCGGGTGCGCGCGTACCACCGGCGCACAGCGCGCGTTGCTCCGGCATGGACCGTACCTCCGTCGCCTTCCGACGCTCACAGAACCCGGAGCCTGCCGCGCCCCGCCCCGCACGGCCGACCGCCGCACTGCGGGCCCGTGAGCCGATCTACGCGCAACTCGTCGCGGAGTGGCGCGCCGAGGGCCGGTCCGTGCCGGCCGACCCGGACCTGAAGTGGACCTTCCTCGCCGGACTTCCGGCGCGCATCCGGCCCGGCGTCGAGCGTCTGTGAGGCACTATTCGTCGGCCTGGGGCCCGAGGACCGCGAGCGTGCCGTTGGCCTGGCGCAGGGCCATTTCCAGGGTGCCGGGACCGTGCAGCGTGCCGGTTCCGTCGGGCGGGACCAGCCACTCCAGCGAGCGGGCCGACCGGTACGGCGGCGGTACGGCGACCCAGGAGCCCTTGGTCGCGTAGCGCAGCCCGGCGCCGACCCACTGTCCCGACGGGTCGGGCGGCAGGAAGAAGCCGACCCGGTGCGCCGTGGTGTCGACCAGGGTCGGCCCGGGAACGGGCAGCGAGGGCCGCCACAGCAGGTCCAGGGTGAGCAGACCGAGCCGGTCGGGAACGCTCAGCACGTCCCAGAAGCGTCCGGCCTCCAGCAGCGCGATGCCCTCACCGTGGTCCCACTCCCATTTGCACGCCCGGGGGTTCGCCGCCGCCGCGGCCAGCCATTCCACGCCCTGCATCCACATCGGGTTCATCATGCACCGCTCCGGGTGATCTCCGCTCGCCTGACACGGGCGTGGGCGCGGCGTCGGTCACCGTGCAGTTCGTGCGACTTCACGCCAACACCGGATAGGCATGCTGGTAGATAAATGCACCTGGCGGAAGGGGTGGCGCACCCTGGCGTTTCACGGCCGGCGCTGGAAATTTGAGCACGGATTCGGGGTGTCGGGAGAGTAATCGTTACTTCTGGTGACGGCACGGACGCTCGATTCGAGCACGTGGACGCTCGAATCGAGCGTCAAACCTTGATGACTCAGCTGCTTCAGTCGTACGCTCCCGGTGTTCCGTCGTCACTGCCGTCGCCACTGGGGAATTCCATGGACCGCACCCGTCTCCACCACCTCCTGGCCCGCGAGAGCGCCGAGGCCGAGCGCCGCAACCCGCGTTCGAAGGCGGCCTACGCGCGGGCCGACCACCTCTTCGGCCGGGTGCCGATGACCTGGATGAACAAGACCGCCGGCGCCTTCCCGCGCTATCTGGCAACCGCCCGGGGAGCCCGGGTCGGCGACATCGACGGGCACGAGTACATCGACTTCTGCCTCGGTGACACGGGTGCCATGGCCGGCCACTCGCCCGCCGTGGTGGCCGAGGCGGTGCACCGCCGGTTCGCCGAGCAGGGCGGGGCCACCGCGATGCTCCCCACGGAGGACGCCGAGTGGGTCGGCGCGGAGCTGACCCGCCGCTTCGGGCTCGCACGCTGGAGCTTCTCGCTGACCGCGACCGACGCCAACCGCTGGGCGATCCGGCTCGCCCGGGCCGTCACCGGCCGGTCCAAGATCCTCGTGAACAGCTACAGCTACCACGGCAGCGTCGACGAGTCGCTGATCGTCGTGGGCCCGGACGGCCGCGGCACCGCCCGCCCCGGCAACGTCGGCGCCCCCTGCGACGTCACCCTGACCAGCAGGGTCGCCGAGTTCAACGACCTCGCGCAGCTGGAGCGCGAGCTCGCCCATGGAGATGTCGCCGCCGTCCTCATGGAACCCGCGCTCACCAACATCGGCATCGTGCTGCCCGAACCCGGCTATCTGGCCGGCGTACGCGCTCTCACCCGGCAGTACGGCACCCTCCTCATCAACGACGAGACGCACACCTTCTCCGCCGGGCCGGGCGGCTGCACCGCCGCCTGGGACCTGGAACCCGACCTGCTGACCATCGGCAAGGCCATCGGCGGCGGCATCCCGGCCGGCGCCTACGGCCTCTCGGCCGACCTGGCCGAGCGGCTGCTCGCCCGCGACGACCTGGACCTGGTGGACATGGGCGGGGTCGGCGGCACCCTGGCGGGCAACGCGCTCTCCGTCGCCGCGATGCGAGCCACCCTGGAGCACGTCCTCACCGACCAGGCGTTCGACCACATGGCCAAGCTCTCCGAGCGCTTCGAGGCCGGCGTCCGCGCGGGCATCGCGGCCCACGCACTGCCCTGGTCGGTCAGCCGCCTCGGCGCCCGCACCGAGTACCGGTTCGCCGACCCGGCGCCGCGCACCGGAACCGAGTCCGAGTCCGCCGCCGACCCGGAGCTGGAGGACTTCCTCCACCTCTACCTGGCCAACCGGGGCATCCTGCTGACCCCGTTCCACAACATGGCGCTGATGTGCCCCGACACCACCGAGCAGGACGTGGACACGCACACCGGGCTCTTCGCCGCCGCCCTCGCCGAACTGAACGCCTGAGCCACGCCACTAGGGTTGACCCAAGCAGGCCAGGGGCGGAGAGGAAGCACGTGGACGAGATCGACCGGGCCATCCTGCGTGAACTGCAGACCGACGGGCGCATCGCGTACGCCGACCTCGGTCCGAAGGTCGGCCTGTCGGCCTCCGCGGCCCGGCAGCGGCTGCAGCGGCTGCTGGATGCCAAGGCCGTGCAGGTCGTCGGCGTCACCGACCCGATGGCCATGGGCGGGCAGGCCATGGCACTGCTCGGCATCGGCGTGGACGGCGACCCGCGCGCCGTCGCCGACGCCCTGGCCGACCGCCCCGAGGTCGTCTACTCGGTGCTCACCTCGGGCGGCTTCGACCTGTTCGCCGAGGTGGTCACCCCCGGCCCGAAGGACCTGCTGGACTTCGTCAACGACGTGGTCCGGCAGATCGAGGGCGTGGGGCAGGTCCAGTCCTTCCCGTACTTCGCCATCCACACCCACCGCTTCCTGTGGGACGTGGGCTGACC
This sequence comes from Streptomyces sp. NPDC050625, assembly GCF_040654755.1. NCBI lineage: Bacteria > Bacillati > Actinomycetota > Actinomycetes > Kitasatosporales > Streptomycetaceae > Streptomyces > Streptomyces sp. NPDC050625. Next base: position 64,055 of record NZ_JBFAIQ010000004.1, read on the forward strand.
CGGTCAGCGCAGGTCGGGGGCGAGGACGAGCATCGTCGTGTCGTCCCGGATGGTGCCGCAGTGCCGTACGAGATCCCACCAGACCAGCTTCGTCAGCGCGGTCGAGCGGTCACGGGCCAGCTCCGCGAGCCGCTCGGGCAGCTGATAGAAGTCGCCGGAGTCGTCCCGTGCCTCCCACACCCCGTCGGAGGCCAGGAACAGCCGGTCGCCCGGAGAGAGCGCCACCGTGACCTCCTTCGGCGGATCGATACCGACGAGACCGAGCCCCAGGGGCGTGCCCGACTCGATGCCGACCTCGCGGACCCGCCCGTCGTGCAGCAGCAGCGGAGGAGGATGCCCGCAGGCCACGATCCGTACCGAGCGGGCGTCGCCGGAGAACTCCAGCAGCATGGCAGTGGCGAACAGCTCGGCATGCCGCACCCCCGCCGAGTCCACCGTCAGTCTGCGGTCCATGCGGGCCGCCACCGACTCCAGATCGGGCTGGTCGAGCACCGCCTCCCGGAAGGCTCCGAGCAGTGACACCACCGTCGCCACGGCCGACAGCCCGTGCCCCTGCACATCGCCCATCACCGCCCGGACACCGTACGGCCCGTCGCGCACGTCGAAGAAGTCCCCGCCGACCAGAGTCCCGTGCTGGGCGGCCCGGTACAGCCCCGTGCACCTGATCCGCCCGACCCGCTCCGGCAGCGGCGGCGCGACAGCACGCTGCACCACCTCGGCGACCGTCCGCTCCGTGATCAGCTGGGCGTCGCGGTGACTTCGCACATAGGACACGAACACACTCAGCACGGCGACGAAGATGATGGTGAGCAGATCGGTGTTGCCGGGCCGGTTCAGATGGGTGGCCGGTATGTGCAGCACCACGATGACCATGGCCCCGAGCAGCGCGGTGGCCGCCGGGCCGTAGGACAGGACGGCCAGCGGCGGAATCGCGCCCAGCAGGAACCCCAGGTCGAGGTAGTTGCGGCTGGCGGCGGTGGCCGCGATGACGCCCACGAGCAGGGCGACGGGCAGCACCCGTACCCACCGCGGCGGAGGAGCGCCCCGTAGCCAGCTGCGCTCGTCCCGGTACTGGCGCGACCAGCGCCCGCCCACCGTCCTCACAAGCCCAAGCTACGCCCCCGCACGGATCCGGGCCCGTCCGCGAGACACCGATCGACCTGTGCGTACGCGCCCGCTCACCGTGTGACACCAGGCCCGACCCTGCCGCCGCACCTTTCGGTCGGCTCCGGATGTCAGTGCCGGGTGACATGCTGACAGCGCGGTGATCGACAGCGGGCGGCGGAGGGGGCGGGCATGGCGTTCGACGGTTCGGTGTGGCGCGTGCGCAGTGGCGGGGAGGCCGTGGGCGAGATCCTGATCGACGACATGGACTTCCCCTGGCTGTCGGGGAGGTTCACGCCCGGCCCCGCCTTCGGCTCCGTGCGAGAGCTCTTCGCCCGTGAACTCGCCCTGGCGGACCGGGACGACGACTGGGAGCTGTGGGAGGAGGCGTACGAGGAGATACGGCGCCGGGTGTCCCTGTCCTCGCCGGACGGGCCCGTCCCCGAGTTCCTGCTGCACATAGAGGGGGACCGGGCCTGGTTCCGGTGGAGTGACGAACCGTTCGACGAGGACTGAACGGATGCGGTCTATGCGGTCCTGCCGTTGAGGCGGGTCTCGGCCGTCGTGAGTATCTCGGTGACCCGCAGGCCGAACGCCGCGTCGCAGGAGTGCGGGCGGCCCGTGCGGGCGGCCGCGAGGAGGGCGTCGGCGGCTCGGGTGAGGGCCGGGACCGCCCCTTCCGAGCTGCGCGGCAGCAGGGTCGCTCCCGCCTCGCCCCGGAGTTCGACCACCGCCCCGGCCGCCGCGGGCGGGGCGGTGAGGCTCAGGGTCAGGGTGCTCGACGTGCCGGTGACATGGTCGAGGACGAGGTGGACGGTGTCTCCGGGACCGTGGGCCGCGGCCGTCACCTCGCGGACGTCGCCGAGGACCGGCAGGAGCACGGACAGCGCGTGCGGGCCCACGTCCCACAGCGCGCCCTTCGCCCGGCGCCAGGGCGAGGCGGCGAACGGGCTGTCGCTGGTGAACACCGCGCCGAGCCATTCCGCCCGGGCGGTGAACCAGCCCGCGACGGCGGCCTGTTCGTCGATCCAGGCCTGCGGCTCCTGCTGGAACCGTGTGGTGAAGAACACCACGGAGGCGACACCGGCCCGCTCGGCCGCCTCGACCACCGCCCGTCCGTCGGCGACGTCCAGGGCGAGCGGTTTGTCCAGCAGCAGATGACAGCGCGCCCGGGCCGCGCGCACCGCCAGGTCCGCCTGCACGGTCGGCGGCAGCGCCACGGCCACCGCGTCCACGTCGTCGAGCAGGGCGTCCACGTCGTCGTACGCACGCGTGCCGTACTGCTCGGCCAGCGCCGAGGCGGCCTCCGGGCGGCGGCCCCACACCCCGGTGAAGTCCAGTTCACCGTGGCCGCTCAGCGCGGGGGCGTACGCCGCCTGCGCCCACGGTCCGGTCCCGAGCAGTCCCACGCGCATACGGTGGCCCCTTCCTGATGTCGTTGCCGGTTCGGTCAAGGGGTCATTCTCCTGCCACCGTTGACGTATGGCCGTACCGGTTCGGCGTCCTGCGCCAGCCACTGCGCGATGGAGCGGGCGATCGGCTGCCCGGTGTCCATCTCCACGAAGCCGAACTGGCCGGACTGGTTGCACTCCAGGAACCACCAGATCCCGTCGGCGTCCTCCGCGAAGTCGAAGGCCCCGTAGGCGATTTCGGCCTGCTTCATATAGGTGTGGACGGCTTCCGCGGTACGTGGGGGCACGTCCACGGGAACCCAGGGGGAGGCGGACGGGGCGAAGCGCACGTCCACGTCGTCGGGGTCGGCGTCCGCGGCGACCGGCTTGCGCGCGGCGAGCAGCCGGTCGCCGACGACGGTGAGCCGTATGTCGGCGCGCTTTCCAACCCGTCGCTGCAGCAGGGTCGGCCCGAAGGCGACGGCCGAGAAGTCGGTGTCCGGCGCGACCCGGCTGGTCGGCACCGCCCGGGGCGGCTCCTGCGGATGCGCGCCGGAGACCGGCTTGACCACCAGGTCCGGGAAGCGCTCCGCGAACTCCCGGGCCGCCTGTGGAAAGGTCGTGATGAGGGTGGCCGGCACCGGCAGTCCGCTGCGCTGGGCCAGCTTCAGCTGCCAGGGCTTGTGCCGGGCCCGCCGGGCCGCGTCGGGATGGTTCATCCAGCGGGCGTCGGTGGAGCGCAGCATGCCGTACAGCGCCTGGGAGGACTCCTCGGTCAGCCAGGCGGTCGGGTGGGCGGCCCGGGCGGCCGCGACTCCCGGTCTGCGCACCCAGATGGAGCGCAGACCGTTCATGCTCACCAGGCGGCCCGCGATGGACAGGTGTCCACGGCTGACGCCCTGCACATACTCGCCCGAGAGGGCGACCCGGCTGGTGAGATCGGCGGGATCGAGTCGGACCACGGGCACACCGGCCTCGTTGAGCCGGAGGACCACCATGTCCGCCGTCACGTCCTCGTCGGAAGTCAGGATGAGCACGGTCATCGGGGGATCCGCGGTCAGTCGTCGAAGTGCGTCTTGGAACCGGCCGTGGAGGTCGTGGTCCCCAGCGCTCTTAGCGTTGCGTGATCGGTCGCAGCGATCCGGCCATCGGGGAACACGTTCAACTGCAGTCCGGAGTCGTACGCGTACGGAGCGGTGACTTCCAACTGCACTGCGGGGCGCGCGTAGTTGAGCGTGAACGGTTGCATGGTCTCTCCCTGTTCAAAGCTTCCATGCACTTATACGAATCGAACGCCTGGTTGGTTTCCTTACTCTGAGTAATCTCAGCCCGATTTAAGCCGCCGTTAAGGAACCAACAGAACGTTGTTTCGTTGGATGGCTGAGATAGCATGCCCGCATGGCACATGACGCCCAGGACGACGAGGCCCGCAGGCGGCTGTCCGCCCTGGGGGACCGACCCGTCGATGACGGTGCCCCGGCACACCGGCTCGCCCGGGACGCGGCACTGCTCGGACGGCTGCTGACGGCCGCCGACACCCCGGTGCCGGAGGTGACGGTGGACGACGTCGGCGCGGCTCTGAGCCTCTTCGACGAACTGCGCCATCAACTGGACCGGCTGGAGAGCCAGGTGGTCATGGAGGCGCGGCGCCGCGGCATGGACTGGCGGCAGATCGCCGGGTACCAGGGACTGAACTCCTCCCAGGCCGCCTCGCAGCGCCATCAGCGGCTGACGACCCGGCTCGAAGAGATCCGCCAGGGCGTCAGGTAGAAAGACGGATGTGGAAATGACGGACCAGCCCGATGAGCTGTTCGCGGCTGTCGACTCCCTGCTCGCCGCCGTCGACGGCGGCACCGTGCTTCCCGCTCCCGTGGAGCGGGTGAGGCTGCGCGAGACGGCCGGGCTGACGCAGGCCGCCGTGGCCCAGGCGCTCGGGGTACGGGTGCCGAGCATCCAGGCCTGGGAGGCGGGCCGCGCCGAGCCCAAGGGCGAACGCCTGGAGGCCTACCGCCGGCTCCTCGACGGCCTGGCCCACCGCTATCCGGCCGAACCGCCTCCCGCACCGGCGACGGGCGCGGTTCCCGGAGTCCCGCATGCGCACGGAGAGCCGCCACAGGACGAGGATGGCGCCGGAGAGACGGCCGTCGGGCATCCGGCGTCGGCCAGGGACGGTGAGCAGCCGTCCGCCGGGCGCGGTGCGGCCGGTGGCGCGTGCGCCGGGCCGCGGCCCGCCGGGGACGATGCCGAAGCCGGCCCGTCCGGCGGGGAGTCATCCGGCGGGGAGTCGTCCGGCGTGCGCCCGGCGTCGGGAGCGGCCGGGCGCGGACCGGCTTCGGCGTCGCGCCGTCCGGCCGCGAGCAAGGGCGCGGCCAAAGTCCCCCGGGACACGCCCCGGATCACCCCGCGAAACACCCCCAAGTCCGCCCCTGGCGACACCGCCGACCCCCGTTTCGTGCACGGCCCCCTCGCCGTGGTCGACGCGGCCGACGGTGAGGTCAACGCGTACTGCGTGGGCGGGCTGGTCCTCGATGTGCCCGCGAAGTCGCTCCCGGCGCTGGTGGAGTGGACGCTGGCCGAGGCGATGCTCGGGCAGCCGCGGCTGCATCGCTCGGGCAAGGACGCGGACCCCCTCGTCGTACTGACCGCGGCGGCCTGCGAGCGCTACGGGCTGCCCGCCGAACTGAGCGACGAGGAGCGCCTGGCGGGCCGTATCCCGGAGTCCCACAAGGTGGTCCGGCAGCTGAAGAAGGCCGACTGGCAGCTCACCAAGCGCGGATTCGGCCCATGGGCCCGTATCTACCGGCCCGCCCAGGGCGGTCGGCGCAACTGCGTCCAGCTCTGCATTCCCGCCTGGCACGCCCTGGACGCCCGGCACTGGGGCGACGCCGCCGAACTGCCGCCCGTCGAACTCGCCCGTGTCCTCGGCACCTACGCCGACCGGGTCCTCACCCCGCGCGGCTCCACCGCCGTCACCGGCCTGGAGCTGATGACCGCGCTGCACCCGCCCACTCGCGCGGTGAAGGACGACCACGACCAGTGGGTGTCCGCCCCGAACCCGGGCGCGCTGACCCGGGCGGTGGACTGCGCCCCGTGCGAGGCCCCCGACGGCCATCCCCTCCTCGCCCATCTGCCGCGCTTCCACCAGCGCACCCCGGCCGAGATCCTGCGCGAGGAGGCCTACGACTGGGCCCGGCCGCTGACCGACGAGGAGTGTATGCAGCCGTACCTCGTCGGGATCGACGTCAACATGGCCTTCGCGGCGGCCGCCAACCGCACCGTCGTCGGCCTCGGCGCGCCGGTCCATGCGCACAACCCCGCCTTCGACCCGTCGCTGCCCGGTTCCTGGCTGGTCGACCTCTCCCACATCCGGCTCGACCCGCGCCTGCCGAGCCCGTTCACCCCGGACGGCGACGCGCCGCTCGGCCCGGCCTGGTACGCGACGCCGACCGTGGCGTACGCGCAGGAACTCGGCTACGAGGTCGCCCCGTTGGAGGCGTACGTCCGTCCCGAGCACGGCCCGTACCTGGACGCCTGGTACACCCGTCTGCGTGACGCGTACGTCGCGACCATGGCCGACCTCGGCGTGAGCTCCGGCATGACGCCCGAGGAGTTCCTGGCCGCGATGGACGGCCACAAGGACCGGGATCCGCAGCTGGCCCTGGTGCTGGCGGCGATCAAGGCCACGGTCAAGGGCGGCATCGGCAAGCTGCGTGAGCGGGCCCGCACCGGATGGCGTCCGGGGGAGCGCTGGCCGGCACTGGAACGGCCCACGTGGCGGCCCGACATCCGTGCCGCCGTCATCTCCAAGGCCCGCATCAACATGCACCGCAAGATGCTCGCCACCGCCCGGACGACCGGGCAGTACCCGGTGGCGGTGCTGTCCGACTGCGCGGTGTACGCCTCCGACGGGCCCGGGCCACTCGACTTCCTGCCCTACAAGGACGGCAAGCCCCTGCCCGGTGGCTTCCGGATCGGGGTGAGTCCGGGCATGGTCAAGCACGAGGGCACCCAGAGCGTGCTGTGGGCGGAGGGGCTGCGCGAGGAGCACGGCGACCACCTCAACCTGGCCCGCTACATCAAGTCCGGCCAGATCCAGCTCCCGGACGCGGGGGAGTAGTACAGCCGTCCACTCGGTCCGGTCAGGCCGCCGCGGCCCGGCGGGCGACCGCGAGGGCCCGTTCCGCGTATCCCCGGCCGAACAGCACCGCGTGCACCAGCAGCGGGAACAGCTGGTGCACGCCGGTGCGCTCCTCCCAGCCCTCGGCCAGGGGCGCGGTCTCCCGGTAGCCCTCCAGTACGCGGTCCAGGTGGGGGCAGCCGAAGAGGTGCAGCATCGCCAGGTCGGTCTCGCGGTGTCCGCCGTGCGCGGCCGGGTCGATGAGCCAGACATGACCGTCGGCTCCCCACAGCACATTGCCGTTCCACAGGTCGCCGTGCAGCCGGGCGGGCGGCTCGGCGGGTCCCGCGAGCTCCGGCAACCGCGCGCAGACGCGCTCGACGACGGTGGCCTCGCCGGGGCGGACCGTGCCGTTGTCGACGGCGTCGCGCAGATACGGCAGCACGCGGTGCTCGGCGTACCAGCGCGGCCAGTCGGTGCCGGGGACGTTGCGCATGGGGGCGAGACCGATGTACGCCTCCACCGGGCCGTCGGGCGGCGGGGCGCCGAACGCCGGTGCCCCGGCGGTGTGCAGGACGGCCAGCTCACGGCCGAAACTGAGCGCCGCCTCGGCGCCGGGCCGCCCGTCCGGGACGCGGTCGATCACCATCCACCGCTCGTCGTGACCGTGCACATGCGCTGTGCGGACCGCCCCGGCGGCGGCCAGCCAGCGCAGCCCGGCCACCTCGGCCCGTACGGCGCCCGGGCCGTGATCACCACGCTTGGCGATCACGGCCCGGCCACCGTCGAGCACTACCTCGGCAAGGTTCCCCGACAACGCCCGCACACTGGTGACCGGACGACCGGTGAGCCGGGACACCGCGGTGCCCGGCCCCTCGCCCGCTGTTTCGCCGCGCTCGACCACGGTCACCAGCGTACGGTCCGAGGGGATCAGCTGCCCCAGGTCCCCTGGTCCGAGGCACAGTTCCAGCCCGTGCCCTTCAGGGTGAACTTCACCTTGTAGGTGTGGGTGTTGAGCAGGTGCGTCGGCACCTTGACGCCGAGGCCGGCCTTCTTCTTCAGCGTCAGCGTGTACACCGACACGACCTTGGTCGTGTTCTTGGTGATCTTGCCGCCCGTGGGCTTGGCCGTGCCGAAGCGGATGTTCTTCACGTCGGTGACCGTGAAGGTGACCTTCGAGAAGCTCTTGGTCGTGCTCTTGTTCTTGAGCCCGAAGTACAGGCCGCCGTTGGTGACCCAGCCGTGCGAGTCGACGTAGAAGCGGCTCGGATAGACGAGGTCGATCGGGCAGCCGGAGCTCGTCGACGCCGAGGTCTGCGCGGACGCGGCTCCCGCGAGGCCGAGCTGAGCGGCGGTGACGATTCCGACCGCGGCCAGGACCGTGGCGGACGTGCGCATGCGATTCACTGTGGTGTTACCTCCCCCTGTGGCCCGGACGGGCCCGGACGGCACAATGTCATCTCCGGCATCCCGAAGACGTCTGAATTACACGGCACTTCGACGGTTACTACGACTGTTTTTCGCCAAACCCCCAGCGGCCGGGGGTGCGGGGCACGCCGACCGGGTTGCCGGAGGGCAGCACCCCGGAGTCCCAGACGGTCCGGGCCAGTGGTTCGAGGAGGTCGGCGAGGCGCTCGGTGCGGTCCGCGCCCAGAGCGGTCCACGGTCGCTCGGCGGCTGCGTCGGTCTGCGCCTCGACGGCCGCTCGCGCCGCGGCGCCCGCCGTGGTCAGGGCCCCGTCCTCCCCGAGCCACCCGCGTTCGCGCAGTGCGCTCTCGGCCGCCTCCCATGCCGAGGCCTCCCACTTGCGGGTGTCCCGCAGTATCTCCCGGTCCCCTTCACGGGCGGCCGCCTTCAGCACCATCGCCTCGACCGGCCCCAGCCCCTGACCCACCAGAACCGCGAAGTGCCCGTCGCCCCGGTGCTCCCTGAGCGTGGTCAGTGCCTGCCAGAGCCGCACATGCGCCGGCGCGGGACGGTTCAGGGCCTGGTTGGCGGCGGCGAGCACACGGCCCGCAGTGTCCGCGGCCGTGGCCGCCTCCCAGGCCAGATCGGCGGCCTCCGTCATCTCCGGCGAGCCGACGACGTCCGCGCCGAACAGCCGGGTCATCGCGGCGTCCATCGCCTGCTGCCGCGCCGCGAGGGCGTCGGCCGGGCCCGCGAATCCCCATGCGTCGGGCAGCGCCCGCGCCACGCGGTCGGGATGGAAGACAAAGAAGGATCCGGTCACGACGGAGGCGGGCACCGCGCCGAGCGGCGCGGCGCGCAGCGCGAAGTACCCCATCCAGAAGCCGCGCATCCCGAGCCCGTCCGCGGCTTCACGTGCCTCCGGAGTGAAGTAGACGAGGTCGTGCACCGGCTCGTACCGCTCCCACATCGCCCGCGACATCCCGTCGCCCATGGCTTCCTCCCCGTTCTTCGGTCTGCACTGTCCGGTCCACACGATCATGACTCGTGCCCGGAACAGGGTGCGCCATGACCACGACCACAACAAGTCCCGGCCCGGACGCGTGAGTCCGGCTCAGTACGTCTCACGGGTGTCATTGACATCAGGAGTCAGTCCCCTACCGTAGAGCCCGCACAGCATGTCGCACAGTCTTCGATATTTCGAACAAGCGCCAGTGGGGCGGGGAATGGGACTCTCCGCCCCGCGTCATCGACATGCGGAGGACTTCGTGATCCCACCTCTTGGCAGACGGACCTTCCTCACCGCTGCAGGTGCGGCCGCGGCCCTGAACCTGACCGGCGGCCCCGCGGCCCACGCGGCACAACGCCCCACCGACGCGCGCCCGGTGAACGCCCCACAGGTGCAGCCCTTCCCCCTCGGGGCGGTCTCCCTGCTGACCGGGCCGTTCAAGGACAACCAGAGCCGCAACACCGCCTATCTGCGCTTCGTCGACATCGACCGCCTGCTGCACACCTTCCGTCGCAACGTCGGTCTGCCCAGTACCGCCCAGCCCTGCGGCGGCTGGGAAGGGCCCTCGGTCGAGCTGCGCGGACACTCCACCGGCCATCTGCTCTCCGGTCTCGCCCTCACCCACGCCAACACCGGGGACACCGTGTTGCGCGACAAGGGCCGCCAACTGGTCGCCGCGCTGGCCGCGTGCCAGGCCGCGTCGTCGTCGGCGGGCTTCGGCAAGGGCTACCTGTCCGCCTTTCCGGAGAGCTTCTTCGACCGGCTGGAGGCCGGAACGGGCGTCTGGGCCCCGTACTACACCCTGCACAAGATCATGGCGGGACTCGTCGACCAGTACCGGCTGGCGGGCAACGGCCAGGCCCTGGACGTGGTCCTCGGCATGGGCGCGTGGGTCGACCGGCGCACCGCCAGGCTGAGCCACGATCAGATGCAGCGCGTGCTGGAGACCGAGTTCGGCGGCATGAACGATGTACTCGCCGATCTGCACACGATCACCGGCGACACCGTCTGGCTGGAAGTCGCCGAGCGCTTCACCCATGCGCGGGTCTTCGACCCGCTGGCCGCGAACGAGGACCGGCTGGCCGGACTGCACGCCAACACACAGATCCCGAAGATGGTCGGGGCGATGCGGCTGTGGCAGGAGGGCCTGCCCGACAGCTACCGCACCATCGCCGAGAACTTCTGGCGGATCGTCACCGATCACCACACCTATGTCATCGGCGGCAACAGCAACGGCGAGGCCTTCCACGAACCGGACGTCATCGCGGGCCAGTTGTCCAACGGCACCTGCGAGAACTGCAACAGCTACAACATGCTCAAGCTGACCAGGCTGCTGCACCTCCACGCCCCGGACCGCACCGACCTCCTCGACTACTACGAGCGCACCCTGCTCAACCAGATGCTCGGCGAGCAGGACCCCGACTCCGCGCACGGCTTCAACATCTACTACACCGGTCTCGCGCCCGGCGCGTTCAAGCAGCAGCCCTCGTTCATGGGTACCGACCCCGACGCCTACTCCACCGACTACGACAACTTCTCCTGCGACCACGGCACCGGCATGGAGACCCAGGCCAAGTTCGCCGACACGATCTACACGCACGACGAACAGCGGCTGCTGGTCAACCTGTTCATACCGTCCCAGGTCGACTGGCGGGAGAAGGGCATCACCTGGCGGCAGACCACCAGCCTGCCCGACGCCTCCTCGACCGTGCTCACCGTGGCCGCCGGAGGCGCCGCACACCAGTTGGTGGTCCGCGTCCCCGCCTGGGCCTCGGGTGCTCGGGTGAAGCTCAACGGACGCACCCTCTCCGACCGCCCGGCGGCGGGCAGTCGGCTGACCCTCGACCGCACCTGGCGCACCGGCGACCGCGTCGAGGTCACACTGCCCATGCGGCCGACCGTGGAGGCGACACCCGACGACCCCGACGTTCGGGCCGTCCTGTACGGACCCGTGGTCCTGGCCGGCGCCTACGGAGACACCGCCAACCCCTGGATGCCGCGGCTCGACCTCGCCTCGATCCGCCGGACATCGGCCGACCCGCTGCGCCTGACGGCGACCGCCGACGGCAGGACCGTCCCCCTGCTGCCGATCGCCCGTGTCCATCACCAGCACTACAACGTCTACTGGCTGACCGGCCAACCACCCGCCGCACCCCCCGAGTTCGCGGTCTGGCACCCCTTCGACGAGACCTCCGGCACGACGGCCGCCGACGCCACCGGCAGCGGAAAGGCCGCGTCGCTCGCCGGGGGCGCGTCCTGGACGCGGGGCCACATCGCCGGTGCCGTGGCGCTGGACGGCAACGACGGTCATGTCACCCTCGGCGAGGACCTGTTGGCCGGAGCGTCCGCGTACTCGGTCGCGACCTGGGTCAGCCTGACCGGGCAGCCGGCGACCTGGAGCCGGGTGTTCGACTTCGGCACCGGTGTGAGCGCCAACATGTTCCTGACCCCGCGCAGCGACGCCGGCACCCTCCGGTACGCCATCACCGCCGGAGGCGGAGGAGCCGAGCAGCGCATCGACGCCGACCCCCTGCCCACCGACCGCTGGGTGCACGTGGCCGTGACGTACGGCGCCGGAACCGCCGTGCTCTACGTGGACGGCCGGGAAGCGGGCCGGAACGCGGCGGTCACGGTCGAACCACGCTACTTCGGCAACCACATCCGCAACGGCTACATCGGCAGGTCCCAGTATCCCGATCCGTATCTGAAGGCGGCGGTGGACGACTTCCGTGTGTACGGCAGGACACTGACGGCCGCCGAGGTCACGGCACTGGCCCAGGGAAGCTGAACGGGGCGTGCTGAACCAGCCGTTCACGCTGCCGGTCACAAGCGACACCTGGCGGCTCTTCCTCAGCAGGGCGGCGGCCGTGCCCCTGGCCGCGGCAACCGATGACACTCGGGGCGCGCCCCGCGCACGCCGCCGACTCGGCCTACGTCATGGGGTACTTCACCGAGTCACCGAACGGCACCGGCACCCACTACGGCCTCCATCTGGCCGTCAGCACGGACTCGCTGCACTGGATGCCGCTGAACCAGAACAACCCCGTGGTCACACCCGGACCGTTACGTCCGCCACTCCAACTACGTCGGCCGGATCGACGCCTACCCCTTCGATCCGTACACCGACTCCCAGTGGAAGCTCGTACCCCGGTCTGGCCGACAGCGCGGGCGTTTCCAGTCGGTCAACTACCCGACCCGCTATCTGCGGCACTACAACTACCAACTGCAACTCGACACCGACGACGGCACGTCGACGTTCGCCCAGGACGCCACGTTCTACGGGACCGCGGGCCTCGCCGACGCCACCTGGACGTCGTTCCGCTCGTACAACTTCCCCACCCGCTACATCAGGCACTCCAACTACGTCCTGCGCATCGACCCCGTCTCCATGGCTACTGAGAAGGCGGACGCCACCTTCTCCATCGGCTACTGAGTCCAGGCACCGGGCCCGACGGCGATGTCCGTGACCGACACCGACGAGGGCCCGGTGCGGTCTCCGCGACGGGCTCGTACCGCGGGGCCGGACGGTGAGGGGGACGGAGTGCGGCAGGCGCGGGTCAGGGGTGTGTGCGTCCATGCGGTGAGGGTCCTTCGGCCGGGTGGGGGACGGGCCGTTCGGGAGCCGGGGTCGCTGCCGGGGGTGTGTCCGCCCGCGGAGACAACTCCGCCCAGATGATCCGCCCGGACCTGTGCGGGGCGGCGGTGACTCCCCAGCCGCTGCTCAGGGCGTCGACCAGGAAGAGACCGCGCCCGCTCTGGTCCTCGGGACCCGGACGGCGGGGCGTCGGGAGCGTGGGGCCGCGGTTCTGCTCCTCGACCTCGATGCGGATCCGGTGCGCCGTGGTGTGCAGCCGGCACACGATCCGCTCACTGGCGGAGTGCGTGGCCGCGTTGGTGACGAGCTCGGAGGTGATGACGGCGGCGTCGTCGCAGGCGTCCTCGCCGGTACCCCAGTCGGTGAGCACCTGGTGAACGCCTCTGCGGGCCGTGCCGACGGACGCCGGTGTCGCGGGCAGGACGAACACATGGGTCCGGCGGGGCGGTTCGGCCCCGGAGGCGAGGCGGTCGGGGCCGTGGGGCCCGGGGAGTCGACCGGCGTACTCGCCTCCGGGTGGTCTGGGGGCCGTCGGGAGCCGGTTCTCGGGCCGTCGCTCCAGCGGCTGGGGGAGGGAGGGTGGTGCCATTGCCGTACGCCTTTCGTCCGGCCTCGCACAGTGGGGGGCGTCGGTGTCGCGTGCCCCCGCCCACGGCAGGAGCAGACGACGACCCGCGCCGCACGCGCCGGATCGCAGCCCAATCTCCCCCAACCGGACTGTCTCGCCCGCTCCTTCGGTCGGTCGGAGCAGTGAGTCCACTGTGGCATCTGCCAACAACCGCTCGCAACCTGCAAGTTGAAAATTGCAATGGGCGATGTGCATTCTGCTTCGGTCAAGAAGTGATCGAATGAGCCCGGCAAAAAGCGAGCGCGTGAGACGGTGACCCTGAAGCCAGATGGGAGGGGGTAGTCGTGACGGCGGAGACCGACTGGGGTGGTGCCCCCTCCGTCCTGCGCATGATCCTCGGCAGACAGCTGGAGGAACTGCGGACCCGGGCCGGTCTGACGTACGAGCAGGCGGGCGCGGCCATCGGCGTGAGCCACTCCACCATCCGCCGTATGGAGGCCGCCAAGGTGGCCCGGCTCAGGCTCGCGGACGCCGAAAAGCTGCTCCAGACCTACGGTGTGACGGACCAGCAGGAGATCGACACGTTCCTGCAGTCCGTCCGCGAGGCCAACAGGCGCGGCTGGTGGCACACGTACCGCGACGTCATGCCGGACTGGTTCGCCGCCTATCTGAGCCTGGAGCAGGCGGCGCTGCAGATCCGCGCCTACGAGAACCAGTTCGTCCACGGGCTGCTGCAGACACAGGACTATGCGCGCGCCCTGCTGACCGCGGGCAATCCGCACGCCCCCGGGGAGGCCACGGAGCGCCGGGTCGCCCTGCGCATGCGCCGCCAGGAACTCCTCGCGCGCGACGGGCCGCCGCGCGTCTGGGTCGTGATGGACGAGACGGTGCTGCGGTGGCCGGTCGGGGGCGCCGAGGTGATGCGCGCGCAGATCGACCATCTGATCGAGGTCAACCGGCTGCCCCAGGTGACCCTGCAGATCATGCCGTTCGCCAATGGCCCGCACCCGGCCATGCGGGCCGGTGCCTTCCATCTGTTCCGGTTCCGGGCCCCCGAACTGCCCGACATCGTCTACCTCAATGGCCTCGTCGGCGCGGTCTACCTCGACAAGGGCGATGACGTCGTGGTGTACCGCGAGGCCCTGGACCGGCTGGGTGCCCAGGCGGCGCCCGCCAAGAAGACCGAGGCCCTCCTCGGTGCGATTCGCAAGGAGCTCTGACGTGCACCACCCCATACGCAACGGCATGCCGTCCCGGCAACTGGGCGCTCGCGGCTGGACGAAACCGTGGAGCGACGACGCCGGAGGCGCCTGCGTGGAAGTGAAGAAGCTCGCCGACGGGCGGGTCGCCGTGCGCCAGTCGACCGATCCCGACGGGCCCGCGCTGGTTTTCACACCCCGCGAGATGACGAGTTTCCTGGCGGGAGTGAAGGCGGGTGACGCCGACTTCCTCCTCTGAACCACCCGGCTGACACTGAGAGTTGGACTTGACCTCGCCACCCCCGCAGCCCCGACCGAATGGGAGACATGACGTTGCCCGACAACGGATGGCCGGCCGACCGGATCGACACCGAGAACGCCCACTCCGCGCGGATCTACGACTACATCCTCGGCGGAAAGGACTACTACCCCGCTGACAAGGAGGCGGGCGACGCCATGTCCCGGGAGTGGCCCGCGCTCCCCATCCATATGCGCGCCAACCGGGACTGGATGAACCGTGCCGTGCGCTGGCTCGCCGAGAAGGCGGGGATGCGCCAGTTCCTGGACATCGGCACCGGCATCCCCACCTCGCCGAACCTCCATGAGATCGTCCAGTCGGTGGCGCCCGGGTCACGGGTCGTCTACGTCGACAACGACCCCATCGTCCTCACCCTCTCCCAGGGACTGCTCGCCAGCGCGCCCGAGGGGAGGACGTCGTACATCGAGGCCGACTTCCGCGACCCGGCGGCCATCCTGGACGCACCCGAACTGCGCGAGACCCTCGACCTCACACAGCCGGTGGCGCTCACCGTCATCGCCATCGTCCACTTCATGCTCGACGAGGACGACGCGGTCGGCGTCGTACGCCGCCTCCTGGAGCCGCTCCCCTCGGGCAGCTATCTGGCGATGTCCATCGGCACCGCCGAGTTCGCACCACAGGAGGTGGGCCGGGTCGCCCGCGAGTACGCCGCCCGCAACATGCCGATGCGGCTGCGCACCATCGACGAGGCCCATGAGTTCTTCGAGGGCCTGGAGCTGACCGAACCGGGGATCGTCCAGGTCCACAAGTGGCACCCGGACGGCACGGGCGAGCAGAACATCCGGGACGAGGACATCGCGATGTACGGGGCGGTCGCCCGCAAGCCGTGACCGCGGCCGGGTCCGCGGCCGGATCCGGGTCCGGGGCCGGGGCCGGGGAGAGCCTCCCTGGTCCCGGGTCTCAGCCGGTGCCCGGATGCGCGTCGGAATGGATCAGTCGTCCATGGTGCCGGCGATGGACGGCCGCAGTGCGGTGCAGGGCGATGAGGGCCGCGTCGTCGTCGAGGCGTCCGCCGCAGTGCGCCAGCAGATCGCGCCGGATGTGGTGCATGAGCGCCTCCGGGCTGGCCTCGGTCCACTGCGCGACGCGCTCCGCGAGCGGGTAGAAGCGGCCGCCCGCGTCACGGGCCTCGATCACACCGTCGGTGTACAGCAGCAGGGTGTCGCCGGGCTCGAAGGAGAACACGTCCAGCGTGTAGTCCCCGGGCTTCGACATGTGGACCCCCAAGGGCGGTGCCGGATGCAGGCTCGGCACCGAGACCGCGTGACCGGGGCTGAGCAGCATCGGCGGAGGGTGGCCGCAACTGGTCATCCGGGTGACCGCGTCGTCCTCGGGGATCTCCACCAGCAGGGCGGTGGCGAAGCGCTCCCCGGCCTCCTCGGGCGGTTCGAAGTCGGCCGTGTAGCGGGTCACGCTCTGCTCCAGCGTGGCGGCGAGGTCCGGCAGGGACGCGTGCCGGTGGGCGCCCTCGCGGAAGGCGCCGAGCAGCAGCGCTGCCTCGCCGATGGCGGACAGACCCTTGCCGCGCACATCACCGATCAGTACGCGCACGGTGTTGTCGACCCGGGTGGTCGCATACAGGTCCCCGCCGATCTGGGCCTCGTCCTCGGCGGCCAGATACAGCGAGGCGATCCGCAGATGGCCGATCTGTTCCGGCAGCGGCCACATCAGCACGTGCTGGGCGGCCTCGGCCACCGACCGGACCTGGGCCAGCTGGGCACGGTGCCGGTCGCGGACCGCGCAGTAGACCACGACGAGCGCCGTGAGTACGGCCAGGGTGGCGATCTGCATGATGTGGTTCGTGGTGGTCAGCCCGCCGTGGAAGACGGCGATGACCGTCTGGGCCGCGACCGCGAGCGCCCCCACCAGCGCGGTCGCCCAGGGCCCGGCGAAGGACGGGGTCAGCGCCGGCGCGATGACCAGTGCGGGTCCCAGATGGACGTCCGCGGGGGTGCGGATGTCCACCACGGTGATGACCACGATGAGCGCGATCGGAAGCAGCAGCAGCGCGTGACTCGATTGCCAGGACTGCCGCAGACCCACGAGGCCCTGCCGCGCACCCACCTCTCCAGCGTGCCCCACGCCCGGTGGACTGGCCATCCCATGGCCGACGGACGCCTTCCGGCACGGGCCCGATCTCCCGCTTCCTCGCCCGGATGGACGCCGTCGGCGTGCCCCGGTGCCCGCACGCTGACGCAATGGGTGGACAGACACGCACCCGGCCGGAGGTCCCATGAGCGATGCGCACGACCCCGGCTCCTCTCCCGGTCGAGGTCAAGGCCCGGAAGGCACCCCGCCGGCCCCGGGCGGTCCGGGGACGGCCCAGGGAACCGCGGCCGGCCGGGTGGCCCGCAAGGTCGCCTCGGCCGTGCTCATCGTGCTCACCTGCATCCTGGTCCCCGTCGCCCTGCTGACGACCTGGGTGCACGACATCGTGCTCGACAACGACCGGTACGTCTCCACCGTCGCCCCCCTCGCCACCGATCCGGCCGTCCAGGACGCGGCGGTGCACCGGATCACCGAGGCCGTGGCCGTGCATGTCGACGGGCAGCAGGTTGCCGGGGACATCGCCACCTGGCTGGAGTCCCAGGGACTGCCGCCCCGCGCCGGCGACGCCCTGAAGAACCTGGGACCGCAGCTGAACTCCGCGGTCGACCAGGCCGTGACCAAGGTGGCCACCCGGGTGGTGCAGAGCGACGTCTTCGCCAAGGTGTGGACGGACGCCAACCGGGCCGCCCACAACGCCGTCGTGCACGCGCTCACCGGCAAGGGCCGCGGCTCGGTCGGCGTCTCCGGCGGCACCGTCACCCTCGACGTGGGCGAGGCCGTCGAACAGGTCAAGAAACAGCTGGTCGACGCCGGACTCTCCCCGGCGAAGTACATCCCCACGGTCAACAAGCAGCTGGTGCTCTTCCACTCCGACGAGCTCGCCAAGGCCCGCAAGGGCGCCCGGCTGCTGGACGCGCTCGGCAACTGGCTCCCCGTCATCGTCGTGCTCATCGGCGTCGGCGGCGTGCTGCTGGCCCGCGGGCGACGGCGGGCCCTGGCCCGCACCGCGCTGGGCGCGGCCTTCGCCTGTCTGGTCGTGGCCGTCGCGCTGATCGTCGCCCGTGACTACTACCTGGACCACCTCCCGCCCGAGGTGCAGTCGAAGGCGGCGGCCTCCGCGATCTTCGACACGCTCGTGCGCTTTCTGCGCGTCAGCCTGCGCACGGCGATCGTCCTGGGCGTCGTCATCGCGCTCGGCGCCTACTTCATCGGCCCGGGAAGGCTGCCGGTTGCCGTGCGCGGCAGGTCCGAGAGCACCGCGGACGCCACGGCCCGCTGGGCGGCGGACCACCACATCCGTACGGGCCGGGCGGGGGAGTGGGCGCAGTCGTACCGCCGGGCGATCACACTCGCCACGCTGCTGATCGTGGCCCTGGTCTTCGCCCTGTGGAACCATCCGACGGTTCTGACGGTCCTGCTCCTGGTGCTCGTGCTGCTCGCCGTACTGGCCCTGCTCGCTCTGCTGGCCGCGAGCGGCCGCGCGGAGGCCGAGGGACAGCCGTCGGCGCCGGGCCCGCCAGGACAGGAAACAGCCTGATCAGCGGGAGTCCTTCCGCGACGCGAAGGACTGTTCCGTCCAGATCGTCTTGCCTTCGTCCCCGTACCGCGTGCCCCATGCGTGGGCCAGCTGCGAGGCGATGAACAGACCCCGTCCGCCCTCGTCGACCGTGCGGGCGTGACGCAGATGCGGCGCCGCGGCACCGGCGTCGCGGACCTCGCACGTCAGGCTGCGGTCATGGATCAGCCGCAGCTCCAGGGGCGGGTCCCCGTACCGGATGGCGTTCGTGACCAGCTCGCTGACGATGAGCTCGGTGTTGAAGGCGGTCTCGTCGTCCACCTTCCAGGCGGTGAGCTGCGAGCGGACGCGATGCCGGGCCTCGGCCACCGCGGCGGGATCGGCGTCCAGGTACCAGGAGGCGACACGGTCGGCG
Source organism: Streptomyces sp. NPDC050625 (assembly GCF_040654755.1). Lineage (NCBI taxonomy): Bacteria > Bacillati > Actinomycetota > Actinomycetes > Kitasatosporales > Streptomycetaceae > Streptomyces > Streptomyces sp. NPDC050625. The sequence continues at coordinate 82,744 of NZ_JBFAIQ010000004.1, forward strand.
GGCAGGGAGCGGACCCGCGCGACGATCACCGCGGCGTCGCCGGCACCGAGGCCCGCCGGGAGCGCGTACACGACCGCGTCGCACAGCTCCTGCAGCGGGCGGTCGAGGTACTCCGGGGACGAGTGCAGGGGTCCCGGGGAGTCCGCGAGGTACGAGGTCAGCAGGGGGTCACTGGTGAAGACCAGGACGCTGCCCTCCGGCGCCTCGAACTCGACAGACGTGAACGGCGCGTCCGCGTCCGTGCCCAGCCGGGGTCCGGTCGGCGGGTCCGGGATGCCGACGGTGCCGTCGGGCCGTACCAGGAGAGGTGCCAGCCGGCCCGCTCCCGCGATGGCAAAGGTGCCGGTCAGGGGATTGTGGATCGCGTACACACAGTCCGCGGCGAGCGTCTCGCGGCGCAGCGGATCGCCCAGCGGGAGATTCGCGCGCTCCGCGGCCAGCTGGGTCGTCGTGTCGTGCAGCCGGGCCAGGAGCTCGTCGGGGGCGATGTCGAACGCGGACAGCGCGCGGATGACCGTACGCAACTGGCCCATGGTCGCGGCCGCGTTGAGGCCGTGCCCGGACACGCTCCCCACCACGAGCGCGGTCCGGGCGCCGGACAGGGCGATGGTGTCGTACCAGGACCCGGGATCGGCACCGGTGACGGACAGATAGGCGGTCTCCAGGGACGCGTGGCTCTCCGGTGTACGGGGCAGCAGCTGGCGCTGGACCGTCGCGGCGACGGTGTGCTCCCGGACGAAGCGCCTGGCGTTGTCGATGCACAGGGCCGTGTGGGCGGCCAGCTCGACCGCGAGTCGTCTGTCGCTCTCGTCGAAGGGGGGTGTCTCCCCCACGCGGTAGAGGCTCACCAGGCCCACGACCGTGTCGCGCAGGGTGAGCGGCACCGCCAGCAGGGTGTGGGCGCGCGACGAGTGGATGGCCTCGGCGCGCGGGGGGTCGACGGCCAGCCACGGGGCGTCGCGCTCCAGGGGGACCACCCGCGGGAGCAGGTCGGTCAGGGCCTGGGAGAAGGGAGTGGGGGCCGGCAGCCGGCGTACGTCACCCACCGGGTGCGCCTTCGGCGGGTGCGAACTCGTGGCGCGGAACGCGGTGCGCATCAGCGGCGTGCCCCGGGGCAGCGGGGCGAGCGGCGGATCGTCGCCGCGGATGACGGCGTCCACCACTTCGACGACGGCGACGTCGGCGAACATGGGCACCAGGGCCTCGACGAGTTCCTCACCGGTCACCGCCGCGTCCAGCATGCGCCCCACCCTCCGGCGCACCGAGTCGAGGACCTCGACGCGGGCCCGGTTCCGCTCGCGTTCGGTGACGTCGACCGCGGTGACGGCCAGCCCGATCACCGCGCCGGAAGGGCTCTCCAGCCGCAGCACGGTGATCTCGAAGTGGCCCACCCGCGGCGGGTCCCCCTTGACGCGCGCCCGTACGACGCGGTCCCGCATCGGGACCCCGGTCTCCAGCACCCTGAGCGCTTCGGCCTCGAGTTCCTCCTGGTCGTCGACGACGTCGTACACCTCGCGGAGCGGGCGTCCGATCACCTGGTCCATGGGGATGTTCCGCATGGCAGGCGTAGCGGTGTTGACGCGCACGACGCGCAGCTCCGTGTCCAGCAGATGCAGCCCGACCGGTGACTGGGTGAACAGCGCCTCCACCATCGAGGCAGCCCTCTCGTCCACCTGCCGGCCGGGACGGCTGTACGCCACAGGAACCACCTCCGGGGCTCACGCGCATCTCCCAGCGTGCCCCGTGCCGCAAGCCGCCGCATTCGGGGCCTGAAGGCGCTGGTCGGGCGCGGTGCGCGGTCCGGTGCGCCGCACTGTCCCGGTACCCCGCGGCCCGCCGTATCACCTCTGCCGGGTGAGGCCGGGCGGCGCGTCACGGCGGAGGATCGGCAGGAAGCCACAGTTCGCCTGCGCCACACTCCACCCGCGGGGAGAGCAGCTCATGCGGTACGAGATCCGCATCGACGGACACCTGTCGGAGACGCTCGTCGAAGCCTTTCCCGAGCTCGACCATGTCGTCGTGTCGGATCAGACGCTGCTGTTCGGCCCGGTCGTGGACGAGGCGCACCTCTACGGACTGCTGGCCAGGTGCCAGTCGCTGGGGCTGCACGTCCTGGAGATGCGCCAGCTGCCGGAGTGAGGAGGAGCCATGCCCGTACCGTCGCATTCGGGACCTGGTGCCGGACCGGACCAGGACCCCTACGGCACGTCCTTGGGGTCGCAGGGGGATCCCCTGGAGGTGATGGCCGCTCTCGGCGCCTCCTGGGGCTGGGCGCTGACCTCGGCGCTCGTCACCCTGATTCCGGGCATCGTGATCCTGGTGTGGCCGCACGGGACGCTGCATGTGGTGGCGGTCGTCATCGGCCTGTATCTGCTGGTGAGCGGTGTGCTCAGATTCGTCTCGGCGTTCGCCCGGGAGGCTCAGGGCGAGCGGTTCGCCCGGGTCCTGGTCGCGACGCTGTTCGTCGTGGCCGGTGTGCTGTGCCTGCGTCACCCCCTGCAGACCATCGCCGCGTTGTCCCTGATCGTCGGTGTGGCCTGGCTCGTGTCCGGCATGCTCACCCTCTACACCGCCGTCGCCGTCAAGGGCCTGCCGCACCGGGGCGTCCTCGCCGGCGTGGGTGCGCTAGGCGTCGTCGCGGGGATCGTGGTCCTTGCGCTGCCGACCGAGTCCGCGGTCGTTCTGACCCGGCTGCTGGGCCTGTGGCTGGTCCTGCTCGGACTGGCGGAGCTGGTGATGGCGTTCGCCCTCCGGGCCGCGATCCGCAGGGCTCAGAAGGACACGGTGTGAGCCTCGGCCCGCCGATCACCCTCATCGGGTGAGGCGCACGGCCGGCGCGGCGGACACGCTGAGTTGGGCACGGGCCGCCACGAGGGCGTCCACCCCGAACGGAGGAGGAGACAAGTGGCCGTACACACGTACCTCGCCTACGACTATCCGCTCCTGAGCGCGTTCTGGACGATGCTCTGGTTCTTCGTGTGGATCATGTGGTTCATCCTGCTCTTCAAGGTCATCCTCGACGTCTTCCGCGACGACTCGCTCGGCGGCTGGGGCAAGGCGGGCTGGCTGGCCTTCGTCATCCTCCTCCCCTTCCTCGGTGTCTTCGTCTACGTCATCGCGCGGGGCAGGGGCATGAGCGGCCGTGAACTCGCATCCGCGCGGGCGCAGAAGGAGCAGTTCGACACCTACATCCGGCAGACCGCCGGCGGCACGGCCGAGCCGAGCAGCGTCGACCAGCTCGCCAAGCTGTCCGAGATCCGCGCCAGGGGTGACATCACGGAGGAGGAGTTCCAGCGGGCGAAGGCGAAGGTCCTGAGCTGACCGCCGCACGCCGTACACAGACCACTGCCGGACGACGACCACGGCCGGACGACGACCACGGCCGGACCAGACGAAACGAGGCGGAGCGATGACCACCACCCCCCGCACGCAGACCGGAACGAAGCAGGCATGGGCCGCGGGCCTGATGACGTTCGCCGCCGTCATGCTGATGATCACCGGAGTGCTCGGCATCTGCCGCGGCATCATGGCGATCCTCAAGGACGACGTCTTCCTCGTCACGCCCAGCTATGTCTTCCGGTACGACCTGACCGGTTGGGGCTGGATCCATCTCGTCCTCGGCGCGATCGCCGTCGTGATCGGCCTCGGGTTGTTCCAGGCGTCCTTCTGGGCACGGATGGGCGGCATCGCCATCGCCGCGCTGATCGTCGTCGCGAACTTCCTGTCCCTGCCGTACTACCCCGTCTGGTCGATCCTGATGATCGCCATCTCGGGGTTCGTCATCTGGGCCCTGTGCGTGGCGAGGACCGAGGAGCCCGCCTGATCCCCGAGCGCGCCTATGCAAGCAGGGTGGGGCTCCCGAACCGGACGTTGACCCCGGGGGAGTGGAGCACACTGACCGGCGGGCTCGTCAGGGGCGGCAGCCCGGCGGCCGTGACCAGGTCGTCGTCGAGATCGAGCAGCCGGGCCCGGTGCAGCGGCCACGGCGCGTGCTCGTTGGGCAGATGCACCGTGCGGCCGCGCCATGACACATGCAGACCCCACCGTGCGGTCAGGAACCGCTCCAGCCGCGTGGGTTCGGCGATCGGCTCGCCGACCCGCACGACGGCTCGGCTCGCCTCGCTCCGGCCGCCCGGGCGCCTGCGGCGGCAGCTGTACGTGATCACGTCCCCCTCGCGGCGCAGGCGCATGGTGGACCACACGTACGGCAGCCGGACGCCGAGCCGTCCCACCAGCACCGGTATGAGCCGGGCCGCGTCCAGGGACCGGAAGACGACACCGCGCCGGCCGTGCTCGTCCACCGAGTACAGGCGGACGTTCGTCTCGCAGAACGTGCCCAGGTACGGCAGGCCCGGCCCCGGTCCCAGGCCCACGCCGCGCATCAGGAACGGGACCAGGCCGACGTAGGTGACCCCGTCCAGCGTGTCGGGACGGGTGCCCGCAGGCAGCAGACCCGCCACCCGGTCCGGCTCCACCGCCCAGTGCAGGAAGGCCAGTTCGTGCCAGCCCTGGACGAGCGTCGGCCGCCGCACCGGCCGCGGGGTGGACAGGGTGATCGGCTCGGTCTCCATGACGAAGCGTTCTAGCACGGAGACCGAGCCGGTCCGTCAGCGGTCCGGCGACTGCTGGAGCATGGCCAGGGTCAGCACATGCCCCCCGATGCCCCAGCCTCCGTCGGTCACCTCCTCCACCAGGACCATGGTGCCGGCGCGGGCGCGCTCACCGTAGATCTCGACATAGAGCTCGGTGGTGCGCGTGACGATCAGCTCCTTCTGCTTCTCGTCGAGGCTTCCCGCGGGGACCTTGAAGTTCGCGAACGGCATGGTGGGGTCTCTCCTTGTGTGGTGATGCTGTCGGTCGGGTGATGCCGTCGTCGGTCAGACGATGCCGCCGTTGGCGCGTACGACCTGGCCGTTGACCCAGTGGCCGGCCGGCGACGCGAGGAAGGCCACCACCTCGGCGATGTCCGCGGGGGTGCCGAGCCGTTCCAGCGGGGGCTGGGCGGCCAGCCGGGCGACGGTCTCCTCGTCCTTGCCCTCCAGGAAGAGGTCGGTGGCGGTGGGACCGGGGGCGACGGCGTTGACGGTGACGTCTCGGCCGCGCAGCTCCCGCGCGAGGACCATGGTGAGCGCCTCGACCGCGCCCTTGCTCGCGCTGTACGCGCCGTACCCGGGGAAGGCCAGGCCCACCACGGAGGTGGAGAAGGCGATGAACGCCCCGCCGGCGCGCAGCGTACGGGCGGCCTGCTGGGCGACCACGAACGTGCCGCGGATGTTGGTGCGGTGCATCGCGTCGAGCTCGGCCAGATCCAGCTCGGCGACCGGGGCCAGAAACATCCGGCCGGCCGCGTGGACGACCACGTCGACCCCGCCGAACTCGGACCCGGCGGTGGCGAACAGCGCGGCCACCCGCTCCTCGTCGGCGACATCGGCCCGGACGGCGACCGCCCGGCCACCGGCCGCGACGGCTTCCTTCACGGCGGCCTCGGCAAGGTCGCGGCTGCCCGCGTACCCGACCACGACGGCGTATCCGTCGGCGGCCAGCCGGCGCACCGTCTCGCGGCCGATACCGCGCGAGCCGCCGGTGACGACGGCGACGCGGGGCGCCTCGGACCTGGTGGGGGCCGCGGCGGATTCCTGGGTGGACATGGTGACTCCTGCGCAAGATGTCGTACGAGGGCGCCACGACGCGTGGTCCGTGGCGCCGGGCGACCCGGTGTTGCCCTGCTTGCCTCCCCACCCTCGGCCGGAGTTCCCGCGACAACCACGGCTGTGTCCACCCTGGGGTCGGCGACCCCTGGTTCCGCCCGCCGTCAGGCGTGACCATGGACGAGTGAACCAGTCGGAGCTCGCCGCCTATCTGAAGTCCCGCCGCGACCGGATCCGCCCGGCCGACGTCGGTCTGCCCACCGGTCCCCGGCGCCGGGTGCCCGGACTGCGCCGCGAGGAGGTCGCCCAGCTGGCCGGGCTGTCCGCGGACTACTACACCGAGCTGGAACGCGGTCGCGGCGCCCAGCCCTCCACCCAGGTCCTGGCCGCGCTGGCCCGCGCGCTACGGCTGAACGGCGACGAACGCGACCACCTCTTCCACCTCGCCGACCGGCCGCTGCCCCCGGCGACCCATGGCCCCGCCGCCCATGTCCAGCCGGCCCTGCTCGGGCTGCTGGACCGGCTCACCACCACCCCCGCCCAGGTCATCACCGACCTGCACGAGACCCTGGTGCAGAACCCCCTCGCCGCGGCGCTCGTCGGCCCGCCCCCGGCGGTGAGCGGACCCGCGGCCAGCCTTGTGTACCGCTGGTTCACCGACCCCGCCTCCCGCGGGCTCTACCCCCGGGAGGACCACCCCCATCACTCCCGGGTGTTCGTCGCCGACCTCCAGGCGGTCGCCGCGAAGCGGGGCAGCGATCCCGAGGTGACCCGGATGGTGGCCTCGCTGCGCCGCCGCAGCGAGGAGTTCGCCGCCCTCTGGGACACCCATGACGTCGCGCTCCGCCGGACGGACCACAAGCGCATCGTCCACCCCGCGCTCGGCGTCATCGAGCTGGACTGCCACAGCCTGTTCAGCGAGGACGGCCGCCAGCGCCTGCTCTGGTTCACCGCCCCGCCCGGCACCGAGGGCGCCGCCCAGCTGGAGCTTCTCTCGGTCATCGGAACCCAGGACATGACGACGTCGGCCGACGAGTTCGGGCGGCGGCGGGGGTGAGCGGGTGCCCCTGGGCGGGCCGAGGCGGGTGCGCCGGGCGGTGCTGACGGCCGTGGCCGAACGGGAGCCGGCCCCCGAGGAGATGGCACGCATGCCCAACTGGCCGAGCTGACCGGAGCCGAACGCAGGCGCCTGACCGACGACTTCCTGGACGCCGTCTTCAACGGACCCGCCGGCCTTGGGACAACTCGGGCCTTGCCGCGGCCCGCCGCTCGATGACTCCCGAACTGCCCGACAGCCACGCTGCGGCACCTGACCGAAGCCCAGCGGCGCCTGGCCGGGGACCGTACGGCCGAGCCGGCCGACGACGCCGAAGCTCGGCGGTTCAACGGCCGGCCCGCCCCGGAACCCCGCAGGTGACGGATCGCGCGGTGTGCCGTTCGGGTGTCTCCCGGTGGCGGGGCTCCCGGGGAGCAGGCTTGCTGGTGGCGGGGACCGCCGGAACCTCCGGAGAGGAAGCGAGCCGCGCATGCAGAACATCGGGCCGGGGGAGCAGGCCCTGCAGACCCCGCGGGCAGCCGGGCTCGCGGGGATCGTCTTCGCGCTGCTGCTCGCGGCCGCCATCGTCCTGATCCGGCTCGGGATTCCCCAGGGCGCCGACGCGGTCACCGCCCCGGGGTTCACCGACTCGGCCCGACGCGGTGCGGTGCGCGCGGCCCTGGATCTCGTGCCGTTCGCCGGCATCTTCTTCCTGTGGTTCGTCGGCGCCGTACGTGCCCATGTCGGCAACGCCGAGGACAAGTTCCTCGCCACCGTCTTCCTCGGCAGCGGCCTGGTCTTCACCGCCACCATGTTCGGCGCGGCCGCGGCGGCCTGGGCCGTCCTCGCCACCCAGCAGCCCTCCGGCGGCGCCCCCGAGCTGTCCACCTGGAACTTCGGCCGCCACTTCGCGTACACGCTGATGACCGGGTACGCGATGCGGATGGCTGCCGTCTTCGCGGGCTCGCTGTCGGTGCTCGGGCATCGCCTCGGAGTCCTGCCCCGGTGGCTCACCCTGCTGGGCTTCCTCACCTCACTGACGCTGCTCTTCGTCGCGCCGAACGTCCCTTGGTCCGAGCTGGTGTTCCCGGGGTGGTCGCTGCTGCTGAGCGTATACATCCTCGCGGTGAACGGTCGCCGGCGGCAGGCCGTCACGGTCGGCTGAGGACGGCGCCGCGGGACGTCACCCGATCGGCATGTCCCGGCGCGCGCGGCCACATCCCGGCTTCCATGCTGGCGTGCGGGAGATGACCGCCGTCCCGAGGCGAGTGCCCGCCGAGCGGGCGCAGCGCCGACGGACCTGGCCGCCGAAAGGGCGGAGCGTCGATGAGGCTTGTCGTCGATCTCAACAAATGCCAGGGGTACGCGCAGTGCGCGTTCCTCGCACCGGATGTCTTCGCCATGCACGGCGAGGAGTCACTCGTCTACAACCCGCGGGCCGAGGAGGAGCAACGCGAGCGGCTCGCACGCGCGGTCGCCGCCTGCCCGGTGCAGGCGATCACGGCCGACGGGCTGGACGGCATGGGTGGCGCGCCCTCACAAGCCGCTCGGGAGTCCTCCGATGGCAGCTGACTATCTGGACCGGCTCCGGCGCGAGGGCCGGATCGTCATCGTGGGCGCCTCGCTCGCCGGACTGCGAGCCGCCGAGACGCTGCGCGACGAGGGCTTCACCGGTTCGCTCACCCTGATCGGCGACGAGCCGTACGAGCCCTACGACCGGCCGCCGCTGTCCAAGGCGGTGCTGCTGGGCAAGGCGGACCCGCGCCACACCGAATTGCCCCGGTGTCGTGAGGTCGACGCCAAGTGGCGCCTCGGTGTCCCCGCGACCGGCCTCGACATGACGGCCAAGCGGGTCCGGCTGGCCGACGGGGACGAGGTCGAGTACGACCGCCTGCTGATCGCGACCGGCGTACGGGCCCGGCCCTGGCCCAAGGAGCCGGAGGCCCAGCTCGACGGCGTCTTCGTGCTGCGCACCCGGGACGACGCGGTCGGGCTGCACCGGCGGATGAAGGCCGGTCCGCGCCGGGTGTTCGTCATCGGTGCCGGGTTCACCGGTTCGGAGATCGCCTCCGCCTGCCGGGACCAGGGCATCCCGGTCACCCTCGCGGAGCGGGCGGGCGCGCCCCTGGCGGGTGCCCTGGGCGGGGTGATCGGTGCCGTCGCCGCGGACATGCACCGCGAGAACGGCGTGGACCTGCGCACCGGTGTGATGGTCACCGCCCTGGAGGGCGACACGGTCGGCCGGGTGCGCGCCGTGCATCTGTCCGACGAGAGCGTCGTGGAGGCGGACGTCGTGGTCGTCTCGCTCGGCGCCACCCGCAACACCGACTGGCTGGCCGGATCCGGGCTCGGCGCGGGCCCCCGGGGCATCGCCTGCGACGCGGGCTGCCGTGCCTTCGACTTCCGGGGCATCGTCACCGACGACATCTTCGTCGCGGGCGACGTAGCACGCTCCCCGCACGCGCTGTTCGGCTACCAGTTCCTCTCCCTCGAACACTGGGGCAACGCCATCGCGCAGGCCGAGACCGCCGCGCACAACATGATCAGCCCCAGCAGCGATCGCCGGCCGCACCTGTGGATGCCCGCCTTCTGGTCGTCGCAGTTCGGCGTGAACATCAAGTCGGTGGGCGTACCGCCCATGGGCGAACAGCTCATGATCACGCAGGGCTCGCTGGCCGAGCGCCGTTTCGTCGGGGTGTACGGCTACCAGGGCCGGATCATCGCCGCCGTGAGCTTCGACAACACGCGGTGGCTGGGGTTCTACGAGCGGATGATCGAGACGGGCGCGCCGTTCCCGGTGGAGTTCTCCACGGTGGACCGCCGTCCCGAGGGCCGCACGCCCGTCCCGGCCGACTTCCCCGACCCGTCGCTGCCGACACACGGCCCGACCGTGACCCTCAGCGGTTACTCACCGGCCGACCGACAACTGGTCTTCACCCCGGCCCGGCACTGACCGAGGGCCGGCCCCGCTCGACGTCCGCCCGGACCTGCACGCCCAAGGACCCCACATGACGCAAGCCTCGATCCTGCGGCAGATCACCGACTACGCCAATCGCGCCAACCCGTATCCGCTGTACAAGGAGTTGCACAAGACGCCGGTGCTGCAGGACGAGGAGGGCGGTCCCTACGTCGTCAGCTCGTACTGGGACATCAAGGGCCTGCTCCACGACCCGCGGATCAGCTCCGACGCCGCCAACCTCGCCGCCGCGGGCGACGACCAGGCGGGGGTCGAGGAGACGGGGCTGCCGCCGAGCTTCATTAGGCTCGACCCGCCGGAGCACGACCGGCTGCGCCGCATGGCCAACAGCGCCTTCGGCCCGCCGCACCAGCCCCGCCGGATCGACTCCATGCGCGGTGACCTCGCCCAGATCGTCTCCGACCTGATCGACGGCCTCGGGGACCAGCGGCAGATCGACCTGGTCGACCAGTTCGCCTACCCCTTCCCGGTGACCGTGATCTGCCGGCTGCTCGGGGTGCCGCGCGAGGACGAGCCGCGCTTCCGCGCCTGGGTCGACCCGCTCGTCGCCTCCCTCGACCCGGACACCCGCGAGAGCGCCACCGCCGAGTTCCGCAAGTCCGCGCAGGAAGCACGGATGCAGCTGGGCATGTATCTGGCCGGACTGGTCGAGGAGCGCACCAAGAATCCTCGCGACGACATGCTGACCGACCTGGCGACCAACCGTGGCCCGGACGGCGCCATGACGATGATGGAAGTGCTCAGCACGGCGGTGCTGCTGCTCATCGCGGGCCACGAGACCACCGTCAACCTGATCACCAACGGCATGCTCACGCTGCTGCGCCACCCGGACGTCCTGCAGCGCCTGCGCGACGATCCCGGACTGTCCGTCAACATCGTGGAGGAACTGCTGCGTTACGAGCCACCGGTACAGCTCGTGCCGCAGCGCACCTGCATCGCCGACATCGAGCTGCGCGGGGTCACCATCCCGAAGGGCTCCCGCATCTGGCTCGTCCTCGCGGCGGGCAACCGGGACCCGGAGCGCTTCCAGGACCCCGACCGCTTCGACCCGGACCGCGGGGACATCCAGCACCTCGGCTTCGGCAGCGGCATCCACAGCTGCTTCGGCGCCCCGCTGGCCCGCCTCGAAACCCAGATCGCCCTGTCGGAACTGGCCCGCCGGCTCGGCAACCCCCGACTGGTCGAGGACCCACCGCCGTACCGCCCGAACGCGGTGCTGCGTGGCCCGCGCCATCTGACCGTCGCCTTCGACGACCTGCTTCCCTAGGGGGTGTCGTTTGGATCATCCCGGCGTCGCGGGGTCTGGCACGCACTCCCCCAAGCTCTTCGAGCAGGGGGGACCCCAGCCGCGTTGTCGTCACTCTCCCCCAAGCTCTCGGCTTCGCTCGACCAGGGGGCACCCCCACGACCCCGCTCGGGTCGGCCGGACCCCACCGTTGGTCACGGCCGGCCTGATCCAAACGACGCCCCCTAGTCCTGCTCCTTGGCCCGACGGTGCGGGATCTGTTCCCGGGCGGACTGCCAGCGTGAGCGTGCCTGTGCCACCACGCTGTCCCACTGGCGGCGGACCTCCCTCTCCGAGGGGCGCTGCCCCCGTCGGATCCGGCCGAGTTCGTCCCGTACCTCACGCCCGATCGCCGAGGACCCGACGATGACGATCATGAAGCCGAAGAGACCGGAGATCATCGCGAACACGGCTCCGACGGAGCCGTACCGCGAGGCGTAGGAGTTGAACAGCCGCGGCATGTAGACCGTCGCGCCCATCTGATAGACCCCGGCCAGCACGGACGCGGTCATGGCGAACGGGAACAGGTCGACCCAGCCGATCCGGTTCGCGGACAGGAGCCGGCCGCTCCACAGCAGGAAGACTGCGGTCACCGGCACGTCGCACAGCGCGGGAACCAGACCCACGCGGCCCTGCGGCAGGTTCGCGTTCAGCCAGCCGGTGACCGCGAGAAAGACACCCAGGGAGAGAATCCACCACAGGCCCTTGCGGGTGTTGCGCACGCTGAGCGGCTTGATCTCCCAGGTCTGTTCGAACAGCCGCTGCGAGGCCCGTGCGAAGCTCAGCGCGGAGATGGTCAGGAACACCAGCCCGAACACGCCCCCGCTCGAACTGCCCTGCCCGGCGGGCGTGAAGAGGGCGGTGACCGCCTCGGCGCCGCCCCCAGTGAGGTGGTAGCGGGTGATGATGCGGTTCGCGATGCCGTTGCCGTTCGCGAGGTTGTCGAAGACGACACCGAGGATGATCGCGAGCGGGATCAGCGCCGTCAGCGCGCTGGAGGCCAGAGCCATCGAGCGGTCGAAACCCACGATCTTCTGGAACCGGTTGATGACGCGCAACGCGAAGTCAGGGCGCAGCCAGAACGTCAGCGTTCTGACGAGGCGTTCGCGGTTGATCGTTACCAGGCCTGTCCTCCGGGAAGATCGGGACCGGTGGGGCGGCGCCAGCCTAACGGGCGATCATGCGCACGGCGGGTGGACTCGCGTCCGCTCCCGACCGTCACCCGCGAGGCCCAACGACACGGGCCGGCTTGGTGTCGTGCAGGTTCTTCTGCCGGAGCCCGATCCGGAGCCCGCGCCGGTTCAGGTGCGGGCCGCGTCGGTGAGGATCACGTCGCTCGCCTTCTCACTGATCATGTAGATGGGCGCGGCGACGAAGAAGCCGGGAACACGGGGGAAGACCGAGGCGTCGACGATCCGCAGGCGCTTCACCCCATGCACCCGGAAGCGGCTGTCGACGACGGCCGCCGGATCGTCCGCGCGTCCCATCCGGCAGGTGCAGGAGGCGTGGTGGCCCCAGGCCTCGTCCCGGACGAAGCGGCGGATGTCGTCGTGGCTCTCGACCTCCTCGCCGGGCCACAGCTCCTTGAGGATCACGGACCCGGCCCTGCGGTTCATGGCGCGTACGAACTCCACGGCACCGGCCACCGCTTCGAGGTCCAGTGCGGCCTTGTCCGTGCCCTCGTCGAAGTAGTGGAAGTTCACCAGGGGGGTGTCCCGCGGGTCGGCGGAGCGCAGGCGCACCCGGCCCCCGGTGTTGTGGGTGCGGCTCTTGAGGACGGCCCAGGTGAAGCGGTCCCTGTGGACCGTCCGGTCGAGCGAGTGACCGGGACGGTAGCCCCGGAAGTCGAAGGGCCCGCCGAGGATGAACAGGTCGGGTACGTCGAGTTCGGGCCGGGACTTGCGGGTGATGCCGAGGACGGCGCCGTTGGTCGTGTACGGGCCCTCGCCGTGCTGCCAGGCCCGGTAGCAGGGGTCGGGTTCGGTTCCCGGCCGCGGTCCGTGGAAGGCGCAGTCCTTGAGGACCGGGAACTCGCGGTCCAGCCGGCTGACCACGCAGACCTCGTAACGGTCCTGCAGATGGGCGCCCACGCCCTGGAGGTCCACGCGCACCGGGATGCCGTGTGCCTGCAGCTCCGCACGCGGTCCGATGCCCGAGAGCATCAGTAGCTGGGGCGTGTTGAAGGCACCGGCGGCCAGGATCACCTCGCGGGCGGCGAGGACCCTGCGCGGCACCGGCGCTCCGGCGACCGGCCGGGCGGCGGGGTCGGCTCCGTAGAGGTGTGCCCCGTCGAGGTAGTCGACGCCGGTCGCCGCGCTGTTCGCGTCGAGCACGACGCGCGCCGCCAGGGCGTTCGTCCGCACCACCAGCCGGCCGGGGTGGCTGCGTTGCACGGCCCGGACGCGCTCGCGCACGGCGCTGCGCCGTCCGTCCGCCGTGGAGAGCGGGATCTGCCACAGGCCCTGCAGCGCATGGGTCTGCGCCCGCCAGTCGTTGGGGTCGTCGAAGGAGCCGAGCCCCTCCGGCGCAGAGAGCGGCCGGTCGAGGAGGTCGGCGAGCGTGTCCTGTGCCGCGGTGAGGATGACCTTCAGCAACTGCTTGTCCTGGACGGCCAGTTCGGGGTCGGCGAGGGTGGTCGGCAGCCAGCCGTCGAAGCCGTGCCGGGCGTCGTTGCGGTAGCGGGCGGCCACGAAGGGCACGTGTCTGAGCAACGCGGCCGGCCCCGGGCTCTCGGGCAGCTCCTTGGGCCTGGGCCGGTAGGTGCAGCGCTCCAGCCGCTCGAAGTAGCGGCGCATGGCGGCGCTCTGCCAGGACGGGTCACCGGTCTCCGCCGCGATGGCGTCCCAGTCGCGGTTGTACGGATACATGGTGATCAGCGCGTGGTGCGCGGTGCAGCCGCCGACCGTCCCGGCGCGCGGGTACAGGATGCCCTTGCCCGGGACGGCCTTGCTGTCGCGCCGCTGCTGCTGCTCGTCGGCGTAGTGCCGTACGAAGTAGTTCCAGCACTGCACGGGGTCCTCGGAGGCGTCCGCGTGGAAGGCGGGCACCAGGTAGTTGTCGTTCTCCTCGGCGCCACCCGCGTCGAGCAGCAGGGTGCGCATGCCCGCGGCGGCGAGGTTGGCGGCGAGCGGCCCGCCGCCCGCGCCGGCCCCGATGACGACATAGTCGAAGCCCGTCTCGGCGGCCGGAGCGGCCCCGGGCTCCGTGGTCACTTCCGCTTCCACTTGACGGGGTCGGTGAGCGAGACGGCGGCCAGCACGGTGTCGGCGGCAGAGACGAGCGTGGTCAGCACCGCGGTGCGGGGCGGGATCTGGCCGCCGATGCCGAGCATCGCCGCCGTCGCGGTGTCGCTGCCGTGGATGAGCACGCCCTCGGACAGATCCTGCCGCAGCTGTTCGTCGTCGTGGGCCAGCAGGGCGAGGCCGAGCAGGATCGTACGGATCCCGAAGAGCCGGAAGGCGTAGACGGCGGCCGGGCTGGGCGGCTCGCGGCCCGGGTCGAGGCGACGGATGAGGAGGTCCGGAGCCAGAAGCCCCGCGGCACCGTTGACCAGCCGTACGGCGGCGAGTGCGTAGACCGCGGCAGGGCGGGGGACGGCAAGATCCGTGGCCATGTTGTCTCCAGGGGGTGCGGTGATTCCTGCGGTGACGGATCTACCGCCGAACCTCGCGACACGGGAGAGAGGACCCTGGAACGCTCCGAATACCACGTTATGGGACCAATTGGTCGCCTGCACCTTGAGGACATGACAGTCCTGACGGGACATGAGTCAACCCGATGGGTGATCCACACGTCTATACGGAGGCGGGAGGCTACGGCGACCGGTGGACAGCCCCTGCCAGGGGGAGTTCATGAGTGCTGGAGTGGATGGGGAGCCGGCTTCCGCGGTCTCGCGGATCGTGTCGTGGGTCTTGCGTGTGCTGCGGGACGAGTGGCGGGGCATCGTCGTCGAGCCCGTGCGACAACTGCTGCGACGCAGGCTGTCCGGGCTCTGCCTGGCGTTCGTGGCCGCGCTCGGCGTCATCTTCTTCCATGACATCGCCCAGCATCCGGCCGGGGCGAGAGCGGTGTGGCTGCTCGGGGGCGTCACCGCCGACCTGCCGTTATGGCTGTCCCTGCTGCGCACCCCGGTGTCGCTGTACGTGCCCGCGCTCGATCTGCCGGTGTGGGCGGGCATCACCCAGCTGTTCCTGGCCTTCGCCCTGGCCGAACTCTCGCTGGGCCGGGCCAGAACCCTGTTCGTCGCGTACGCCACCACACTGGCCGGCACGCTCACCGCGCGGGCGATGGTCGCGCTCGGTCCCGGCTGGTGGGGCCTCGGGCTGCCGCCCGAGTGCGGGAAGGTGCTCGACACCGGGCCGTCCGCGGCGGTGGTGGGCCTGTTCACCTACATCGCGGTGATCCGGCGCGCGCCCGTCGTCTTCGCCCTGACCGGCGGGTCGATGGTGTGGGAGTCGATCGCGGTGCCCAACCTGGCCGGCCGTGAGCATCTGATCGCGGTGGGCGCGGCGATCGTCCTGGGGCTGTATCACGGACGCCGTGAGTGGCTGCCGGGGACCGCACCGAACACCCTGCCGAGGCCGGCCCTCGGTGGTGCGTCGAAGACGTAGTGATCTTCTCCTGAGCGCGGGCACGGCTCGCCCCGGTGCCCGTTGTCAGTGCTGCCTGCGACCCTGCACACCATGGATGAGCAGGAGTTCATGCGCGGCAGGGTGTACGGGGCCGATCACGACGACGCGGGCCCCCGGCCGGGCCACACCTATGTGCAGCTGGTCGGGGGCCCGCTGGACGGACTGTTGCTGGACATGACGGACCGGTCCGGCGGGGTGCCGGGCGAGCAGGTGGCGCTGGTGACCGAGATAGGCCGCTACGGCCCCGGCGGCCGGGCCCTGTACGCGCCCCGCCCGAGCGACGGCCGCCGTTACGACTGGCGCGGCGACGTGCCCTGACGGCCGGACCGCCTCAGCAGGCGCCCTCGTCCAGCCAGGGACCCCACTGGGCGGCGCCGGGCACCTCGTTCTGGGTCCACCACTGGGCCTTCCAGTTGTGCTTGCCGTACGAGACCTCGTTGCCTTTCGTGTAGACAGCCGTGGCACTCCAGGCCGGCTTGCACGAGGTGCCCGGCGGCGTCGGTGTGGGGGTGGGCGTCGGGGGCGAGGTGGGCGGGGTGGCTCCGGCGAACTTCACCGAGTACTTGGCGAAGTCCCAGGAGTTCTGGGCCACGCTGGAGCAGGTGCCGGAGGTGCGGCCGCCGTTGTCGGCAGGGGTGCACTGGCGGTCGCGGTTGAGGGACCAGAAGGTGAAGCGGTCCATGTTGTGGCTCGTGGCGTAGTCCAGGACGGTCTGGAAGTCGGCCTGCGAGAAGTACTCGCCGGTGTCGCTGCGGCCGTTCATGCCGGAGAAGCCCTCATGGGCGTAGGCGGTCGCCTGGTCCCAGCCGAAGGTGGACTGCAGGATGGAGTTGAAGTTGGTGAGGGCGCTGGTCTGGGCGGCCGCCCCGTTGAACCCGCCGTCGAACGGCATGATGGAGAAGTTGTTCGGGGTGAACCCCTGCGACTTCGCCTCCAGCAGCATCTGCTTGCCGAACCAGCCGGTGCCGTCCGCCGTGCCCGCCGTGGTGACGGAGACGTAGAGGCCGGGGTTGTTCTGCTGCAGGATCTTGGCGGCGCCGATCTCGTTCCTGATCGCCGCCGTGTTCTCGTACTCCGGCTCCTCCAGGTCGAAGTCGATGGCGTGCAGCCCGTACTTGGTGATGACCTGCTGGTAGGCCGCCGCCGTGGCGGCCGCGTCCGAGCACACCTGGCCCAGTTTGGTGCCGCCGTATCCGCCGATGGAGACGGAGACGTCGCCGCCCTTGGCGCGGATCGTGTTGACGACCGACTGGACGGCGGTGTCCGAGGAGACGGGCGCCGTGCCGCCCCAGGTGGGGGAGCAGCCGCCGCCGTTGGGGGCGAGGACGAAGGCCAGCTGGAACGCCTTGAGACCGGTGGCGTCCATGATGGCCGCCGGGTCCGGCGGGTCGTTGTCCAGGGGCATCAGATACGGGGCGGCGGCGTACCACCGGTTGCTCAGTGCGGTGGTCGCGCCCGAGGCGTTGCCCGCGACGAGCGCGGTCGTGCCCGCCGCGGCGAGCCCGACGGCGGCCGCCGCACCCAGACATGTGCGAAGACGTCTCACTGCCTGCCTCCAGAGGGGTGGGGGGAGAGTTGCCCCAGCCTCCGGGAGCTGTTGCGGCCACGTCAATAGGTTGGTCTAGTCCAAATTTCACTTTGGACTAGACCATACGATTTCTTTACCCCTGTTGCTCCCTCAGTTCCTGGGTCAGCGCGCTGAGTTTGTCGCGTTCGCCGCCCGGCGGCACATAGGAGAACCGGGGGCACAGGGTGTGGCCGGGGTGTGCCGGGTCCGGGGTGCGCATCAGCGCGACGGCCCTGTTCTTCAGCGCGTACATGCCGTGGACGGCCGACTGCAGCGCGGTCGCGGGCACCCTGACGCTGTTGTCGTAGACCTTCTCGACGCCCGCGAAGGCCAGATAGAGGTCGTCCACGAGCCGCGAGTACGTCAGGTCGAACTGGTTCAGCGCGACCGCCTCGGGCCCGCCCGTGGTGCCGTTGCGCCGGGTGTACAGCGCCGGGTGGACGGCGCTGTAGTCCACCAGCAGCAGCGCACCCTCGGGGACCTGGTTGGCCAGCTGATGGGTGCGGAAGCGGCGGCCGGTCTGCAGTTCGCGGAAGCGCGCGTAGTGCGAGTACATCTGCCACCCGGAGTGCAGCCGGTCCTCGTCGGTGACCTTCTTCGCCTCCTGCCGCAGGCACTTCTCGGGCAGGCCCTCGCCCTCGTCGACGATCTTCTGGATCGCCCTGCGGGCGGAGGCGCGGTCCGTCACCTCGACGACATGACCGGCGCCGCCGTAGTACTCGCTGTCCGGGATCTGGGCGGAGTTCTTGGCGAAGTCCGAGTCCTTGCAGATCTTCTTGTCGTTCAGGGCGGTGAGGATCGCCTCGTAGAACTCGCCGATGGTGCGGTAGCTGCACCCGGCGATGTCGATGTCGGCCAGGTTGGCCGCACCGTGCAGCGGGTGCTCGATCTCGACGAAGCCCGCCACGGCCTCCGGGCAGAACGGCAGCAGCTCCAGCGTGCCGATGCCGGAGATCAGCGGGCTGTTGAGGGGGTAGTCGGGGATCGGGCTCAGATTCCTGCGGCCCTGGAACTCGACCGGGTCGGGACTCGGGACCTGTCCCAGGGCGTTGAGGACGTTGGCCGCGAGCGTCATATGGAGCATCTCCTCCATGACCACGCTGCGGATCGTCTGGGCCGCATCGGTGTTGCACCCGTCCTTGATGGAGTAGAGCGCCGTCAGATAGACCGGGATGGTGCTGAGCTCCAGGCCGATGGCCAGCTGGAGGGCCGCCTTCAGGTCCTTCTGGTTCGAGATCGGCTGCGTCACTTGCTCTTCCCCTTCAGCTCCTCGGCGATCTGGTCGCCGGTGCGGATGGCCAGCGCGGTCATGGTGAGCGTCGGGTTGGAGGTGCCCAGGGTCGGCAGGCTGCCGCAGCCGACGATGTAGAGGTTGGGCAGGTCGTGGCTGCGCTGGTGGCTGTCGACGACCGAGGCCTTCGCGTCACTGCCCATCCGATGGGTGCCCACGACATGCCCCGCGCCGCGCACCCAGTAGGTCCGGCCGTCGTACGTCACCTCGGCCGGGTCGCCCGGTTCGTAGTGGGTGTAGTCGCCGGGTTCGTACGTGGGACGCCTCACCTTCTTGGGGATCTGGAGGGCCTTGAAGAGCTGTTTGCTCGCCTCGGCCGCCCAGGGCAGCGAAGCGCGCACATACTCGGAGAGGTCGTAGTGGATGACCGGACGGTGCTTGCCCAGCGCGTCCTTGTACTGGTCGCTGATGGTGACCCGGTTCGTCTCCACGGGGTCCTGCTCCAGCTCCCAGGCGATCCGGAACTGGCGGGGCAGGATCTCGCCGAGCCGCTTGCGCAGCGCTTTGCCGTAGAGCTGCGCCTTGCCGGCCTCGCCGCCGCCGACCAGGTCGTGGACCGTGTCGTACGGGGCGTTCTCCGGGAAGTTCCAGCCCCAGTTGCCGATCTCGACCCGGAAGCCGGTACGCTCCGCCCGGAAGGAGCCGTCCCGGAAGGCGGGGATGCCGGACGTGGAGCCGGGCCCGCGGAACGCGCCGGCGTTGTCCTTGAGCAGGCCCCAGGTGAGCAGCAGCGGGTGGTCCATCAGATTGCGGCCGACCTGGTCGCTGTTGTTGGCGGCCGGCGCGGAGGCGAGCAGCAGGGTGGCGTTCTCGACGGCGTTGGCGGCCAGCACGTAGACGTCGGCGGTCACGGTCCGCTCCACCGGCGCGCTGCCGTCCTCGTGGTACGTCTTGTACGTCAGCCCCGTGACCTTCCCCTTCTTGCCCTTCTTCTGGTCGTGGTTCACCCGCATGACGACGCACTGGCTGCGCACGGTGACCCTGGCCCTGGCCTTGTCGACGCCGGAGTCCTGGTCGGGGTACTTGATGATCAGCTCGTACAGCGTCTTGAGCGCGTTGTACTTGGCCTGCGCGGGGCAGATCGGGATGCAGCTGGAGTTGCCCTCGCACCGCTGGCCCCGGTCGGCGTTCCCGACGGCGCCGATGACCTGGTACCCCTGGCGCGGGGTGGAATTGCGGCCGGCGGGAGTGTTGCTGATCATGACGGGGAACTCGTGCTTCTTGTTCTTCCCGTCGGTCAGCTTGATCACCAGGCCGTCGGTCATCTTGGCGATGTAGTCGTCGAGATAGCTGTTGGGAATCCGCTGCATGGGGAAGTGGTACTCCCCCTTGGGAAACCTCTTCTTGTCGGCGGACTTGAAGAACTTCCTGGGGTCGCCCTTCTCGATGCCCGGGTAGCATTGGTCGTCCACGTCGCCCGCGACGCCGATGACGTCCCACTCGGCGCGCTCGTAGTACGGCTTCAGCTCGTCGTAGGTCAGCGGCCAGTCGACGCCCCGCTTGTAGGCCGACCTCATCCTGAAGTCGTTGGGGAGCATCCGCAGACAGGTGCCGAGCCAGTGCAGGGTGGTGCCGCCCAGCGAGCGGGCGTAGTCGCTGCCGAAGGGCATCGGGCCCATCTGGACGAAGTACCCGCTGTCGACCGGGCGGCCCGGCTCCGGGCGCCGGATGTCGAGCACGTTCGGTTGCGGGGCCGAACCGCTCGCGGGATAGGGCGCGTTGGGGACCTTGAACAGGGCCTCCTGATAGGCCTCCACATAGGTGTCGTACTTGTCGGCGCTCATCGCCGTGGCCCGTCCGGCCTCCAGGATCAGGATGCGGGGGTACCGGGGCGGGTTCATCCCGGCGGCCTTCTCGATGACCGTCTTGGCGACGGTCGCCCCGGCGATGCCACCGCCGACGATGACCAGGTCGTACTCGTTGCTCATGGTGCTTCCTCGGGTTGTCTCGGGCTTCCTGGGCTTCGGGGGGCTCAGAGGATCGGGGGCAGATAGGGGGGTTCGGCCCAGGACCCGAAGCCCGGGGGTTTGCCGCCCATGGGGTGGGCTCCGGCGGCGGCCCAGACCAGGCCCTCGCGATAGGCCTGGGGGGAGACGACGTGCTCGACGTCGTTCGCGGTCGAGCCGTTGATGTCGCGGTAGCTCCCGGGGAGCGGATACCAGCTGCCGAGGTACCAGAGTTTGATCAGGCTGACGGCGACCGGACCGAAGCGCGGGCTGTCGATCACGTTGTCCCGCAGGGCCTTGCCGTCCTTGTTCTGCCGGTCGGTCGCCAGGGCGTCGGCCGCGGCGCGCAGCAGCTGTCCGGCCTCGCGCTCGCCGATGATGCGCAGGACGGTGGCGTAGTAGGTGTCGAGCAGGCCGGTGCCGGCCAGCTCCGCACGGTCGAAGCCGGTGAGGGCGACGGACAGGTCGGTGAAGATTTCTCGGGGGTCGGGGGCGTTGTGGGGCATGCGGGTGCTCCCGGGCAGGGTGGGGGCGGGGGTCAGCGAATCAATCGCCCGGAACGCGGTTGACGTAACGGCGTCGACGGGCATCCCATTGGCATATGCAAAGGTCGAGACGGGTCGCGAAGTGCGCCTTTGTGCGAGAAGCCGGGGTCGGTATTCAACGTGCCGAATTCACCCGACCGGGCCTGCCCAGTTGCCCCCTGCCGTCCCCGGCCCCGATGTCAATGTGATGTTTCCCGCCTTCAGCGAGCCACGGGCACACCCCTAACGTGGCCGCGTGGCACGGCAGGGGGATGGCCGACACCATGGTGTTCGTCGCCGGCAGGCTGAAGGGATCGAGGATGTTCCGCAAGGTGCTGGTCGCCAACCGTGGCGAGATCGCGATTCGCGCGTTCCGCGCAGGCTATGAGCTGGGGGCACGGACGGTTGCCGTCTTCCCCCACGAGGACCGCAATTCGCTGCACCGGTTGAAGGCCGACGAGGCCTATGAGATCGGGGAACCGGGCCATCCCGTGCGGGCGTACCTTTCCGTCGAGGAGATCGTCGGCGCCGCCCGCCGGGCGGGAGCGGACGCCGTCTACCCGGGCTACGGCTTCCTGTCCGAGAACCCCGAACTGGCCCGCGCCTGCGAGGAGGCGGGCATCACGTTCGTCGGGCCGAGCGCCCACACCCTGGAGCTCACCGGGAACAAGGCGCGCGCGGTGGCCGCGGCCCGCGCCGCCGGCGTCCCGGTGCTCGGCTCCTCCGCCCCCTCCAACGACGTCGACGAACTGGTGCGCGCCGCCGAGGACATCGGCTTCCCGGTGTTCGTCAAGGCGGTCGCCGGCGGCGGCGGACGCGGTATGCGCCGCGTCGAGGACCCCGCCCAGCTGCGCGAGTCCATCGAGGCGGCGTCGCGCGAGGCGGCGTCCGCGTTCGGCGACCCGACCGTCTTCCTGGAGAAGGCCGTCGTGGAGCCCCGCCACATCGAGGTGCAGATCCTCGCCGACGGGGACGGCAACGTCATCCACCTGTTCGAGCGGGACTGCTCGGTGCAGCGCCGGCACCAGAAGGTGATCGAGCTCGCCCCCGCGCCCAACCTCGACCCGGAGCTGCGCGACCGGATCTGCGCCGACGCGGTGCGCTTCGCCCGCGAGATCGGCTACCGCAACGCGGGCACCGTGGAGTTCCTGCTCGACCGGGAAGGCAACCACGTCTTCATCGAGATGAACCCGCGCATCCAGGTCGAGCACACGGTGACCGAGGAGGTCACCGATGTCGACCTGGTGCAGGCCCAGTTGCGCATCGCCTCCGGTGAGACCCTGGCCGACCTCGGTCTCTCGCAGGAGACCGTGACCCTGCGCGGAGCCGCGCTGCAGTGCCGTATCACCACCGAGGACCCGGCCAACGGCTTCCGCCCGGACACCGGCCGCATCAGCGCGTACCGCTCGCCGGGCGGCTCCGGCATCCGCCTCGACGGCGGCACCACGCACGCGGGTACGGAGATCAGCGCGCACTTCGACTCGATGCTGGTCAAGCTCACCTGCCGGGGCCGGGACCTGCGGGCCGCGATCGGCCGGGCCCGGCGTGCCGTCGCCGAGTTCCGCATCCGCGGTGTGGCCACGAACATTCCGTTCCTGCAGGCCGTCCTCGACGACCCGGACTTCCAGGCCGGCCGGGTCACCACGTCGTTCATCGAACAGCGGCCGCACCTGCTCACCGCCCGCTCCTCCGCCGACCGCGGCACCAAGCTGCTCACCTACCTGGCCGACGTCACGGTGAACAAGCCGCACGGCGAGCGTCCCGATCTGCTCGACCCGCTCACCAAGCTGCCGCCGCTGCCCGCGGGCGAGCCGCCCGCAGGCTCCCGGCAGCACCTCGTCGCCCTCGGCCCGGAGGGCTTCGCCCGCCGGCTGCGCGAGTCGCCGACCATCGGAGTCACCGACACCACCTTCCGCGACGCCCACCAGTCGCTGCTCGCCACCCGGGTGCGCACCAAGGACCTGCTCGCCGTCGCCCCGGCCGTCGCGCGGACCCTGCCCGAGCTGCTGTCCCTGGAGTGCTGGGGCGGCGCCACCTACGACGTCGCCCTGCGCTTCCTCGCCGAGGACCCCTGGGAGCGGCTGGCCGCACTGCGCGAGGCGGTCCCCAACATCTGTCTGCAGATGCTGCTGCGCGGCCGCAACACCGTCGGCTACACGCCCTACCCGACCGAGGTGACCGACGCCTTCGTGCAGGAGGCCGCCGCCACCGGCATCGACATCTTCCGGATCTTCGACGCCCTCAACGACGTCGGCCAGATGCGGCCCGCCATCGACGCCGTACGGGAGACCGGAACCGCCGTCGCCGAGGTCGCCCTCTGCTACACCTCCGACCTGTCCGATCCGAACGAGCGCCTGTACACCCTGGACTACTACCTCCGCCTGGCCGAGCAGATCGTGGCGGCGGGCGCCCACGTCCTGGCCGTCAAGGACATGGCCGGACTGCTGCGCGCCCCGGCCGCGGCCAAGCTCGTCTCCGCGCTGCGCCGGGAGTTCGACCTGCCGGTGCACCTGCACACCCACGACACCGCGGGCGGCCAGCTCGCCACCTACCTCGCCGCGATCCAGGCGGGCGCCGACGCGGTGGACGGCGCCGTGGCCTCGATGGCCGGGACGACCTCGCAGCCGTCGCTGTCGGCGCTCGTGGCCGCGACCGACCACACCGAGCGCCCCACCGGCCTCGACCTCCAGGCGGTCGGCGACCTGGAGCCGTACTGGGAGAGCGTCCGCCGCATCTACGCGCCGTTCGAGGCGGGCCTCGCCTCCCCGACCGGACGCGTCTACCACCACGAGATCCCCGGCGGCCAGCTGTCCAACCTGCGCACCCAGGCGGTCGCCCTGGGCCTCGGCGACCGCTTCGAGGACATCGAGGCGATGTACGCCGCCGCCGACCGGATCCTGGGCCGCCTGGTGAAGGTCACCCCGTCCTCGAAGGTCGTCGGTGACCTCGCGCTGCACCTGGTCGGCGCGGGAGTGAAGCCGGCGGACTTCGAGACGACGCCCGACAAGTACGACATCCCCGACTCCGTGATCGGCTTCCTGCGCGGCGAACTGGGCACCCCGCCCGGCGGCTGGCCCGAGCCCTTCCGCACCAAGGCGCTCCAGGGGCGCGCCGACGGCAAGCCGGTGCAGGAGCTGGCGGCCGAGGACCACGAGGGCCTGGAGAAGTCGCCGCGCGCGACCCTCAACCGGCTGCTGTTCCCCGGCCCGACGCGCGACTTCGACACGCACCGCCAGGCCTTCGGCGACACCAGCGTGCTGGACAGCAAGGACTTCTTCTACGGTCTGCGCCCCGCCAAGGAGTACGCCGTCGACCTGGAGCCCGGCGTACGGCTCCTGATCGAGCTTCAGGCCATCGGCGAGGCCGACGAACGCGGTATGCGCACCGTGATGTCGACCCTCAACGGCCAGCTCCGGCCCATCCAGGTGCGTGACAACGCGGCGGCCTCCGACGTGCCGGTCACCGAGAAGGCCGACCGCGCCAACCCCGGCCATGTGCCGGCACCGTTCGCCGGCGTGGTGACCCTCGCGGTCGCCGAGGGCGACGAGGTGCAGGCGGGGGCCACCGTCGCCACCATCGAGGCGATGAAGATGGAGGCCACCATCACCGCCCCGAAGGGCGGCAGGGTGTCGCGGCTGGCCATCAACCGGATCCAGCAGGTGGAGGGCGGAGACCTCCTGGTCGAGCTCTCCTGAGCCGCCCCCTTCGGCGGCCGGACCGGCAGGAATCGGTCCGGCCGCCGATCTGCGCCCTCCTGCTATAGTCAATTTTGCACATAAGTGCCTAAGTGACTAAGGCGTGGGGAGGCGGTCGTCCGATGCCGGTCGGGGAGTATTTGCGGTACGTCGCCCTGGGTGACAGCCAGACCGAGGGCCTCGGTGACGGGGACGACGCCAGTGGTCTGCGGGGGTGGGCCGACCGGCTGGCCGAGCGGATCGCCGGCGGAAGCCCGGATCTGCTCTACGCCAACCTCGCCGTGCGCGGACGCGTGGCCGCGGAGGTACGGGCCGAGCAGCTCGCCCCGGCGCTCGCGATGCGGCCGGACCTCGCGACCGTGGTCGCCGGAGTGAACGACGTGCTGCGTCCCCGTTTCGACGCCGACGAGGTGGCCGCCCACCTGGAGGCGATGTTCGCCGCACTGACCGGACAGGGCACCCGCGTGGCGACGCTCACCTTCCCCGACGTCTCCCGCATCACCCCGCTGGCCCGCCCCCTCGCCCACCGGGTGCTCGCCCTCAACGACCGCATCCGGCAGGCCGCCCGGCGCCACGGCGTCGTACTCGCGGAGACCTCCCACCCTGCGGTGGTGACCGACCCCCGGCTGTGGAGCCCCGACCGGCTCCACGCAAGCCCCCTCGGCCACGAACGCATCGCGGCGGCGATGGCCCACGCCCTCGGACTGCCTGGCAGCGACGACAGCTGGACGCGCCCCCTTCCCGACCGGGAGACACTCTCGGCGCTAGGGGCCGCGGGCGCCGAACTCCGCTGGGCCGGCTCCTTCCTGGGACCCTGGCTGGTCCGCCGGATCCAGGGCCGCTCGTCCGGCGACGGCCGCCGGGCCAAGCGGCCCGCGCTGCTCCCGGTGGCCGCGCTCGCCGAGGAAGCGTCCTGACCGTGCTCCGTCCGGCTCGCCCCAATCACTGATCAACGAGCTGTTAGGTTGAGTTCATGGCTCTGCGCAATGCGGTGATGGCGGCACTCCTGGAGGGCGAGGCGTCCGGATACGACCTCGCGAAGGGGTTCGAGGCCTCGGTCGCCAACTTCTGGATGGCCACACCGCAGCAGATCTACCGGGAACTTGAGCGGATGGAGAGCGAGGGGCTCGTCTCCGCGCGTCTGGTCCACCAGGAACGCAGGCCGAACAAGCGGCTCTTCTCCCTCACCGGCGCCGGCCGTGACGCCGTGCGCGCCTACACCGCCGAGGCCTCCAGCAAACCCATGGCCATCAGGGACGAGTTGATGGTCAAGGTCCAGTGCGTCGACGTCGGCGACCTGGCGGCCGTACGGGCCGGGATCACCGAGCGGGTGGAGCGGTCGGCGGCCAAGCTGGCCCGCTTCGAGCGCATGCGGGAGCGTCTGCTGGCCGGCCGTACCGAAGAGGAGTTCCTCGCCACCGCCGAGCGCGTCGGCCCGTACCTGACGCTGCTGGGCGGCCTGGCCCTGGAGCGGGCGAACGTGAAGTGGGGCCAGACGGTCCTGAAGACGCTGCAGCGCGCCTCGACGAGCGTCTAGACCCGTCCAGACCGATCTCCTACGAGGTCACGGCGCCCGCCAGATGTTGTCGAAGGCCGCGTCCTCGATCTCCCGCCGCTGCCGTACGGCCGTCAGCTCCGTCACCGCGTCGTTGACGGCGGCCAGTACGGTCACGATCGCGTCGTCGGTGAGGCCCTCCAGGTTCTCGGTCGGCTCGTCGTGGATGCCGACGGCGGCCGCGAGGCCGACCAGGACGGGGTCGCCCGAGGCCAGGCGCTCGGTCGCGTGGTGGAGGCCGGGCGAATCCGCCGGAGCCGTCCGGTCGCTCCGCAGCGGGAACCAGCTCCGGTGTTGCCGGGTGAGCTCGCCCTTCGCCTCCAGGGCGGAGACATAGGCCGCCGACAGCCCACGCCCGCGGCGCCACAGCCAGTCCTCGACGGACTCGTACGGTGCCTGCCGGGTGAGTGACGACACCGCGTCGTCCAGCAGGCGGTCACCCATGTCCAGCGGCGCGCCGGGAACGATGCGGTCGCCGTCCAGGGTGACGGCCCGGGCCTCGACGAGGTCGATCAGTTCGGCTCCGGCCAGGGTCAGCGAGAGGTCGCCCTGCTCGACGGGACGGTCGGAGGCGACGTCCAGGGTGGTGATCAACAGGTCCCGTGCTGTGGTCATGGCGGACTCCATGTCGAAGGCGTCGTCGGCAACCGGTCGCCGAGCAGTCTGCCGGAGCGGGTCGTCGTACCGGTACGGCATGTCCCACCACCACCATGTGGTGCGCGAGGCCGATGCGCAGCACGACGGCCCGCGCGGCCGTCGAGGGACGCCGCCTCCAGGAGGCGGCGGTCAGGAGGTCACCTTGGCGATGAAGGCGGCGAGGTTCGCCACCGTTCGCTGGATCTTCTCCTCCAGGGTGAGCGACTCGTGCAGCCGGGCGCCGGCGCCCGCGTCCTTCTTGCCCCGGACGTACAGCGAGCAGGCGAGGTCGCTGCATATGTAGGCGCCGACCGAGTTGCCCTGCTGCCCGGCCTTCCCCGCCTTCGGCGCGACCATCAGGCTGACGCCGCCGGTGTGGGAGGTCAGGCACATCGAGCACATGCTGCGCCTCGTCTGCCCGGCGACGGGGTGGCCCGAGCCACGCAGCACCAGGGCCCTCGGGTGGCCGTCGAGCTCGGTGACGAGGTAGGCGCGGTCGGGGGCCTGGGGATCTCGCCAGCCGAGGAAGTCGAGGTCGTCCCAGGGGCGCTCGGCCAGGTCGCGCGGGACGGACAGGCGCTTCGCCTCGCCCTTGGTGCAGTTGACGAACGCGGCACGGATCTCTTGCTCGGTCAGAGGTTTCATAGGGGCCACGCTAATTTGCCTAAAGGTTGTAGGCAAACGCATAATTGTCTATGGCTAGCGGGAGGAAGGTCATGGCGCGCGCAGGACTGAACACGGAACGCCTGACCCGGGCGGGGGCGGAACTGGCCGACGAGGTCGGCTTCGACCAGGTGACCGTCTCCGCGATCGCCAGACGGTTCGACGTCAAGGTCGCGAGCCTCTACTCGCACCTGAAGAACTCCCAGGACCTCAGGACCAGGATCGCCCTGCTGGCCCTGGAGGAACTCGCCGACCGGGCCGCGGACGCCGTGGCGGGCCGGGCCGGCAAGGACGCCCTGACCGCACTCGCGAACGTCTACCGCGACTACGCCCGCGAGCACCCCGGACGCTACGCCGCCGCCCAGTTCCGGCTCGACCCGCAGACGGCGGCCGCGAGCGCGGGCGGCCGGCACGCCCGGCTGACCCGCGCCATCCTGCGGGGCTACGACCTCACGGAGCCGGACCAGACCCATGCGGTCCGGCTCCTGGGCAGCGTCTTCCACGGCTACGTCAGCCTGGAGATGGGCGGGGGCTTCAGCCACAGCGCCCCCGACACACAGGAGACCTGGTCGCGAATCCTGGACGCCCTGGACGCCCTGCTGCGGAACTGGCCCGAGGCCTGACCCGGACCGCGGACCGGCGGTGGCTCCGACCCCCGCCCAGGTCCAGGACGAACACCTCACCACACCCTGACCTCGAAACGCGGCAGGGCCGACCGCTGCACGTGATCGGCCCGGTGACGCGGTCCGGCTCAGGAAGGCTTGACCCCCGACACCGCGGTGACGGTGACCTTGTTGTCGCACTCCGCGAACAGACTGCCGTCGCTCATGGCGACTTGGTGTGCGCCGGAACCGGGCAGGCCGACCACCAGTGTCGGATACGCGACGGGCTTGGCGCCGGACTCGCAGTAGCCGTCGCCCTCGCCCTGGACCTGGACGAAGGTCAGCTTCACCCATGCCTTGGCGCCCGGCGCCACCGTCACCGGCACGGCAGTGCCCGTGGGGGTGACTGCCAGCGGCTTGTTGCGCTCCGGCGAACCGTTGCCGGCCCCGGCCACCGACGGATGTCCCTGCAGGACGCACGCCTGTGCGGAGACGTTCGTGAACTCCACGATCGCCGCTCCGACTCCCGTGCCGTCGGGACGGTTGGCGGCCTGGGAGGCGGTCGCCTTCAGCGCGGTCGCCGCGCACGCCTTCGCCGTTGAGCCGGATCCGGCGGACGCGCTCGTGGCGGGGGCCTTCGGCGTGCCGGCGCCGGACGGCTTGGCAGCCGGGGTGCCCGCCACCGGGGAGGAGGTCGCCGCGTTGCTCGGAGACTGCGACTTCGACGGCGACGTGGCCGCGGAATCGTCGCTGCCGTTGTGGCATGCGGTCACCACCAGCGCGGCCGAGATCGCCGCCATCGCCATCGCCGTTCTGCGGATGCCGATTCCGTACTGCATGACGTCCCCCGAATTCGGATTGCCCGGGCCGGCCCGTCGCCGGCCACTCGCCCAGGTAGACAGGGGTCCTGGACAGCGGGTTTCCGCTGTGGATCACCTGTGACACGGCGGTGACACAACGGGCCGTACGGGCAGGCGCTCAGCCGGCCAGCTGCTTGAGGACCTCCACCGCGGCCGGGGCGGACGAGGCCGGGTTCTGGCCGCTGACGAGGTTGCGGTCGACGGCCACGTTCGGGGCCCACGGCTCGCCCGCGCGGACGTGCACGCCGGCCTCGACGAGCCGGGTCTCCAGCAGCCACTTCGCCCGGTCGGCGAGGCCCGCCTGGGTCTCCTCGGCGTCGGTGAACGCGGCCACCTCGTATCCCGCGAACGCGTTGGAGCCGTCCTCGTGGACGGCGGCCAGCAGCGCGGCCGAGGCGTGGCAGACGACGCCGAGCGGCTTGCCCGAGCCGAGGGCGTCGACGAGCAGCCTGCCGGAGGTGGCGTCGACGGCGAGGTCCTCCATCGGGCCGTGACCGCCGGGGTAGAAGACGGCCGCGTACTCGCCGAGGTCGACGGCCTCCAGCGTGATCGGGTGCTGCAGCTCGGTCATCGCCGCGAGTCCGTTCACGATGTCGTCGGCGCCCTCCTGGCCGCCGTTGACCTCCGGGGCCAGGCTGCTCTTGTCCACGGTGGGGACCACGCCGCCGGGCGTCGCGACGACGATGTCATGGCCGGCGGCCTTGAACGCACGGTACGGGGCCACGGCCTCCTCGGCCCAGAAGCCCGTGGGGTGCTGGGTGCCGTCGGCGAGCGTCCAGTGGTCGGCGCCGGTCATCACGAAGAGGATCTTCGACATGCTGTTTCTCCAGGAGAACTAAGGGCCTTGGGAAGCCTGCTGACACCGCGGAGGCAGATCGTCAGCGTGGCGACGTCCTCGAAGGTAGATCCGCATGTCATACGTTTCCAATGAGGAATCACATGTCTGCCATTGGATTTCCAATGGGTGGGAACGTGTCGGGCGGCCGAGGGCGTTGCCGGAGTACCGGAAGGGAGAGCGGGCCATGACCACACTCCGCACCGCGGCAACCGTCCGTGCCACCCCCGAGGGCCTTCTGTGGGAACCGAGCGAACGCTGGGTGCGTGGCAACAAGGGTGAGGTCACCGTCGTGGACAGCCGGCACCCCGTCCTGGTCTGGGAGCCCGGCCTCCCCGTGCCGCTGTACGCCTTCCCGCGCGAGGAGGTCCGCACCGACCTGCTCCGCCCGGCGAAGAACCCGCCGGCCGGCACCCACACCGGGTCGCGGCTCTTCTACGACCTCGACGTGGACGGCGACCTCATCGAGAACGCGGCCTGGACGTACCCCGCGGCCGACCTGGCCGGCCACATCGCCTTCGAGTGGTTCGAGCGCACCGGCCGCGGCCTCGACCACTGGTACGAGGAGGCGGAAGAGATCTTCGTCCACCCTCGCGACCCGCACAAGCGCGTGGACGCCCTGCCCAGCAGCCGCCATGTCGTGGTGGAGATCGACGGCACGGTCGTGGCGGACACCCGCCGCCCGGTGCTGGTGTTCGAGACCGGCCTGCCCACCCGCTACTACATCCCCCGTGAGGACGTCCGCCTCGACCTGTTCGTCCCCACCGACCACAGCACCGGCTGCCCGTACAAGGGGACGGCCGAGTACTGGTCCTGGCGCGGCGAGGCCGACGTGCCGCCCGATGTCGTATGGAGCTACCCGGATCCGCTTCCCGCGGTGGCCGCGGTCGGCGGACTCCTCGCCTTCTACAACGAAGTTGTCGACATCGTCGTGGACGGCGAGCGTCTCGAACGCCCCGCATTCTCCCGTTCCGGAAGGCACCCTTGACAGCGTGCGTACTGTTTCGCGACGTTTGAGCCTTGCCCCGGCAATGCGGAGTCGGAATTCCAACGAAGTGGCAGCAAGAAGTGGCAGGACGCGGACATCGCGTCATAGGGGGGAGCGGTCGCCGATGCGATCCAACAGCCATGATCTACACGCCTGGCCGGCCCGTGCCGCCATGGTCGCGTCCGACGCGGATGCTGCGGAAGGGCGGTCGATCTGAGTGGACGTCACGATCCACAGGCCGGGCGAGCTGACCGAGTCGCTGCGCCGGGACTGGCACCGGGCGATGGACGAGTCACCGGAGTACGCCAACCCCTTCCTGGCACCGGAGTTCGCGATCGGGATCGGCAGGCACCGCGGCGGGGCGAGGGTGGCGGTCCTGCGCGAGGCGGGGGAGCCCGTCGGCTTCTTCCCGTACGAGCGCGACGCGTTGGGCGTCGGCCGGGCGATCGGCCTCGGTCTCTCGGACTGTCAGGCCCTGGTGCACCGCCCCGGGGTCACCTGGGACGCCCAGGACCTGCTGCGCGCATGCGGGCTGTCCATCTTCGAGTTCGACCACCTCGTGGAGGAGCAGAGACCGTTCGCCAGACATGTCACCGGCCGGTTCGCCTCGCCGGTGATCGACGTCAAGCCGGGCGACGGCGGCTATGCGGAGTGGCTGCGCGGGACCTACCCGGGGCTGGCCAAGACGACGTTGAAGAAGGAGCGCCGTATCGGGCGCGACGTGGGCGAGGTGCGGTTCGTGTTCGACGAGCGCGACCCGCGGATGCTGCGCACGCTCATGCGTTGGAAGTCCGCCCAGTACCGCAGGACCGGACGGATGGACCGGTTCGCCAGACCGTGGATCGTCGATGTGGTCGACCATCTGTTCCATGTCCGCGAGGAGCACTTCACGGGTGTGCTGTCCGTGCTGTACGCCGGCGACCGGCCGGTCGCCGCGCACTTCGGGCCCCGTTCGAGCACGGTGCTCGCCGCCTGGTTCACCGCGTACGACCCCGAACTCCACTACTACTCGCCCGGCCTGATGATGCATCTGCGGACGGCGGAGGCGGCGGCCCGCAACGGGGTGACGCTCGTCGACCTGGGGCGCGGCGACAAGGAGTACAAGGACTGGCTCAAGACCCGTGAGCTGCGCGTGGGGGAGGGGTTCGCGGCCCGGACCCACCCGGTGGCGGCGGGGTACCGGCTGTGGCGCAGGCCCGTGCGCGGCCTGCGGAACACGGTGCTGGCCCATCCGCGGCTCCGGGAGCCGGCCGACCGGCTGCTGAAGACGGTCGGCACGCTGCGCACCTCGCCCCGCACGGGCTCCGAGCGGACCTGAGCCGGCCAGGGCGCTCCCGGTACCGGGTGTCGATGCCCGGTGCCCCTGAGCTCTGCCGATTCACCCCTTATGTTCCGTATGACCGTATAAAGGTAAAATCTAGGGGTTTATCCATACGGGACTGCTGTCTCGAGGGACTAGTGTCTCGCCGGAGTGATCATGCCCCGCAAGCGCTCAATGCCCGACGCGGACGAGCTGCTGGAAAGACTCCGATGGCTCACCGCGCAGGCGCGCGAGCGCGCGGAGCTGCAGCGCTCACAGGTCGAGCTGGCCATCGCCCTGCAGCGCGGCATGCTGCCCAGGGACCTGCCCACCGACCCCCGCTTCCGCCTGGCCGTTCAGTACGCCCCCGCCTGCTACGGCCTGAACGTGGGCGGCGACTGGTACGACGCCTTCGCGCTGCCCGACGGCCGCATCGGCCTGTCCATCGGCGACGTCCAGGGCCACAACATCGAGGCGGCCGCCTTCATGGGCCAGGTCCGGGCCGGGCTGCGGGCGCTCGCCTCCGTCACCAGCGAGCCGGGCGAGCTGCTCGGCCGCACCAACGACCTGCTCCTGTCCCTGGGCAGCGACCTCTTCGCCACCTGCACCTTTGTGCGGCTCGACCCGTCCACCGGGCTGCTGGAGAGCGCGCGGGCCGGCCACATCCCCTTCGTCTGGGCCACGCCGGACGGCAGGTCCGGGATCGCCGAGGACTACGGGGGACCGCCGCTCGGTATCGAGCAGGGCATGGAATATCCGGTGGCCCGCTTCCGGCTCAGCACGGGCGGAGTCTTCATCCTCCTCACCGACGGCGTCGTGGAGGGGCCCCGGCTGAGCGTCGACGAGGGGCTCGACCACGTGGTACGGCTCGCCGGCGGCGCGGCCGTCGCGGGTCTGGACGCGGAGTCGCTGGCCGCCGCCGTGATCAAGGGCGCCGAGCTCGTCGGGCACGAGGACGACGCGGCCGTGCTCGTCGTGGGCCACGAGGGGCCCGGCCTTCGGCCATAGGGCCCGTCGCCGCGTTTCTCGCCTCGCCGACGGCGCGGCATCGGTGTCTGATGGCAGCTGTGGTGGGTACCCAGGAGCTGCGCCGGACGGCCGTCTACGTCCTCAAGGTGCTGGCCGTCGCTGTCTGCTACTACGCGGCAGGGCGGCTCGGACTCCTTCGCCAGCTCGTCGTCGAAAGAGCCGTGGTCACCCCCATCTGGCCGCCGACCGGCCTCGCGGTGGCCAGTCTGCTGCTCCTCGGGGTGGGCATCTGGCCCGGTATCGCGCTCGGCGCCTTCCTCGTCATCGCCTCCATCAGCCCGCCGGGCCGCGACGCGGCCGGCATCGTGGCGGGAAACACCGCCGCACCCCTGTGCGCGTACTTCATGCTGCGCCACGTCGGCTTCCGGACCGAGCTCAACCGGTTACGGGACGGCCTCGCACTGGTGTTCCTCGGTGCGCTGGCCGCCATGCTGCTCAGCGCGACCGTCGGCGTCGGTCTCCTCGTCCTCGTGGGCAAGCTCCCCCTGCACGACTCCGGACTCATCTGGCTGGCGTGGTGGGTGGGCGACGCGATGGGCGTCCTGATCGTCACCCCGATCCTGCTGATACTGCACAGGATCACCTGGCCCCTGAGGATGACGCGGTGGAAGGAGGCCCTGGTCGTCACGCTGGTCGCCTGCGGTCTCGTACCCCTGGCCACGCGCAGCTCCGTCAGCCTGTTGTTCCTGGTCTATCCGCTCCTCGTCTGGGCGGCGCTGCGCTTCCGGCTCGTGGGCAGCATCCTGTGCGCCCTCCTCACGTCCGTCCTGGCCACCATCGCGGCGACGGAGCACCTCGGGCCGTTCGCGCGGCTGACCCCCGTCGAGGTCATGATGAAGCTCCAGGCCTTCAACGGGACCATGGCCCTGACCGCCCTGCTCCTGTCGGCCGTGATCACCGAGCAGCGCAACACCAGGCTGTCCGTGGAACAGGCCTGCCAGGAACTCGTCGAGGTGCTCGAACACCTGACCGCGGGCGACACCCCGCCGAACCGCGCGCCGACCGACGACGCCACAGGGGAGACCGCCACAGGGGAGGCCGCCACAGGGGAGGCCGCCACAGGGGAGGCCGACGCGGGCGAGGCCGACGCGGGCGAGGCCGACGAGCAGCCCCCTGAACGCCGGGAACCCCCGCCCTGATGGTCGGAGCGGGGGTTGACGGCGTTCGGCGTGCGCGGACCGTCGTCACCCGGCCGGCGCGGTGATCTCCCGCTTGAGGATCTTGCCGCTGGGGCCTGTCGGCAGCGCGTCCACGAACCAGACCGATCGCGGGTACTTGTACGCCGCCACCCGGTCCTTGACGAACTCGCGCAGCTCGTCGGGCGTCGCCTCGGCGCCCTTGCGCAGGACGACCGCGGCCGCTACCTCCTCGCCGAGATGCTCGTGCGCCAGGCCCACCACGGCGGCCAGCGCGACGGCCGGGTGCTCGTGCAGGATCTCCTCTATCTCGCGCGGGTAGACGTTGTAGCCACCGCGGATGATCATGTCCTTCTTGCGGTCGACGATGTACAGATAGCCGTCCTCGTCCCGCCGGGCGAGATCGCCGCTGCGCAGCCAGCCGTCCGGGATCGCCGTCGCCGTCTCCTCGGGCAGGTTCCAGTAGCCCTTCATCACGTTCGGTCCGCGCACGGCCAGTTCGCCGACCTCGCCGGGGCCCACGTCCTGGCCCTTCTCGTCCAGCAGCCGGACCTCCACATCCAGGATCGGAGTGCCGACCGACCCCGGCTTGCGCGGCCGGTCGGGGTGGTTGAAGGACACCACCGGGCTCGTCTCGGACATGCCGAAGCCCTCCAGCACCATGCAGCCGAAGCGCCGCTCGAAGCCGTGCAGCACCTCCACGGGCAGCGAGGCTCCGCCCGAGACGCACATCCGCAGCGTCGACACGTCCGCCTCCGACGGATGCTGCAGCAGCGCCGCGTACATCGTCGGCACGCCCTCGAAGACCGTGGCCCGGTCGCGGGCGATCGCGTCCAGCACGGCCTGCGGGTCGAAGCGCGGGATCAGGGTGAGCGAGGCCCCGCTGCGGACGGCCACGCTCATCGTGCAGATCTGGCCGAAGATGTGGAACAGCGGCAGACAGCCGACGACCACGTCCTCGGACGTGATGCGCTGCACATGAACGGCGTTGACCTCGGTGTTGTGCCGCAGGCTCCCATGGGTGAGCGCAGCGCCCTTGGGGCGTCCCGTGGTGCCGGAGGTGTACAGGAGCACGGCCACGTCGTCGGCGGCCGTCTCCGTCACCTCGGTCAGCGGCTCCTGACCGGCCAGCAGTCCGGCGAAGTGGGAGGGCTCGACCGCGATGTGCCGCACGCCGGCGGCGGCCGCCCCCTGGGCGCCCTCACCGGGTGCCTGGTGCCACTCGAACAGCAGCGCCGCCCCGGAGTCGTTCAGGTGGTACTCGGTCTCCCGGGTCTTCAGCAGCGGGTTCATCGGCACGACGATCGCCCCGGCGCGCAGCGCGCCGTAGTACAGCACGACGAACTCGGGGACGTTCGGCAGCATCAGGGCCACCCGGTCACCCGGTCGTACGCCCTCGGCCCGCAGCAGTGCCGCGGCCCGGGCGCTGCGCTCGTCCAGTTCGGCGTAGGTGGTGACCTGCGTTCCCAGACGCAGCGCGTCCCGCTCCGGCTGCCGCTCCGCCGTCCGTACCAAGAACTCCGCCAGATTGGGCATGCCCCGCCTCCACGAATGTCACCGTCGAAATCCGCCGTTCACGTTGACGACATGGTGCTGCCGCCGAGGGCGACGACCTATGGGAGGGGCGACAGCTTCCCTTTCACCGCGTTGTTCCTGGGAACAAAAACCGGGCGCTACACTGCGCCGATGGACTTCTCGGGTGTCGCCGCGGCGATCCACGCACGGCTTCCGGAACTGGGCGAGCGGCTGGCGGAGCGCATACGCTCCGACATCGATGCATATGGGGATGAAGCGCTCATCCCCTTCGACTCGCTGCGCCGTTCGTGCACGGCCAACGCCGACCTGGTCCTCAGACACTTCCTCCGCCCGGGCGCCCCGGACCCCGGACCCGCCCGTGAGACCGGCCGCATCCGCGCCGAGCACGGCATGCCCCTCGCCGACACCCTGCACGCCTACCGGGTCGGCTTCGAGTTCCTGTGGTCGGAGATCGTCAAGGAGGCCGGCACCCATCCGGAGGTGCCGGACGCCGAACTGGTGGCCCGCTCCGCCGAGATCTGGTCGCTGTTCGGCCTCTTTGCCGAGGCCGTGGCCGAGGCCCACCGGGAGACCACCGCCGAACTGACCCTGCAACGCCAAGCCCGCCGCTCCGCACTGGTGGAAGCGCTTTTCACCGGCGCCATCGCCGACCGCACCACCCTGTGGGAGGCCGCCCGCGAACTGGGCCTGCCCGAGCGCGGACCCTACGCCGTGGTCGCCGCCGAGTCCACGGCGCCGGGTACGGAGCCGCTGGCCGGAATCGAGACCGCGCTGCGCCAGGCCCAGCTTCCGTCCGCCTGGCGGCTGTTGCCCGACCAGCAGATCGGTCTGGTCGCCCTGGCCACGCCGACGGCGGAGAGCACCGGTCTGCGCATCCTGCGCCGCACACACGCCCGCGTGGGCATCAGCCCCGGCTTCCACGCACTGCGCGACACCCCGCAGGCCCTGCGCTTCGCCCGGTTGGCCCTGGCGGGCCTCCCGGGCACCGGCCCCGGCGTCGCGCGCTTCGACGACAACCCCCTGGCCATGGTCGTCGCGGCCGCCCCGGTGGAAGCCGCTCACCTGGTGACGGTCACCCTCGGACCCGTCCTCGACCTCCCGGCGCCGGAACGCGCCCGTCTGCTGGAGACCCTGGAGCACTGGTTCGCCGCGGCCGGCTCCGCCGCCGACGCGGCCCGGAGCCTGTTCGTCCATCCCAACACCGTCCGCTACCGGCTGCGCCGTATCGAGGAACTGACGGGCCGTTCCCTCTCGGACCCGCGAACGGCGGCGGACCTGGGCGCGGCGCTCCTCGCGGTCCGCGGTGCCACGCCGAACGGCGCGGGAGCGGAAGGCGTGCCGCGGCCGAGGCCGGCGGAGCCCGCCGCGTGCGCGGTGCGAGCCCGAGTCCAGACGCCGACCGCCTCGGGCACGCCCGCTCCACGATGAGCAACGGCCGGACACGGTCGTGCCCCCACGCCGGAGCGAGCAGGTCGTGGCCCACTCGCGTTCCCCGGCCGTGAAGGGGAATGATGAGACGTCGAGCGACGGATCAACCGATGCGGAGGAGCGGACCCATGCCGCACGAGCGAGCGGGCAAGCCGGCCGGTCCCGAGGACCTTGTCGACGTGGCCCGGCTGGTCACGGCGTACTACGCACTGCACCCCGACCCGGCCGAGCCCGGACAGCGGGTGGCGTTCGGCACCTCCGGACACCGCGGATCGTCGCTGGCGACCGCGTTCAACGAGGACCACATCGCCGCCACCAGCCAGGCCATCTGCGAGTACCGCGACGGCCAGGGCGTCGACGGCCCCCTCTTCCTCGGAGCCGACACGCATGCGCTGTCGGAGCCCGCGAGGGTCACCGCCCTTGAGGTGTTCGCCGCCAACGACGTGACCGTGCTCATCGACAGCGAGGACGGCTACACCCCCACCCCGGCGGTCTCGCACGCCATCCTCACCCACAACCGGGGCCGTGGCACCGGCCTCGCGGACGGCGTCGTGGTCACCCCGTCGCACAACCCGCCCGCCGACGGCGGCTTCAAGTACAACCCGCCGAACGGCGGCCCGGCCGCCTCCGAGGCGACCTCCTGGATCCAGGACCGGGCCAACCAGATCATCGCCGGCGGTCTCAAGGACGTACGCCGCATCAGCTACCCGCGCGCGCTCGCCGCACCCACGACCGAGCGGTACGACTTCCTCGGCAGCTATGTCTCCGACCTGCCCGGTGTGCTGGACATCGACGCGATCCGCACGGCAGGTGTGCGGATCGGCGCCGACCCGCTGGGCGGGGCGTCCGTCGCCTACTGGGGCCGTATCGCCGAGCAGCACGGCCTGGATCTGACGGTGGTCAACCCGCACACCGACCCCACATGGCGGTTCATGACGCTGGACTGGGACGGCCAGATCCGCATGGACTGCTCGTCGCCGTACGCCATGGCCTCGCTCATCGAGCGGCGCGACCGCTTCCGCATCGCCACGGGCAACGACGCCGACGCCGACCGCCATGGCATCGTCACACCGGACGCGGGTCTCCTGAACCCCAACCACTATCTCGCCGTCGCCATCGCCTATCTCTACGAGCACCGCGAGCAGTGGCCCGCCGGCACGGGGATCGGCAAGACGCTGGTGTCGTCCTCGATGATCGACCGCGTCGC
Source organism: Streptomyces sp. NPDC050625 (assembly GCF_040654755.1). Taxonomy (NCBI): domain Bacteria; kingdom Bacillati; phylum Actinomycetota; class Actinomycetes; order Kitasatosporales; family Streptomycetaceae; genus Streptomyces; species Streptomyces sp. NPDC050625. The sequence goes on from NZ_JBFAIQ010000004.1 coordinate 121,119, forward strand.
CGCCGACCTCGGCCGTGAACTGGTCGAAGTGCCCGTGGGATTCAAGTGGTTCGTCGACGGGCTGCTCGACGGGTCGCTCGGCTTCGGCGGCGAGGAGTCGGCCGGGGCGTCCTTCCTGCGCCGGGACGGCTCGGTGTGGACGACGGACAAGGACGGCATCCTCCTCGCGCTCCTCGCGTCCGAGATCACGGCCGTCACCGAGCGCACGCCGTCCAAGCACTACGCCAAACTCACCGCCCGCTTCGGCCGGCCCGCCTACGCGCGCATCGACGCGCCGGCCACGCGCGAGGAGAAGGCCCTCCTCGCGAAGCTCTCGCCGGCCCAGGTCACCGCGCGCAGCCTGGCGGGAGAGGAGGTCACCGCGGTCCTCACCGAGGCTCCCGGCAACGGCGCTTCGATCGGCGGCATCAAGGTGACCACCGCCAACGCCTGGTTCGCGGCACGGCCTTCGGGCACCGAGGACGTCTACAAGATCTACGCCGAGTCGTTCCTCGGCCCCGACCACCTCGCCCGGGTGCAGGAGGAGGCCAAGTCGGTGGTGCTGACGGCACTGGGCGGCTGACGCCCCCGGCGGTCCCGCGGGAACGGTTCCGTCGACGGGACGGCCGAGGCGGCCGGGAACCCCGAATACGCCGACGTGGTACGGCTGTTCGTCACCGCGGGACAGGACCGCGCCCGTCTGCCGGCCGGCCTGCCCGCCGCCGGTGGCATGCCGACGCTCGCGGGCCGCTGGAGCGACAAGGTCTTCGCACGGCTCCGGCGGCTGCTGGGGCTGGGCACGGAACTGCTGGTGCTGCTCGCGGTGGCCACCGACCACGGCGCCGGTCTCAGTCAACTCCGCGTCGGACGGCTGCGTTTCGTGACCGACGTCATGGCGTCGCCGAAGGGCGTCGTCTCCGCGGTGCTGACCTCCGTGCCACACCCCGCGCCCGTGCCGCGCCGAGGGTGCTGGGAGCCCTGTCGAACCCCCACCATTGGCCGTACACTGCCAACTCGCAGACATATGGGTCGTGTTGACGGGGGGAGCCCGCATGTCCGGTGATCCGTACGGCCCCAGCCATGGCTTCGTCGTTCCGCCCATGCCGTCGAGCCCGCCGCCCGCACCGCCGGACGCCTGGCGGGCGGCGGCGGTCGCCCTGCTCAATCTCAGCGGTCTCGGCCTCGGTTACGCCCTCGTCCGTCGCTGGGTCCTGATGGCCGTGTGCTGGGCGGCGACGGCCGTCCTGCTGCTCGTCGCCCTGCCCGCGGACGCGGACGGGGTCCCGGGACTCGCGCTCGCCGTCTACCTCGTGTTCCTCGCTCTGGCCGCCGTCCACGGCGCGTTCGCAGGATTGCGCACCCCGCTGGCCTGGCCCGGAAGGCCGTCCCTCGCGCTGCTGCTGGGGGTGCTTCTCCTCGCCGCACCGGTCGGCGGCACGGTGCTGTACGACGACGCCCGCGAGGAAGCGATCCAGCAACAGCTCCTCGACCGGCTCCACAAGGCCGACCAGCTGGTGGCGCAGAGCGGCCGACGGTCCTTCGAGAGCGCGAGGTCCGACTACGGCACCGCCTTGGACGTCTACGAGGACCTCGCGGCCCACCATTCCGGCTCCCGCGCGGCCGACCGTGTCCCCGGCAGCATGGAGACCTATTACGCGACGGTCGGTGCGGACTACGGCCACAAGCGCTACTGCGAGGCGATCGCACCGCTGAAGTACCTGCGTACGGTGCCGCGCACCATGCCGAAGGAGGAGCTCGGCGCGCTGACCCGGTGGCCCGACGACCGGCTGGCCACCTCGCTCTACGAGTGCGGATCGAGCAGCCTGTCCTCCGGCGAGGCGGACTGGGTCACCCACTTCGGTGAACTGCTGAGCACCTTCCCCCGGTCCGAGCAGACGACGAAGGTCGCGCCCGCCGTCGACCTCGCGGTGACCGGCACGGAGAAGGACGTACGCGGCTCCGACCCCTGCGCCGCCGTCGAGCGGTTGCGCGGCCTGACCACCCGGATCACCGACCTCTCGGGGAGCGCGGGTGACGCCGCAGCTGATCTGACGAAGAGTGCCGACCGGGCCGGCCGGAGCGCCGACTCGGGGGAGTACGCCTGCGGAGTCGACCAGTACAAGGACGGCGACTTCGAGGCGGCGCAGAAGACCATGGACGAGTTCGTCGCCGACAACAAGAACGACAAGAACCGGGCCCGCGCGAAGAAGATCTCCATCGCGGCCGAGGTCGCCCAGACACTGCCGGCCGCCGGGAAACGGCTGCCCACCACCGCCTCCGGCGGCAGCATCTCCGTCACCGTCAAGAACGACAGTCCCGACCCCATCACGGTCTACTACACCGGCCCGGTCACCGGAAGCTTCTCGCTCAAGGCCTGCGGCAGCTGCAAGGCCTACTCCTTCGCCGCCTCGATCACGATCGGATTCAAGCCCTGCAGCGACAGCGGCAGGCACTACCCACAGCGCACGATCAGCCTGCCGCCCGGCACCACCTACTTCGTGCACAAGCCGCGGGACCTCAGCACGGCGACCCCCGCCTCCGACACCGCCAAGCTCCGCTCCGGCTACATCTACACGGAGTGCGCCTACACGACGCGGACCCTCGGCAGCAGCTACTGACACCCGGACGACCGCACGCTCACCTGGGCTGAGCGGGCCCGGTACAAGAGGACCATCGGACCCCCTCCGGGCCATCCGGCCGCTGTCCGCACCTCTGCGCGCCACAGAAGCATGGCTGTTGGGCCGACCCCTCCGTATCGGACCGCACAAGGAGCACAGCCATGGCCAGTACCACGCGCAGAGGAGACCGAGCGGCGCCCACGGCCGCCCTCGGTCTGCCGGCCGCGTCCGCGCTCGTGATCGGCAGCATCATCGGCACCGGAGTGTTCGCCCTCCCCTCCGCGCTCGCCCCCTACGGCCCCATCTCCCTCGTCGCCTTCGTCGTCGTGACCCTCGGCGCCCTCGCGCTGGCACACACCTTCGGGGCCCTGTCGAAGCGCGTCCCGGCGAGCGGCGGACCGTACGTCTATGCCCGTGAGGCCTTCGGTGAGTTCGCCGGGTTCCTCAACGCCTGGTCCTACTGGATCACGGCATGGGCCGGGAACGCGGCGATCGTGGTGGCCTGGGTCGGCTATGTCGAGGTCTTCGTCAACACCGGCCACAGAACAGGCATATCGGTACTCATCGCTCTGATCGGGCTGTGGATACCGGCCGCGATCAACCTCACCGGTGTGCGCAACATCGGCGCCTTCCAGGTGATCACGACCGTGCTGAAGTTCGTCCCCCTGGTCTTCATGGCGACCGTCGGGCTGCTCTTCATCGACGCCGGCAACTTCGGCGCCTTCAACGCCAGCGGCCAGTCGGCGCTCGGCGCGATCTCCGCGGCCGGGGCCATCGCCCTGTTCAGCTACCTCGGCCTGGAAGCGGCCTCGGTGGTCGCCGGGCGGGTCCGCGAGCCCGGACGCAACGTGCCGCGCGCCACCGTGTACGGCACGCTCGCCTGCGCCCTCATCTACATCCTCGGCACCCTCGCGGTGTTCGGCACCGTCTCGCACGCCGATCTGGGCTCCTCCACCGCGCCGTTCACCGACGCCGCGAACAACATCTTCGGCGGCACCTGGGCCGGCGACATCGTCGCCGCGGCCGCCATCATCTCCGGCATCGGCGCCCTGAACGGCTGGACCATGCTGTGCGCGGAGATGCCCTACGCCGCCGCCCGCGACGGCCTCTTCCCCGGCGTCTTCGCCAAGCTGCGCGGTGAGAGCGGGGTCCCGGCCTTCGGCATCATCGCCTCCACCGTGCTGGCCTCGCTGATCACCGTGTTCAGCTACACGCGCTTCGAGGACGTCTTCACGAAGATCGTGCTGCTGAGCGTGCTCACCGCCGTGATCCCCTACCTGTTCTCCGCCGCCGCCCAGCTGTACTGGCTGCTGGTCCGCGGCCGCGACAGCCTCAGCCCCGGCCGGCTGGCCCGCGACATCACCATCGCCTCGCTCGCCCTCGTCTTCTCGTACTGGTCGATCCAGGGCAGCGGCTACCAGACCGTCTACTACGGCCTGTTCGTCCTGCTGCTCGGCATCCCGGTCTACGTCTGGCTCAAGCGGGGCCAGGGCAGCTACGGCGAGCCGACCGTCCCCACGGCCGTGACGATCCCGGCCCAGGAGGACCGGGCACCCGAGACACCCCCGCCCACCCAGCGGATCTCCCGCGGGCTCCGGACCAACCGTACCGGCGGCACCCGCAAGCGCAACGGCCTCGGCCACCACGACTGACCGAACCACAGCACAAAGGAACTCCCACCATGAACACCTTCCACGTCGACTCCGAGGTCGGCCCCCTGCGCCAGGTGATCCTGCACCGCCCCGGCCTCGAACTCTCCCGCCTCACCCCGCGCAACGTCGACGCCCTGCTCTTCGACGACATCCTGTGGGCCAAGCGCGCCCGCGAGGAGCACGACGCCTTCGCCCAGGTCCTCAGGGACTACGGCACACGCGTCCACTACTTCTCCGACCTGCTGGCCCAGACCCTCGACGTCCCCGAGGCCCGCGACTGGCTGCTCGACCGCGCCATCACTCCGGCCACCGTGGGCCCGGCCCTGATCGACCCGGTGCGCGCGCTGTGCGCCGACCTCGACGGGGAGACCCTGGCCGGCTATCTCATCGGCGGGCTCCTCATGAGCGACCTGCCGATCGCCGCACCGCACAGCCTGGTCTGGAACGCCCTCGACCGGGACGACTTCGCACTCACCCCGCTGCCCAACCATCTCTTCCCGCGCGACAACTCGTGCTGGATGTACGACCGTCTGTCGGTCAACCCGATGGCCAAGACCGCCCGCCGGCGCGAGAGCCTGCACGCCGAGGCCATCTACCGCTTCCACCCCAGGTTCGCCGGCCACATCACCGAACCGATCCTCGACGGCGTCGTGGGCACCCTGGAGGGCGGCGACGTCCACGTCCTCGGCAACGGAGCCGTGATGGTCGGCATGGGCGAGCGCACCACCGCCCAGGCGGTGGAGAACCTGGCGGCACGGCTCTTCGCCGGCGGCACGGCCAGACGGCTGATCGCCGTCCAACTGCCGTCCGCACGCGCCTACATGCACCTCGACACGGTCCTCACCATGGTCGACCGCGACGCCTTCACCATCTATCCCGGCCTCGCCGACTCCCTGCGCTCGTGGACGCTCACACCCAGCGACACGCGCGAGGCCGGCTTCGACGTCGCGGCGAACTCCGACCTCGCGAGCGCCCTCGCCGAAGCCCTCGACCTGGACAAGGTCCGCATGCTCTGCGCGCCCCAGGACATCCGCAACGCCGAACGCGAGCAGTGGGACGACGGCAACAACTTCCTCGCGATCGCCCCCGGAGTGATCGTCGGCTACGAGCGCAATGTCACCACCAACACCTATCTGCGCAAGCAGGGCCTCGAGATCGTCACCATCGCCGGCGGTGAACTCGGCCGCGGCCGCGGCGGCCCGCGCTGCATGAGCTGCCCCATCGAACGCGACCCGGCCGTCTGATCGAGCACCGATCAAGCAAGGGGAACCACCATGACCGTCGACCTGCGAGGCCGCTCCTACCTGAGCGAACTCGACTTCACCTCCGCCGGGATCCACCACCTCCTCGACCTCGCGGCCGGCCTCAAGGCGGCCAGGCGCGCGGGCACCGAGCGGCCCCGGCTGACCGGCAAGCACCTCGCGCTGATCTTCGAGAAGACCTCCACCCGCACCCGCTGCGCCTTCGAGGTCGCCGCCGCCGACCAGGGAGCCGCCACCACCTACCTCGGCCCCGGCGACACCCACATCGGCGCCAAGGAGTCCATCGCCGACACCGCCCGCGTCCTCGGCCGCATGTTCGACGCCATCGAGTACCGGGGCTCCGCCCAGTCGATCGTCACCGAACTCGCCGCCCACTCCGGCGTGCCCGTCTACAACGGCCTGACCGACACGGCACACCCCACCCAGAGCCTGTGCGACGTGCTGACCATGCACGAGCACAGCCCCAAGCCGCTGCCGGACATCGCCTACTGCTACCTCGGCGACGCCCGCAACAACATGGGCAACTCCCTGCTCTCCATGGGCGCCCTGCTCGGCATGGACGTACGCATCGCCGCTCCCCGGCAGCTGTGGCCCGACCCGGAACTCGTCATCACCTGCCGCACCCTGGCCGACCGCAGCGGCGCCCGCATCACCCTCACCGAGGACGTCGCGACCGCCGTACGCGGTGCCGACTTCCTCCACACCGACGTCTGGGTCTCCATGGGCGAGCCCGCCGACACCTGGGGCGAGCGCATCGAGCTGCTGCTCCCGTACCAGGTCAACGGCAAGACGCTCGCCCTCACCGGGAACCCGGACGTAAAGTTCATGCACTGCCTCCCCTCGCTGCACGACCGCAGTACCCGCCTCGGCCGGGACCTGTTCGACACCCATGGACTGGACGGCCTGGAGGTCACCGACGAGGTCTTCTCCTCTCCGGCGTCGATCGTCTTCGACCAGGCGGAGAACCGGCTGCACACCATCAAGGCCGTGCTCGTCGCCACTCTGGAGGACTGAAGCCATGCGCATCGTCGTCGCCCTCGGCGGCAACGCCCTGCTCCACCGTGGCGAACGCCCCGACGCCGCGGTCCAGCAGGCCAACATCGACCGGGTCGCCACCGCGCTGGCCGCCCTCGCCCATGAGCACGAGCTGGTCATCACCCACGGCAACGGCCCCCAGATCGGCCTGCTCGCCATGGAGAGCGCCGCCGACCCGGACCTGAGCGCCCCGTACCCGCTGCATCTGCTCGGCGCCCAGACGCAGGGCATGATCGGGTCGCTGCTGGCCTGCACCCTGCACAACGCCCTGCCCGGCCGCCGGATCGCCACCCTCGTCACCCACACCCTGGTACGGGCCGACGATCCGGCCTTCGACCGGCCCACCAAGTTCGTCGGCCAGGTCTACCCCGGTGACCTGGCCCGGTCCCTCGCCCGCGAGCGGGGCTGGCACATCGCCGAGGACACGGGGGGCTGGCGGCGGGTCGTGCCCTCACCGGACCCCTGGCGGATCGTCGAGACCGAGACGATCCACGAACTGCTCGGCGGCGGCGCCCTGGTCATCTGCGCCGGCGGAGGAGGGATCCCCGTCACCGCCGATCCCGTCACGGGCGCGCTCACCGGCGTCGAAGCCGTCGTCGACAAGGACCTCTCCGCGGCCCTGCTCGCCGAGCACCTGAAGGCGGACTTCCTGCTCGTCCTCACCGACGTGCCGTACGTCTACGAGGGTTACGGCACCCCCGAGCAGCGGCCCCTCTCGGACGTGACCCCCCTCCAGCTGCGCCGCGGCGGCTTCCCCGACGGCTCCATGGGCCCCAAGGCGGAGGCGGTCGCCCGGTTCGTCGAGAACACCGGCGCACTGGCGGCGATCGGAGCGCTGGACGCGGCGTACGAGATCGCCCACGGCAGGTCGGGGACCCTGGTCCGACCGGATCTCCTGACCGACTGAGCGGGCGGGTGCGTCGGCAGGGGCGCCCGGCAGCGCCTAGGACGGTACGACGGCGACCGGGCACGTGCCGGCCCGCAGCAGGCTCCGCGTGGTGTCTCCCCACGCGGAGCCCCGCCTGTGTCCCACCACGACCAGGGCGGCGTGTGCGCAGTGATGGAGCAGGGCCTCGGACGGGGTGAACAGGACGACGTCCTGGAGCACGGGTACGTCCGGGTACTTCGCGCGCCAGGGGCGCAGAGCGTCCGCCAGCAGCTGGACCTCGTGGTCCTCCCAGGTGGCGCGGTCCTCCTCCGGTACGGCGAAGAGCAACTCGGCGGCGCTCGGCGGCAGCGCCCAGGCGTGCACGGCGTGCAGCCGCAGGCCTCGCAGCCGGGCGCTCTCGAAGGCGAAGTCGATCGCGGCGTCGGCCGGACGGCGGGCGTCGACGCCGAGCGTGACCCCGCCGGTGTGGTTCGAGCGGGCCGGAGCGTCCGGGACCAGGATCAGTGGGCGGGTCAGAGTCTCGGCGTCGGCTGTCATGTCCTCCGGGCCGAGGCCCGGGCCCGTGACGGTCACCCCGGCCTCGCCCGGGTTCCGAGGCCCGGCGCGGAGCACGCGCAGCGGCAGATCGCGCAGTATCGCCTCGTCCTCCGCCCAGTTCGCCGCGGCCCGGCCGCCCGCCGCGGGATCGACTCCGGCAAGGATCACTCGCTGCATGACCGTCCACCTCTCCGCCACGAGGGAGCGTGTCCCCCCACGCGCCCTCCACCCTGACGCCTGCCGCCGTGCCGGTTCAGGGGCCGAACGGCCCCGAACCGTGGGCAGTTGGGGCCAGGGTCCTGCGCGTGCGGAGCGCGTCAGCCGGTTTCGTCCGGGTGTTCCGGACCGGTTCCGTCCGGGGACGTCAGATGGGTGGTGAACCAGTCGCGGGCCAGTCCGGCGACGACAGGCAGAGTGCCCGGCTCGGCGAAGAGATGGCTCGCGCCGGGTATGACCGCCAGGCGGTGCTCGCACTGCAGCCGGTCGGCGGCCAGCCGGTTCAGGCTGAGCACCTGGGTGTCGAGACTGCCGACGACGAGGAGCGTCGGTGCCCGCACCCGGGCCAGCGAGGCGGGGGAGGCCAGGTCGGGGCGGCCGCCTCGGGAGACGACCGCGCCGATGCCGGAGTCGTCGGCGGCGGCCTCCAGCGCCGCGCCGGCACCCGTGCTGGCGCCGAAGTAGCCCACGGGCAGGTCGGTCTCCCGGCGCAGCCAGAGGGCCGCGGCCTGCAGCCGCCGGGCCAGCAGGTCGATGTCGAACACGTTCCGCCGGTCGCGTTCCTCGTCCTCGGTGAGCAGGTCGAGCAGCAGCGTGCCCAGACCGGCCCGGTTGAGCACGGCGGCCACGTACCGGTTGCGCGGGCTGTGCCGGCCGCTGCCGCTGCCGTGCGCGAACGCCACCACGGCCCCGGCCGGTTCCGGAAGCACGAAGCGCGCGGCCAGCCGTACCCGCCCGGCCGGCACCTCGACCTCGCGGTTCGGCGCGGGCGCGTCGGGAGGGGCGGGCGAGCCGGACGCGGTGCGCGACAGCAGGGCGGTGACCTCGTCGTCGCCGGTCTGGTCGAAGACGCGGTACCAGGCGCCGACGGCGCCGAAGTAGGCCGGGCTGTGCAGACACACGACCTCGTCGGCCACCGCACGCAGCAGTGGGAGCGCCCGCCCCGCCCCGACCGGGACGGCGAGCACGATCCGGGCCGCGCCCCTGCCCCGTACGACACGGCACGCGGCCTGCGCGGTGGCACCGGTGGCCAGTCCGTCGTCCACGACCACGACGGTCCGTCCGGCGAGCGGTACGGGATCGCGGCCGGCCCGGTACTCGCGCACCCGCCGCTCCAGTTCGATACGCTCGTCCGCCTCCACGGCCGCCAGCTCGGCCGGCTCCAGCCCGGTGTCGCGGATCACGTCCTCGTTGAGCACCCGGACGTCCTGCTCGCCGATCGCGCCGAAGCCCAGCTCCGGCTGCCACGGCACGCCCAGCTTGCGGACCACCAGCACGTCCAGCGGCGCGCCGAGCGCCCGCGCCACCTCGTACGCCACCGGGACCCCGCCCCGGGGCAGCCCGAGCACCACCACGTCCGCGCCGCGCAGATTCTCCAGTCGCCGGGCCAGGCGGCGCCCGGCGTCCGTACGGTCGTCGAATCGCATACGGCACCTCCTCACACCAGCCGCCGGCGGTGAACCGCCCCCTTCCATTGCAGCGCGATCGGGCCGAGTCGGCAGCGGGACGGGTCAGCCCGTCTTGTGCCCCCAGCGCGGGCCGACCAGAGCCCACTCCCGGCCCCACGCGTCGATACGCCGCCGGTCGAGCCGCCACCGGACGACGGCGCCGGCGCCGACGACGGCCCCGGTCAGGGCCAACGCGGCCCCCGCCCCGAGGACGCCGGCCTCGACGGACGCCTCCGTACGATCGGTCGGCCGGTCGGTGAGCCCACCCTGCCGGTCCTGCCAGATCGTGACCGAGGCTCCGGCGGCCAGATCGGTGCCCACCAGGGTCCGGCCGGTACGGGTGGTGCCGTCCGGCGCGGTCCAGCGCACCGTGGACCAGGCCCGGTCGCCCCTGCCCCAGGTCGCAAGCGTGCCGGCGGGGGTGTCGGCGAGGAGCACAGCCCGCACGGGCTGCCGCTCGGCGCGCTGCCGTGCGAACACCTCGTCCGCGGCATGCGCCGTCACCAGGCCGGCGACCGCGCCGCCCAGCACGACGAGCGTCCATACGGCCAGCACGATCCAGGCCTCGACGATGTCGTCGTGCCGTCGCAACGGGTTGCTCCGCCAGCGCCACAGCCACCGCCGCCGCCGTGCGGATCTGCCTTCGCGCATCGCCGCGCACCCCCTCCTCGTCCTCACGTTCCTCGTGACAGTTCCGAAGGTGACAGCACGCGCGGCGGTACGACATGGGCCGACCAGGCGCCGGGTGGGCCCCGTCCGGCGGGCCCTGGGGGCCGTACGGCCCAAGCGGAACCCGTCAGGGCAGGGCAAGCTGGATCTACGGGGCAAAGAGGTTTTTCCCTGCCCTTGTACCGCCCGACCGGAAAGGAGGGTGAGGGCGTCATGAAAGGCTTCGTCTTCCACGGCCCGGGACAGTCCGCCTGGGAGGAGGTCCCCGACCCCGCCATCAAGGAGCCCACCGACGCGATCGTGCAGATCGGCGAGGTCACCATCTGCGGGACGGACCTCCACATCCTCAAGGGCGACGTACCCGAGGTGCAGCCCGGCACCGTGCTGGGGCACGAGGCCGTCGGTGAGATCGTCGAGGTGGGCAGCGACGTACGGACCGTACGGCCCGGAGACCGGGTCCTGGTGTCCTGCATCAGCGCCTGCGGCCGCTGCCGTTACTGCCGTGAGAGTTCGTACGGCCAGTGCCGGGGCGGCGGAGGCTGGATCCTCGGGCACCTGATCGACGGCACCCAGGCCGAGTACGTGCGCGTCCCCTACGCCGACCTGTCCGTGCACGCGCTGCCCGCCGGCGTGGCGAGCAGGGACGCGGTCCTGCTCGCGGACATCTACCCGACCGCCTACGAGGTGGGCGTGCTCAACGGGCACGTACGCCCCGGGGACACCGTCGCCGTCGTCGGGGCCGGCCCGATCGGGCTCGCGGCGATCACCACGGCGGGCCTGTTCGCGCCCGAACGGATCATCGCCGTGGACCTGGCACCCGCCCGGCTGGAGGCGGCCAGGCGGTTCGGCGCCGATGCCGTCGCCGACGTCCACGAGGCCCCCGGACAGCTGGTCGACGACCTCACCGACGGGCTCGGCGCGGACGTCGTCATCGAGGCGGTCGGCGTGCCGGAGAGCTTCGAGCTGTGCACCCGCATGGTGCGGCCGGGCGGGCACGTGGCCAACGTCGGTGTGCACGGCAAGCCCGCGACCCTGCACCTCGAAGAACTGTGGATCAAGAACGTGACCATCACCACCGGGCTGGTCGACACGTTCTCCACCCCCACCCTGCTGCGGATGGCGGCCGCCGGACGGCTGCCGACCGAGCAGATGGTCACCCACATCTTCCCGCTCGACCGCATGGAGGAGGCGTACGAGGTCTTCGCCGGGGCCGCCGAGACCGGCGCGCTCAAGGTGGTCCTCGGCGGGGAGCAGCACGAAGTGGCCGTGCGCACGGACTGAGGCGACCCGACGAGAGGATGTGAGCGCTGATGGCCGAACGCACGAAGGCGAACGGGCCGGAAGGAGCGCCGGTCGGCGACCTGGGCCGCCGGCTCGTCGCCCGGCGCACCCGACTCGGCCTGACCCGCGCGGAGACGGCCGAACGCGCGGGCGTCGCCCCCAGCTACCTCAGATACCTGGAGGGGCAACCCGGTGCCGCACCGGGCTCGGGCCTCCTGGTCCGGCTGGCCGAGGTGCTGGAGACCACGGTGTCCGAACTCACCGGCGGCGACACCGACTTGCCTCCCGGTCCCGGACGCGCCGGGCGCGCACCCGAGTTCACCGAACTGGGACCGCGCGAGTGCGGGGAGCTGCTGTCGACCCACGGCGTGGGCCGGCTCGCGGTGTCCACGGAGTCGGGGCCCGTGATCGTGCCCGTCAACTACAGCGTCGTCGACGGCGCCGTCGTCTTCAGGACCGGAGCCGGTACGACGCCGTCGCTGGCGGCGGGCCACCAGGTCGCCTTCGAAGTCGACCGCATCGACGACGCGTTCAGCCGCGGCTGGAGCGTGCTCGTGCGTGGACGGGCGCGCACGGTGACGGACCCCGACGAGCGGAGCCGGCTCGATGCCGAGGCCTACAGCACACCGTGGACGGGCGGCCCGCGCGACCTGTGGGTGCGCATCGCCCCCGACACGGTCACGGGCCGCAGGATCAGCGTCTGAGCCGGGTCCTGCCCCGCTTCGACGGGGCGCACGGGCGGAGCGACACCGCGGGGGATCGGTGCCGCTCCTGTCTCCACTGTCTCGTGGACCGCGGCCCCACGACAGGTGCCAACCGGACGCTTTGCGGGCGCGGAATTCCCGCCGCGCGCCGTCGCGCCGGCACCGTCGTACCCGACCTCGCACGACAAGCCGAAGGGGGACCGCCGGCGTGACGGGCTGGACGTGGGAGTACGACGGCTACGAGCCCGCGGACGAGCGTCTCAGGGAGTCGCTGTGCGCACTGGGCAACGGCTATGCCGCCACGCGCGGGGCGCTGCCCGAGTGCGCCGCGGACGACGTGCACTATCCGGGCACCTATGCGGCCGGCTGCTACAACCGGCTCACCTCGGACTTGGCCGGACGCCGCGTCGAGAACGAGGACATGGTCAACCTCCCGAACTGGCTGCCGCTGCGCTTTCGCCCCACCGGGCCACAGTGGCCCACCGGAGCGGACTGGCTGACGCCGGACACCGCCGAGGTCCTCGACCACCGGATGGTCCTCCACCTGGACTCGGGCCTGCTGGAACGCCTGACCCGCTACGGGCTCGGCGACGGGCGGGCCCTGCGCGTGCGCCAGCTGCGCATCGTCCACATGGCCGACCCGCACCTGGCGGCCCTGCGCACCGAGTTCACCGCCGAGGGCTTCACCGGTGAGCTGGAGGTCGAGGCCGCGCTGGACGGCGGTGTCACCAACGCCGGGGTGGCGCGCTACCGGGACCTGGACGGCCGTCACCTCATCCATGTGGACACGGGCACGGCCGCGCCCGACACGGTGTGGCTGCGCTGCCGTACCCGCACCTCGGACATCCGCATCGGCATGGCGGCCCGTCTCACCGCCTTGGCACCGGTGTCGGACCGGCACGAACCTCCGCGCGCCGTCCAGCGGCTGACGCTGCCGCTCACCGCGGGCCGCACCGTCACCGTCGACAAGACCGTCGCCCTCCACACCTCGCGCGACCCGGCGATCAGCGACCCCCTGCGCGCCGCCGTCGACCGGGTGGGCGCCGCGCCCGGATTCGACGAGTTGCTCGACTCCCATCTGAGGGCCTGGGACCAGCTGTGGCGCAGGGCCGAACTCGACGTCCCCGGGGAGGCCGGACGCATCCTGCGGCTGCACCTCTTCCATGTGCTCCAGACCCTCTCCCCGCACACGGCCGACCTGGACGTCGGGGTACCGGCCCGGGGGCTCAACGGCGAGGCCTACCGCGGCCATGTCTTCTGGGACGAGCTGTTCGTCCTGCCCTACCTCAACCTGCACTTCCCCGAGGTCTCCCGCGCCCTGCTCCGCTACCGCCACCGCCGCCTGGACCAGGCCTGCTCCGCGGCCTCTGCCCTGGGCCGGCGTGGCGCGCTGTACCCGTGGCAGAGCGGCAGCGAGGGGCGCGAGGAGACACAGGCGCTGCATCTCAACCCCCGCTCGGGACGCTGGCTGCCCGACCACTCCCGGCTCCAGCGGCACGTCGGCTCGGCGGTGGCGTACAACGTCTGGCAGTACTGCGAGGCCAGCGGCGACGCCGAGTTCCGGCACACCAAGGGCGCCGAGATGCTGCTGCAGATCGCGCGCTTCTGGGCTGACTCGGCCCTCTACGACGACCGTCTCGGCCGGCACCGGATCCGGGGCGTAATGGGCCCCGACGAGTACCACGACGCCTACCCCGACCGGCCCGAGCCCGGACTCGACGACAACACGTACACCAACGTGACCGCCGCCTGGGTGCTCGCCCGCGCCCTGGAACTGCTGAGCACCCTGCCCGAGCCGCGCCGCCTCGAACTCGTCGAGCGCACCGGCCTCGACCACGCCGAACTCCAGCAGTGGGAGGACGTGTCCCGCACTCTCCACGTGCCCTTCCATGAAGGCGTCATCAGCCAGTTCGACGGCTACGGCGATCTCGCCGAACTCGACTGGGACGGGTACCGGAAGCACTACGGCGACATCCGGCGCCTGGACCGGATCCTGGAGGCGGAGGGCGACACGGTCAACCGCTACCGGGCGTCCAAACAGGCCGACGTACTGATGCTCGGCTACCTCTTCTCACCAGCCGAACTCCGGTCCCTCTTCGACCGGTTGGGCTACCGGCTGAACGAGGAGACCTGGCGGCGCACCGTCGACCACTACCTCTGCCGCACCAGCCATGGCTCGACCCTCAGCGGTCTGGTGCACGGCTGGATCCTGGCGCGTGCCCGACGGGCCGAGGCATGGGCGTACTGCCAGGAGGCCCTGCGCGGCGACATCGCCGATCTGCAGGGCGGCACCACCGGTGAGGGCATCCACCTGGGCGCCATGGCCGGCACCCTCGACCTGGTCCAGCGCGGCCTGACCGGCCTGGAGACCCGCGACGGGGCGCTGTGGCTCGACCCCGTGCCGCTGCCCGAGCTGTCGTCGTACGGTTTCGTCCTGCGCTTCCACGGCCACTGGGGCGTACGACTGCGGCTGGAGCGCCGCCAGTTGGAGGTCACCGTGCCGTCGTCCGACCGCGCCCCGATCGACCTCCGGCTGCCCGGCCGCTCGGTCCGGTTGCAGCCCGGGGAGACCTGCTGGCTGCCAACAGAACCCGGACGTGGGCCGGTTGGTCCCCGATGAGGCCCTGACAGCCCCTCCCGGTCCGGCGCCGGACGCAGGACGCTGGCATCGGGAAGCAGGCCCAACACCTGGAGGTGGCATGATGCTTCCGCCCGTCGTCGTCGGAGTGGACGGATCCGCCGAGAGCCTTGCCGCCGCGGAATGGGCGGCCCGTGAGGCCGCACGCCGCGAGCGGCCACTGCGTCTGGTCCATGCCTGGAACCCGCCGCCGAGCGCGAAGGAGGAGGCCACGGCCGCCGCCGGCCGCCGCTACCTCGCCCAGCGCACACTGCGTCAGGCGGAGGAAGGGGTGCGCGCCGCGTGTCCCGCGGTCCGGCTGCACGACGAACTGGTCGAGGGCCCCGCGGTCGAGGTGCTGCGGGAGGCGGCCGAGGGGGCCGAACTGCTGGTGCTCGGATCGCGGGGACTGAGCGGCTTCACCGGGTTCCTGGTGGGTTCGGTCGCTCTCGGTGTGGTGGCGCGGGCGTTGCGGCCGGTGGTCCTGGTGCGGGCCGGTGAGGAGACCGCGGACAAGCATCTGCCCGCCCCCGACGGCAGCGCCTCGACCACGACCGCATACCGGGACGTGGTGCTGGGCGTCGACCTGAGCGAGCCGTGCGACGAGGTCATCGAGTTCGCCTTCGAGGCGGCCCGGCTGCGGCGGGCCCGGCTACGGGCGGTGCACGCCTGGCAGCCGCCGGGGCCGCTGGGCCTGGGCGAGGGCGACATCGGTCTGATCGACGATCCCCGGCGGGCCGAGGAGTGGCTCGGCTTCCTCAAGGCGGTGCTCCAGGTGTGGCGCGACAAGTATCCCGAGGTGGAGGTCCTGGAGACGGTGGTCGAGGACAAGCCCGCCAACGCACTCCTGCGCGCGGCGACCGGGGCGAGCCTCCTGGTCGTGGGGCACCACCTCACCCAGCGGAGGATCGGCCCGCGCACCGGGCCCACCACTCACTCCGCCATCCACCACATCTACTGCCCCGTGGCCGTCGTGCCCCACGCGTGACGCCCGCCGGGCCCTCAGCCGCGGCGGCCGGTCGCGGCTCCCGCACGGCCGACAGCACCGGGCGGGACCCGCGACGGGACCCAATGCCCGCTCACGCCTCGACGGGACCGGCCAGCTGGACGATGTCGTCGGCGGCCACGTCGTGCAGCCGGATGGCGAGGTCCTCCAGCGCGCGGCTGGCGGCCAGTTCGTCCCCTATCTCCGGCACCGGCCGGTCGACCGGATTCCGCCGCGCCACACCCCGGCCGGTGACGGTCGACGTGTCGCGGGTGGTCAGCACGGCACGCGCCTGCGTGTCGTCGCCTTCCTCGGTGATGTAGATCTCCACGGTCCACTGCTTCGCTTCCACCGTGATCACCTCCGTGCGGCTGATCCCCCCGTCGTTGCCCCTACTCCTCAGGCTGCGCCCCGCCGGGCCCCCGGTCCAGAGCGGACCGGCCCGGGAGTTCCAGCGTCAGCGCCCCGTCGGCCGCCACGGCGATGGACACACCCTTGCTGACCCGCTCCAGCGTCTCGCGCAGCCAGTCGCGATCCTCAAGGGAAGCGGGCTCCAGCCGCATCCGACGGGCCCGCAGCGGCACCATGCGCAGGCCGGTGAGGCGTCCGGTGGCCGCGTCGACCGAGACCAGGAACGCCAGCCGGAGGTCGTCGCGGTACGCCTCGTACCCCGTGATGCCCTCGTAGTCGTCGACGAAGTCGCCGCAGCCGTGCAGCACCAGCCGCTCGTGGTACACCTCGACTGGACGCGGATGGTGCGAGGAGTGACCGTGGACCACGTCCACACCGCCGTCGACCAGGGCGTGCGCGAAGCGGACCTGCCGCTCGGGGACGCGGTAACCCCAGTTGGAGCCCCAGTGCACGGAGACGACGACGATGTCCCCCGGGCGCCTGACCCGGCGTACCCGCTCCACGACCCCGTCGGCCTGGGCCCGGGTGAGCGCGGGGACGAACGCGACGCCCGGCCGGTCCGGGCCCGCCGCCCAGTCGGACGGGATGCCGCTGCACGACGCGCCCAGCGCGAACACCAGCACGCGCCCGCCACGGCCCACCGGGACCGCCACGGGAGCGCGCGCCTGCTGCGCGTCCCGCCCGGCGCCCGCCGTACGCAGCCCCGCGCGGGAGAGGGTGTCCAGGGTCTCCGTCAGCCCCGCCCGCCCGAAGTCCAGCACGTGGTTGTTGGCCAGGACACAGACATCGGGCCGGGCCACCAGCAGCGCGGGGATGTTCGCCGGGCTCATGCGGTAGTGGACCCCCTTGCCCGGGGCGAACGCGTCGCTGCGGGTGACGGACGTCTCCAGGTTGACGATCCGGACGTCCGGTGACTCCTCCTCCAGCACCCCGAGCGCCTCGCCCCACGGCCAGGCGGGGATGACGGGAGCGGGGATCGGGCCGTTCACGGCCTCCGCGCTCCGGACATAGCCGAGGGCGTCGCCGACGTATCCCTCCTGCAGGGCCGGATCGCCCGGGTGCGGGAGTATCTGGTCCACTCCGCGCCCCAGCATCACGTCGCCGCACAGGAACAGCGTCACCGTGCCGCCGCCGTTCATGTCTCCACGGTAGGACGACCGTGCCTACCCTGGAGGAGTGGCCCGGTCCAATGACGAGGTCGCCGCGCTGCTCCAGGAGTACGCCGACCTGATCTCGATCACCGGAGGAGACGCGTTCAAGGCACGCGTCTACGAGAAGGCTGCCCGCGCGATCGGCGGCCACCACGCCGACGTCCGGGGCCTCGACGCCAAGGGCCTGCGGGACATCCCCGGCGTGGGCAAGTCGATCGCCGAGAAGGTCGTCGAGTACTTCCGCACCGGCCGCATCTCCGCCGTGGAGGAGCTACGGGCGCGGATCCCGGCCGGAGTACGGCAGTTGACCGCCATTCCCACCCTCGGACCGAGGAAGGCGCACCTGCTCTACGAGGAGCTGGGCATCTCGTCGGTCGACGAGCTCACCGAGGCCATCCACGCCGAGCGGCTGCGCGACCTCAAGGGCTTCGGACCGCGAACGGAGGAGAACATCCTCCACGGCATAGAGCTGCTGCACTCCACCGGGGACCGTGTCCTGCTCGACGTCGCCATGGACCTCGCCGAGGAGATCACCGCTGCGCTGTCCGAGGTGACCGGCTGCCGGCGCTGCGCCTACGCCGGCTCGCTGCGCCGCGTCCGCGAGACCATCGGCGACATCGACGTCCTCGCCACGGCCGAGGACTCGGCGCCGCTCATGCGGGCGTTCACCGAGCTGCCGTACGTCACCGAGGTCATCGCGCACGGCGGGACCAAGACGTCCATCCGCACCACCAAGGGCCTCTCCGTCGATCTGCGCGTCGTCCCGCCGGACTCCTGGGGAGCCGCGCTGCAGTACTTCACCGGCTCCAAGGCGCACAACATCCGCACCCGGGAACTGGCCGTGCACCAGGGACTGAAGCTCTCCGAGTACGGGCTCTTCGACGCCGAGAGCGGAGCGAAGATCGTCTCCGAGACGGAGGAGGACGTCTACGCCCGGCTCGGCCTGCCCTGGATCCCGCCGACACTGCGCGAGGACCGCGGGGAGATCGAGGCCGGACTGCGCGGCGAACTGCCCGACCTGGTGAGCGAGGCGGACATCCGGGGCGACCTGCACACGCACACCGACCTCACCGACGGTCTCGCCCCGCTGGAGGAGATGGTCGCGGCGGCCGCCGAGCGCGGCTACGCCTACTACGCGATCACCGATCACGGACCGAACCTGTACATGCAGCGCATGACCGACGAGCGGATGCTGGCGCAGCGCGAGCGCGTACGGGAGCTCGACGGCTACGGCGCGCGGGGGCGGCGGGGCGGGATGTGGCTGCTGCACGGTGTGGAGCTGAACATCGACCCGGACGGCGGGGTGGACTGGCCGGAGGAGTTCCTGGCCGGCTTCGATCTGTGCGTGGCCTCGGTGCACTCGCACTTCAACCAGGGCCGCGAGGCGATGACCCGCCGGATCGTACGGGCCTGTGAGAACCCCTACGTCAACATCATCGGCCACCCCACCACCCGCATCGTCGGCAAACGGCCGGGCGTCGACGCCGACCTCGACGAGATCTTCGCCGCCTGCGCGCGCACCGGCACCGCCCTGGAGATCAACGCCCACCCCCACCGGCTCGACCTGCGGGACGAGGACATCCTGCGGGCCCGGCGGTACGGGGTGAAGTTCGCCGTGGACAGCGACGCCCACGCCGCCCTCCACCTGGCCAACATGCGCTACGGGGTGGGCACGGCACAGCGCGGCTGGCTCACCGAGGACGACGTGATCAACACCTGGCCCCGGACACGGCTCAAGCGCTTCCTGAGCAAGAAGGAGGCGCCCGCCTCAGCCGATGCACACCACCAGGAGACACAGCTCGGAGGGCGACGTCGCCGCCGGTGAAGGGCTCGTCTGCGAGGTGCCCGAGCCGCTGCCGCCGGTCTTCGTGGGAGCCGGCGTGGACGGCTGCTGAGCCGTGGTGCCGGTGTCTCCGGTCGTCGCCGAGCCGGTGGCCGGAGAGGCGGACCGCGCCTTCGGAGCCGATGTGGTCGCCGACCGGGGCGTGGTGGCGGCGTCCGGACGCGTGATCGTCGGCGAGGTGCGGTCCGGTCCGGCGGCGGACTGCTGGTGCGGGGTGTTGACGGGGAGCGGCTGTGCGGGGGGTGTGGGGTGCGCGG
This sequence comes from Streptomyces sp. NPDC050625, assembly GCF_040654755.1. Lineage (NCBI taxonomy): Bacteria > Bacillati > Actinomycetota > Actinomycetes > Kitasatosporales > Streptomycetaceae > Streptomyces > Streptomyces sp. NPDC050625. Next base: position 140,673 of record NZ_JBFAIQ010000004.1, read on the forward strand.
ACCGATGCCTGCCGGGCGGCGGCGTCGACGCCGGGCGGCTCTGCTCCACGGTCGGTTTCTGGGCTGAACCGGTCGGGTTGTTCTCCGGTGCCGTGGCGGCCTGTGCCCGGTCGGCGGCGTGACGGTCCAGGGAGGCGACGGTCAGGCCGCCGCCGACGATCGCGACGGCCGTGGCGACGGCGGCCCGGCGCTTGTTCTTCTTCCACCGGGCCAGCTGGCGACGGCGCGCGGCCCGGCCCTGCGCCGCGGCGGGTGCCTCCGCGGCCGTGTCGGCCGCGATCTCGTCCGCAGGGGCCGCGACGGGGGCCGTGTCACCGGGGCCGAAGTCCGGCCGGTCATGGGCCGCGGCCGGGTTCTCCCACGACGGGACGGCGGGACGCGGGGCCGAGGGCGGGGCTATGTCCGGCGCATAGGCGCCGCATCCGGGACACACCAGGGCGCCGTTGAGATGCCGACGACACGAGGAGCAGTAGTCCATCTGCGGTCTTCCTGGGTTGGCTGCGCCGTCGGCCCGCTCGGCCGCGACCTGGTCGTGTTCGCACGTGGGAATCGATCGATCAGCAACGCTAGCGAGGCTTTCGCGGGGCTGTGTGCAGTCTGTGTGACGCTCCTGCGCAGATGTGACCGGGGGCGCATGAGTGCCGTGTGTTGTTCACGACGTGGGAGATGGAAGGGATTTGGTCGCGGGCCCTCGTTAGGATCTTGAAGGTCGACACTTCGAGGAGGGGGTCCGGAGTTGAACGGAATCGTGGCAGCGGTCAGCAGCAACGGTCAGTACTCGTTCACGAAGCCGAACCGCGCGAGCATCACCTTGCTCGCCGGGCTCGGTGTGGAGGGAGATGTGCACGCAGGCGTGACCGTCAAGCACCGCTCGCGCGTCGCGGTCGATCCCACGCAGCCGAATCTGCGCCAGGTCCACCTCATTCACGAGGAACTCTTCGACGAGGTGGGTGAGGCGGGCTTCGAGGTGGCGCCCGGTCAGCTGGGTGAGAACGTCACCACCCGTGGCATCGACCTGCTGAGCCTGCCGGTGGGCACACTGCTGTGCATCGGCGAGGAGGCGGTGGTCGAGGTGACCGGCCTGCGCAACCCGTGCGTACAGATCGACAACTTCCGCCAGGGGCTGCTGAAGCGGGTCGTCGGCCGCGACGATGCCGGCAACGTCGTGCGCAAGGCCGGAATCATGAGCATCGTGAAGCAGGGCGGTGTGGTGCGCCCGGGCGACACGATCGAGGCGAAGCTGCCGGACGAACCACATCGGCCGCTGGACCGCGTCTGACCCACGGGGGCGGGGGCCGGAACGGGCCCCCGGATGATCCGTCGGCTACTCGGCGGCCATCGCCTCGCGCATCGCCTTGGCGGTGGTCGCCGGGTCGTAGTTCTCCGGGACGCCCGGGACGAGGATGATGTCGCCCTCGATGTGGCGGGAGCGCAGCGGTGCGATCTCCTGGTACGCGGGTGAGTCCCACCACGCCTGCGCCTCGGCCATGCCGGGGAAGGCGATCACCACCACGTGCCCCGGCCAACTGCCCTCCTTCACCTCGTGCTGTGCGGCGTGCACGAGGAAGCGGCCGCCGTACGGCTCGAAGGTCGCGGGGATCCGCTCGATGTACTCGGCGATCTCCGGGTTCGGGGTGGCTTCCTGGAGGTGGGCTATCGCGTAGGCGGGCATGGTGTCCTTCCGGTCGGTCGGGCTCCGTACACCGAAGATCGTGTCATGGCGTGGCCGCGTGGGCGATTACCCGGCAGGTAACCGCCATCGTCCCGGATCGACAGCGAGAGCGGTCATCGGATCGACCATCGGCCCGCGTCCGCGTCCGCGCACGGCTGCGCGTCGCGGCGGAACAGTGCCGTCCAGAGGAAGGGCTCCCCGAAGCGGGGGGAGTCGGAGGGCTCGTCGCGCATGCGGCGCAGCTCGACGGCCGCCAGGTCGGAGAAGACCCAGCGCAGGGACTCCGGTGTGTAGGCGAGGCCGCCCTGGAGGCCGGCGCGGTGGTACAGCTCGGTGTCGGACAGCTCGGACCCCATGGCACCAGCCGCGAAACAGGTGAGGGCGAACAGGCCGCCGGGTGCGAGGAGCCGGTCCAGGAGGGCGAGATAGCTGATACGGCGGTGCGGCGGCAGGTGGTGGAAGCAGCCGGAGTCGTAGATGAGGTCGTACGGGCCGTCGAGCGCGGCGCCCGTCGAGGCGAAGGCGTCGCCGCAGTGGAAGCGGACGTCGGCACCCGTCTCGTGGGCACGGTCGCGGGCCCAGGCGATGGCCGCCGGGGAGAGGTCGACCGCGTCCACCGCGAAGCCCAGCGAGGCGAGATGCAGCGCGTTACGGCCCGGGCCGCACCCCAGGTCCAGGGCGCGACCTGGGGCGATCAGGCCGCGGTCCAGGTACGAGACCAGGTTCTCGTCCGGTTTCGTCGCGAAGAACGGCACCGGCTTGCTCCGGTCCGCGTAGAAGCCGTCCCACCAGGAGGCCGCCCGGGCGGTCCAGCGGTCGGCCTCCGACGCGAACAGGCCGTCCAGGAGCCTGAGTACGTCCTCCACGGTGCGGATGTCCCGGTCCATTGATCCCCTTCCCGATACCGGGATCGTAGGCACGGGGTTGCTGCGGGCCACGTCCGGGCGCCCGTTTGCGAGAGGCGCATCCCGATCCTTGACCGGGGCACGGTGCTCCACGATGCTGTGTTGCGACACGTGAGATGTGTGCCGTAATGAGCAACATCCCGACTCGTATCAGCCGAGGAGTGGCCATGACCCACCAGGTTCGTGCCGTTGTCGCGCGGGGCAAGGGCGCCCCTGTCAGCCTGGAGACGATCGTCGTGCCCGACCCCGGCCCCGGGGAGGCCCTGGTCAAGGTCGAGGCCTGCGGCGTCTGCCACACCGATCTGCACTACCGCGAGGGCGGCATCAACGACGACTTCCCCTTTCTTCTGGGGCACGAGGCGGCCGGCGTGGTGGAGTCCGTGGGCGAAGGGGTCACGGAGGTGGCGCCGGGGGACTTCGTGATCCTGAACTGGCGAGCGGTGTGCGGCCAGTGCCGGGCCTGTCTGCGCGGCCGGCCCTGGTACTGCTTCAACACGCACAACGCCGAGCGGAAGATGACCCTGACCGACGGCACGGAACTCTCGCCGGCCCTCGGCATCGGGGCCTTCGCCGAGAAGACGCTGGTCGCGGCCGGGCAGTGCACCAAGGTGGACCGGGCGGCGTCCGCTGCCGTCGCCGGGCTCCTGGGGTGCGGGGTGATGGCGGGCATCGGCGCCGCGATCAATACCGGCGACGTCGGACGCGGTGACAGCGTGGCCGTCATCGGATGCGGCGGCGTCGGGGACGCCGCCATCGCCGGGGCGCGGCTCGCCGGGGCGGCGAGGATCATCGCCGTGGACATCGACGACCGCAAGCTGGAGACCGCCAGGAGGCTGGGCGCGACCCACACGGTCAACTCCAAGGAGACCGATCCGGTCGAGGCGGTCCGTGAGCTGACCGGCGGCTTCGGCGCGGACGTGGTGATCGAGGCGGTGGGGCGGCCGGAGACGTACCGGCAGGCCTTCTACGCCCGCGATCTGGCCGGCACGGTCGTGCTCGTCGGCGTGCCCACCCCGGAGATGAAGCTGGAACTGCCGCTGCTGGACGTGTTCGGCCGGGGCGGGTCGCTGAAGTCGTCCTGGTACGGCGACTGCCTGCCCTCCCGTGACTTCCCGATGCTCATCGACCTCCATCTGCAGGGCCGCCTCGACCTCGACGCGTTCGTGACGGAGACCATCGCCCTGGACGAGGTCGAGAAGGCCTTCGAGCGCATGCACCACGGTGACGTCCTGCGCTCGGTGGTGGTCTTCTGATGGCCGCCGCGCGCATCGAACGCCTCATCACCTCGGGGACGTTCGCCCTGGACGGCGGCACCTGGGACGTCGACAACAACGTGTGGATCGTGGGCGACGACAGCGAGGCGGTCGTCATCGACGCCGCCCATGACGCGGACGCCGTCGTGCAGGCCCTCGGCGGACGCGCCCTGCGCGCGATCCTGTGCACCCACGCCCACAACGACCACATCGACGCCGCACCCGAGCTGGCCGCCCGCACCGGCGCCCCGATCCTGCTGCACGCCGGCGACCTGCCGCTGTGGAAGCAGACCCACCCCGAGCGGGCGCCGGACGGTGAACTGACCGACGGGCAGACCGTCATGGTCGCGGGGACACCGCTGACCGTGCTGCACACCCCCGGTCACGCCCCGGGAGCCGTCTGTCTGTACGCGCCCGACCTGATGGCGCTGTTCAGCGGCGACACCCTCTTCGCGGGCGGACCCGGGGCGACGGGACGGTCGTACAGCGACTTCCCCACCATCATCGACTCGATCAGGGAGCGCCTGCTCGCGCTGCCGCACGAGACCGTCGTCCATACGGGCCATGGGGACACCACCACCGTCGGCGCCGAGGCGCCGCACCTCCAGGAGTGGATCGACCGCGGCTTCTGACCGCCGTCGCACCCCCTGCGCGGCGCCCGTTCCGCCTGCTCAGCCCTGTTGTCCGGGGTGCTTCGGCATGCCCGGAAACAGGCCCTCGCAACCGCCTCGAACCGGTCCCTGGACACCTTGACAAGGGTTCAGCGCGGCCCGCAGACTGGCGTTGCGCTAATCGCAATCCGTTTCGCTATACGCACCGAGGTGTCATGATGATTCCCGCGTGCCGACTCGCGGATCTGCCGCGAGGCGAGGCCCACCGGCTCGACATCGACCCGCCGGTCTCGGTGTTCCACACCGATGACGGCGAGCTCTTCGCCATCGACGACACCTGCACCCACCAGGACGCCTCGCTCGCCGACGGCTGGCTGGAGGGCTGCGAGGTGGAATGCCCGCTGCACGCCTCGAAGTTCGACCTGAGGACCGGTGCCGTCGATGCCCCGCCGGCCAAGCTCCCGGTCCGCACCCACGAGGTCGTCGTCGAGGACGGCATGATCTATGTGCGGGTGTCCACGGAGGCTCCCAACCTGCCGCCCTGCGTCGCCTCCCGCCTGGCCGGAGGCCCCGCGTGAGGACCGTCGCCGTGGTGGGCGCCTCGCTGGCCGGTCTGTCGGCCGCGCGCTCGCTGCGGAAGCGGGGGTACGACGGACGGCTCGTCCTCATCGGCGACGAGCCGCACCGCCCGTACGACAGGCCGCCCCTGTCCAAGGAGTTCCTGACCGGCGCCATCGGCGAAGCGGATCTGGCGCTGGAGCGGGACGACGAGGACCTGGCGGCGGAGTGGGTGCTCGGCACCCGCGCCACCGGCCTCGACCGCACCGAGCGGGCGATCCGGCTCGCCGACGGCCGCCGGATCCGGGCCGACGGCGTGGTCCTCGCGACCGGCGCCGCCGCGCGCACGCTCCCCGGTTCCGAAGGCCTCACGGGCGTGCACGTCCTGCGCACCCTGGACGACGCCCGCGCCCTGCGCGACGAACTCGCCCGGGGCGGCCGCCTGGTGGTGATCGGCGGCGGCTTCATCGGCGCCGAGGTCGCCTCCACCGCGTACGCGCTCGGACTCGACGTCACGGTCGTCGAGGCGGCGCCGACACCGCTGGCCGGGCCGCTCGGCGAGGTCATGGGGGGCATCGTCTCCGCCCTCCACGCCGACCACGGCGTACGGCTGCTGTGCGGTGTCGGGGTCAAGGGCCTGAGCGGGGAACGGCGCGTCGACGCCGTACTGCTGGAGGACGGCCGCAGCGTGCCCGCCGACACGGTCGTCGTCGGGGTGGGGGCGCGCCCCTGTGTCGACTGGCTGGAGGGATCCGGCGTTGAGCTCGACAACGGGGTGAAGTGCGGCGCCGACGGCCGCACCAGCCTGGCCGGTGTGGTTGCCGTGGGCGACTGCGCCAACTGGTACGACCCGTACACCGGCACCCACCGGCGCGTCGAGCACTGGACCGGCGCGCTGGAACGTCCCGATGCCGCCGTGGCCACGCTGCTCGCGCACGGCGCGACGGAACCGGGCGTGCCCCGGCCGCCGTACTTCTGGTCCGACCAGTACGGCGTGAAGATCCAGTTCGTCGGCCACGCCGCCGGTGCCGACAGCGTCACGGTCGAGGACGGCGCCACCGACGACCGCAGTTTCCTGGCCGTCTACCGGCGCGCCGGCCGGCCGGTCGCCGCACTCGGGATGAACCAGCCCCGGCTGTTCACCCGCTGGCGCAAGCAGCTCAGTGCCGCCGCGCCCTGACCACACCCGACGCCCGATACCCAACGCCGTCCGAAGTCGCTCTTCCCGGCGGGTGAATGACCGATCCACGACGTTCCCGAGGAGTGCAGCGTGACCTCGACAAACCTGCCGGACAGCCTGATCGCCACCCTCCCCGGCTCCTCCTACACCGATCCGGGCATCTTCGCCCAGGAGCAGGAGCGCATCTTCGAGACGATGTGGTTCTGCGTCGCCCGAGCCTCCGATCTGCCGAAGCCCGGCGCCTTCCGCACCGTCGACGTGGGCCGCGAGAGCATCCTCGTCACCCGGGCGCGCGACCACTCGATCCGGGCCTACTTCAATGTGTGCCGGCACCGTGGAGCCAAGCTCTGCACCGAGGAGACCGGCGAGGTCAGGCGCGCCTTCCAGTGCCCGTACCACGCCTGGACCTACGACCTCGACGGCAAGCTCGTCGCGGCGCCCAACCTCACCAAGATGCCCGACGTCGGCCGCACCGAGTACGGCCTGGTGGGCGTGGCGGTGCGCGAATGGCTCGGCTACGTCTGGGTCTGTCTGGCGGAGAACCCGCCCTCCTTCGAGGAGGACGTCCTCGGCGAGGTCGTCAACCGCCTCGGGGACATGGAGTCGATCGAGCACTACGACATCGACAACCTCGCGGTGGGCAAGCGGATCGTCTACGACGTCAGGGCGAACTGGAAGCTCATCATCGAGAACTTCATGGAGTGCTACCACTGCGCCACGATCCACCCCGAACTGACCGAGGTGCTCCCGGAGTTCGCCGACGGCTACGCCGCCCAGTACTACGTGGGCCACGGTGCCGAGTTCGGTGCGGAGGTCCAGGGCTTCACGGTCGACGGCTCCGAGGGCCTGGACCGCATCCCCGGCGTGTCCCAGGACCAGGACCGCCGCTACTACGCGATCACCATCAAGCCGCAGGTCTTCATCAACCTCGTGCCCGACCATGTGATCTTCCACCGTATGTACCCGGTGGCCGTCGACCGCACGGTCGTCGAGTGCGACTGGCTCTATCTGCCAGGGGTGGTGGAGAGCGGCAAGGACGTCAGCCGCTCGGTGGAGCTCTTCGACCGGGTCAACCGCCAGGACTTCGACGCCTGCGAGCGGACCCAGCCCGGCATGAGCTCACGGCTGTACGCCAAGGGCGGTGTCCTCGTGCCCAGCGAGCACCACATCGGCGCCTTCCACGACTGGGTGCACGAGCGCCTCGGCACGCACCGGCCGCAGTGACGCAAGGGCGTGGGCCCGCGGCCTGCGCTCCGGCCCCGAGGTCCGGAGCAGGCGCGGGCCGCTCAGCCCAGGTAGCCCATCCGGTGGCTGATCTCCTCCGCGCCCTTGAGGAGCACGGGGGCGAGTTCGTGCATGCGCTGCTCGGTGAACCGGTACGAGGGCCCGGAGGCGCTGATCGCGGCGATCACCTCGCCGTCCCGGTCACGCACCGGTGCGGCCATGGCGTGCAGTCCGATCTCAAGTTCCTCCAGCGTGGCGGCGTAGCCCCGCTCCCGGGCCTCGGCGAGGTTCTTCTCCAGCTTCGCCTTGGCCGTCAGGGTGTGGGGCGTCATCTTCTTCAGACCGGATTCCGACAGCAGCGTGGCGCGCTCCTGGGCCGGCAGATGGGCGAGCAGGATCTTGCCGCTGGACGTGGCGTGCAGCGGGGTCAGCTCACCGACCCAGTTGTGTGCGGCGACGGCGGACGGGCCGCGTACCTGGTAGAGGTTGATCGCGTAGTGCTCCTGCATCACGGCGATGTTCACCGTCTCGCCGATCTCCTCGGCGAGCCGCTCGCAGACGGGGCGGCCCTGCTGTGTGATGTCGAGTCGCCCCGTGACGGCACCGGCCAGGCGTACGATGCCGAAGCCGAGCCGGTACTTGCCGCGCTCGCCCGCCTGCTCCACCAGCCCGCGCGCCTCCAGGGCGCCGAGCAGCCGGAACGCGGTGGACTTGTGAACATCGATCTCTGCGGCCACTTCACTGACGCCCGCCTCGCCGCGCTGGGCCAGGATCTCCAGGACGCTGATGGCGCGGTCGACGGACTGCACCCCGCCGGCCGGCGCACCGTTTGTTTCGGTATCTGGACTGTAGTTGCTCATAGCGAAACTATACGCGCAGTAAACAACAGTCTTGCAACTAACCGTGCGGAAACACGGAGCCTGCAAGTTGCGTTGTTCGCAACCTGGTGCGTATAGCGACACCCGTATTAGCATGCCTCGCGTATTGACAGCGCGAGCGAGCGAGACGAGGCACCATGGCTCCTCTGCACTACGACTTCGTCATCGTCGGCGGTGGATCAGCCGGCAGCGCACTGGCCAACCGGCTCTCGGCCGACCCGGCGAACCGGGTGCTGGTCCTGGAGGCGGGGAGGCCGGACTACCCCTGGGACGTGTTCATCCACATGCCCGCGGCGCTGACCTATCCCATCGGCAGCCGTTTCTACGACTGGAAGTACGAGTCCGAGCCCGAACCCCACATGGGCGGCCGGCGCGTCTACCACGCCCGCGGCAAGGTGCTGGGCGGCTCCAGCAGCATCAACGGCATGATCTTCCAGCGCGGCAACCCCATGGACTACGAGCGCTGGGCCGCCGACCCCGGCATGGAGACCTGGGACTACGCCCACTGTCTGCCGTACTTCCGGCGCATGGAGAACTGTCTCGCGGCCGACCCCGACGACGAGTTCCGCGGTCACGACGGCCCTCTCGTCCTGGAGCGCGGCCCCGCCACCAGCCCCCTGTTCGGCGCGTTCCTCAAGGCCACCGAGGAGGCGGGCTACGCGCCCACGGACGATGTCAACGGCTATCGCCAGGAGGGCTTTGCGAAGTTCGACCGGAATGTCCACCGCGGACGGCGTCTCTCGGCGTCCAAGGCGTACCTGAAGCCGGTCCGCAAGCGGCCCAACCTCACCGTGAAGACCCGCGCCTTCGTCGACCGGGTCCTCTTCGAGGGCAAGCGTGCCGTCGGCGTCGAGTACCGGCGCGGACGCGGTGCGCCGCAGCAGGTGCGGGCCCGTGAGGTCATCCTGTGCGGCGGCGCCATCAACTCCCCGCAGCTGCTCCAGCTCTCCGGTGTGGGCAACGCCGCCGAACTGTCCGCCCTCGGTATCGACGTCGTGCACGATCTGCCGGGCGTCGGCGAGAACCTGCAGGACCACCTGGAGGTGTACGTCCAGTACGGCTGCAAGCAGCCCGTCTCCATGCAGCCGTACATGGCGAAGTGGCGCGCCCCCTTCATCGGGCTCCAGTGGCTGCTGCGCAAGGGCCCGGCGGCCACCAACCACTTCGAGGCCGGCGGCTTCGCCCGCAGCAACGAGGACGTCGACTACCCCAACCTGATGTTCCACTTCCTGCCCGTCGCGGTCCGCTACGACGGCTCCTCGCCGGCCGGCGGCCATGGCTATCAGGTGCACGTCGGGCCCATGTACTCCGATGCCATCGGCTCCGTGAAGATCAAGAGCAAGGACCCGCGCGAGCACCCCGCGCTGCGCTTCAACTACCTCTCCACCGAGCAGGATCGCCGGGAGTGGGTCGAGGCGATCCGCGTGGCCCGCCGGATCCTCGACCAGCCCGCACTCGCCCCGTACAACGCCGGCGAGGTCTCGCCCGGTCCCTCCGTCGAGACGGACGAGGAGATCCTCGCCTGGGTCGCCAAGGAGGGCGAGACCGCCCTGCACCCCTCGTGCACCTGCAAGATGGGCACCGACGAGATGTCCGTGGTCGACCCGCTGAGCATGCGGGTGCACGGCCTCGACGGGCTGCGGGTCGTCGACGCCTCGGTCATGCCCTACGTCACCAACGGCAACATCTACGCGCCGGTGATGATGATCGCGGAGAAGGCGGCCGACCTGATCCTCGGCAAGGAGCCGGCGGCGCCCTCCAAGGCCGCCTACTACCGCCACCGCGACGCCCAGAAGCAGGCCGGGTAGGCCTTGGGCGCCGAGGTCCTGCGGACGCTGCTGGACCGCGTCCGCTACGAGGTGCTGCCGGCCAGGGCGACGGAGGAGAAGGTCCTTGCCCATGTCCCGCGCGAGGTCGTCGTCACCGTCACGGCGTCGCCGGTCAAGGGCCTGGAGCCGACGCTCGGCCTCACCGAGCGGCTCACGGCGCACGGCTACCGGGTCGTCCCGCACGTGCCCGCGCGGCTGTTGCGGGACGACACGCACCTCAAGGACACGGTGGAGCGGCTGCTCGCGGCGGGCGTCGACGACGTCTTCGTGCCCGCGGGCGACGCTGACCCGCCCGCCGGGCCGTACGACGGGGCGCTGCCCGCGCTGCGCAGACTGAGCGAACTGGGCAGCCCCTTCGCACGGCTGGGGATCACCGGCTACCCGGAGAGCCATCCGCTCATCCACGACGACATCACCATCCAGGCGATGTGGGACAAGCGCGCGCACGCCACGTACATCGTCAGCAATCTGTGCTTCGATCCGCGCGTGCTGGGCGACTGGATCGCCCGGATACGGCGCCGCGACGTCACGCTGCCCCTGTACGTGGGCGTCGCCGGGCCCGTGCAGCGCGCGAAGCTGCTGTCCATGGCGACGAAGATCGGGGTGGGGGAGTCCGCACGCTTCCTGAGCAGACACGCGTCGTGGTTCCTGCGGTTCGCGACACCCGGGGGTTATGTGCCCGAACGGCTCCTGGAGCGCGGCGCGGACGCGCTGGCCGCGCCCTCGGCGGGCGTGGCGGGCCTGCACGTCTTCACGTTCAACCAGGTCGCGGAGACGGAGAGGTGGCGCCGGGCCCTGCTCGACCGGCTCGGCTGAGGGCCGGCACCTGTGTACGAACGCCCGGGCGGGGCTGGAATCCGGTGATTCCAGCCCCGCCCGGTGTGCGCGCGCCGCCGCTCAGCGGAAGACCACCGTGCGGTTCCCGTCGACCATCACGCGGCTCTCCGTGTGCCACTTCACCGCGTGGGCCAGGACCTGTGCCTCCACGTCGCGGCCGACCGTGACCAGGTCGTCCGGGTCGAGGGAGTGGTCCACCCGGACCACGTCCTGCTCGATGATCTGGCCCTCGTCCAGCTCCGGCGTCACATAGTGCGCGGTCGCGCCGACCAGCTTCACCCCTCGCTCGTACGCCTGCTGGTAGGGCTTCGCGCCCTTGAAGCTCGGCAGGAAGGAGTGGTGGATGTTGATGGCGCGGCCCTCCAGCTCCTTGCACAGGTCGTCGGAGAGGACCTGCATGTAACGGGCCAGCACCACGAGGTCGACGTTCAGCTCCCGCATCAGCTCCAGCAGGCGTGCCTCCGCCTCGGGCTTGGTCTCCCGGGTCACCGGGATGTGGTGGAAGGGGATGCCGTAGGTCTCCGCCAGGGACTCGAAGTCACGGTGGTTGGAGACGATCGCCGGGATCTCGATGTTGAGGGCGCCGGTGCGGCAGCGGAAGAGCAGGTCGTTCAGGCAGTGTCCGAACCGGGACACCATGATGAGCGTCCGGGTCGGCGTCGCGGCGTCCCGGAGGGTCCAGGAGATCCCGTAGGCCTCGGCGACGGGCCCGAATCGGTAACGCAACTGTTCCAGGCGGGTGTCCGGATCGGACACGTCGAAGTGGACCCTCATGAAGAAGCGGCCCTGGATCCGGTCGTCGAACTGCTGGCTCTCCAGGATGTTTCCCGAGTTCCTGACGAGGTAGCCGCTCACTGCGTGGACCAGTCCGGCCCGGTCGGGACAGGAGAGGGTGAGGACGTACTCACGGCCGGATTGCGGTCTAGGGGACATACGCAGGCCTCCGTTGATGCGTAATACACAACTGGGTGAGCGATACGCAACATAGTTCAGCCTGGGACTGTCGGCGGTCAAGAGAGGGGCATTCGGCCCTTGCGAAAACGCCGGGACCCCTTGACGTATCTCTCAGCGTCGGTCAGGGTTCCCCCACAAGCAATTCGATGCACGATGCGCAACGAATTTCGGTCGAAGGGCTCCGCTCGTGGCAGACCTGTATGTGGACGGAGAATGGCGCGAAGCGGTGGCCGGAGGCCACCGGGAGATCCGCTGTCCGGCGGACGGCACGCTGGTGGCGACGGTGTCCGAAGCGACCCGCGCCGACACCGGGGCCGCGATCGCCGCGGCCCGCCGGGCCTTCGACGAGGGCCCCTGGCCGCACACCCCCGAACGTGAGCGCGGCGCACTGCTGTTGCGCACCGCCGACCTCATCGAGCGGGACGCCAAGGAGTTCGCCCGCGCCGAGTCGCTCGACACCGGCAAGCGTCTGGTGGAGAGCGAGTACGACATCGCCGATGTCGTCTCCTGCTTCCGCTACTACGGCGGCATCGCCGGCACCAGCTCCGGCCGGGTGGTCGACACCGGCCGCGACGACGCCCTCAGCCGGGTCACCTACGAGCCCGTCGGCGTCTGCGGACTGATCACCCCGTGGAACTACCCGCTGCTGCAGGCCTCCTGGAAGGTCGCCCCCGCCCTCCTCGCCGGCAACACGATCGTGCTCAAGCCCAGCGAGCTGACGCCCTCCACCTCGATCCTGCTGATGCGGGCCCTGCACGAGGCCGGACTCCCGGCCGGCGCCGCCAATCTGGTGCTGGGCGCCGGAGCCGAGGCCGGCGCGCCGCTGGCCGAGGACCCGGCCGTGGACATGGTGTCCTTCACCGGAGGCCTCCGGACCGGACGGCACATCATGGCCACCGCCGCCGCGACGGTGAAGAAGGTCGCGCTGGAGCTCGGCGGCAAGAACCCGAACGTCGTCTTCGCCGACGCGGACTTCGAGACCGCCGTGGACTTCGCGCTCACCGCGGTCTTCCTGCACTCCGGGCAGGTCTGCTCGGCCGGCGCCCGGCTGATCGTCGAGGACCGCCTGCACGACGACTTCGTCGACGAACTCGTACGCCGCGCCCGGCAGATCCGCCTCGGCGGGCCCTTCGACGCCGAGGCCGAGACCGGTGCGCTGATCTCCGCACAGCACCGGGAGAAGGTCGAGGCCTACGTCGCGGCGGGCCTCGCCGAGGGCGCCGTACTGCGCTGCGGCGGCGAGCGCCCCGACGACCCCGCGCTGGCGAACGGCTTCTACTACCCGCCCACCGTCCTCGACGAGTGCCGGCAGGACATGAGCGTGGTGCACGAGGAGTCCTTCGGTCCCGTGCTCACCGTCGAGCGGTTCTCCGGCGAGGACGACGCCGTCCGGATCGCCAACGACACGGAATACGGACTCGCCGGAGCCGTCTGGACGCAGGACGCGGGCAAGGCCCAGCGGGTCGCGCGCAGGCTGCGCCACGGCACCGTGTGGATCAACGACTACCACCCCTATGTGCCGCAGGCGGAGTGGGGTGGGTTCGGGCACTCGGGCGTGGGCCGGGAGCTGGGACCGACCGGTCTGGACGAATACCGAGAGCCCAAGCACGTCTGGCAGAACATCCAACCCCGGCCGCAGCACTGGTTCCGCGGCTGAACGCCGAAAAGAGGTCGATCGTGACCCCAGCACAGACCGAGGTGTCGCAGCGGCGCGACACGTCCCAGGACCCCGAGGACCGCACCCCGGTCATCTCCGTGCGCCGGCTGTGGAAGGTGTTCGGGCCGAAGGCCGACCAGGTGCCGGACTCCGAGGAACTGTGCGGCCTCACCCGCCGCGAGCTCATGGACCGCACCGGATGCACCGCCGCCGTGCGCGATGTGAACTTCGAGGTGTCGCCCGGTGAGGTCTTCGTCGTCATGGGTCTGTCCGGCTCCGGCAAGTCCACCCTGGTGCGCTGCCTCACCCGGCTGATCGAACCCACCGCGGGCGAGATCGTCTTCGAGGGCGAGGACATCCGCGGCGCCGACCCCGGGCGGCTGCGCGAACTGCGGCGCAACAAGTTCTCCATGGTCTTCCAGCACTTCGGTCTGCTGCCCCACCGCAGGGTCGTCGACAACGTGGCCTTCGGCCTGGAGATCCGCGGCATGGGCAAGGCGGAGCGCATCAAGCGGGCCATGGAGGTCGTCGAACTGGTCGGCCTGGCCGGATACGAGAACTCCTACCCCGACCAGCTCTCCGGCGGTATGCAGCAGCGCGTCGGCCTCGCCCGCGCCCTCGCCGGCGACCCGGACGTCCTCTTCTTCGACGAGCCGTTCTCCGCGCTCGACCCGCTGATCCGCCGCGACATGCAGAACGAGGTCATCCGGCTGCACCACGAGGTCGGCAAGACCATGGTGTTCATCACCCACGACCTCTCCGAGGCCCTCAAGCTCGGCGACCGCATCCTCATCATGCGCGACGGCAAGATGGTCCAGTGCGGCACCGGCGACGAACTCGTCGGGGCCCCCGCCGACGACTACGTACGGGACTTCGTCCAGGACGTGCCACGCGGCGACGTCCTCACCCTGCGCTGGATCATGCGCCGCGCCGAGCCGGACGACGCCCTCGACGGACCCGAACTGGGCCCGGACGTAGTGGTGCGCGAGGCCACCCGCGCGGTCCTGGCCGCCGAGAAGCCGGTCAAGGTCGTCGAGAACGGCAAACTGCTCGGCATCGTCGGCGACGAGGAGATCCTCGCCGTCGTCGCCGGTCAGCAGGGCGGTGCGTGATGGCCGTCGCCGCCGACGCGACCGCGCCGGTCGCACACCTGCGCAGGAAGGTCAGCCGGCCCATGGTGCTGGCGGCGATCCTGCTCGTCTGGCTGGTGCTGTTCGCCGCGCTGCGCGGCCGGCAGACGATGACCCTCGCCGCCGCCGACCTCACGGGTCTGCACCGCTGGCTGAACGACGTCAACGACACGATCGGCGCCAACCGCGACTCCAACCCGCTCTTCCTCTACTTCTTCAATGAGATCCGCCTGGTCATCGACAACCTGGTGACCTTCATCCAGTCGCTGATCTCCCAGCCCACCGACGGCCGTCCGGTCCCGCAGATCGGCTGGCTCGGCGTCGTCGGACTCACCGGCTATGTCTCCTGGGCCGTGGGCAACTGGAGGGTCGCCCTGCTGGCCGTGGCCGGCTTCACCTTCCTCGGGCTCCAGGGCCTGTGGCAGGAGAGCATGGACACACTGGCGCTGACCCTGTCGGCGGTCTTCGTGGCCCTGCTCATCGGCATCCCGCTCGGCGTGTGGGCGGGCCTCTCCGACCGGTTCAACCGGATCATGACGCCCTTCCTGGACTTCATGCAGACGATGCCGACCTTCGTCTACCTCGCCCCGCTGACCCTGTTCTTCCTCATCGGCGGCGCCTCCGCCACCATCACCACGGTGATCTACGCGGCACCGCCCGCCATCCGCATCACCGCGCACGCCATCCGCTCCGTACCGCAGACCACCGCGGAGGCGGCCGACTCACTGGGCACGACGCGAACCCAGCAACTACTGAAGGTTCTGCTGCCGTTGTCCAAGCGCACCGTGGTCATGGGCATCAACCAGACCATCATGGCCGCCCTGGCCATGGTGACCATCGCCGCCCTGATCGACGCTCCCGGACTCGGCAAGACCGTCGTGCAGGCACTGCAGTCGCTCGATGTCGGTACGGCCTTCAACGCCGGTCTCGCCATCGTCGTCATGGCCATCGTCCTGGACCGGGTCACCACGGCGGCGGCCGCACGCGACGAGGCGGCCCGGCGCTCGGGCGACCGCTTCCTGAAGTGGCGCCGGCCGCTGCTGGCGGCGGGCGGAGTCGCCGCGGCCGTCCTGGTCTATCTCTCGCACACCTACATCTGGGCGGCCGAGTTCCCCGGCGAGGGCAGCACCGGAAGCAACATCGCGAGTGCGGCCGACACGGCCACCACCTGGATGCAGGACCATCTCTCGGGCCTCACCAACGCCTTCCGGGACGCCATCACCAACGGTCTGCTCAACCCGTTCCAGACGCTGCTCACCGACTCCCCGTGGTGGCTCGTCGCGGCCGCCCTGGTCGGGCTCGGCGCGGTGCTCGGCGGCTGGCGCGCCGGGGTGACCGCGGCCGTGTGCGTGGGCCTGCTGGTCGGTACGGGCCTGTGGTCGGACAGCATGACGACGCTGGCCTCGACCGTGGTCGCGACCGTACTGGTGATGCTGCTCGGCGTCGCCTTCGGCGTATGGATGGGCCGCAGCGCGCTGGTCGACCGGGTCATCCGGCCCACGCTGGACGCGGCGCAGGTCATGCCGCCGTTCGTCTATCTCGTGCCGTTCCTCGCGCTCTTCGGCGCCACCCGCTTCACCGCCATCGTCGCGGCCGTCGTCTACGCGGCGCCCGTCGCGATCAAGATCATCGCGGACGGGGTGCGGAACGTACCGGAGACCACCGTGGAGGCGGCCTCCTCCGCCGGGTGCAACACCTGGCAGATCATCACCAAGGTCCAACTGCCGATGGCACGCAGCGCCCTGACTCTCGCGACCAACCAGGGGCTGATCTACGTGCTGTCGATGGTTGTTGTGGGCGGCCTGGTAGGGGCCGGCGCCCTCGGCTACGACGTCGTGGCCGGATTCTCGCAGGGAGAGCTGTACGGGAAGGGACTGGCGGCGGGACTCGCCATCGTACTGCTCGGAGTCATGTTCGACCGGATCACCCAGGCTGCGGCGCGACGCACCAGGGCATAGGACCAGGGCATAAGGAGCAGGACACCATGGCAAGACACTGGCGAGCCGGCGCGGCCGGCCTGGCCGTACTCGGCCTCACCCTCACGGCCTGCGGAGGGGCGAAGGTCGGCGACAGCTCGTCCGAGGGCGGATCGAAGGGCTCGGGCGGCAAGTGCGGCACGTTCAACCTCGCGGTCAACCCGTGGGTGGGCTACGAGGCGGACGCGGCGGTCGTCGCGTACGTCGCGCAGCACGACCTCGGCTGTACGGTCAACAAGAAGGACCTGAAGGAAGAGATCGCCTGGCAGGGCTTCGGGACCGGTGAGGTCGACGCCGTCCTGGAGAACTGGGGCCACGACGATCTGAAGAAGAAGTACATCACCCAGCAGAAGACCGCCGTGGACGCCGGGCAGACCGGCAACAAGGGCATCATCGGCTGGTACGTGCCGCCGTGGCTGGCCAAGGCCCACCCGGACATCACCGACTACAAGAACCTCGACAAGTACGCCTCCAACTTCAAGACGTCCGAGTCGGGCGGCAAGGGCCAGTTGCTCGATGGCGACCCGTCGTACGTCACCAACGACGCGGCGCTGGTGAAGAACCTGAAGCTGGACTACAAGGTGGTGTACGCGGGCAGCGAGACCGCGCTCATCCAGGCCTTCCGCACGGCCGAGAAGAACAAGCAGTGGGTGATCGGCTACTTCTACGAGCCGCAGTGGTTCCTATCCGAGGTCCCGCTGGTGAAGGTCAACCTGCCCGCGTACAAGACGGGCTGCGACGCGGATGCGGCCAAGGTCGCGTGCGACTATCCCGTCTACGACCTGAACAAGATCGTCAGCGCGAAGTTCGCCAAGTCCGGCAGTCCGGCGTACGACCTGGTGAAGAAGTTCAACTGGACGAACGACGACCAGAACACCGTGGCCAAGTACATCGCGGTGGACAAGCTGTCCGACGAGGCGGCAGCGAAGAAGTGGGTGGAGGCGAACCGAGACAAGGTGGATGCGTGGCTGAAGTAGGGCCGGCTGACTTCGACGGGTGGAGGTAGCTGCCGGGGCGGGCGGCGCGTTTCTTCCGCCCCCGCCGCCCCTACCCATCCCATCCCCAGGGGCTCCGCCCCCTCACCCCCGGCGGGGACTGCGCCCCCTGCACCCCTGCCGGGGCTCCGCCTGCGCGCCCTGCTGGGGTTGGGCCTGTGGTCCCTGGTGGGGGCTGGGTCACTTCTGCCTTTGGTGTGGCTTGGCTTGCGTGCCTGCTGGGCTCGGACTGTGGCTGCTGGTGGGGGTTGGGTCGCCTGTAGCTCTGGCGGGGTTTTGCCTGGGTGCGCGGGCGGGTTTCGGCCTGCGGCTCCCGGTGGGGATGGCTTCCCGTGTGTTCTTGGTGGGGGCGTCTGTACATCTGCTGGGGTTCGGCCTGTGGTCCCTGGTGGGGGTTGGGTCACTTCTGCCTTTGGTGTGGCGTGGCTTGCGTGGCCTGCTGGGGTTCGGTCTGTGGCTGCTGGTGGGGGTTGGGTCGCCTGTAGCTCTGGCGGGGTTTTGCCTGGGTACGCAGGCGGGTTTCCGCCTGCGGCTCCCGGTGGGGATGGCTTCCCGTGCGCTCTTCGTGGGGGCCTCCGTACTCCGCTGGGGTTCGGCCTGCGGTCCTGGCGGGGGCTGGGTCCCCCCACCCTTGGTGGGGCATCACCTCCGTGCTCTGCCGGGGCTGGGCTCGCGGTTGCCAGCGGGGAGTCTGCTGCACCCCTGACGGGGCGTCGCCGGCGTACCTTGCCGGGGTTTGGCCTGTGGTCCCTTGGGGCTGGGGTGCCTGTATCCCTGGAGGGGCTTTGCCCACGTGCCACGCCGGGTCTCCCGTCTGCGGATCCCGGCGGGGGCTGCGTCCCCTACATCCGGCGCGGGGTTCGCCTCCGTGCTCTGCCGGGGCTGGGCTCGCGGTTGCCAGCGGGGAGTCTGCTGCACCCCTGACGGGGCGTGGCCTGTGGTCCCTTGGGGCTGGGGTGCCTGTATCCCTGGAGGGGCTTTGCCCACGTGCCACGCCGGGTCTCCCGTCTGCGGATCCCGGCGGGGGCTGCGTTCCCTGCATCCGGTGCGGGTTCGCCCCCGTGCCCTGTCGAGGTTGGCTCGAGGTTTCCGGCGGGGGCTGTGTCCCCTGCACGCGGCGCGAGCCTTCGCCCCCGTGCTCTGCCGGGGTCTTGCCCTTACGGCGGGGACTGTGGCCCCTGGATACGTCGTGGGGCGTTGCCTCTCTGCTCTGGTGGGGCTCGGACTGCGGTCCCTGGCGGGGGCGCGTCGACTTTGTTCGTGGACGAGCTTCGCCTGCGTGCTCTGCTGGGCCCGTCGACGGCGCCTGGCGGGAGCTGTGTTCCCTGTACCGCCGTTCGCGGGGCTTGGCCCCCCGTAGCACCCCTCCTGGGGCTTGCCCCGCCTGTCAGACCCGGGACGCGCTGATTCCTTCAGCCCGTCCGGCGTTTGAGGACGTGGCCGTTCGGGCCGAAGCGGGGGGCTGGGGGCGGCAGCCCCCAGGGATGGGACGGGTAGGGGCGGCGGGGGCGAAAACCTTCTCGAGGCCCGGCAGGGTGCAGTCACCGCCCGCCGGGCCCCGGCACGTCCGGCCCCGCTCCCACCCCCCGTTTCCGGGCTGTTCACCGACGTACTGCACCCCCTTGACACCCCTCCTCGGAGCCAGGCACATTGAGTTGCGCAACCTGAATCATGTTGCGTAGACAGCAACTGGACTGCTTCGAGTTCGGAGGTTGGGCGATGGCGGGACCCCGAGTGGTCATCATCGGAGCGGGCGTCGTGGGAGCGGCCCTCGCCGACGAGATCTCCGCACGAGGCTGGACCGAAGTGACCGTGGTCGACCAGGGCCCCCTTCCGGCAACCGGGGGTTCCTCCTCGCACGCCCCGGGCCTGGTCTTCCAGACGAACCCCTCCAAGACCATGACGGAGCTGGCCCGCTACACCGTCGAGAAGTTCTGCTCCCTCGACGTCGACGGCAAGCCCTGCTTCCTGCAAGTCGGCGGCCTGGAGGTGGCGACCACCCCGGCGCGCCTCGCCGAACTCCACCGCCGCCACGGCTGGATCACCGCCTGGGGCATCGAGGCCCGCCTGCTCACCCCCGAGGAGTGCGTGGAGCAGCACCCGCTCGTCAACCGCGACCGCGTCCTCGGCGGCCTCCTCGTCCCCACCGACGGCCTCGCCAAGGCCGTCCTCGCCGTAGAGGCCCAGATCCGCCGGGCCACTGAACGCGGCGTCCGCTTCCTCGCCCGCCACGAGGTCCTCGACGTACGGCAGAGCGAGGGCCGCGTCACCGGCGTCATGACCGACCAGGGCGAGATCCCCGCCGACATCGTCGTGTGCTGCGCCGGCATCTGGGGCCCCAAGATCGCCCGCATGGTCGGGATGAACCTCCCGCTCACCCCGCTCGCCCACCAACTCGCCTGGACCGGCCCGGTTCCGGCCCTCGCCGGCCAGACCGAGGAGGCGGTGCGCCCGATCCTGCGCCACCAGGACGCCGACCTCTACTACCGCGACCGCTTCGACGGCATCGGCATCGGCTACTACGGCCACCGCCCCATGCCCGTCTCCGCCGACGACATCCTCTCCGTGGACGAGGCCGACCAGATGCCCTCGGTCCTGAAGTTCACCGAGGAGGACTTCGAGGACGCCTGGACCGAGACCCGGTCCCTCCTGCCCTCGACCAAGGAGGCCAAGGTGGAGGAGGGCATCAACGGCCTGTTCTCCTTCACCACCGACGGCTACCCGCTCCTCGGCGAGTCACCGGAGGTCAAGGGCTTCTGGGTCGCGGAGGCCGTCTGGGTCACCCACTCCGCCGGTGTCGGACGTGCCGTCGCCGAATGGCTGGTCGACGGCTACTGCTCGTCCTTCGACCTGCACGAGTGCGACGTCAACCGCTTCGAGCCGCACCAGCTCTCCCCGGAGTACGTACTGGCCCGCGACTGCCAGAACTTCGTCGAGGTCTACGACATTCTGCACCCGCTCCAGCCCTCCGGAAAGCCGCGCCCCATCCGCACCAGCCCCTTCCACGCCCGCCAGGAGGAACACGGCGCGTTCTTCCTGGAGGCGAACGGCTGGGAGCGCCCGCAGTGGTACGAGGCCAACGCGGGCCTGGTCGAGGGCCGCTCCATCCCCACCCCCAACGACTGGGCCGCACAGTACTGGTCGCCCATCGTCGGCGCCGAGGCCCAGGCCACCCGTGAGACCGTGGCGATGTACGACATGACGGCCCTCAAGCGCCTCGAAGTCACCGGCCCCGGCGCCGCCGCCTTCCTGGAACGGCTGGCCACCGGCAAGGTCGACAAGTCCGTCGGCTCCGTGACGTACACCCTGCTCCTGGACCACGACGGCGGCATCCGCAGCGACATCACCGTCGCCCGCCTCGCCCGCGACCTCTTCCAGGTCGGCGCCAACGGCAACCTCGACCTCGACTGGTTCACCCGCCACCTCCCCGCCGACGGCACGGTCCAGGTCCGCGACATCACCCCCGGCACCTGCTGCATCGGCCTGTGGGGACCGCTCGCCCGCAAGGTCCTGCAGCCGCTCACGGACGCCGACTTCTCCAACGACGGCCTCAAATACTTCCGCGCCAAGCGCGCCCACATCGGCAGCGTCCCCGTCACCGCGATGCGGCTGTCGTACGTCGGTGAACTCGGCTGGGAGCTGTACACCACCGCCGACCTGGGCCAGAAGCTCTGGGACACCCTCTGGGCCGCGGCCGAGCCGCTCGGCGGCGTCATCGCGGGCCGCGGCGCCTTCAACAGCCTCCGCCTGGAGAAGGGTTACCGCTCCTTCGGCACCGACATGACCTACGAGCACGACCCCTACGAGGCCGGTGTCGGCTTCGCCGTCAAGCCCGACAAGGACGACTTCATCGGCAAGGCCGCACTCGAACGCCGCAGGGCCGACGTCCGCCGCAAGCTGACCTGCCTCACCATCGACGACCCCCGATCCGTCGTCATGGGCAAGGAGCCGGTGTACGACGGCGACCGCGCCGTCGGCTACGTCACCAGCGCCGCCTACGGCTACACGATCGGCAAGGGCATCGCCTACGCCTGGCTCCCGGCCGAACTCACCACACCCGGCACCACCGTGCACATCGGCTACTTCGACCGGCGCATCGAGGCGGTCGTAGCCGAGGAGCCCCTGTTCGACCCGACCATGTCCCGACTGCGCGGCTAGTGCGTCGCGCGAGCTTCGAGGGAAGGAACACCGCCGGTGACCGCACAGAAGCTCGACGGCAAGGCCACCGCCGCCGAGATCCGCCGTGAACTCGCCGAGCGCGTCGCCAAGCTGACCGCCATCGACGGCCGGCCGCCGGGCCTCGGCACCGTACTGGTCGGCGACGACCCCGGCAGCCGTGCCTACGTCGCCGGAAAGCACCGCGACTGCGCGCAGGCCGGCATCGCCTCCATCCGCCGCGAACTGCCCGCCGACGCGACGCAGCGGCAGGTCGAGGACGTCATCGACGAACTCAACGCCGACCCGGCCTGCACCGGCTACATCGTCCAGCTGCCGCTCCCGCGCCACCTGGACGCGAACGCCGTCCTGGAACGCATGAACCCCGCCAAGGACGCCGACGGACTGCACCCCGTCAGCCTCGGCCGGCTCACCCTGGGCACACAGGCCCCGCTGCCGTGCACCCCGCGCGGCATCGTGGAACTCCTGCGCCGCCACGAGGTACCGATCGCCGGGGCCCGGGTGTGCGTGATAGGCCGCGGCATCACGGTCGGCCGTCCCCTCGGGCTCCTGCTGACCCGCCGCTCCGAGAACGCCACCGTCACCCTCTGCCACACCGGAACCAAGGGCCTGGCCTGGCACGTCCGCGAGGCGGACATCGTCGTCGCGGCCGCCGGCTCGCCCGGACTGATCACCAAGGACATGCTGCGCCCCGGCGCGGCGGTCCTGGACGTCGGCATCACCCGCACCGACCAGGGGCTGGTCGGCGATGTGCACCCGGACGCCGCCCAGGTCGCCGGATGGCTCGCGCCGATGCCCGGCGGCGTGGGCCCCATGACCCGCGCGATGCTGCTCGCCAACGTCGTCGAGGCCGCCGAGAGGAACGCGAACCCCGTATGAACGCGCTGAACACCCCGCTGGCCGAGCTGGACCCCGAGGTCCACGCCGCGCTCCGCGCCGAACTGCACCGCCAGCAGTCCACGCTCGAAATGATCGCCTCCGAGAACTTCGCGCCCTCCGCCGTGCTGGAGGCCCAGGGCTCGGTCCTGACCAACAAGTACGCCGAAGGCTACCCCGGCCGTCGCTACTACGGCGGCTGCGAACACGTCGACGTCACCGAGCGCCTGGCCATCCAGCGCGTCAAGGACCTGTTCGGCGCGGGATACGCCAATGTGCAGCCGCACTCGGGCGCCCAGGCCAACACCGCCGTCTTCTTCGCGCTCCTCAACCCCGGCGACACGATCCTCGGCCTCGACCTCGCCCACGGCGGACATCTCACCCACGGCATGCGCATCAACTACAGCGGCAGGATGTTCAATGTCGTGCCGTACCACGTCACCGAGACCGACCATCTGGTCGACCTGGACGAGGTGGAACGCCTCGCCAAGGAACACCGCCCCAAGATGATCATCGCGGGCTGGTCGGCGTATCCGAGGCAGCTCGACTTCGCGGCCTTCCGGCGCATCGCCGACGAGGTCGGCGCGCTCCTCATGGTGGACATGGCGCACTTCGCGGGCCTGGTCGCCGCCGGACTGCACCCCAGCCCGGTCCCGCACGCGCACGTGGTCACCACCACCACGCACAAGACCCTCGGCGGCCCGCGCGGCGGGGTCGTCCTCACCAATGACGCCGACCTCGCCAAGAAGATCAACTCGGCGGTGTTCCCCGGCATGCAGGGCGGCCCGCTGGAGCACGTCATCGCCGCGAAGGCGGTCTCCTTCAAGGTGGCCGCGTCGCCCGAGTTCGCCGAACGCCAGGCCCGCACGCTCGCCGGCGCCCGTATCCTCGCCGACCGCCTCACCCGTCCGGACACCGCCGCGGCCGGAGTGCGGGTGCTCACCGGAGGCACGGACGTCCATCTGGTCCTGGTCGACCTGCGCCACTCCGAACTCGACGGCCGGCAGGCGGAGGACCTGCTCCACGAGATCGGCATCACCGTCAACCGCAACGCCGTCCCGTTCGACCCGCGCCCGCCCATGGTCACCTCGGGCCTGCGCATCGGCACCCCCGCCCTGGCCACCCGCGGCTTCACCGAGGAGGACTTCGCCGAGGTCGCCGACGTCATCGCCCTCGCCCTCCAGCCCGAACCCGACCTGCCCGCGCTGCGCGCCCGCACCGAGGCACTGGCGGCCAAGCACCCGCTCTACCCGCACCTTTCGGAAGACGGAGACGTCCGATGAGCCCCAGCACTCCCGGCGCCGACCTCCCCGACCACCCGGACTGGCTGTGGCGCACACCCGAGCCCAAGCGGTCGTACGACGTGGTGATCGTGGGCGGCGGCGGACACGGCCTCGCCACCGCCCACTACCTGGCGAAGAACCACGGCATCACCAATGTCGCCGTGCTGGAGAAGGGCTGGCTCGCGGGCGGCAACATGGCCCGCAACACCACCATCATCCGCTCCAACTACCTGTGGGACGAGAGCGCCGGCATCTACGAGCACGCCCTGAAACTCTGGGAGGGACTGGAGGAGGAGCTCGACTACCCGATCCTCTTCTCCCAGCGCGGTGTGCTGAACCTCGCCCACAGCCTGCAGGACGTCCGCGACAGCGTGCGCCGCGTCGAGGCCAACCGGCTCAACGGCGTGGACGCCGAATGGCTCGACGCCGAGCAGGTCGAAGAGGTCTGCCCGATCGTCAACATCTCGCCCGACGTGCGCTACCCGGTCCTCGGCGGCACCTACCAGCCGCGCGCCGGCATCGCCAAGCACGACTACGTGGCCTGGGGCTTCGCCCGCTCCGCCGACGCCGCCGGGATCGACATCATCCAGAACTGCGAGGTCACCGGCCTGGACGTGGTCGACGGCCGGGTGGTCGGCGTACGGACCACGCTCGGCCCGATCGCGGCCGGCAAGGTGGCCCTGTGCTCGGCCGGCCACACCTCGGTCCTCGCCGCCATGGCGGGCATCGAACTCCCGCTGCAGAGCCACCCCTTGCAGGCACTCGTCTCCGAACTCCTGGAGCCGGTGCACCCGACGGTCGTCATGTCCAACGCGGTCCACGTCTACGTCAGCCAGGCCCACAAGGGCGAACTGGTCATGGGCGCGGGCATCGACGCGTACAACTCCTACACCCAGCGCGGCGCGTTCCACATCATCGAACACCAGATGTCCGCCGCACTCGAACTCTTCCCGGTCTTCGCCCGCGCCCATGTGCTGCGCACCTGGGGCGGCATCGTGGACGTCAGCCCCGACGCCTCGCCCATCGTCGGCCTCAGCCCGGTCGACAACCTCTATCTCAACTGCGGCTGGGGAACGGGCGGTTTCAAGGCCACCCCGGGCGTGGGCTGGGTCTACGCCCACACCATCGCCCACGACACCCCGCACGCCCTCAACGCCCCCTTCTCGCTCGACCGTTTCACCACCGGCGCGCTCGTCGACGAGCACGGCGCGGCCGCGGTGGCCCACTAGGGATCCTCAAGGGAGCCGAACGACATGCTGCTCATCCCCTGCCCGTGGTGCGGGCCCCGCGACGAGGCCGAGTTCCACTACGGCGGCCAGGCACATGTGCCCTACCCCGAGGACCCCTCGGCCCTCACCGACGAGGAGTGGGCGCGGTACCTCTTCTTCCGCGACAACCCGAAGGGCCCGTTCGCCGAGCGGTGGAGCCACGCGGCGGGCTGCCGCCGCTGGTTCAACGCGGTACGGGACACGGCGACCAACGAGGTCCTGGCCGTGTATCGGGCCGGGGAGCCGCGTCCTTCCGAGGTTGAACCGGCGCCGGTCACTTCTCGGCCACGGCCGGCACCACCAGGTCGTCCGGCGTCTGAGGACGAGGCCGTTCAGGCCGAAGGGGGGTCTGGGGGCACAGCCCCCAGCGGGGTCGAAGGGGCAGAGCCCCTGGGGATGGGAGCGGGTAAGGGCGGCGGGGGCGAGACTCGCACGTTCCGCACCCCCACCGGCGGCCGCATAGACCGCGACACCGCCCTCACCTTCACCTTCGACGGCATCGAATACCAGGGCCACCGAGGCGACACCCTCGCCTCCGCCCTCCTCGCCAACGGCGTCATCGCGGCAGCGACCAGCATCAGACTCGGCCGCCCCCGCGGCATCTTCTCGGCAGGTGCAGAGGAACCCAACGCGGTCGTCCAGATCGAGGAGCCCTTCCCCGAGCCGATGCTCCCGGCCACGACCGTCGAACTCCACGACGGCCTCGTCGCGACCAGCCTCCCCGGCCAGGGCCGCCTCGCCACGACCCCCGACCCCGCCCGCTACGACGCCGTGCACGCCCACTGCGACCTCCTGATCGTCGGCGCAGGCCCGGCCGGTCTCGCTGCCGCGGCGGCAGCCGCCCGCTCCGGCGCGCGCGTCATCCTCGCCGACGACCAGCCGGAGCCCGGTGGCAGCCTGCTCGGCACGGGCGAACACCTCGACTGGGTGACGGCGACCGCGGCCCGCCTGGACGCCGCCGCCGAGGTGCGCGTACTGCGTCGTACCACCGTGTTCGGCTACTACGACGACAACCACCTCCTCGCCGTCGAGCGGCGCACCAACCACCTGGGCGCCGAGGCGCCGGACAACGTCTCCCGCGAGCGCGTCTGGCGCATCCGCGCCCGCCGCGTGGTCCTCGCGACCGGCGCCCACGAGCGCTCCCTGGCCTTCGCGGACAACGACCGCCCCGGAGTGATGCTGGCCGCCTCGGCCCGCACCTACGTCAACCGGTACGGAGTCCTGCCCGGCCGCCGCGCGGTCGTCCTCACCACCAACGACAGCGCGTACGCCGCCGCGCTGGACGTGGCCGCGGCAGGCATCGAGGTCGCCGCCGTCGTCGACACCCGGTCCGAGCCGGGGGAGTGGGCCGACCGCGCCCGCGAGGCCGGGATCGAGGTGCTGGCCGGCCACGCCGTGACCGGCACGGACGGCGGGGCACGGCTCACCGCCGTGCGGGTCGCCCCGTACGGCGAGTCCGCCGGACGGCGGGAGTTCGCCGTCGACCTCCTCCTGGTCTCGGGCGGCTGGAACCCGGTGGCGCACCTGTTCAGCCAGGCGGGCGGCAGGCTCCGCCACGACGAGGCGCTCGGCGCCTTCGTCCCCGACACCTGCCGCCAGGCGGTCGAGGTCGCGGGCAGCGCGAACGGTGAGCCGGCCCTGGCCGCGGTGCTCGCCCAGGGCGCGGCCGCGGGCGCCCGCGCGATCGAGGCCGAGGGCTACACCGCCGAGGCGCCCGCCCTGCCCGCCGTGGCCAAGGGACCGGACACCCCGGCCATGCAGGTGTTCACCCTGCCCGCCCCCGCCGGCGCCCCCCGCTTCGTCGACCTCCAGCGCGATGTGACCGTCGACGACCTGGCCCGTGCGACCGGAGCCGGGCTGCGCTCGGTGGAGCACACCAAGCGCTACACCACGGCCGGCACCGCCAACGACCAGGGCAAGACCGCGGGCGTCCTCGCCAGCGGAGTCGTCGCGGAACTCCTCGGCGTGGACATCTCCGCGCTGGGCCTGCCGACGTTCCGCCCGCCCTACACCCCCGTCTCCTTCGCCACCCTGGCGGGCCGCGACCGGGGCGCGCTGCACGACCCGGTCCGGGTGACCGCCCTGCACGACTGGCATGCCGCGCACGGCGCGCTGTTCGAGAACGTCGGCCAGTGGAAGCGCCCCTGGTACTACCCGCACGACGGCGAGGACATGGAGGCCGCGGTGCTGCGCGAATGCCGCGCCGCCCGGGAGGGCGTCGCGTTCATGGACGCCTCCACCCTCGGCAAGATCGACGTACAGGGCCCGGACGCCGCGGCCTTCCTCGACCTGCTCTACACCAACATGATGAGCACCCTGAAGGTCGGCATGATCCGCTACGGCGTGATGTGCCGCCCGGATGGCATGGTCTTCGACGACGGCACCGTCATCCGCCTCGCCCAGGACCGCTTCCTGGTCACCACCACGACCGGCAACGCGGCCGCCGTACTGGACTGGATGGAGGAGTGGCTGCAGACCGAGTGGCCCGGGCTGCGCGTCCACTGCACCTCCGTCACCGAGCAGTGGGCCACCGTCGCCCTGGTCGGCCCCCGCTCCCGTGAGGTCCTCGGCGCACTGGCGCCGCAACTGGCCGTGTCCAACGAGGACTTCCCGTTCATGGCGTGGCGGGAGACGACCGTGGCGGGCATCGGGGCCAGGGTGTGCCGGATCAGCTTCTCCGGCGAACTCGCCTACGAGATCAATGTGTCGCCGTGGCACGCCCTCGCCCTGTGGGAGGCGCTGCACGAGGCCGGTGCCCCGTACGGCATCACCCCGTACGGCACCGAGACCATGCACGTCCTGCGCGCCGAGAAGGGCTACCCGATCATCGGCCAGGACACCGACGGCACGGTCACCCCGCAGGACCTGGGCATGAGCTGGGCGGTGTCGAAGAAGAAGCCCGACTTCATCGGCAAGCGCTCCTACGCCCGCGCCGACACCGTCCGCCCCGACCGCAAGCACCTGGTCGGCCTGCTCCCCGAGGACCCGGCCGCCTTCCTGCCCGAGGGCACCCAGCTGGTCGCCGACAGCGAACTGCCCGCCCCGCCCGTCCCGATGCTCGGCCATGTCACCTCCAGCTACCGCAGCGCGGCACTGGGCCGGACCTTCGCCCTCGCCCTGGTCAAGGGCGGCCGGGAGCGCATCGGCGAGCGTCTCTACGCACCCGTGGGCGACCGGCTGCTCCCGGTGACCGTCGCCAGCCCCGTCCTCTACGACCCCGAGGGAGCCCGCCGCGATGGCTGACACCGCCCCGACCGCGCAGCAGCGCAGCCCCCTGGCCTCCACCGCCCACCGGCTGGCGGCCGTGACCCGGTCCTCCGGGGGCGCGATCCGGCTGGCCGAACTCCCCTTCCTGGCGCAGGTCGACGTCCGCCTCGACGCCAAGGGACCGGCCGCGGACGCGGTGGGACTCGCCCTGGGGCTCCAACTGCCCCTGGAACCCGGCACCGTCGTACGCACCGGGGAGCTGACCGTGCTGTGGCTCGGCCCCGACGAATGGCTGGTGGTGGGCCGGCCCGGCACGCAGCGGGACCTCGAGAGCCGGATCCGTTCGGCGGCCGGGGACGAACCCGTGTCCGTCTGTGACGTCTCCGCCCAGCGCACCACACTTCTCGTCACGGGCCACCGCGCCCGCGACCTGCTCTCCCACGGCTGCGCGCTGGACCTCCACCCGCGCGCCTTCGGTCCCGGCCGCTGCGCCCAGACGACACTGGCACGGAGCCAGGTCGTCCTGGTCGCACGCGACGAGCCCAGGGCCGGGTTCTGGGTGCTGGTGCGCTCGTCCTTCGCCGGCTACCTCACGGACTGGCTGCTGGACGCGGCGACGGAATACGCCTGACACGGTGGGTCGGTATGTCCCTACATGATGTGACAAAACCTGCCTCACCTGGGCTCCCAGACTTGGCTTGCTCGTTTTCTTGAATCATTCGTGTTTGTGCGGGTAGGTTGGCGGCCATGACCGCATCCCAGCCCCCGACCACCGCCGAGGAGCTCCGCGGTGCCGGCCTGCGGGTGACGGCCGCCCGCGTCGCGCTGCTCGAGACCGTCCGGGGCGGTGATCACCTCGGTGTCGAGGCGATCGCCTCCGGGGTGCGGGATCGCGTAGGCCACATTTCCCTGCAAGCCGTGTATGAAGCCCTCCACGCACTCACCGCCGCGGGTCTCATACGCCGTATCGAACCGGCCGGCAGTCCGGCGCGGTTCGAGGGACGAGTCGGGGACAACCACCACCATGTCGTGTGCCGGTCGTGCGGCGTCGTCGCGGACGTCGACTGCGCGGTCGGTGAGGCCCCCTGCCTGACGGCCTCCGACGACCACGGCTTCTCGGTCGTCGAGGCGGAGGTCATCTACTGGGGCCTGTGCGCCGACTGTTCCACCGCCCGCAGTTCCTGAGCAATGCGATCCGCCCAGTTCGGAAGGATTCCCATGTCTGAGAACCATGATGCAATCGTCGTAGACGCGAAGACGGAGGGCGCGGGCGGCTGCCCCGTCGCGCACGAGCGCGCCCTGCACCCGACTCAGGGCGGCGGAAACCGCCAGTGGTGGCCGGAGCGGCTCAATCTGAAGATCCTTGCGAAGAACCCGGCCGTGGCGAACCCCCTCGGTGAGGAGTTCGACTATGCCGCGGCGTTCCAGAGCCTCGACCTCCCGGCCGTGAAACGGGACATCGCCGAGGTGCTGACGGATTCCAAGGACTGGTGGC
This sequence comes from Streptomyces sp. NPDC050625, assembly GCF_040654755.1. NCBI lineage: Bacteria > Bacillati > Actinomycetota > Actinomycetes > Kitasatosporales > Streptomycetaceae > Streptomyces > Streptomyces sp. NPDC050625. Next base: position 170,637 of record NZ_JBFAIQ010000004.1, read on the forward strand.
CGGCCGACTTCGGCAACTACGGCCCCCTCATGATCCGTATGGCCTGGCACAGCGCGGGCACCTACCGCATCAGCGACGGCCGTGGCGGCGCCGGCGCCGGTCAGCAGCGCTTCGCCCCGCTCAACAGCTGGCCCGACAACGGCAACCTCGACAAGGCCCGCCGTCTGCTGTGGCCGGTGAAGAAGAAGTACGGCAAGAGCCTGTCGTGGGCCGACCTCATGATCCTCGCCGGCAATGTCGCCCTGGAATCGATGGGCTTCAAGACCTTCGGCTTCGGCGGTGGCCGTGAGGACGTCTGGGAGTCGGAGGAGGACGTCTACTGGGGTCCCGAGACCACCTGGCTCGACGACCAGCGCTACACCGGCGACCGTGAGCTGGAGAACCCGCTCGGCGCGGTGCAGATGGGCCTCATCTACGTCAACCCGGAGGGCCCGAACGGCAATCCGGACCCGATCGCCGCGGCCCGCGACATCCGCGAGACCTTCCGCCGCATGGCGATGAACGACGAGGAGACGGTCGCCCTGATCGCGGGCGGTCACACCTTCGGCAAGACCCACGGCGCGGGCCCGGCCGAGAACGTCGGCGCGGACCCCGAGGCCGCCCCGATCGAGCAGCAGGGCCTCGGCTGGAAGAGCACCTACGGCACCGGCAAGGGCGGCGACGCGATCACCAGTGGCCTGGAGGTCACCTGGACCAGCACGCCGACCCAGTGGAGCAACGGGTTCTTCAAGAACCTCTTCGAGTACGAGTACGAGCTCACGCAGAGCCCGGCCGGCGCCAACCAGTGGGTCGCGAAGGACGCCGAGGCGACCGTCCCCGACGCGCACGACCCGTCGAAGAAGCACCTCCCGACGATGCTCACCACCGACCTGTCGCTCCGCTTCGACCCGGTCTACGGTCCCATCTCGCGGCGCTTCTACGAGAACCCCGAGGAGTTCGCGGACGCCTTCGCCCGCGCCTGGTACAAGCTGACCCACCGCGACATGGGCCCGAAGTCGCTGTACCTCGGCCCGGAGGTCCCTCAGGAGACCCTGGTCTGGCAGGACCCGCTGCCGCAGGCCGAGGGCGAGGCCGTCGACGCCGCCGACATCGCGGCCCTGAAGGCCAAGCTGCTCGACTCGGGCCTGAGCGTCGCGCAGCTGGTGTCCACTGCGTGGGCCTCGGCCTCCACCTTCCGCACCAGCGACAAGCGCGGCGGCGCCAACGGCGCCCGCATCCGTGTGCAGCCGCAGGCCGGCTGGGAGGTCAACGAGCCCGACGAGCTGGCGCAGGTGCTGCGTGTCCTGGGGGGCATCCAGTCAGAGTTCAACTCCGGAGCCAAGAAGGTCTCCCTCGCCGACCTGATCGTCCTCGGCGGCGCCGCCGGGGTCGAGAAGGCCGCCAAGGACGCCGGGTACGACGTCGAGGTGCCCTTCGCGCCGGGCCGCGTGGACGCCACGGACGAGCACACCGATGCGGAGTCCTTCGCCGCGCTGGAGCCCACCGCCGACGGCTTCCGCAACTACCAGGGCAAGGGCAACCGGCTGCCGGCCGAGTACCTGCTGCTCGACAGGGCGAACCTGCTGGGCCTGAGCGCGCCCGAGATGACGGCCCTGGTCGGCGGTCTGCGCGTGCTGGGCGCCAACCACCAGCAGACGTCGCTCGGTGTCCTCACCGAGACCCCGGGCAAGCTGACGAACGACTTCTTCGTCAACCTGCTCGACCTGGGCACGACGTGGTCGGCGACCTCCGAGGACCAGACCACCTTCGAGGGCCGCGACGACGCCACCGGCGAGGTCAAGTGGACCGGCACCCGTGCCGACCTCGTCTTCGGCTCGAACTCCGAGCTGCGGGCCCTCGCGGAGGTCTACGCGAGCGACGACGCGAAGGAGAAGTTCGTGAACGACTTCGTCGCGGCGTGGGTCAAGGTCTCGAACCTCGACCGGTTCGACCTCGTCTGACCCCGACGTCCGGGCCGGCCCGCACGGGCCGGCCCGCACGGGCCGGCCCGGACGCGTTCGGCGCTATTTCTGCCGTCGCCCGCCGTCCGCCGCGGGCCCACGGCCGCGTCCCTTCCCGGGCGGCCCGTCGCTCTCACCCGGGGCCCCGGCAGCCGTCGGCTCGTCCGACCACGCCTCGTACGAGCTGAAGCGGTCCTCGGCGGCCGCGGCCGCCAGCGCGGACAACGCGGCCTCGCGACGCGACGCGGGAATCGTGCCGACCGCGGCCAGGGTGAGGGTGTCGGCGTCGGGCTCGGCCCCCGCGGCCCGGAACGTGATCGTGCCGGGCAGCATGACGAGCGAGGTCGTACCGGACTGCTCACCGGACGGCCGCAGTTGGACGTGGATGCCGTGCCGGTCGGCCAGTCTGCCGACCACGAAGAGCCCCATGTGCTGGTACACATCGGTGTCGGCGGTCGGCGGGTTGGCCAGCTTGTGGTTGATCACCGCGAAGTCCTCGGGCATCAGCCCGATTCCCTCGTCGTGGATCTCGATCATGATCCTGGTGTCGGGGAGCCGGGTCGCCGTCACCCGGACCGTCGAGCGCGGGGACGAGAACGCGGTGGCGTTCTCCAGGAGTTCGGCGAGCAGATGCACGAGGTCGGTCACGGCACGGCCCTGGATCTCGGCCTCCGGGACACCGGCGAACTCGATGCGCTCGTACTGCTCCACCTCGGAGGAGGCCGCACGGATGACGTCGACCAGCGGCAGCGAGCGGTCCCACTGCTGGGCAGGCTTCTCCCCGCCGAGCACCAGAAGGTTCTCACCGTTGCGGCGCGCCCGGGTGGCGAGATGGTCCAGCCTGAACAGGTTCTCCAACTGGTCGGGGTCGGTCTCGTGGTCCTCCAGGTCGGTGATCAGGGCCAGTTGACGCTCGATCAGTGACTGGTTGCGGCGCGACAGGTTGGTGAAGATCGTGTTGATGTTGCCGCGCAGCGCGGCCTGCTCGGCGGCGAGCCGTACGGCCTCGCGGTGCACATGGTCGAAGGCGCGGGCGACCTCGCCGATCTCGTCCGTGGTGGTGATGGGGATGGCGGCGACCCGGGTGTCGACCTGTCCGGGCACGGCCTGGGACAGCTGGGTGATGACGGCCGGCAGCCGTTGCTCGGCGATCTCGATGGCGGAGCCGCTCAGCCGGCGCATGCCGCGGCTCATCGAACGGGCCACCCACGCGGCGAGCAGGAACGCGGTGAGCACGGCCGCGAGGACCAGCGCGGCATTGGTGATCGCGTCACGGCGTGCGGTGTCGGCGATGGCGTGGGCGTCCGTGAGCGCGCTGTCGGTGAGGTGGATCTGGATGCCGCGGTAGGCGTCGAAGCCGAGTGTGGACGCGGCGAAGAACGATTCGGGGGTGATGCCCTCCGCGGCCAGTTCGGCGGTCGTCTTCCCCGAGGCGATCTCGCTGGTCATCTTGGCGGTGCCGGGCGGGGCGACGAAGGTCCGGCCGGCCGCCCTGGCCCGTCGGGCGGCCTCGGTGGTCTGCCGCCGGCCCTTCTGCTCCGCGTCGGCCAGCGCCTTGCGCAGCCTCGCCATGTCCCCGGTGGTGCCGGCGCCCGCGTACTCCTGGAGCGCGACCTGTTCGAGATAGGCGTACGAACGGAACGAGGCCAGCTGGGCCTCCAGTTCGCCCGGAGCGAGGGAGTCGCGGTCCTCCACCAGCAGATGCGTGCCGATGGACCGGATCAGGGACTCGGCGGCCTGCGTCAGGGAGATGGCGTAGAGCGTCCGGCCGAAGCTGGCCTGATTGCTGCTGCCGAAGCCCAGTTCGTTCGACAGCTCCATCAGCGGATGCTGGACGAGGTGGTAGCTCTCCTCGGTCTGCACACCCGACGCCTTTGTGCTGAACGCGTTGGCCCGGACCGTCGCAAGCTGCTTCTCGCCGTTGCGGACCAGCTCGATCCGCCTGAGGAGGCCGGCGGTGTCCGGTACGCGGCCGACCGCTTTGTCGAACGCCTTCGCGTCCTCGTCGGTGATCCGGCGGGCCTGTACGACCGGGCCGGCGTCCCTCTTTCCTTCCAGCAGTGGGATGACCGAGACGTCGCGCTCGTTGATCGCGTCGCTTGCGTACTTGTTCGCCGCCTGGACCAACTCGGCCACCCGCACCGCTTCGTCGGCTGCCTGCAAGGTGTCCACGGACCGTTTCACCCGCACGCCGCCGAAGGCGAGTGCGACGAGCACCGGGATCAGCAGGACGGCCCGGAGCTTTCTGCCCACACGCCAGTTGCGGGTCAGGGATCTTCGTCGGCCGCTTGTCGGCAGGGCGGGGGAAGCGCTTTCTGCGCGGGCCTGACGACGGGTGGGGGGTGAGGTGTTCGACAAGGTCGTCCCATCGTTTCCGGACCGCCTCGTGCGCGGCGCTCGCCGGGCACTCTCTCGACGGGGGCGGTCTGCGGTGTGGTTCAGGTGAGACAGGCGGGTCACGATGTGCGCCTGCGTGGTCACTTTCTAGCACCGCGGGATCGTCCGTGATGGCCAATTCGCCAATGTGGTACAAGCTTCATCTAAGCCGTCCAAGGGGGAGCCGAGTCCCGCGGACACTGAAGTCGCCCCGGGCCGACGGAACTTGCGGCTTTCGACGCCGGATCCCATCCCTTCGTCGCGCTGCCGTGGACCGTCGACGGACAGCGGAGCGAACGCCCCCTCGGCAGAGTGAGCGCATGAGTGAGCGCAGGGAGAAGACGAAGGGGATCAACAGGGCACAGTTCCTTGCCGGGACGGCGTCCGCCGGGCTCGCGGCGGCGCTGCTGCCCGCAGGGCCGGCGCGGGCGACGGAGCCTCGGCGCGGGCTGTGTCACCGAGGCGTCGTCTACACCGTGGGCGACGGCGAGACACCTGGTACGGCCTTCAGCACCGCCCGGATGCGCAAGGACATCCGGGTCATCCGCGACGAGCTGCACGCCGACACCGTGGAGGTGACCGGCGACGGCGTGGAACGTCTCACGGCCACCGCCGCCGAGGCCGCGGAGCGCGGCCTGCACATCTGGCTCCAGCCGACCCTCGGCGACGTCCCGGAACGGGACATCCTGGAGCACCTGGCCGAGACCGGCCGGTTCGCCGAGCGGCTGCGCCGGCAGGGCGCGAGCGTCGACTTCAGCGTGGGCTGCGAGTTCTGGCTGTTCGTGCCGGGGATCGTCCCGGGGGCGACCGTCCTGGAACGCGTACGGAACCTGTTGGAGGGACGTGTCGACCACGCCAGGACGCAGCGCCGACTGGACCGCTTCACCAGGAAGGCGGCGGCAGCCGGCCGCTCCGTCTTCCGGGGCCCTCTGAGCTACGCCGCTGCCCAGGACGACCAGGTCGACTGGAGCCTCTTCGACATCGTGGGCATCGACTACTACTCGTACTTCCGTCGCCGCGCCGACCACGCCGCGGAGCTGCGCCGGTATCTGCGCCGGGGCAAACCCCTGGCGATCACCGAGTTCGGCACCTGCGCGTACGTCGGCGCCCCCGAGGCGGGCGGTATGGCCTGGGACGTCGTCGACCACGACAAGCACCCCGAGGAGATCAAGGGCCACCCGGTGCGCAGCGAATGCACACAGGCCGCCCATGTGGTGGACGTGTTCTCGTCGATGAACCTCTACGCGGCGATGGCGTTCGAGTTCGTCACCCCGGACGCCCCGCACCGCCCCGACGACCCGCGCCACGACCTCGACATGGCGAGCTACTCCCTCACCAAGACGATCAAGGACCATCCCGACGACCCCGGCTCCGACTGGCACTGGGAACCCAAGCAGGCCTTCCACGCACTGGCCCACCGGTACGCGAGGGAGTACCGGGCGAGTTCTTCCTAGAGGCGCGGCCCCCGTGGGCCCGGTTTCGTGACAACGGCGGAGCGGCGGTGGGTGACCCTCGGTGCAACAATGGGCTCCGTGGGGCCCGGCCCCGGGATGGTGCGAAGGTATGGGCGTCATCGGTGCGCTCGGCAGTGCAGATCCGGCCGATCCGTTCGACATCGGGTCCGCGGCCGTGGTGATCATCGATGCCAGGAAGCAGATCGCCTACTGGAGCCCGGGCGCCGAGAGCCTGCTCGGCCACGCGTCCCGTGACGCGGTGGGGCAGCCGGTGGAATCCGTCCTGGCGGACCGGAACCTGATCAGCGCCGTGTCCCGGCTGCGCCGGACGGGCCACGGCTGGAACGGTGTGCTCGCCGCCCGGCACCGCGCCGGTCACCTCGTCGAAGTCGCGGTCCGGGTGTGCCCCCTCGTCGCCGCCGGCGGCCGCCATGCCTGGCTCGTCGTCGCCTGTGACGCGCGGGAACAGGCGGAGTACGAGTTCCACGACTCGGTCGCGCGCTCCCTGCTGGAGCGGTCGCCCATCGGCATCGCCGTACTGGACACGCAACTGCACCGGAAATGGGCGAACCGCGCGCTGGCCGACATGGAGGCGTACGGCGCGGCCGAGGACGACGAGGGCGGAGCCGGAACGGACACGGCTGAGGCGTCGTCCCTGGTGAGCCGGTACGCCAAGCGGGCGCTCGTCACCGGACGGCCGCAGGTGACCCTGGAGCACTCGCCGCCGCACCACCACATGCCGCACAGCCGGACCCGGAGGCGTGTCGAGCTGCGTACCTTCTTTCCCGTGGGCAACCCCGCGGGCGAAACGCTGGGCATCTGCCTCGTCGCCGTCCACGCCGCCGGCCAGGACTCGGCGCGTGATCGGCTCGCCCTGCTGAACGAGGCCAGCGAACACATCGGCACCACGCTCGATCTCGGCCGCACGGTGGGCGAACTGGCGGAGGTCATGGTGCCGCGGGTCGCCGACTTCGTCGCGATCGACCTCCTGGACGCGGTACGGGCGACCGCGGACCCGTCCTCGGACGCGGCGCACGGTGGTGAGAAGACGCTGCGCCGCGCCGCCCATCTGTCGATCCAGGAGGACCACCCCGAGGTGGTCATCGAGATCGGTGTCCCCACGCACTATCCGGCCCGTTCCCCTCAGGAACGGAGCCTGGCCACGGGCAAGCCGATCTGCGAGGTCGTCGACGCGGCGACCTCATGGGTCCTCGACGACCCCGTGCGCTGGAACCGGCTGATCCGCCTGGGTGTGCACACGCACCTGGTGGTTCCGCTGCGGGCACGCGACATCACCATGGGCATGGTGACGCTGCTGCGCTGGAAGAATCCCGACCCGTTCGACGAGGACGATCTGCTCCTCGTCGAGGAGTTGGTGGCGCGCGCCGCGGTGTGCGTCGACAACGCCAGGCGTTTCGCCCGGGAGCGCCAGGCGGCGCTGACCCTGCAGACGAGCCTGCTGCCGCCCGACCTGCCCGAGCTCAACGCGGTCGAGGTCGCCTACCGCTATCTGCCGGCCGACATCGAGTCCGGGGTGGGCGGTGACTGGTTCGACGTCATCCCGCTCTCGGGCGCCAGGGTCGCGCTCGTCGTGGGTGACGTGGTGGGCCATGGGCTCCACGCCGCGGCGAGCATGGGGCGTCTGCGGGCCGCCGTCCAGACGCTGGCCGATCTGGATCTTCCCCCGGACGAGCTGCTGACCCACGTCGACGACCTGGTCGTACGCCTCTCGGAAGAGGCCGAGGCGGCTGCGGAGGGGCCCACGGTGGTCGGGGCGACCTGTGTGTACGCGATCTACGACCCGGTCGCCCGCACCATCGTCGTGGCCCGTGCGGGGCACCCCAGCCCCGCGATCGCCCATCTGACCGAGCCGGTCGAGTTCCCCGACATCCCCGCCGGACCGCCGCTGGGCCTGGGTGGCCTGCCCTTCGAATCGGCCGAGATCGCGGTGGAGGAGGGGAGCATCATCGCCCTCTACACCGACGGGTTGATCGAAGCGTCGGACCGGGACGTCGACGTCGGCATGGAACGCCTGTGCTTCACCCTGGCCCACCCGGACCGGCCGCTGGAGGAGATCTGCGACATCATGGTCCGCACCCTGCTGCCGGACCGCCCCCGGGACGACGTCGCCTTCCTGATCGCGCGGACGCACACGCTGAGTCCCGACCGGGTGGTCTCCTGGGACGTCCCCGCGGACCCGTCGGCCGTGCACGTGGTGCGCAACGACGTCGACCGGCAGCTGTCCCTGTGGGGTCTGGACGACCTGGCCTTCACCACGGAGCTGATCGTGAGCGAGCTCGTCACCAACGCGATCAAGCACGCGTACGGCCCGATCAGTCTGCGGCTCATTCACGAGCGGGCGCTGATCTGCGAGGTCTCGGACGCCAGCAACACCTCCCCGCACCTCAGACGGGCCGCGAGCACGGACGAAGGAGGACGAGGCCTCTTCCTGGTGGCACAGCTCGCGCAGCGCTGGGGCACCCGCCGCGGCGCCGCGGGCAAGACGATCTGGACGGAGCAGCAGCTTCCGGACGGTGCGTGACGGCGCGAAGGGCTCCGCGCCTCTTGAATACATATGCGAGATATGTCATATTCATCCCACGCGAGTCCCCTACCCACGGAGCCCGCAGCATGATCCATGGAGCCCACCCCCATGCTCCCGCCCACCTCGTCGACATCGCCCTCGCCCGTGACTGCGACACCTGCCTCGGCTGGGGAAGCGTCGTCCGCCACGGCCGTTTCGAGCTCTGCCCGGACTGCCAGGGCCCGTCCGGCCCGCAGCGGGACACCAGCGACCTCGGCGGCTGAGCCCTCGGCCTTCGAATCAGGGGGTGAAGACCTCTTCGAGGCTGTCGATGGCCCCGTTGCCACCGAGGTGGTACTTGAAGACCAGGCCGCTGTTCGGGTGCGCCTCGATCCAGTCCAGGAACTCCTGGACGCCGATGCGCTGGTTCTCGGTGCTCTCCACGATGGGGTTGGTGGCGGTGACGTAGGCGGCCTGGTCCATGGGCAGGTACGTCTCCTTGCCGACGGTCACGAAGGGCGCGCCGTCGGAATCCGCCGTGGGGCAGCCCCAGTTGCCGTGCTTGACGATCAGGCTGAGTGAGCCGCCCTCGGGGGTGTAGCGGTAGACCGCGATCTCGTCGGGGGAGATGGGCATCTTGTGGTCGCAGCCGTCGTCCTTGCCGCCGGAGCCCGCGGCGATGGGCGTCTTCGTGGCCGAGGAAGCGGAGGCGGAGGCAGTGGCGGCCGGTGCGGCCCCGGTGGCCGCGCTCCCGCCGCCCGTACCGGCCGAGGACTTGGCGGCGGGCTTGGCGCCGGCCGCGGTGGCACCGCCTCCCGCGTCCGCCGCGGTGTTCGAGGACGCCGCGCTCTCAGTCGCGCTCTTGCCGTCGTGGCCGGCGCAGCCGCTGAGCGCCAGGGCCAGTGCGGCCGCGGCGCACACGCTCGCTGCGGTCGGGCGGAGCGCGCCGGGTCTGCGACGGCCGGTCTTCGTGGTCGGTGCCATGGTGGGTCCCCCCTCGGGTGGTGACCGCCCTGGTGCGGGCGATGCGATTCGGGAGGAGGGACGATCCACGGTCGGCTGCAGTTTCACCGGTTCTCCATCGTTGCGGCCCCGTGACATGTGGGCCGGCCGCGAACGTTCGCAGCGCCGTCGGCGTCCAGGGACAAAGAGCTCACGAAAGGGCCCACATGACAGCCGTACGTGTCACTCCTCGTTCCTCGCTGCCGCGCGTCGTCCTGATCGGCGGTCTCCTCTGGGCGACCGCCGCCTGTGCGGGAGCGGGCACGTCCACCGAAGCGGCGGAGGAGAAGTCGTCCACGCAGAGCGGTACGGCCTGGGAGGAACCGGCCTCGTACACGTACACGCTGAACTCGACCGAGGGAGAGCGGGCCCTCATCGGCACCTTCCGGGTGACCGTGCGCGACGGGAAGGTGGCGAAGGCGGTCGGCCTCGACGAGGAGAGCCGCCGCGTGGTCCGGCGCTCGCCCGGTGTCGTCCCCACCATCGGTGGACTGCTGAAGGAACTCGCGCAGGCGCGGCGCGACGACGCGGACACGGCGGAGGCACAGTACGCGGCCGACGGACATCCGCTGCGCATCACGCTGGACCGGGACGAGAACGCCGTCGACGACGAAGCCCGGTACGTCATCAGCGCATACGAGCCCGCGACGTCCTCGTGACGGCGCGGCAGAAACCCGCTCGGGCAGTCACCGCACGGCCGGCTAGGTCGGTGCGGTCCGCAGCGCGCGCAGCACCGACCAGACGACCGAGATGAACGGGACCGCGACGACGGCGCCGATCACGCCCGCGACGATGCTTCCCCCGATGACGGACACCGCGACGACGAGCGGGTGCAGACTGACCGCCCAGCTCATCACCAGCGGGTGCAGCACATGTCCCTCCAGCTGGCCGATGACCACGATGAGCACGAGCACGGCGGCCGCCGTGAGCGGGCCGCGCCCGGCGAGGGCGACCACCGTGGCCACACTGAGCGCGATCGGCGAGCCCACCAGCGGTACGAACGTGGCGAAGAACTCCAGGATGGTCAGCGGCAGCGCGAGCGGTACCCGCAGGATGAACAGCGCGACTCCGACGAGTACGGCGTTGGTGGCGGCCACGATGATGATGCCGCGTGTGTACCCGGCGAACGTCCGCCAGGCCGCCCGCCCGGTCCGGTCCCACACCGGGCGGGCGCCACTGGGCAGCAACTGGTCGCGCATCCAGCGCCACAGGCGCTCGCCCGAGTGGATGAAGAAGACGGACGCGAAGAGGGCCAGCACCGCTCCGGTGATCAGCTCGACGATCCTGCCGAGACCGCTGACGGCGCTGCTGAGCAGATTCGCCCGGTGCGTGTTGAGGTAGTTCACCACCTGGCGCTGCAGATCCTCCAGCTTGCCGGGACTGAGCCGGAACGGCGGTCGCTGGAGCCACAGTTCGATCCGGTGGATGCCGCCGCGGAACTCGCCCGCCAGTTTCGCGGACTCGCCCGCCACCGCGTTGCCCACGAGAGCGAGCAGGGCCATCAGGAGCAGCAGGCTGCCGACCACGGCGACGGCAACGCTCAGCGACCTCGGGAGCACGCGGTTCAGCAGGTCGGCCAGGGGGCGCAGCACCGAGGTGATGACAAAGGCGAGGAACAGGGCCACGGCGATGAGTTGGAAGCGGCCGAGGACGGTGAAGACGCCGTAGACGACGATGCCGACGACCAGGACGCGCCAGGCGTAGGCAGCGGCGACGCGCAGCCACGGTACGGTCCGCTCGGCCACCGAACCGATCGGGGGCGCGGTGTCCCGTGGGCCGTAGCGCGTGCGCGGCGGGAGCCGTACGGAGTGCGCCGGACGGCTGCCCAGCACCACGTCACCCGCCCGGCGTCCGCGCCCCCGCCCGGCCGATCGACCGCCCGTACCGGCCACCACGTCCCACGCCACCTCGCCGTTTCTGACTGTCGGTCATGTCTAGAGCAAGGTAAGCGCGCCGGGCGGGGGACGCGGTGCAACGCGCCCGGGCCGGTCCGTCGCCGAGGGGAACGGGTGCCCGTCCGGCGCACGGGTGCCGAGGTGCCTCGGCGACCGGGCGGTATCAGGCTCGCAAGGGGTTGGTGCGGCTCGCTGCCAGGAGGTACCAGGCGGTGGCCCCGGTGTGCCGGTACGGGTAGTAGCCGAAGCCGAAACCCGTGTCGAGCGGGCTGCTCGCCGATACGACGCCACAGCGCGCGGTGAGTGCCCTGCCGCCGACGGTCTGGTCCTGGCCGAGCAGGTCCTGGGCCCTTTCGAGGGAGGCGAGCAGTCGTCGGGCGCGCGCCTCGTCACCCGGTGCGTGCCGGGTGCGCAGGGCGAGGGCGAGGTGGGCCGTCCCCTCGAACCACACACCATGTCGATCGGGCTTGGGCTGGCTCGGCGCGATCGGTGCGTCCTCGTCGGCCAGGAGACTGGCGGAGCTGAAGGTGACTCCTTCGTAGGACTGGCCCGCGGGCACGGTGCTGTTGCGGCGGTCGGCGGTGTCCAGGACCGCCAGTTCGGACGTTGCCCAGTCCAGGGAGCGGGCGTGGGCGGGGGAGGCGAGGGCGAGGTGGGTCCAGGTCTGGGTGTCCTCGGGAATCGGTGATCTGTTGATCGTGACGCCGTCGTTCGTGCCGGTGTAGAAGAAACCTCCGGAGGGCTCCCACATCCTCCCGACGAAGGCCTTGGCACGTGCGCGCCGCTCCAGCCACACCGGGTCCCCGGTGAGCCGGGCGAGGCGCCCGAAGAGGCCGATGAGGTCGGTGTTGTGCTCGGTGGAGGTGTAGGGCAGTGCCTTGCCGGCCCCGTCGACCCCGAACTTGTAGCCGCCGAGGGGCTCTTCGGTGCGGCCGTTGCGCTCGATCCAGGTGCCGATCCGCAGCGCGCCGGCGAGGAAGCGCCGGGCACCGGTGCGCTCGGCGAGTGCGCTCAGGGCGATACCGGCCCAGGCCATGTCGCCGACGGCCGTGCCGGTGAAGCCGAACTGGGTGCCGACGTTGGCCCTGCCGTCCGTCCGTACGAACCCGTCGGGCTGCGGCGAGCCGTCGTAGAAGGTGTACGGCCCGACGTTGTATGCCTGCCGCAGCCTGCCGTCGTCGTACCCGGGGTCATGGGCCTGCGCGAAGAGGAGGGCGTCTCCGAGTGCCATGGCCCGGGCCTGGCCGTCCTTGGTGCGGACGGCCAGAAGGGCCAGGATCGCGAGGGCGTTGTCATAGGTGAACGCGGTGCTGAACAGGCCTGCCTGGTCGGTGTAGCTCTGGGCCAGCCGGATCGCTCCGTGCTGGGGGTAGGCGTCCTGGGCGGCCGCGAGGAAGGTGTACGCACGACGTTCGCCGGAGTTGCCTGCGGCACCCTTGGCGACTGCCGCGCGGGCCGTGCCGGAGCCGGCGGCCGTGGTGAAGGCCGCGGCACCGATGCCGAGGCCGGCACCGATGAGCGTGCGGCGGCTGAGCGCCTGGCGTCGACTGCCGGTCATGGGTCTCCTCGGGAGGTGCGGGGCGCGGGGCCGTGGTTCTGAGAGCGCTCTCAAGAGTGCGCGCTCATTCTGCTGTTGTGGGTCGCGCGGGTCAACGCCCGTGCCATGCATGCCGGTTGGCCGTCCATGTGCGTGAAGTGGCCTCGCGGCCGAAATCTGCCGCTGGAGCGGCTGAACCGCGGCCGGGCAACCGCCAATTTGAGCCGATGTTTTGTTGCAGTCATGACAACTCCACGACCGGGGTATCACCCTGCTGTCCATCCGTTCACCACATGCTCACGGATCCCTCACATATCCCACTCGCACCCGCACGCCGCCGGAGGGCCGCACCGGCCCGACCCGCTCTCCCGGACCCCATCGGGTCCGATCACCCCACAGAAGGAGAACGCCTTGTTCCGGCAGGACCGTTACCCCCATCGACCCCGATACACCGCAGCCCTGGTGCTCACCGCGGTGAGCGCACTGCTCGCGGCCGGTGTCCAGGCCGGCACCGCCGCCGCGGCCCCCGACGTCCACGGCCACGCGAAGATCCAGGCCACTCCCCGGGCCGGCGCGGCCCCCGTGCGGCTCTCGCCGGCGAAGCGCACCGCGCTGGTCAGGAGAGCCGCCGCGGCCACCGCGAGCACGGCGAAGAGCCTTCACCTCGGCGCCAAGGAGAAGCTCGTCGTCAAGGACGTCTCCCAGGACGCCGACGGCACCACCCACACACGGTACGAACGGACCTACGCCGGACTGCCGGTCCTCGGCGGCGATCTGGTCGTCCACGCCCGGGGCGGCCGTCTCACCACGTCGAGGGCCACGAAGGCCACCCTCACCCTGCCCACCACCACGCCGAAGGTCTCCCCGGCCGCGGTGAAGGCCAAGGCCCTCGCGGTCGCGGTGCAGGCCGGCGGCAAGCAGGCCAAGGCGGACCGCGCTCCGCGTCTCGTCGTCTGGGCCGCCGCCACGGAGCCCGTCCTGGCCTGGGAGACGGTGGTCGGTGGCTTCCAGGACGACGGAACACCCAGCGAACTCCATGTGATCACCGACGCCGCCTCGGGCAAGTCCCTCTTCCGGTTCCAGGGCATCGAGACGGGTACCGGCACAGGGCAGTTCAGCGGAACGGTGCCGCTCGGCACCACGCTCTCCGGCTCCACGTACCAGCTCGTCGACGGCGACCGCGCCGGACACCACACCTACGACCTGAACCAGGGCACCTCCGGCACGGGCACGCTGTTCACGGACGACAACGATGTCTGGGGCGACGGTACCCAGAGCAACCGTCAGACCGCGGGCGTGGACGTCGCCTTCGGTGCCGCGGCGACCTGGGACTACTACAAGGACGTCTTCGGCCGCAACGGCATACGCAACGACGGAGTGGCCGCCTACAGCAGGGCCCACTACGGCAACAACTACGTCAACGCCTTCTGGTCCGACACCTGCTTCTGCATGACCTACGGCGACGGGTCGGGCAACACGCACCCCCTGACCGCGCTCGACGTGGCGGCGCACGAGATGAGCCACGGCGTCACCAGCGCGACCGCCGGTCTCGACTACTCCGGCGAGTCGGGCGGCCTCAACGAGGCGACCTCCGACATCTTCGCCGCCGCGGTGGAGTTCCACGCCGACCTGCCCGCCGACGTCCCCGACTACCTGGTCGGCGAGAAGATCGACATCAACGGCGACGGCACACCGCTGCGCTACATGGACAAGCCCTCGAAGGACGGCGCCTCCCGCGACTACTGGAGCTCGTCCCTGGGCGGCATCGACGTCCACTACTCCTCGGGCCCGGCGAACCACTTCTTCTACCTGCTGTCCGAGGGCAGCGGCGCGAAGACCGTCAACGGCGTCTCCTACGACAGCCCCACCTACGACGGCCAGTCCGTGACCGGCATCGGCATCGGGAACGCCCAGCGCATCTGGTACCGGGCGCTCACCACGTACATGACCTCGACCACCGACTACGCGGGCGCCCGCACCGCGACGCTCCAGGCCGCGGCCGACCTCTTCGGCGCCTACAGCCCGACCTACCTCGCCGTGGCCGACGCCTGGGCGGCGATCAACGTGGGGAACCGGATCGCGCTGGGCGTCAACGTGGCCCCGATCGCCGACCGGACCAGCGGGGTCGGGCAGGCGGTTTCCCTGCAGACGGACGCGTACACCACCAACTCCGGCGCGGGTCTGACGTATGCGGCGACGGGCCTGCCGGACGGTCTGACGATCAACTCCAGCGGCCTGATCTCCGGCACCACGACCACGGTCGGGACCAGTGACGTCACGGTGACGGTCACCGACGACACGGGCGCGTCGGCCAGTGTGCGCTTCACCTGGCGGGTGGCGAACATCTACGCCAACGCCACCCGCGTCGACATCCCCGACGCCGGTGCCGCGGTGGAGTCCCCGATCACCGTCACCGGCCGGACCGGCAACGCCTCGGCCACCACCCAGGTCTATGTCAAGATCGTCCACACCTACCGGGGTGATCTGACCGTCGATCTCGTCGGCCCGGACGGCACCGTCTACTCACTGCTGAACCGCAGCGGCGGCTCCGCCGACAACGTCGACCAGACCTTCACCGTCGACGCCTCCGCCCAGCCCGTCTCCGGGACCTGGATCCTGCGTGTCCAGGACCGCGCCGGGCTCGACGTCGGCTACATCGAGCAGTGGCAGCTGACTCCCTGAGCCGTCCGCTCCACGGAGGCTGTCGCCCCGGGGCGCTTCCCGCGGCCCGGGGCGACAGCCGCCTTCGCTCCGCGCGCTCGCCGAGGTGCGCGTCGAGCGGCGTCAGCTGAGGAGCTGCTGCTTCTGCGCCTCGAACTCCGCGTCCGTCAGCACTCCCTGGGCCTTCAGCTCACCCAGCTGCTTGAGCTGGTCGATCTTGCGGGTCATGTCGTCCTCGGTGGACGGCGGTGCCGGCGGCGGAGGCGGGGGCGGGGCGGCCGCCTGCTGCGGGGCCGCTTGCTGTTGCTGTTCGTAGTCCTGCTGTGCCCAGCGCCCTGCCTGCCGCCGGGACACCCGGTTGGACACCGCGGTGGCGGTTCCGGCGACGACTGCGGTGCGCGCGACACCCCTCAGGAGTCCGGGCATGGTCTCTCATCTCCCCTGCTGTGTGCGTCAGGCCGCTGCCGATCCACCCGGCGGTGTCGTGCCCTCGACCGCGTCCAGCGAGGCCAGCAGGGCCTGGACGGGGATGCGGCCGCCGGCCACGAGCTGCGCGCCGCTGCGCCTGAGCGCACGGGCCAGGGGCGCGGCCCACACGTTCTCGTACACCAGGACCGCGGCGGAGTTGCCGGGCTCCAGTGCGTTGCCGGCCTCCTCGATGTCACCTTGGTCCAGCAGTCCGGAGGAGGCGCCCGCGAAGACGGACAGATCGACCTCGTCACCGAGATCCTGCAGTTCCAGCCCGGTGACCGAACCGTCGCCCTCCTTGCGGACGAAGGTCAGGTCGAGGATCCGTACGATGCCTCTCTCGACGAGATCGACCAACAGCGGAAAGGCCTCGCCCGTCATGCGGTTCCCGGGGAACTCGATGACCAAGTAGTCGACGGGGCCCATTTCTTCGACATCGTTCATGGCCACTCCTCGGGAGCGGAATGGGAGTCGGGACCGGTCGCCTGACCGCCCGCGGTCGTCAGCCTCCAGCGCCCATTCCACCACGCGCCCAAGGGCCCCGCATGTCCGCGGGCCGCGGCATCGGCACGGGGTGCGCCGTCAGCCGGTGAGTTCGTAGATGCTCCTTCCCATGAGCCAGAAACCCAGGACCAGGCACAGGGTCACGATGGCCTGCTCCTGGTGATCCTGCATCCATGAGCGCAGCCTCAGCAGCCGCGCCTTCGCCGCGGTCGGGGCGAACACCACATACAGCTCGGTGGCCAGCAGGCTCGCCGTGGCGAGCACGCAGAAGGCGGACAGCGCGAGCCAGGACGAGAAGTGGGACAGGTCCGCCTCCACCACCGCCGTCGCGGCGGCGGCGACCATGCCCCAGGGCTGCAGGAGCACGGCGAGTCCGGCGGCGGCCCACGCCGTGGTGCGGTCCATCTGGGAGGTCAGCTCCGTCCCCGATGTGCCGTTCGCTTCGTGGTCCGGCTTCGCCGAGGCCCCATCGGCCCGTGTCCGGGCGGCTACGAACCGCCGGCGCCGGTGTTCGCCGTAGAGGACGAGCGACACACCGATGGCCAGCTTGGCCGCCAGCACGGCCGTCGAGGGCGGGGACCGGGGCGGCGGGGGCTGCCCGCCGGTCAGTGCCAGGACGATCCCGATCACGACGATGAGACATGCCAGCCAGCTCAGGATGAAGGCCAGGCCCTTCCACACGCCCCGCTCCGACGCCACGACCAGGACGAAGGCCATGAGGGGCAGCGGGTCGAGGGTGATGGCCAGGGCGATGAGAAGCAGATCGAGAACCATGGCGCCCCCGTGGTGTCGGACACCACGAGAGTAGGCAGGGACCGCCGGGACCACATCTCGTGGTGCTTCGGCGATCATCAGCGAAGCACGCTGTGCCTGTGTGACCCCAGCCACTCGGACAGCTGTGACTCTTCGCACAAATGCGAAGGAATCGGTCTTCTCGTGGCAGCGGTCACGTCGCGATAAGGCCGTTTTGTTTAGCTTCGCAGTTCTGTGTCCCTCCCACATGAACTGCCGAGGCCCCTCACCATGCAGCATCGACAGTCCCTCCTGATGTCCGCCCGGAGCCCCCGCGGCAGGCGCGGTGCGGTCAGCCTCGGCGTTCTCACGGCCTGCGTGGCGACGCTCCTCTCGGCCGGCGCGCTCCACCCGACGCCCGCGGCCGCGGCCACGGCGGCGACGCGGCCCGACGCCGCGACGGCCGACTTCCTCGCACGGGTGAAGCCCCAGGGGAAGGAGCGCGTGAGCGCGGCGGTGCTCGACCTGGACGGGACCGGCCGTGAAGCCACGGTGTACGGCGACGACACCCCGTACGACACGGCGAGCATCGTGAAGGTCGACATCCTCGCCGCGGCACTGCTCCAGGGGCAGGACGCCAAGCACGGCCTGACCGAGAAGGAGCGCGCCGACGCCGAGGTGATGATCGAGCGCAGTGACAACGACGCGGCGAACCACCTGTGGCGGACCATCGGCCGGGCCAAGGGCCTGGACGCGGCGAACAAGCGACTGGGTCTGACCGAGACGAAGGGCGGCCCGGACGCCAAGTGGGGGCTCACCCGGACCACGGCCAGGGACCAGATACGGCTGCTGCGTGCGGTGTACGACACCGGCACGGCCGCACACGCGGCCGCCACCCCGCTCGACGAGGCGTCCCGGACGTACATCCGCACCCTGATGGGCGGCGTCGTCGACGAGCAGTCCTGGGGCGTCTCGGCTGCCGCCGGCTCTGGATCCGCGTTGAAGAACGGCTGGCTGCAGCGCAACACGACCGAGCTGTGGGACGTCAACAGCGTCGGACGGATCACGGCGGGCGGACACCACTACCTCGTCGCCGTCCTGTCGGACGGCAGCAAGTCGATGAAGGACGGGGTCGCACTCGTGGAGCGCGCGGCCCGGGCCGCCGTCGCCTCGGCGGCCGCCCGCTGAGCGACACGGGTGACGCCCGCACACATCCCCAACCGCTGGCTATAACGATCGTCATAGTCTACCGTGGCACTCGCCTATAACGACCGTCATAAGACGCGTCGGTAGTCACCCGAAGCGAGGTATTGCCATGCCCATGATCCGGCTCACCAGCCCGGTCGGTTCCCTCACCGAACAAGGCCGCCGCAGTGTCCAGCAGGACCTCGCCGCCGTGCTGCTCCGCTGGGAGGGCGCGCCCGACACGGCCTTCTTCCGGGCCCAGGCGTGGAGCTACCTCGTCGAGCTGCCCGAAGGCGCGCAGGTCACCGCGGAGGACGACGCGCCGCGGTTCCTCGTGGACGTCACGGTGCCGGAGGGGGCCCTGTCCGAGCGGCGCAGGGCGGGCCTGGTCGAGGAGGTGACCCACACCGTGCTCAACGCCGCCGGCCTCGGCCCGGACGAGGCACTGCGCGTCTGGGTGCTGGTGCACGAGCAGGCCGACGGCACCTGGGGCGCGGGCGGCTCCGTCGTCCGCCACGCGGACCTGGTCGCCCTCGCGAAGGGCCGGCGGAACGATGCGTGAACTGACCTTTGTCGGACGGCACAGTGTCGAGTGGCGCGAGGCGCCCGACCCCGAACTCCAGTCCGACCAGGAGGCGATCGTCGTCCCGGTCGCCGCGACCCCCTGCGACGTGGACTCGGCCATCCTGGCCGGACACGGCTTCATCGACCCGCCCTTCGCCCTCGGCCACGAGTGCGTGGCGAAGGTCGTGGAGACCGGCGACGCGGTGACCGGGGTGACCCCCGGTGACCTGGTGGTCGTGCCCTGGTCCATCAACTGCGGCAGCTGCGACGCCTGCCGCGCCGGACTGACCGCGCACTGCACCTCGGTGCCGCACATGGCCATGTACGGCGCACCCATCGGCGGCAGTTGGGGCGGGCTCTTCTCCGACCTGGTCCGCGTCCCCTGGGCGGACGCCATGCTGGTGCCGCTGCCGAGCGGCCTCGACCCGGTCGCCATGGCCTCCGCCGGCGACAACTGGTCCCTGTCCTGGCGGCTGACCGCCCCCCAGCTGAAGGCCCGCCCCGGAGCGCGCGTCCTGGTCGTCGCCCGTGGGAGCATCGGCCTGTACGTGTGCGACATCGCCCGCGCGCTGGGCGCCCGCGACGTCCTGTACGTCGACCCCGACCCGCACCACCGTGAGCTCGCCGAGAGCTACGGCGCCCGTACCGCCGAGGCCGTCGAACCCGTCCACCAGGGCTTCGACCTCGCCGTCGAGGCCACCGGGCGCGTCGACCAGCTCGCCCTCGCCCTCAAGTCCCTGGCACCGGAAGGCTTCTGCGAGTCCGCCGGCAACCACTTCCGCCCCGGCGAGCTGCCCCTGCTCGACATGTACCTCACCGGCGTCACCCTGCGCATCGCCCGCGACAACGTACGCGCACACATCCCCGACGCCCTCGAACTCGCCGGCTCCGGCACGGTCGACCCCGCCCGGATCGTCTCCCATGTCATCGACTGGGAACAACTCCCCGACGCCCTCCCGGAGAAGCACCTGAAGCCGGTCTTCGTACGCACCGAACAATGACCGGCCGCGCCCGACGGCATCGTCGGCCGGTGCACGCTGGGCGTCGCACACGAAGGCCCGCCGGGCTACGGCCATGGCGGTATGAGTGCCATGCCGCTCGACGAACTGATGGGCTGGGCCCGCGCCGCCGCCGGTACGGATACCCCCGCCGCCGCGGTCACCGCGGGCGGCGTCTTCGTATCGCCCGACCCGACCGCCCAGGCGCCCTCTTCCCGAGCCTGCGTGAAGGATCGTGGGAACACCCCACCGGTAAGATCGTCCCTCCATGAACGCGACAGCCGAGCACAAGATGATCGCCGTTCCGTCGGGGCAGGTCACGTTGTCGGACCGGCGGACGCAGCGCAGTTGGGCGGTCGGCGTCCCGGCGTACGAGATCGGGGCCTTCCCCGTCACTCAGGAGTTGTACGCGCGGATCACCGATCTTCGGCCGAGCACCTCCACGGGGGACAGGTTGCCCGTCGAGGGCGTCTCCTGGTGGGACGCGGTGCGGTTCTGCAACGCGCTGTCCGAACGGGAAGGGCTCACGCCGGCGTACCGCCTGCCGCCCCGCGGCGAGGACATCGAGTGGGACGCGTCTGCCGACGGGTACCGGCTGCCGACCGAGGCGGAGTGGGAGCACGCCTGCCGGGCCGGTACGGCGGGACCGCGTTACGGCCCCCTCGACGACATCGCCTGGTACCGCGGCAACTCGCACGAGCGGATCCATGAGGTCGGCCGCAAGGGCCCCAATCCATGGGGCCTTTACGACATGCTCGGTGACGTGTGGGAGTGGTGCTGGGACATCTACGACGCCCAGGTCTACGGCAGTTACCGGGTACTGCGCGGCGGCGGCTGGTTCGACGAGCACTGGAGCTGCCGAGCCTCAGTGAGGCGCCGCAGCCACCCCACGTTCCGCGTCGACGACGTCGGGTTCCGCGTGGCACGTTCCGGGCTGCTGGAGGGGGACGCGCGGTCCTGACGCGGGCACCGCTCAGCGGGCCGCGTCCGTGGTCTCGATCGCGAGGGTGGCCTCCCCGTGCGGCGCGGTCGTGCCTGCCGGTGGTGCCTGGCGTACGGCCCGGTTGGCGGTGGTGAGGACCGCCAGGGCGAGCAGCCATGCCCCGCACAGCCACACCAGGGTCTCTGCGCCCACGGCGGTGATCAGCGCGCCGCCGGCGAGCGTACCGATCGACAGGGCGCCCGTGGTGAGCGTCCAGACCGCACTCGTGGTCCGGCCGCGCAACCCATCAGGGGTGATGGCGAGTTGGTGAGTCGTCATGGCCACCATGTACACGGGAGCGACCAACGACTCGGCCGCCGCGACCGCCGCCAGCGTCAGCGGATCGGGTGCGAGCGCGTACAGCGGGAACATGAGTGCCTCCAGCCACAGCATCACCACCGCGATCAGCCCGAGCGGGAACCGCCGTGTGGCCCGGTCCGAGACCAGTGCCCCCGCCATCGCGCCGAGTGCCGCTCCGCTGAAGACGACGCCGATCCACAGGGGTGAGGCGCCGAGTTGCCGCGCGAGGGTGATGATCAACAGATACCCGGCGCCGTAGCGCACCTTGTCGGCCGCCGACACCAGAGTCAGGAAGCGGATGACAGGCTGACGCCACAGCCAACCGAGCCCCTCACGGATCTCGGTGGTGACCCGGGCCTTCGTCCGCGCCCCCTGCCGGTCCACCTGGAACCGGGCACGCATCAGGCGCAGCGACGCCGCGGACACCGCGAAGGACACGGCGTTGACGGCGTACGGCACGGTTCGCCCGAGGGCGTAGAGCACACCGGCGAGCGGGGCCCCGAAGATGCCCACCGCACCTGCGGCGGACTGTGAGCGGCCGAGCGCGGCGGACAACTGCCGAGGACCGACGACATTGGGCAGCGCGGCCGTGTTCGCCACCTGGAAGAGCGTGGTCAGGATGCCGCCGAGCACGGCCGTCGCGTACAGCTGAGTCATCGTCAGCGACTCGAACCACAGCGCGACGGCGACGCCGGCGGTGAGAACGGTCCGGCCCGACTCGCACCAGATCATGGTGGTCTTGCGGTCCCACCGGTCGACGAGGGCGCCGGCGACCAGTCCGAACACCAGATAGGAAATCGTGCCGAGACCCAGGACGAGCCCGGCTTCGCCGGCCGACCCGGTGAGGGCCAGCACGGTCAGCGGCAGGGCCATGGACTGGGCCTGGTCGCCGATGGAGGAGATCAGTTGGCCGCTCAGCAGCAGCGAGAAGTCCCGGTTCCGGAACAGGCCGGAACCGCGCGGAGTCTTCATGGGAGTTACGCTCCGTAACAGCTCTAGGACACAAGGATGGCGTCGAAGCTGGTGTCCGAGCTAAGAGACACGGGGCGTGGTGAACATGTGCGGACCGTACCGGGGCAGGGTCTGCACGGCAATCGGTTATGCGCTCAACGACCGGTCATGCGCTCAACGGACCGGGAAACCGAAGGAGTAGCCCTGCTGCTTCAGCCACGGCAGTAGCTCGCGCAGGGCCGCCACGGTCTGGGAGCGGTCGCCGCCCGCGTCGTGGAAGAGGACGGTCGGGCCGTTGGATATCTCGCTCTTGACGGTGGAGACGAGGGCGGCCGTGCCGGGCCGCTCGAAGTCCTTGGAGTCCACGTTCCAGCCGAGCGGGCGCATGCCGTGGGAGGCCGCGAGCTTCCGGCTGTACGGGGTGAAGGCGCCGCCCGGGGCACGGTAGTAGAGCGGCCGTACACCACCGGACGCCTTGGTGATCATGCGCTCGGCGTCCATGATCTGCTGCGACTGGTAGGCGTCGGACTTCTTGTCCATGGTGGTGTCGTGGGACACCGTGTGGTCGCACAGCCGGTGCCCGGCCGCCACCACGGCCTTGACCAGGTCCGGGTGGGCCTGGGCCTGGGTGCCCACCATGCAGAACGTGGCCTTCACGCCGTTGTCCTTCAGCACTTGCAGCACCTGCGGCGTCCAGACCGGGTCCGGACCGTCGTCGATGGTGATGTTGACACCCTGGGCACCGCGGTCCGAGGCATGGGCGATCTCCACCGACACCGGCGCCGCCGCGCGGCCCTGCGAGGAGGGTTTCGCCGCCGAGTGCCCGCCGACGGGACCGGCCTGCGCGGTCCATACCGAGGTGGCTGCGGCCAGCGCAGTCACTCCGACCGCTGCCCCGAGCACCCGGCCGTACCATCCCCGCCCGCCATGCCGCGCCATGTCCGCCTCGTTCCTTGCCGTGTCGTTGGGATCCCGATCACCTGTCAGGACGGAGTAGGGCGACCAGGGGATCCCGCTGTTACAGATCACGGACAATTCCGCGGACGTTCCGCGACAGACCCCCGGAACTCACCTGGCCGGCAAGGCGAATGACCGACTCCCATCGCCCGTCAGGGAGCGGGGAAGGGAAGATTGTCCGTGTAGCCGTTGGACGGCCGGGTGATCTTCTTGACGGTACGGGCGTCGAGGGCGACCGGTGCGGACTTCGTGCCCAGCGTCCCGCCCGGGTGCCATGTTCCGGTGACGCTCACCCAGGTGTTGGGGGGCAGGGCCGGGCGCCCGTAGATCCGTATCTTGATGGACTGCGCGTCCGCCGCACAGCAGGTGAGGATGATCCGGGTCAGGTACCAGCTGCCGGACTGCTTGTCGGGGGTGACGAAGCCGGTCATCTGGATGCTGCGCCCCTTGATGGCCTGCTTGCGGTCCTGCTGCACACGGGTGGTGAAGTCCGTGAGGGTCATCGGGAGGGGCGAGGCCGAGGGCAGCGGGTCGAAGTGCGACTGTTCCGGTACGGCCCTGGGGGCCTGGCGGGCGGCGGTGTAGGCGCCGAGCGCCGGTGGGGCGTAGAAGAGCAGGCTCAGCGCGGGCAGCAGCAACAGCCAGGCGACGCGGGGCACGGCGGAGTGGTCGTGTCCGTGACCGCTGTCGTCGTGGGTGTGGTCGTGGTGGGGTGCGTCTTCGTCGCCTCGGCCCGGCCGGCGCTGGTTCCACGCCTCCGCGACGCCGAGTATCAGCAGCACCGCGCCCGACGCGATCAGCATCGGTCGCATGCCTTCCTTGACGTACCTCAGGCACAGGTCGGTGAAGAGCGAGATGTGCAGCAGGCCGAGGCCGCTGAGGACGAGCAGGATCGCCTGGATGGGCCGCTTCACAGCAGGATGCCTCCGATCAGCGCGCTGCACAGGATGGCGACGGCGGTCGTCGCCGCGGAGAAGCGGACCGCGAAGGCGCGGCCGAAGGTGCCCGCCTGCAGGGCGATCAGCTTCAGGTCGACCATCGGGCCCACCACCATGAACGTCAGCCGGGCGAGCGGCGAGAAGCCGGTGAGGGAGGACGCGACGAACGCGTCGGCCTCGGAGCACACCGCGAGCAGGATGGCGAGCGCGGCCAGGAACAGCACCGACAGCCAGGGCGAGGAGGAGAAGGTGTCGAGCACGGAGGGCGGCACGGCCACGTTGAAGGTGGCCGCCGCCATGGCCCCGACGACCAGGAAGCCGCCCGCATGCAGGAAGTCGTGCTGGAAGGCGCGCCGGAACTCGCTCCAGCGGCTGTGCCCGGGGTGGTGCCCGGTGTGCCGTACGGCCGGCTTGAGCCACTCGGCGCGGCCGAGCCAGAGCCACAGCCAGCCCATCACCGTGGCGGTGGCGAGCGAGGCCAGCAGCCGGGCCAGCACCATGGCGGGACGTCCGGGGAAGGCGATGGCCGTGGCGGTCAGCACGACCGGGTTGATCGCGGGCGCCGAGAGCAGGAACGCGAAGGCGGCGGCCGGGGTGACACCCCGGCCGATCAGACTGTTGGCGACGGGCACCGACGCGCATTCACAGCCGGGCAGGACGACCCCGGCGGCCCCGGCGACCGGGACCGCGAACACGGGCCGCTTGGGCAGGATGCGGTGGAACACCCGCGCCGGGACGAAGGCGTTGATGGCTCCGGACAGAGCCGTCCCGAGGAGCAGGAACGGCAGTGCCTGGACGGTGACGGACAGACAGACGGTCTGCCATGCCTGGAGGGCCGGTTTGCTGATCGACTGGCCCAGGAGGACGAGCGCCGCGCCGGGAAGGACGGCCGCCGCCACCAACAGGAGTGGCCAAAATCGGGGCAATTCGCCCGCCGGCGCTTCCTCGGCTTCGGAGCGGCCTGTGGTGGCCGCCTCCTCCGCCAGTTCGTCTGTTGTCTGCACACCGGCTCCGTACGTCTGATGTTCAGACCGAACATAGTGGAAGCCGGGTGTCCTCAGGAATTCGGCCAGGGCCGGGGGCGGCGCCTATCGCGCCGTTCCGAAGTCCTGGGTCCAGAAGCTGTTGGGCTGCGCGAGACCGACGCCGATCTCCTTGAACGAGCAGTTGAGGATGTTCTCCTTGTGGCCGGGGCTGGCCATCCAGCCGGCCATGACCTGCTCCGGAGTCGAGTAGCCGTACGCGACGTTCTCGCCGTAGGCGCTCCATGTGTAGCCGGCGCTGGTGATCCGGTCGCCGGGGGAGGAGCCGTCGGACCCGGTGTGCGACATGTTCTGGTGGGCGGCCATGTCGTCGCTGTGTGCCTGCGCGGCCTTGCTGAGGGTCGCGTTGAGCGTCAGCGCCGAGCAGCCCACCTTGGCGCGCTCGGCGTTCACGAGCTGCACGATGCGGGCGACGACCCCGGACGCGGTGGCGGTGGCCTTCGGGGCGCTCGGCGTGGCGGGGGCCGCGGGCGCGGCGGTGGTGGCCTTGGGGGCGCTGGGAGCGGTGGTGATCTTGGCCTTGGGGGCGGTGGTCCGCACCGTGCGGGAGGGCACGATGGCCTTCGCCGTGTGCCTGGGCGCGATGACCCTCGGCTTCGGCTTCGGCGGTGTGGTCTGCGTGGGGCTCGCGGAGGCGCTCGGCGTTTTGGCGGGTGCCGGGGTGGCCTGGCTGCTCTGGTCCGGGTAGCCGTTCCAGGGTCGACCCCAGTCGGCGTTCTTCCACCAACCCTTGGCCTCGGTCTCCCGATGGCTGGGGCGGTGGGATCGCCCGCCGTCGTTCCAGTCGGTGCAGGCCATGGCGACGGACGGTACGCCCACGGCGCCCATGGCAACGGCAGCGATGACTATTCGCCGGTATTGAGTGCTTTTGCGGTGCTTACCCATGTGTGACCTCACCCGGTAATCGCCGAGCGCTCCTTGTGCGGCTGGCTCTGTACAGAACCCGCCACTGAACTGCGGCGATGCCCTGCGGACCGTCATTCTTAGGAGCCGTTCACATGGAGCGCAAAGGGCTCCCGTACTAGGTCGCCTCGTAGGTTCGGCAATCCTTGTCATGGGGGTGGGGGCGTGCTGGACGGGACCCTGCGACCATGGCGAATCCATGACGCATCGTCAGAAACCCTCTGTGGCCGCAGAACGGGCGAAAGTGCCGCGCGGACGGAATACCGCGAATCCAGACATGATGTTCGCCCACGCCAAGACGGACAAATCCCATATGTCGCCAGGGCGCCGTCTACTATCCGACCCGGCTAGTTCCCGGACAACCTGTGATGGATGTCACGGAACCATAGGAAAGGTGCGATGAACCGACCGAGCGGCCCGGGGTGTCCCCGCTCAGAGCGGAGAGTGCGCGACGGTCGTCAGGTACGCCCCGTACAGCAGGGACACCGCGGTCAGCGTGCCCCCCACCAGCAGGGCCTGTGCCGGTCGCGCACGCCATGCCCGGACCAGCGCACGCGCGCAGGGAATGAGCAACGGGAACGCCGGAACCAGGAAGCGCGGCTTCGACGAGAACGAACCCGAGGCACCCACGACGAGCAGGACGAGGACGCCGGCGAAGACCACCAGCGGCAGCGGCGCACGGTCCAGGCACAGCAGGCCGAACAGCAGAACGCCGATGACGACGATCACCAGGGCCATGGGGTAGACGAAGCGCCCGCCGTGGAGGAACAGCGCCTTGAGGAAGTGAAGGGATTCGACCCCGAAGTCGAAGCGCGAGGTCCACGCGTCCTGCACCTTGAAGTAACCCCGCAGGAGATCGCCCGTCTGCTCGCCCACCCACAGGACATAGCCGATCCAGCCCAGTGGACCCAGGACCACGGCGACCCACACACCGGGACGGACGCGGCCGCGCCGTCTGATCGCTTCGTGCACCCCCGCGGCGGCCACGGCCACGGCGACCGCGAAGCCACTGGGGCGGGACAGTCCCGCGAGGGCGGCGAGGGCCCCGGCCCACAGCCAGCGGCCCTTCTGCACGCAGTACAGCGACCAGGCCGCGAGGGCGGAGAAGACGGACTCGGTGTACGCGATACCCAGCACGACCGAGTGCGGCAGTACGGCCCACAGGGCGACGAGCACGGTGGCGACCCCACGTCCGTAGAGATCGTGGCCGATCGTGTAGATACCCCATGCGGCCACGACCGCGGCGGTCCAGGCGACCAGCAGCGCGGCCTCTCCCGGTGTGAGCGGCAGGACTGTCGTCACGGCCCTGATGAGTCCGGGGTAGAGCGGAAAGAAGGCCCAGTCGGTCTGCACGGCACCCGACGGCGTGATCCAGATGCGGGTCCCGTAGCCGTGTGCGGCGATGTGCAGGTACCAGTCCGAGTCCCAGGAGTGAGCCAGGCTCTTCATCAGTGGGCGATGAGTCAGGTGGTTCATCACGACCGTCACCGCGGCCCCGGCGAGGCGGACGCCCACGAACAGCACCAGGGCCCGGAGCAGGCCGTGGCGTGCGTCGTGCCATGGGCGCCGGGTCGTGGCGCGGCGGCCGGGCTTGTCCTGGGTGGCGGGACCGGACCGGGGAGCGGAAGACGTGCTCACCCTCCGACCTTGGGCATACGCCGCCAAAGGTGCAATCAGGAATCGCGCTTCTTTCCCTACTCATACCGGAATGCAGGGATACGCGGATCGGACAATTTGCGCGCGGTGGGGGAGGGGCGAGCGTACGACCGTACGCCCGCCCTCTCCCCCTCACTGCGTCCGGCCCTGTATCGGCCGCCCTGTCGTCGGCTCAGTTGTCGACGGCCTCGGAAGGCTTCTTGGCCTCCGCGGCCGGGCTCTTCTCCGATGCCTCGCTCGCCGTGTAGAAGACCGACGTGCCCTGCTTGGTGCGCTGGGCGTGGTTCTTGGCCACGAGACCCTCCAGCGTCGTCCGTACGACGGTGGTCTTGATGCTCCGCTCGGGATGTGCCTGATCCAGTGCGGTGGTGACCTCCGCGGCGGAGCGGGGCTCGCTCTGCTCGGAGAGGTGGCGGCGGACGAGTTCGACCAGTGTCGGCTGGGCCGACGGGGCGGGCGAGGCCGACGGGGCGGCCGGCTTCTTCTTGGCGGCCTGCTTCCGGGGTGATGTGCGGCCCGCTGAGGCGGAGGACTTACGCGCCCGCGCCGGCTTGCTCGGTGCGGGCTCGGCGGCGGACTTCTGCCGGGGAGAAGGCACGACGGCACTGTCGGGCGCCGGGTCGGTCACCGCCGGAGCACCGGCCTCGAAACCGAGCGCCTGGTGCATGTTCGCCAGCACCGTGTGGTCGTGCTGCAGGACTGCCAACTGCTCCTGGAGCGCGGCGATTTCCGTGCCGATGCGCTCCTGCTCCTTCATGTTGCGCTCAAGGTCACCGGTGACCTGGGCAATGTACTGCGACGCCAGCTCGGTGACGGGGACCGTGCTCTCGGACATACTGTTCACCCTTCTTCGGTTCCCGGTTGTGTACCAGGACCTACCGCGGCGGCCGCCGGACGTGAAGGCACTGCCTCGGCTGGTGCTCCCGGGTGCCGGGCCGCATCTGTGGTCAGACACCCTGCCTTGAGACATGGTACGGAGCAAGTTGTTGCTCCCGTGATCCTTCCTGGCTCAACTGGGGACACAGCACTGAACATGCCATCGCCGCGTGCGTTGCCTGTGCGACCATGTTGCCAACTCAACTTGTTTGAAAGGTAGTTGTCGGCGCACCG
This sequence comes from Streptomyces sp. NPDC050625, assembly GCF_040654755.1. Taxonomy (NCBI): domain Bacteria; kingdom Bacillati; phylum Actinomycetota; class Actinomycetes; order Kitasatosporales; family Streptomycetaceae; genus Streptomyces; species Streptomyces sp. NPDC050625. The sequence continues at coordinate 199,317 of NZ_JBFAIQ010000004.1, forward strand.
TGCCGAAAGCCCCTGTCGGACTCCTGGGCCGGTCAATTTGGCCGACACACATCCTGAAAGAATCAGTGGGAACAACTGCTGCCCGGTCGAAGGTGCGAGCGATGCTGAGATGGTGCGATGCGACATGAGTCATCAGTGGTCGAGGACCGGGGTCAGTATCAGAGCGCGGTAACACCCTGGGAAGAGGAGCCCTGGCGGGACGCGGCCCTCGGCTGGGTGGAGGGTGAGCTGGCCGCACGCGGCCTGCGCATGACCGGCGACTTGCGGGTACGGCTGCGGCCCTGGTCCGTCCTGGTGCGGGTGTCCGTCCAGGGGCGAGACGCGGTCTGGTTCAAGGCGAACCCGCCGGCCAGCGCCTTCGAGGGCCCGCTCACCGCGGCGTTGGCGCGATGGGTGCCGGAACATGTACTGGAACCGATCGCCGTCGACGCCGCCCGCGGTTGGTCGCTACTGCCCGACGGGGGTGAGCTCTTCAGGAGCGTCCTCGAAAGGGAGCCGGTCGAGCCCAGCACGTGGGAAGCGTTCCTCGGCCAGTACGCGGACATGCAGCACGCCCTGACCCCCTACACACAGGAGATCGAACAGCTGGGTGTCCCCGGTGCACGTACCACCGCCCTGCCCGACGTCTTCGACAGGCTGGTCGAGGAGAACTCAACACTGCGGCCGGACGACCGCAGAAGACTCGACGACCTCAGGCCACGCCTCGTGGACTGGTGCGCGGAGCTGGCGGCCCTCGGCATCGAGGACACCCTCGACCACTCGGACCTGCACGACGGCCAGCTGTTCCACCCACAACCGGGCCGCTTCACCTTCTTCGACTGGGGCGACGCCGCCGTCTCCCATCCCTTCTGCAGCCTGCTGGTCCCTGCCCGCACGGCCTGCGAGCGATACGGGCACGACGTACTGCCGCGCCTGCGAGACGCCTATCTGGAACCGTGGAAGGGCACCGGCCGGACAACCGCGGACCTACGACGTGCGGTGAGCCTCGCCTGGCGACTCGGTGCACTCGGCCGTGCCTGCTCCTGGGGCCGCCTGTTTCCAGCCGCGTCGGACGCCGCCGACGCCCTCGGCGCCGCGGAAAGCGTCCGCTGGCTGCTGGAGCTCTCCAACGATCCACCGGTCTAGTCAAGTCGCGTACAAATCAAGGGCGTTGGGACTGGGTGCCGGACGGCGTCGGGCGGCGGGACCCTCGGCGAAGGCTCGTAGGAGATTCTCCGTCGTGCGGGTGACGAAGGCGCGGGTGCGGGCGTCCATGCCGTGGTCGCGGCCGAGTTCGCCGGTGCCCGCCACCAGCGCCTCCACCCAGCGCATGGTGCCGGACGCGAACACACCCGCTCCGCTGGGGACGGTGTAGTACGCCGAGTCGCTGTGGCTCGGGCGGCCCGCGCACACGAGCGGCGAGTGGGCGGTGATCTCCAGGAGCCGCGGAGTGCCGGCGCCGGGCATGACCCGGTCGTACTCGACGCCCACCAGGTGCGGAAAGGCGTCACCGGCGCGCACTCCGGTGCCCTCGTGGAGCCAGTGGCCGGCGGAGTGGACGACGTAGGGGGCGTCCACCGGGTAGCCCTCGTAGAGCACTCCGGTGAGGGATGACTCGGGATCCGGGGCCGGCTCGGTACGGAAGTCCGTGGTGACGAGGGCCGGTTGCGCGGGATAGCAGGGGTCGGCACGGTAGGCGGACTTGTAGCAGACCACGGTGCGGTCGTCCGCGCTCCTGCCGGGCTCAAGGCGGATCCTGCGGAAACATGTGTTGGCACCGAGGAACGCGACATTGGTGCCCGCGTCACGGGCCTGTGTGACATGTGCGCGCTGCTGGGGTGTCCAGTACTCGTCGTGCCCGAGACATACGACGGCGGCGGCGCCGTCCAGCACCGCCGGGGCGGCATGGACGTCGAGGCCGGTGCTGTAGGCGAGCGGTATGCCCAGCCGCTCCGCCAGCACGACCGCGGCCCACTCGTACACGCGGAACTTCTCGGCCCCGTCCATGTCGTAGGGCCGGTCGAAGCTCACCGCCAGGGACCGGGTCTCGTACGACCCCGTCGCACCGGCGTACAGGCTCGACCCGCCCCACCGGTTGTAGGCCTGCCAGGTGGCCGGGGCGTGCAGCAGTACCGTGCGCCCCGTTCCGCGCACCGAGCGCACGATCAGAGGCACATAACGCTGGTGCCCGGTGGCCGCCTCCAGCCGGAGCAGGTACGCGCCCTCCGGCCAACTCGCGGTGTCGAGGGCCAGGGTGCGCTGCCAGTTCGCGTGGACGGTGCGGGTCTCGGGCGCGATCCGCGGGGCCTGCTGGACGCGGCCGCGGATCGGGGGCGAGGTCCACACACGCCGGGCCAGCGCACCGCCGTACCAGCCCACGCGGAACGCCGACACCCGAAAGGAGGCCGCCGTCGTCGACACGAACAGCCCGAACTCCTGCCCCGGTGTCACACTCACTCGATCGGCGTACCCCGCTATCGCGTCGGGCGGGCCTGGGGACGCGATCCGCCAATCGGGGGTACCCGCGGCGTCGCGTTCCGCCTCCGGCAGGTGACTGCCGTCGCCGGCGCCGGGCGGGCGACGGCCGGGCACATGGTCGCAGGCGGCCGCGCCGAGGCCCACGCCCGCGCACAGACACAGGAGCCGTCGACGCGACATGCCGGGCTCGGCGCCGTGTGCCGGGTTCCGTGCTGGAGCCACACCGCCTCCTCACCCCCGGACTGCCGCTCCCAGCGTTGCGACAGCTGTGCACCCCCGCAACCGGGGACGAAGGAGGCGGTGCTCAGGTGAGACGGCCCGCCCCGGGAGGCCCGGGGGTTCAGTCGGGCAGCCGGTCCAGCAGCCACCCGCACAGTTCCTCGGTGATGGCGGTGTGCGCCGTCGTCGTCGAGGAGCAGATGAAGTCGTCGACCTCGCTCTCCGACGGGTCGAGGCTGTCGATGTCCGTGTACAGATCTTTCTGCTGGTCGATGTCGCGGATCGCGACCGCGCTGACGGAGGGCACGAAGCAGATCTCCTCGTGGCGCAGGTCGACCTGGGCGCCGAACTTCTTCAGCATGTCGGCGAGGATGCCGTAGGAGCGGAGGGTGCCGCCGGGGGCGCCGTCCAGCTCGGGGAAGCCGCTCGTCTTCACCGTCTTCTCGGCCTCGGGGAACCGCCGCTTCAGCTCGGCCACGACGACGTCCTTGCCCTGTGCCTGGCTGTAGAAGGTGGTGCCGGGGTAGATCCTCTCGACCTTGAGCGCGGTCCCGCCCGGCGGGATCGCGAGGCCCGTGCCGTCGCCGCGGCCGTTGGCGAGCGCGAGGATGCGGGGGATGCGCGGCCAGCCACCGAGCTCCTCCATCATCCTGAGGAACTCCTTGCGCTCCGGTGCGATCCCGATCTGGCCGGTCATCGGGTCGTAGTGCCGCCAGAGCATCTGCCGGGCGGCAGGGCTGTTCATCTGCCGGGCGAAGTCGTTCGGGACCGGGATGAAGTGCGAGAACGCCTGGAGGCCGATCGGCACGACGCCGCCGCGGTGCGGGCTGTCGTACGAGAAGTACAACCGGGTGCGGTGGTCCATCCCCTGCGCTTCCAGCTTGGCCAGCGCGAAGCGGGTGATCATGCCGCCCATGCTGAAGCCGCCCACCGTCAGCGACGCGCCGCCCAGCTGCTCGGCCTGGGTCCGCAGGATCGCGGCGATCGCGGTCTCGGCGTTGGTCATGATCGAGGCGGTGCGCTCGTCGAAGCCCACGAGGACGACGTCACGGCCGCGGCGGCGCAGTTCGCTCAGGAAAGGATGGTCACGGTCGAGCCCGGCGTACAGCCACTTCAGGTCGCTCCGGCCGAGGTTGAACCCGTCGGCCATGATCACCGGTCGTGTGATGCCACGGTTGCGGTCGCCGTAGAAGACATGCGCGAAGCCGTGCGGCAGCTGCTACTCCTCGTCCGGCTCCGGGACCGGATACGGCAGCGGGACCGGCGGCGCGGAGCTCAGCGGATCGGCGAGCGTGAACGCTCCGACGCTCTGCTCCGCCTTCTCGTCCTGTCGGTCGGACACAGCCATCTCCTTCCGAATTCGCGCAGGGCACAGCAGCCCGTCGGAATGGGCTGGATGACTGCGGGAGGCGCGAAGACCGAACATCATCAGCACATCGGCCACAGGCCCGGCGATGCGCCGCTCGGATCCTCATTCGAATGGAGGCAACGGGGAGGCAGGCGCTCGTCTCCTACGCCATCACCCGCTTGATGCCGATGAGCACCTGGTAGCGCGGCCGCGCGGCGAACTCCGTCATCTCCCAGACTGCCGGGCGGCCTGCCTCCGCGCACAGGTGCAACACCCGTCCCTCGTCCACCCAGAGCCCTACATGGGCGCCGTAGGCGTCGTCGCCGGCGTTGAACAGCAGCAGATCGAGCGGCTGAGCAACCGCCACCCGAACCGTGGCTTCCGTATCGGCCCACAGCTCACTCGATCGCAGAGCCGGGGGAGCGAAGCCGAAGTGCCGCAGAACCTCGTACGCGAACAGTTGGCAGTTGGCACCCATCGCCAACCCGGGACGAGCCATCACAGAAGGCGAACCCGGAAACCGGGAGCCGCGGTAGGGCACGGTCCAGTAGGCAGTGGGGAGTTGGTCGAGCAGTGGGTCCATCAACTCATCATGATGACGTCAGGCTGATCGGTGCGTACTCGTTGCTGTTGAGGTTGCGGCGCGTGGAATTCACCGATGGCCGCTGCGAGATAAGGCTCACCCAGAAGGTGCCGGTCTCCCGGCCGGGCGCGGTCCAGGGCCTGATCACCAATATGTACCTGACGCCGGCCGAATACGACGTGCTCTCCACCCTGCCCGCGCGGGTCCTGTCCAAGACCCGTCTCAGCGTGCCCTCGTTGGGCATCGACGTCTTCGACGGCGAGCTCCTGGGCTTGGTGCTCGCCGAGGCCGAGTTCGGCAGTGACGAGGACGCACTGTCCTTCGTGCTGCCTGCCGTGTGCCGGGTGGAGGTGACCGACGACGACGGGTTTACTCCTCCGCGACGGGCGGCGCCGGGAGTGGCGCCGCCCTTCACTGTGGGCGGTCAGACCGTGCCGCTGGCCGCGATCTTGACCGAGGCCTTGGGGCGGCCGCTCTGGCTGCCGAGCTTCTCGATCTGGTCGACGATGTCCTTGCCCTCGACGACCTCGCCGAAGACCACGTGCTTGCCGTCCAGCCAGCTCGTCACGATCGTGGTGATGAAGAACTGCGAGCCGTTGGTGTTCGGGCCCGCGTTCGCCATGCTCAGCAGGTACGGACGGTCGTGCTTGAGGGTGAAGTTCTCGTCCGCGAACTTCTCACCGTAGATGCTCTTGCCACCGGTGCCGTTGCCCGCGGTGAAGTCGCCGCCCTGCAGCATGAACTCGGGGATGACCCGGTGGAAACCGGAACCGGCGTAGCCGAAGCCGTGCTGACCCGTGGCCAGCTCCCGGAAGTTCTTGGTGGTCCGGGGCACCACGTCGTCGAAGAGGTTGAACACGATCCGGCCGGCCGGCTGGTCGTCGATGGTGATGTCGAAGTACACGTTGTCGCTCATGGAGATCAACCTATCGCCAAGCCGCGAGCCCGTCCGCACAGGCTCGGCGTGTGGCCCGGGTCACGGTCGTGGCGGCCGAGGTTTACGCGGCGTCCTGCGGGTGAGTCGCGCCTGAAGAGCTTCGCCACCGTGAGCTTCGCCACCGTCGCCGGCAACTGCGTAATGAGGTGTTCTGGTCTGTCCGGGTACCGCCAGGAAGCAATCGTGAACGACGCGCTGCCGTCGCGCAGTGCCGAGGAGGCACGGGTCCCGTCGCCCGGACCCACGCGCGACGCGTTCTTCGACAATGCGAAATACCTCGCGATCGTGCTGGTGGCGATGGGCCACGCCTGGGAGCCGCTGCGCGACGGCAGCCGGACCGTCAGCGCGCTCTACATGCTCGTCTACGCCTTCCACATGCCGGCGTTCATCGTCATCTCCGGTTACTTCTCGCGCGGTTTCGACGCGAGTCCCGCGCGGATCAAGCGGCTGATCACGGGCGTTGCCGTCCCGTACGTCGTCTTCGAGACGGCGTACACCTACTTCACCCGGTGGACCGACGGCGTCCCGGACCGCGAGATCAGCCTGCAGGACCCCCTGTATCTGACCTGGTTCCTGGCCGCGCTGTTCATCTGGCGGCTGACCACACCGATCTGGAGGCTCGTGCGGTGGCCGCTGCCGCTCGCGCTGGTCCTCGCCATGCTGGGCACCCTCGCGCCGTCCATCGGCAACGACCTCGACCTGCAGCGGGTCCTGCAGTTCCTGCCGTACTTCGTCCTGGGCCTGTGTCTGAAGCCCGAGCACTTCCGGCTGGTGCGCCGCCGGTCGGTGCGCATCGTGGCCGTACCCGTCTTCGCCGGCGCGCTCGCCGTGTCGTACTGGCTGGTGCCGCGGATGACCCAGGCCTGGTTCTACCACCGGGACAGCGCGGCGGAACTCGGGGCGCCCGACTGGTACGGGCCCGTCATGGCGCTGGCCTCCTTCGGCTGCTCGGTGGTCCTGGTGGCCTGCTTCCTGGCATGGGTGCCGGGGCGCCGGACGTGGTTCACCGTGCTGGGCGCGGGAACGCTCTACGGCTATCTGCTGCACGGCTTCCTCGCCCAGGGATCGAAGTTCTGGGGCTGGTACGACCCGGCGTGGGTGCACCGGCCGCTGGGTGTGGCCACGGTCAGCGTCGTGGCCGCCGCGGTGGTGACCGTCCTGTGCACGCCGCCCGTGCGGCGCCTGTTCCGGTTCACGATGGAGCCGGAGATGGAGCCCGCGTTCAGGCGCGAGGCCACGGGAGCGGCCCGAGCCCCCGGTGTTGCGGTCCGCTGACGGTTCTTGTTCACACGGCGGCCTGCTCGGCCCGCGGTTCCTCGGCCGTGCTCGTCGTGCGTGGCGGCGTCCGGCCGCGCACGGTGGCGAACGTGCCGAGGGCCGCCATGGCGAGACAGGCGAGCACGACGACGGTGGACGACGCCTTCAGCATCGCCAGCCCGGATCCGGTCAGCAGCACCACCAGGGCCCAGCGCACCGCCGGGCCGCTGACCCGGCTGGATACGAGGGCGCCCAGGACGACCCCGGGAATCGCACCGATCAGGAGGGTCGCCGCGAGCCCGAGGTCCGCGTCCCCGACGATCAGGTGTCCGAGGGCCGCGGCGGACACCATGGGGATGGCCTGCACCAGGTCTGTGCCCACGAGGTGGTTGGCCTTGAGACGGGGATGAGCCAGCATCAGCATCACGATGATCAGCGAGCCCGAGCCGACCGAGGTCATCCCCACGACGAGGCCGCCGACGACGCCGATCAGGAGGGTTGCCACGGGTCGTACGGGAACATGCGCGTCCTCGACGTCCATGGCGGCGCGGCGGCGGTCCAGCCAGAGGCGGACGAGCATGCCGGCGACCGCGAGCATGAGCGCCGTACCGACGACGTACTCGACGCGTTGCTGGAGCACGTCGCCGTCGCCGAGCGCCCGCAGCAGGAAGACACCGCCGAACGCGGCCGGTACGGCGCTGGGCAGCAGCCAACGCACGATGTCCCGGCGGACCGTGCCGGCCCACTGGTGCACCAGGGCGCCGAACGGCTTCATGAACACCGACGCGGCCAGGTCGCTGCCGATGGCCGCGGTGGGGTTCACCCCGAACACCATGACCATGATCGGTGTCATGAGGGCGCCGCCGCCCATGCCGGTGAGTCCCACCGCGAAGCCCACCAGGGCACCCGCGAGGATGATCGGGCCGTTGAGATCCATGCCGTGAACCGTACGGAGTTTTCCTATGGGAAACGTATGGAATGAGTCCGGGCTGCGACCGCGCACGCCGCGTGCTGCAATGGGCCGGGGTGTCATGGGCGGACCGGCCGCCACCCGACCGCGACGGCCGCCATCCGACAGCGAGGAGGTCAGCATGCCTCCCTGTGCCGCCTCCGGGTCCCCGTCCGCTCCGCACATGAGTGAAGCGGCGTTCCGGGCGCTGTACGAGCGGCTGAGCGCCGACACACGGCCCGTCAGCGGTCCGCCGGGGGGGTCCCTGCGTCATCTGACGCCCGAGCGGGTGAGGGCGGCCGTGGCCGAGGTCCGTTCCGGGCGCACGCTGTCGCTCGCCGCCCCCATCGAGACACACCGGGGACCGGACAGCCCCGATCCCGCCGACCACCGCATGACCGGGCCGGCCGCCGGCGACCTCGACGCGCCAGGCCTGCACTTCGCCCGCGACCGGCTCGCGATGAACGTCCACGGAGACGTGGACAGCCATCTGGACGCGCTGTGCCATGTGATCGTCGACGGTGAACTCTTCGGCGGGGTCCCGGCCCACACCCTGACTCCGGACGGGGCCGGCGCGCTGTCCGTGGACCTCGTCCGCAACGGCATCGTCGGGCGGGGTGTGCTCCTGGACGTGCCCAGGCTGCGCGGAGTCCCCTGGCTGGAACCCGGCGACCATGTGACCCGGGAGGACCTGACCGCCGCCGAGGAGGCACAGGGCGTCCGGGTCGGGCCGGGAGACCTGCTGTTCGTCCGGGTCGGTCACCGGCTCAGGCGGCTGGAGCTGGGGGCGTGGAACGTGGCCGAGGCACGCGCGGGTCTCCATCCGACGGCCGTACGGTTCCTGGCCGACCGCGAGGTCGCGGTGCTGGGCGGGGACGGGAACAACGACACCGCCCCCAGCGCCGTCGACGGGATCGGTTTCCCCGTACATGTGCTGGCGATCCACGCGCTGGGGATCTACCTGATGGACTACCTCCAGTTCGAGGAACTGGCCCCGGCCTGCGAGAGCGCTGGCCGCTGGTCCTTCCTCTGCGCCATCGCCCCCTTGCGGCTGCCCGGGGCCACGGGCTCCCCGGTGAACCCGATCGCCGTCCTGTGACCCCGGCAGGCGCGCGACCGGGCGCCGACGCGCGGCGGGCGTCCGGGTGGGCGAAGATGATCAGCCGGGCGGCGTAAGACCAAGGCGTCACGCGCGCCGCTCGGCCGCCGCGGTGATTGCGTGTCCTTCGACCTGTGCGGGTTGCGGTACGGCCGACCCGGGGTCCGCAGCGGAGGAGGCTGTCGATCGTGAGTTCCACCGGAGGCACGTCGCGGAACGTGATCCCCGCCCACCTGCTCAAGGGACAGAAGGCGCTGGTCACGGGAGCCAACTCGGGCATCGGCAAGGCGACCGCCATCGGACTGGGCCGGGCCGGGTGCGATGTCGTCGTCAATTACGTGGCCGGCCGCGAGGAAGCCGAGCAGGTCGTCGACGAGATCAAGGCGATGGGCGTGAAGGCGGCGGCCTACGAGGCGGACGTGTCCCAGGAGGACCAGGTCGTCGCCATGACGGACCGGATGATCGAGGAGTTCGGGACGATCGACATCCTCGTCGCCAACGCCGGGCTGCAACGGGACGCCCCGATCACGGAGATGACCCTCGCCCAGTGGCGCAAGGTGCTGGACGTCAATCTCACCGGGCAGTTCCTGTGCGCCCGCGAGGCGACCAAGGAGTTCCTGCGCCGCGGTGTGGTCCCCGAGGTGTCACGTTCGGCGGGCAAGATCATCTGCATGAGCTCGGTGCACCAGATCATCCCGTGGGCCGGGCACGTCAACTACGCCAGCTCCAAGGGCGGCGTGCTGATGATGATGCAGACCCTGGCCCAGGAACTCGCGCCGAAGAAGATCCGCGTCAACGCGGTCGCGCCCGGGGCCATCAAGACACCGATCAACCGCCAGGCCTGGGAGACCGCGGAAGCCGAACGCGACCTGCTGCAGCTCATCCCCTACGACCGCGTCGGTGAGCCCGAGGACATCGCCCACGCCGCCGTCGGCCTCGCCTCCGACCTCATGGACTACGTCGTGGGAGCCACTCTCTACGTGGACGGCGGCATGACCCTCTTCCCGGGCTTCGCCACCGGCGGCTGACCGACCCTCACATCCCTGTCGGCCCCCGGGGGGACACCTGTGCACACCATGATCCACCTGCTGGCGGACCCACCACCCCAGATGCTGCCGGCCCGATCGCAGATGGCGTTCACGCTCGCGGCGCACATCATCCTGGTGCCCCTGGGCGTGGCGCTGCCGCTCATCACCCTCATCATGCACGGCTACGGCCTGCGCCGTAACGACGCCACCGCGCTGCTGCTGGCCCGGCGCTGGTCGGCGGTCATGGCGGTGCAGTTCGCCATCGGCATCGTCACCGGGACCGTGCTGTCCTTCGAGTTCGGACTGCTGTGGCCGGGCATGATGGGCCGGTGGGGCGATGTGTTCGGCCTCGGGTTCGGCATCGAGGCCTGGGCCTTCTTCCTGGAGGCCGTCCTCATCGCCATCTACCTCTACGGCTGGCGCAGGCTGCCCACCCGCACCCACTTCCTGCTCGGACTGCCCCTGCCGGCCGCCGCCCTGCTCGGCGCCTTCGGCATCCTGGCGGCCAACTCCTGGATGAACACACCGCGGGGCTTCGTCCTCGACTCCGCGGGCAACCCCACCGGCGTGGACGTCCGCAAGGCCGTCTTCACACCCATCTTCGGACCGGAGTACTGGCACTTCGTGGTCGCCATGCTGATGACCGCGGGCTATGTCGTGGCGGGCGTCTACGCCATGGGCCGGCTGCGCGGGCGCCGCGACCGGTACCACCGGCTCGGATTCACCGTGCCCTTCACCCTCGCCGCGGTGTGCACACCGATCCAGTTCATGCTGGGCGACAACATCGCCCGGCAGGTCTACCACAAGCAGCCGGTGAAGTTCGCCGCGATGGAGATCGTCTGGAACACCGACACCCATGTGCCGGAGTACCTGTACGGCCGACTCCACCCCGACGGCTCCATCTCCGGCGGCATCAAGGTCCCCCAACTCGACTCCATCCTCGCCGGCTTCCGCCCGGACACCCAGGTGACCGGCCTGACCTCGGTGCCGGCCGATGCCCGGCCCACCGCCACCCAGGCCACCATCACGCACTTCGCCTTCGACACCATGGTCGGCATCGGCTCCCTGCTGCTCCTGCTCGCGCTCTGGTACGGCCTGGTGTGGCTGCGCCGCCGCCGACTGCCCGCCTCCGTCTGGTTCTACCGGGGCGCGGCATGCGCGGGCGTGGCCTCCGTGCTCGCGGTGGAGTGCGGCTGGATCACCACCGAGGTGGGCCGCCAGCCGTGGATCGTCTACCAGTACATGCGGGTCGCCGACGCGGTCACCGCGACGCGCGCCCCCGCCCTGTGGACCATGTTCGGCCTGGTCGTCCTCGTCTACGTGTTCGTGTTCGGCTCCTTCCTCGTCGTCCTGCTGAAGATGCGCACCCGCTGGCGGCTCGCCGACGCTTCGGACGCGGCGGGGCGGGGTGCACCGGAGACGGACAGTCCCTACGGCCCCCGCTCCGCCCTCGTGGGCAGCGGCCCCGCCCCGGGGCCGGGAGCCTCCGCCGGCGAGGAGGACCGGTCATGACCGCCGCCGGTGTCGTCGCCCTGGTCCTGCTGCTCGCGATCGCCGCCTACGCCTGCGCCGGCGGCACCGACTACGGGGCCGGCTTCTGGGATCTGACCGCGGGCGGAGCCGAGCGAGGCAAACGCCCCCGGTGGCTGATCGACCACGCCATGGCGCCCGTGTGGGAGGTCAACAACGTCTGGCTGATCTTCGTCCTGGTCATCATGTGGACCGGGTTCCCGGTCTTCTTCCGTACCGTGTTCGTCGCGATGTGGCTGCCCCTGGCGCTCGCCATCGTGGGCATCGTGCTGCGCGGCGCGGGCTTCGCCCTGCGCAAGCCGGCCCGCCGGCTGGCCGGACGACGCCTGTACGGCGCTGTGTTCGCGATCGCCTCGCTCCTCACGCCGTTCTTCCTGGGCGCGGCCGTGGGCGGGATCGCCTCCGGCCGGGTCTCCCCGGGCACCGCGGCTTCGGTGGCCAACTGGGCCAACCCCACCTCCCTCCTGTTCGGGCTGCTCGCCATCGCCATGACCGCGTTCCTGGGCGCGGTGTTCCTGGCCGGGGACGCCCGCCGCTTCGGCGCACCGGACCTCGACGGCCATTTCCGCCGGCGTGCGCTCTTCGCCCTCGCCGCCGTCGCCGTACTGACAGTGGTCATGCTGTTCGTCACCCACGGCGACGCGCCCCATGTGTGGCACGGCCTCACGCACGGCGTCGGGCTCGCCCTGGTCGTCCTGGCGGCCGTGGCCGCACTCGCCACGGGCTGGTCGCTCCTGGGTACGGCCGAGGCCCGGTGGTCGCGCAGTTCGGCCGTCGTCGCGGTGGCCGCGGGGGTCTTCGCCTGGGGCCTGGCGCAGCGGCCGTATCTCGTCCCGGTCTCGCTGACCGTCGCCGACGGCGCGGGAGCCACGACCACACTGCGCTGGCTGATGCTGGTCACCGTCGTGGCCGTGGTGCTGGTGTTCCCCGCCGTCGCCTACCTGTACTGGCTGGACACCCATGGCGCACTCGAACCCCTCACCGACGCCGATCTGCGCAGCAGCGCGGGTGACGACGCCTGACGCAGGGGGCCTGCGCCCCGCATCGCCTAACGCCGGGCGTTGAGGGCGCTGTCGAGAGTGATGGCCGCGTCGATGAGCGCCAAGTGTGTGAAGGCCTGGGGGAAGTTGCCCAGTTGGCGGCCGGTCGGGTCGATCTCCTCGGAGTACAGGCCCAGATGGTTGGCGTACCCGAGCATCTTCTCCAGGACCAGCCGGGCCCGGTCGAGGCGGCCCGCGCGCGCCAGCGCGTCGACGTACAGGAACGTGCACAGCGAGAACGTGCCCTCGGAGCCCCGCAGCCCGTCGGGCGAGGCCTCCGGGTTGTACCGGTAGACCAGGCTGTCGCTGACCAGTTCCTGCTCCATCGCGTCCATGGTCGTGGCCCACGCCGGGTCCCCGGGCGTGAGGAAGCCGACGGTCGGCATGCGCAGCAGCGAGGAGTCCAGGACTTCGCTTCCGTAGTGCTGGACGAAGGCCGCGCGCTCGCCGTTCCAGCCCTTCGTCCAGACCTGGTCGTAGATCTGGTCCCGGGCGGTGCTCCAGCGGTCGGTCGCCGCCGGTCTGCCGTTCTCCTGCGCGAGCCGTAGGGCGCGGTCGAACGCGACCCAGGACATCACCCGTCCGTAGGTGAAGTTCTGGCGTCCGCCGCGCGTCTCCCACAGGCCCTCTTCGGCCTGGTTCCAGTTGTCGGCGAGCCAGTCGAGGACGGTGCGCATCGAGTTCCAGCCCCGGTGCCCGAGGTGGAAGCCGTGCCGGTGCGCGAAGGAGATGCTGTCCAGCGCCTCCCCGTAGATGTCCAGTTGCAGCTGTGTCGCCGCGCCGTTGCCGATGCGCACCGGGCCGGATCCCTCGTAGCCCTCCCAGTGATCCAGGATCTCCTCGTCGAGGTCGGCCGAGCCGTCGACCCGGTACATGATGTTCAGCGGTCCGGTGCCGCTGTCGCAGCCCGCCTTGTCCTGGGCCCGGTCGGCCAGCCAGTCGATGAACGCCCTCGCCTCGTCGACGAACCCCATTCCCAGCAGGGCGTACACGGAGAAGGCGGCGTCGCGGATCCAGGTGAACCGGTAGTCCCAGTTGCGCTCTCCGCCCAACTGCTCCGGCAGGGCGGCGGTGGGCGCGGCCACCAGTCCGCCGCTGGGCGCGTAGGTCATCAGTTTCAGCGTCACCGCTGAGCGTTCCAGCATCTCCCGCCACCGGCCGGTGTACCGCGACTGGCTGAGCCATGTCCGCCAGAACCGGATGGTGTCCTCGAAGAGCTGCTGGAACTCCGCCACCCGGATCTGCCGGGGCGGGCCGTCGGCGGCCGACTCGATGACGAAGCCGCGCTGCTGGCCCGCCTGGAGGGTCACGGACAGGTGCAGGTCGTTCTCCCCGCCGACCGTCGTGGGCAGTCGCGCGTCGTCCGGTTCGCGGACCGTGTGGACGGTCAGCTCCAGCCCGTCCGACGCGAAGACCGCCCCGTAGTCGGTGAGTTCGACCTTGTGGGGCCGGCGCCCGTAGTCGAACCGTGGGGCGACGTCGACCTCGAAGGTCATGGTGCCGCGCACACAACGCACCATGCGGACCAGGCGATGGCGGGCGGTGACCGTCGTTCCGGTCACCGGCATGAAGTCCACGACCTCGCCCGCGCCCGCCTCGGTCATGAACCGGGTCACCAGCACGGCGGTGTCGGGCAGGTACAGCTGCTTGGTGGCGTAGGTGGCGTGCGCGGGACGTACCGTGCAGTGCCCGCCCCTGCGCTTGTCCAGCAGCGCACCGAACACACTGGGTGAGTCGATGCGCGGGCAGCAGAACCAGTCGACCGTTCCGTCGGTGGTCACGAGTGCCGCGGTCTGCAGATCCCCGATCAGGCCATGGTTCTCGATCATCGGGTAGTCATCCATACGGAGTCCCTTCCGGCATGCGACGGTGCTCCGGCATGCGACGGTGCCCGGATGCCTGACCCCCCACCCGTTCAGGCTAAGCCGGGCGGGCGCTTCGGGCCCGTCGGAGCAGTCGGAGCAGTCGGAGCAGTCGTGCACCGGCCCGGCTCACCGGTCCTCCACCCCCTCGTCGTCCCGGAGCCGTCGCCAGATCCTGGTGCGGTGCAGGACGTAGAGGGCCACGGACACGACGGCGACCTGCAGACCGACGGCCAGCAGCCAGAACACCGCGGAGCTCTCCAACTCGTCGGTCATGTACGTGAAGTTCATGCCGAAGTACCCGGTGAGGAACGACAGGGGCAGAAAGATCGTCGAGACGATGGCCAGGCGGTTGATCACTCCGTTCTGCTCGCCCGAGACGAGGGAGGAGTAGCTGGCGAAGGCGCGACGGCTGGCGTCCTGGAGGGACTCGATGTCCGCGAGAGCCAGCCTGCCCGCGTGCTGAAACTGACGGGCGAGGCGCTGACGCTCCGCCGGGAAGGTGCCGCTCAGCATCCGCCGGGTGAGGATCTCGTCCGTCACCTGAAGGTAGGGGAGCAGGGAGTGATGCAGCAGGGCGGAGTGCCGGCGCAGTTGTGACAGACGGTAGACCTGGTCGGGACGCCGTCGGTCGAACATCTCGTCCTCCAGCTCCTCCACCAGCAGCAGGTCCGACACCGCGGCCCGGCGAAAGGTCTCCAAGGCGTCCTGGAGCAGCAGGAACAGCATGGCCACGGCATCGGAGGGGCTCTCGAACCGCAGCTGCACGGCGAGGTTGTCCAGCGGTCCGGGCGGCCCCCGGTGAACCGTGATCAGATGCCGGTCGGTCACCAGGGCATGGAAATGACTGACCCGTACGCCTGCGACGACGGGCACGACGAGGCCTGCCACGTCCCCGAGGAAGTCGGCCCGCGCATGTTCGCCGGCCCGGCCGAACCAGTGGATGTTCTCGGCCTCCAGGCCGAGCTGGTGGGCGACGGGCTGTTCGTCGGCCGTCTCCCCGTCCGGCAGTTCGATGTCGACGAGCAGGAAGTCGGACACGGCGAGTCGCTCACGTGCCTCCGACACGTCGGTGCGAGTGACGATCCCTTCCGGCATCGAAACCACCGATACGATCATCGCCCCTCACTGCTGTCACAGGACCCGTCGGTATCAGCCTGCGCACGCTTCGCCGCCCGCGCATGCCGACGCGGGCAGACGCCCCGACCGGTGCCCCGGACGAGTGAGGGCGGCGCCCGTCCGGGGCTCTGCCGACCGGCCATGGCTCAGTCGACCGGCCAGGTGTGAGCCGGGGCGTTGAGGTGCATGTAGTCGATGTACAGCTGCGTCATCCGGCGCAGGGCCTCATGGCGGCCGCTGTGCGTGGACTCGTCGATGCGGTGGAACATCTCCTTCTGCCACACGGCTCCGTTGCGGGCGGTGACACATCGCTGCTCGATGACACCGAGGAGCGGTTCCCGCCAGGCCGCGTCCATGCCGGAGTGCTCCAGCCCCCGGTGCGCCAGCGGAAGCAGGCGCCGCAGGACGAGTTCGGGCACCGGCACCTCGCCCATGCCGGGCCAGTACAGCAGTGCCTCGATGCCGTTGCGCGCCGCCGTGTGCAGATTGTCCTCGGCGGCGGAGAAGGACATCCGCGACCACACGGGCCGGTCCTCCTCCACCAGGGCGCGGGTGAGCCCGTAGTAGAAGGCGCCGTTGGCGAGGGTGTCGGCGACGGTCGGGCCGGCCGGCAGCACCCGGTTCTCCACCCTGACATGCGGTTTGTCGTGGGAGACGGCGTAGACCGGGCGGTTCCAGCGGTAGATCGTGCCGTTGTGCAGGGTCAGTTCGGCCAGTTCCGGGATGTCACCGCGGTCCAGCGTCTGCGCGGGGTCCTGCTCGTCGCACAGGGGCAGCAGTGCCGGGAAGTAGCGCAGGTTCTCCTCGAAGAGGTCGAAGACGCTGTTGATCCACCGCTCTCCGAACCACACCCGGGGCCGTACCCCCTGCACCTTGATCTCCTGCGGGCGTGTGTCGGTGGCCTGCTCGAACAGCGGGATACGGGTTTCGTGCCACAGTTCCTTGCCGAACAGGAACGGGGCGTTGGCCGCCAGCGCGACCTGGACCCCGGCGATGGCCTGCGCCGCGTTCCAGTAGTCCGCGAACTCGTCCGGGGACACCTGGAGGTGGAACTGGGTGCTGGTGCACGCGGCCTCCGGGCTGATCGTGTCCGCGTAGGTCCGCAGCCGGTCGACACCGTCCACCTCGAGGAGCAGATCCTCGCCCCGGGCCGCGAAGACCTGGTCGTTGATCAGGCGATAGCGCGGGTTCTCCGACAGCGCGGCCTCGCCGATGTCCTCCTCCCGCAGGGTGGGAAGGATGCCGACCATGATCAGATGCGCGTCGACCGACATGGCGCGCTGCTCCGCGTGATTCAGCGCGTCACGGATCTCCGACTCCCAGGCGTCGGGACCGCCCGCCGTCAGACGGCGCGGCGGAACGTTGATCTCCAGATTGAACCGGCCCAGCTCCGTGGACCAGGCGGGGTCCGCGATCGCCTGGAGCACATCGCTGTTGCGCATCGCCGGCTCCGCCCGGTCGTCGACCAGGTTGAGCTCGATCTCCAGCCCCACCTGGGGCCGCTCGGACTCGAACCGCTCCTCGCGCAGCATCTGCGCGAACGCGTCGAGGCAGTCGTGCATCTTGATCCGGTACCGGCGCCGGTCCTCGCGGGTGAAGACCATCGCCGGGACGTCGCGTCCCATCGGCCCTCCCGGGTTCCCCTCCTCGGACACCTCTCATCCCCCAGCGTCGCACCACCGGGCGCCCCTGACCACGTGGGACGGGTGCGGGACGGGCACCGCGTGCGGGCACCGCGGGCATGCCCCCGGATTTGCCTTCGAGTGCACTCCAGCATCCACACTGATCGCGACGGTATCCGTGCTGGGGAAGAAATGGCGGCAGCAGATGGAGACGACGAACGGGGCGGGGCACCCTCTGCCGTACGACACCTACCGTGAGGCGATCGAGCGCGAGACGCTGCATTTCGCCGACGTCGCCAGAGGCATGGACCCCGAGACCGCCGTGCCCTCCTGCCCGGACTGGACGCTGGCCGACCTCACCCGGCACGTGGGCGCGCTCCAGCGCTGGTTCAGCACGCTGCTGACCCGGCTGGTGCAGGAGCCGCCACGCAGCCGTGAGCTGGAGCTGGGGCTGCCGGAAGCCGCGCGGGAGTATCCCGACTGGGTGGCGGCGGGCGTGCCCGCCGTGGCCGCGGTGCTGCGTGACACGGACCCCCGGGCGCCGATGTGGGCCTGGGGCGAGGACCAGCACGCGCGGTTCTGGGCCCGGCGGATGCTCTTCGAAACTCTGGTGCACCGGGTCGACGCGGAGCGTGCCGTGGGCCGGGACTCCGGCATCGACCCCGTACTCGCGGCGGACGGAGTCGACGAGTTCCTGGTCAACCTCCCCTACGCCGGTCTCTTCGCCCCGGCCGTGACGAAGCTGCACGGCGGCGGCGAGACGATCGCCTTCCAGTGCTCGGACCACACACGTGGAACCGGTGAGGAGTGGCGCGTACGCCTGGACCCCGACGGCTTCCGCCTGATGCCGCGGCCGGCCACCGACGCCGTACCTTCCGAGGCGCAGTCGGTGGTGCGCGGGCGGGCAGCTGACCTGCTGTTGCTGCTGTACGGGCGGCGTACGTACCAGGACGACGCCTTCGAGGTGTCGGGAGACACCGCGCCGCTCGACAATTGGTTTGCCCACACGGCCTTTTGACCCACGTCCCGCTCGGCTGCCTGCCGCGGCCCGGATGTCGTTGTCGGGGTCCCATGATCGGATGTGTCAGGGATAGCCTGACGCAATGACCGACGTCGCAGGCACCCCCGCCGCTCCGGACGCGGACGAGCTCCGCCGGCTCTCACCCCGTGACGAAGCCCGAGTCGCCCTCGCACTGACACTCCGTCAACTCGCCGACGCCGTCCTGGACGCCGTGCCGGTCGAGCCGGATCCCGCGCCGGGGGACCTGCTGTGTACGGCACTTCGGCTGCAGCGCAGGGTGGAGGACGTGATACGCGAGGCGGTGGTCGCCGAGCGGGAGCGGGGCACCACGTGGTACCAGATCGGCGAAGCCGCGGGCATGACACGGCAGTCCGCGCACGAGAAGTGGTACGGCGACGTCCACGCGTGGGCGGCCACCGGACGCAGCGCGCTGCCGCCGGAGTTGAGGACGCTCGATGTGGCGGCGGAGGCGGACGCCCGTTATGCCAGGCTGCGGCCGGACCGGCCGCACGCGGTCACATCAGGCCTGGACGCGGTCCGCTTCCCCGGATCCCATGCGTACGAGGCCAGTCTGCGCACCCGCGGCTCCGCCCTGCACGGCCGTCGTACCGAACTGGACGCGCGTGCAACGCGGTTGAACGACGCGTACGGCACCCTGCACGCGCAGGGTCCCGCGGCCGCGCCCGTCGGCGGGGACCCGCTGGTGATCGCGGCCTACCGGGGACACGCCGACGCGGTGCGCGCCAACCGGCTCGCCATCGCGGCGGTGCACCAGGAGATCGCCGACGTGTACGACCAACTCGTCACGGCCGAGCCCCCGTTGGCGGAGGAACACCGCATGCAGGCCGACTGGCACCGCAATGCCTCCCAGCAGGCCCGCACCTATGCCGATCTGCTGCAGGGCGCGGACGGCTGACCTGCGGAAGGGGTGCACGCTCCGTGTCCCCGATCGCCGTGCGACCATTGCGAACCCGGTTCGAAGCGCCGGTGACATCCGGTACCCGGTACCCAGTGTGTTCATGAGGTCTACCGAGGGCGAAATTTGCGGCTTTTGTCCGCTACTGCCATCCAATTCCCGTCCCACACCGTATGTGATACGAGGGATTTTTCGACAGGAGGAACGGCATGGCAATCTTCAGCAAGCTCTTCCCGGCCAGTCACCGCGACCACGGTGACAGCAGCGGCCACGGCGACCACGAAAGGGAATCGGGGCACGGGCACGGCGAGAGGAACCGTGACCACGAGGGTCGTGAAGACCACCACAAGGGTGACCACTCCGATCACCGCAGGTGAAAGCAGGCTGAGCGGGCCGGTGACCGGGGGAGCCGGTCCGTTCCGCCGTCGGTCTGCGACGGAGCCGTGCCATGGTGGCTGTCCCCCGGCGTTTTCTGCAGCGCCTGCTGGAGGTGGGCGGGGATGACGACGCCGCGAACGCCGTTGTCGCGGCCGCGCCGCCGTTGCCGCCGCGCGAGGTGTTCCGGCGCTTCTGGCCCTACACCCGCGGCCGCCGGCGCTGGCTGGTGCCCGTTGTTCTCTTCAGCCTGATCGGGCCCCTAGCCGACGCCGCCGAACTCTGGCTGTTCAAGATCGTGGTGGACGATGTGCTCGTACCGCGCGATCTTCGGCCCTTCATCTGGATCGCGCCCACCTATCTGGGGCTCGTCGTCGCCTCCGGCGCTCTCAGGTTCGCCGACGACGTGACCTCCACCTGGGTGGGCGAGCGGTTCCTGCTGGCCGTGCGCGCCGACGTCTTCCGGCACGTCCAGGGGCTGTCGCTCGGATTCTTCGAACGACGGCGGCTCGGGGACGTGCTCTCGCGTGTCACGGGCGACGTGGACGCCGTCGAGACATTCATGCTCTCGGGTGTGGCGGACGGCCTCTACTACGTGGTCCGGCTGGGTGTCTTCGTCGGCCTGCTCTTCTATCTGCGCTGGGACCTGACGCTCCTCGCGCTCTTCATCGTGCCGCTGTTCTGGCGCGCCGCCCGGCACTTCTCCCGGCTGATCAAGGAGGCGTCCCGGGAGCGCAGACGCCGCAGCGGTTCGCTGAGCGCGGTCGCCGAGGAGTCGCTGGGCAATGTGACCCTGGTGCAGGCCTACAACCGGCAGGACTGGGAGGAGCGTCGCTTCGAGCAGGAGAGCCTCGGCAGGTTCCACGCGACGATGGCCTCGGCGCGGATCCACGCCGTCTACGGTTCGCTCGTCGAGGTCATCGAGGTGGCCGGCGGACTCGCCGTCATGGGCCTCGGCACCTGGAAGCTGGCCCAGGGCCAGCTCACCCTCGGCGGACTGCTGGTCTTCCTCGCCCTGATCGGGAAGCTGTACAGCCCGATCCGCGGACTGTCCCGGCTGGGCAACACCTTCTACGCCGCGTCGGCCTCCGCGGAACGGATCATCGAGCTGCTCGACCAGCGGCCCCAGGTCGTCGAGGCCGCCGACGCGCGGCCGATCGGCCGGGCGCGGGGCGACATCGAGCTCGACGGCGTGTCCTTCCGCTACCCCGGGACCGCGCGCCCGGCCCTGTCGGAGGTGTCCCTGCACGTCGCTCCGGGAGAGGTGCTGGCGCTGGTCGGGGCCAGCGGGGCCGGCAAGTCCACGGTCGCCAAACTGCTGCTGCGGTTCTACGACCCCGACTGGGGCGCGGTCCGTCTCGACGGGAAGGATGTGCGCACCCTGCTCCTGTCCGACGTACGGGAGAGCGTCTCGGTGGTCCTCCAGGAGACGTTGGTCTTCCACGGCACGGTGCGGGACAACATCGCCTACGGCCGTCCCGGGGCGAGCGAGGCCGAGATCGTCGCGGCGGCGCGTGCCGCGGACGCCCATGAGTTCATCGAGCTGCTCCCGGACGGCTATGACACCGTGGTCGGCCAGCGTGGCCGGACCCTGTCGGGCGGGCAGCGCCAGCGCCTGGCGATCGCGCGCGCGATGATCAGGGACGCGCCCGTCCTGCTCCTGGACGAACCGACCACCGCCCTCGACGCACGGTCCGGCCTGAGGATCATGGGCCCGCTGCGCCGCCTCATGGCCGGGCGCACCACCGTGGTCATCTCCCACGACCTGCTCACCGTCCGGGACGCCACCCGGATCGTGGTGCTCGACGGCGGACGGGTCGTCGAGTCGGGGACCCACGACGAACTGCTCGCCCGGGACGGCACCTACGCCCGGCTGCACCGGATGAGCCCCGCGGCCGGACGCCTCGCCCTGCCGGAGTCCGCCCCGTCCGGGACGGTGCTGTCATGAACGGCGCGGAAGCGGAACCCGCCCCGCCGATGGCGCCCGGCACCCGTCCGGTTCCCGGATACCAGGTCCTGGGCCATGTGACGCGTACGAGCTGGGTGGACGTGTACGACTCCTGGAGCGAGGAGCGGGCCTGCCGCTGCGTGCTCAAGGCACTGCGGCCGGACCGGCGCGGCGACACGGGCCTGCACGACCGCCTGCTGCGCGAGGGCCGGTGGCTGCGGGATTTCAGCCATCCGCACCTGGTCCGGGCCTATGAGACCTTCACCCTGCCGGAGCCGCTCGTCGTCCTGGAGACGCTGACCGGGGAGACGCTGGCACACATCGTCCACCGGTTGCGGCGCCGGCCGTCCGCCGCGGACGTGGCGCTCCTCGGCGCGCAGCTGTGTTCCGCGATTCACTATCTGCACGCCCAGGGTCTGCTGCATCTGGACCTCAAGCCGTCCAACGTCGTGGTGGAACGCGGGCACGCCAAGGTGTTCGACCTCAGCGTGGCCCGGCCGCCCGGCCGCGCTCCCGCCGGACTGGGCACGCGCTGCTACCGCGCACCGGAACAGGAACACGGCGGGGAGCTGTCGACACCGGCCGACGTATGGGGCATCGGCATCACGCTGTACGAGGTGGCCGCGGGCAATGTCACGTTCGTCCGTGCCGGAGCCGGTGAGTCCGAGGAGATGGGCGAGGTGCCGCCCATCGCGTCACGGCGGCGTCTGCCCCGCGCTCTGGCCGCGGCGATCGACGGGTGTCTGCGGGCGGACCCGGCGGCCCGGCTCACGATCCCCGAACTGGCCGGGGCCCTCGGCGCGACGCGCCCCGGCGAGGGGCCACAGGCCGCCCGAGCCTGAAGGCATGCCAGGGCGCTCCGAGGGGGGCCGTCCTCCGCGCGGCCTCGCCAGGCCACCGACCCCCTACTCGCTACTGTTCGGATTGGCCTGGCCCAGGGGCGCCCTCGCGAGCATGGTGCCGTCGAGCGTGGTCACCCGGGCGCCGGAGAGCGCCGAGAGATCGACGGGGGCCGGGGCACCCCAGGAGCCGCTGCCGTCGCGGATGGAGAAGGTGCCGACGGGAACCATGCTGCCGTCCTTGCGCTCCAGGAAGCAGACGACCTTGCCGTTGTAGCTGGTGCCGGCATGGGGGAGGTTCAGCGTCATATAGACCCAGCCCTTGGGATCGGCATGGGCATAGACCTCGCCGACCGGCTTCCCGTTGGCGCCGACTGAGGTCAGATCGCCGGACAGCATGTCCGCGACCGGCACGGTGGAGGTGGAGGGGCCGGCCACGACGTTCTCGATGGCCGAACCGACCGCCCAGCCGCTGAACCCGATCGCGACGACGGCCGCGGCCGTCGCGGAGACGATGCGCAGCCGTGCCCGTCCACGGCGGCCCTTGCGCGGGACGGCGTTCTCCCGTGCGTTCCCCTCATGCACCGGCGTGACCTGCGTCAGGGACTGTGCCACCCGCGTCTCGAACCCGACCGGCGGTTCGCTTCCCGGCAGCAGCCCGATGAGTCCGTCGCCCACGAGGGTCAGCTGCTCGATGTACTCCCGGCAGTCCGCGCACGCGTCCAGATGGGCCACGGCCCCGGCCCGCTCACGGCCGGGCAGCACGCCCAGTGCCAGCTCGGGACCGACCTCCCGAAGCTTCTCGCAGCTCACATCACTTGACATGGTCGCCTCGTTTCGGAGACGCGAGCGTGGACCGCAGTTTGCCCATCGCCGTCCTGATGCGTGTCTTGGCGGTGCCCAGCGGGATCTTCTCCGAGTCGGCGATCTGCTGGGCGGTCATGCCGTAGATGCCCGCCATCACCAGGGCACGGCCCTGTTCGGGCGGCAGCTCCGCCACGGCTTCCCGCAGCCGTGAGGACGCCTCGTCGGCCAGCGCGTGCTGCTCCGGCGTGTCGCTGACGACGCCGAGGATCGACTCGAGATCCTCGGGTGCCACCGGCTCCGGCTGCCGCGAGCGGACGGCGTCGACGGCGAGGTTGTGGGCGATCGCCGTGAGCCAGGTCCGTACCGAGCCGCGCCGTGCGTCGTATATCTGTGCGTGGCGCCAGGCGCGCTCGAACGTCTGCTGGGCGATGTCCTCGGCGAGCTGCGGATCCCCGGTGACGGCGATGGCCACACCGAAGACCGTGTGCTGGAACCTCCGGACGAAGGTGACGGCGAGCTCCGGATCTCCGGTGGCCAGCCCGGACAGCAGAGCCTCATCCGGGAGGCGGCCCACGGGGAACCGAAATCTCGACATACCCGTATATACGGTTCGCACCCGCCAGGAGATTGCTCCGCCGTTACGGAAACGGAAGACCATATTCCCATTCTCTCTCCGTCTGCTCTCCGCCAGGGGCGGTAGCCCGAAGTGACGGAGGGGGCGTCTGGTGCAACTGAGGCATGACGGGTGAACGGCTGCTCAAGAACACGTCCGGACTTCGGTCAGTCGGGGGCTGCCGGGAACGTGCCGGAGTTCGTGAGGGTGTCGAGTTGGGCGGCGAGGTCGGGATGGGCGGCTGCCAGGTGGGGGCGGGTGGCGTTGAGGGGGTGGATGAGTTCGGCGGGGTCGTCGTGGGCGAGGGCCGCGTGAAGTTCGCCGAGCGGGTGACTGGCCGCGGTGGGCAGGTCGGTGAGGGCGCTGATCTGGCCGGCGAGTCGGCGCAGGTCGCCGGCGTTGCGGCGGGCCCAGGTGGCGGTGGTGCGCCTGGCGGCGCGGCGTTCGCGGGTGGCCTGGACGCGTTGTTCGCCGGTGGTTCCTGCGGGGCCGGGCCTGCCCCGCAGGTAGCGGCGTTCGGCGGCCTGGCGGCTGGCGACGCCGAGGGGATGGGCGAGGTCGGCCCAGCTGGCGCCTGCGTGGCGGGCGGTTTCGATCAGGCCGGTTTCCCATCCGGCGAGCTGCTCGCGTACCTGCCGCAGCAGCAGGAGGGAGGCCAGGGCCTGCTCCGGGCCGACGCCGGGAGCGCCGGAGGCCTCGGGCGTCTCGTGCTGGGCTGCGTGCAGGGCGTCGTCTATGGCTTTCAGTGCCGCCGCGGCGGCGAGAAACGAGGCCGGGCTCTGGGCGTCGGCGCTGGAAGAGGCTGGCTGGTCGGCTGCTGTCACGGGCACCTCCCTCGGCTCGTCATCCATTGGACGACACTGTGTTTGTCATCCTTTGGATGACATGTTACAACGGTTTCAGTGCAGCGCATTGGCAGCAACTGCCCGAACCTGCTGGAGGTGTTTCGTGATGTTGATGCGCACTGACCCCTTCCGTGAGCTCGACCGGCTGGCTCAGCAGCTGATGGGCCCGGGCACCTGGTCGCGGCCGGCCGCGATGGCGATGGACGCCTACCGCGAGGGCGACGAGTACGTGGTGGCCTTCGACATCCCCGGCGTCAGCGCGGACGCGATCGACATCGACGTCGAGCGGAACATGCTGACCGTCAAGGCTGAACGCCGCCCGGTCGCGAAGGCCGACGACGTGCAGATGGAACTCTCCGAGCGGCCGCTGGGCGTCTTCTCCCGGCAGATCGTGTTGGCCGACACGCTGGACACCGAGCACATCAAGGCCGACTACGACGCAGGCGTGCTCACCCTGCGCATCCCGATCGCCGAGCGCGCCAAGCCCCGCAAGATCTCCATCGGCGTCGGATCCGACCGCAAGGAGATCGCCGGCTGAACCGGGCGACGCGGGCCGAACAGCGGCGGAGGACGGGCACCTGATCTCCCCCTCACCCCGTCCTCCGCCCCCACTGGACGGAAGAAGGGTGGCGGCCGAGGTGACCCTGCGATGGGAAGCGTTCCTCGACCGCGTGAACGAACGCGGCGAGTACAACAGCCTGCAGGAGGCAGAGCGCGCGGCCCGTGTGGTGCTCGCCCTGCTGGGCGCGCACCTGGTCGGCGAGGTCCGCGCCCAGCTGGCGGCACGTCTGCCGGAAGACTTCGCCCTGATCCTCCTCAACCCGCTCCAGAGCAGGGAGCCCCTGCCACCGGAGCGGTTCGTGCGGGCGACGGCGGCCTGGATCGAGGGGGCCACCGAGCAGACCGCCACCTGGGACGTCAGCGCCGTCCTCAGCACGGTCGCCGACGCCGCCGGCGACGACCTGCTGGGGCAGATCCTGCTCCAGCTCCCCGCGGGCTACGACCTCCTCTTCGGCCACCCCCAGCCCGCCTGACGGGACCACCCACACAGCCGGTGCCCGCGCACCGGCACGACGACAGAAAGGCAATCACCGCAGTGATGTCCGACAGGCGTCCACCCCTCCAGCACACGCCCGTGATGACGTACGAGCAGATGCTGGAGAAGGTCCGCTACGAAGGCGCATACCCCACCCGGGAGAAGGCCGAGGAAGCCGTCCGCCTGGTCCTCGCAGGGCTCGGACGCCAGCTGACCGGCGACGAACGCGTCGAACTGGCCGCCCGCCTCCCCTTCGAAGCCGCAACGATCCTCACCGCACAGATCCCCGACACCCAGCCGCTGACCGGCTGGGCCTTCGCCGAGGACCTCGCCGCCCGCACCGGCGCCACCCTGGGCACCACCCGCTGGGACACCGGATCCGTCCTCTGCGTCGTCGCAGCCCTGGCCGGCCCCGCCCTACTCACCGACATCCTGCACCAGCTTCCCTCCGGCTACGCGCTGCTGTTCGGCCGCGCCGAACTCACCCAAGCCGCACAGGCGCAGCTCGAACAGATGGCGCAGACCGCGCCCGCCGCGCACTGGTGATCTTCCCCGGCGACAAGCGAGGGCCCGAGCTGGACTGGGGGTGACCCCGAGCGGTTCCACGAGCCCGACCGCTTCGACCTCACCCGACCGGACATCGAACACCTCGGCTTCGGCAGCGGCATCCACCTGTGCTACGGCGCACCCCTCGCCCGCATCGAGGCCGAGGCGGCGCTCGGCGGGCTGATCCCCCACCTGAGTAAGGCACACCTGGTTCCGACCACGGAGGGCCCTGGTGGAGGCCGGCCGCAACGGACTTGAGCATCCGCTCACGATGCCTCGGCGGCGCGGGTCTGACAGACTGATGTGCCGTCAGCACCGGCTCGCATCGGCGCGCGGCCCGGCCCCCTTCCGGTCAGGGCTGCGCGCGGAAGCGGGCGTGGACGGGGGAAGGCGCGGTGGAGAGCGAGAGCCTCGGGGACCTGTTCGACGACGAGTCGGCCTCACGCGCGCTGCAGGCATGGGCCCGATACGGAGGGCACGGCGGCAAAGTCCGGCCCCTCACACCCCGTTGGCGGCCGTCCGGGAAGAGCGCCAGCGGAGCCCTGCTGGCCGCGGTACTGGTCACCCCCGGTCCGGGCGCCGTGGTGGTCAAGGTGTCGGCGCCCGGCCGACGGGACGAGGGGCAGACCCACACCCTGGCCGAGCGGACCGCGGGCGGACGCCTGGCCCGGCAGGTGTTCGCGCCATGGCCGGTGGGAGACGACCGGCTGCTGACGTTCCAGTCCCCGGCGGGCAAGAGCCTGCGCGACGTGGACACGATGGCCCGCCTCGACGCGGACGAACTGCCGGACGCCTGCGCCCGTGTCACAAGGTGGCTGCTGACGGAATGGAACGACGGCCTGGGCGGCAACGAGGCCGTCACGCTCGCCGCCGCCGACCTGTTGCGCGACGAACTCGGCGAACTCGTCGCCCGCGGCGGCTCCGCCCTCGCCTACGGCTCGCGGATCGACGGCCTGGAGGCGAACACCCCCTGGATCCGCGTCGACGACCTGGACCTGCCCAATCCCCTCGCGATGGCCACGGGTGCCGCCGGGCTCCCCAACCCGGCGTTCGACGTCGTACGTGGCCGGGCACACGGCGATCTGCACCTGCAGAACATCATGCTGCCGTACCGGGAAGGGCGAGCCCAGTACGAGAAGTTCGAGCTCATCGACCCGGCGACGTTCTCGCAGAACGCCCTCCTGTCCCGGGACGTGGCGACGCTGCTCCTGTCCGCCCTGGTCCCACAGGTCCGCGAGGCGCAGTCGCCCGAGCACGGCCACGCCCTGCTGCGCCACCTCGTGAGCCCACGGACGAGCCACCCGGACCGGATCGTGCCGGAGACGAGCCGCCTGGTGCACGCCGTGCGGCAGGCCTGCACCGACGCCGTCACCGACGGCTGGTACGACGTCTGGGCCGACCAGTTCCTGCTCTCCCTCCTGGCCACGGCCCTGCGCTTCAGCACCTACAACGACGTGGGAGACACCGGCCGGTGGTGGTTCTTCCGGCTCGCCGCGCACGCCGGCGGGGAACTGCTGAAACGGCACGAGGACCGGCCGCGCCCCACCGGACAGCCGATCACCGCGCCGACGAGCACAGGAGCCGACCCGCAACACGCCCGGCGAGCGCCCGACACCCGGGCCGACGGCCGCTCCGGCTCCGACCCCGTCGTCACCCAACGGCCCGAGGAACTCCGCCGACTTGAGGCCTACAGCCGTACGGCATTCGTCGCCGCGGGGCACCAGGGCGGCTCGGGCGCCGGTGCCCAGCCGCTGAACCTGGCCGCGCTCGCCGTCCCCAGAGACCTCGAATGGTCGCTCCTCGGGGTGCTGGACAAGGGAGGCTCGGCGTGCGTCACCGGCGCGCCCGGCACGGGCAAGACAACGCTGCTGTGGCGGCTCCACCGCGAGCTCGCCTCGGTCCCCGAAGGCCCGCGGCCCTACTTCCTGAGGGCCGGCGACCTCTGGAACACGGTGCCCGGCTCCGGACTCACCCTGGAGACGGTGCGTGCCGCGTGCCGTGTCCTGCCCGGCCCCGCCGTCTTCCTCTTCGACACCGCCGACCTGTTGGTCTCCGACACGTCGGGCCGGATCCTGGTGCAGGAACTGCTCACGATCGCCGCCGAGCACTCCGTACGGGTCCTGATGACCTGCCGGGAAAGGGAGGCGCGCACGCTTCGGCCGTACGTGAGCGACTTCGCTCTGGAGTGGAAGCAACTCGGCCCGTACAGCCCGCGCGAGCAGGACGCGGCCATCCGTTCGCACGCCCGGTACTTCTACGCGGGACAGCCCGAGGTCTCCGTGGCCGAGGTCTGCCGCACCGTCGCCAACGCCGCGGTGCGGGGCCTGCCGATGCGTGAGGTGTGCCGCGCTCCCCTCACCCTGCGCATGCTGTTCGAGACCTTCGAGTCACAGCAGCCGACGCTCAAGGAGATCGACGCGACGACGCTGTACGACCTGTACTGGACCCACCGCGTGGGCCGGGACCGGCGGGCCGGCGACGCGCCGCAGCCCGGTACGGCGCGCCCGTTCGACCTCTCCGAGTCCGGCGAGGCACTGGCCCAGCTGATGCTCCAGGAGGGCCGGCTGGACCTGACGGCCACGGAGGTCGGCGCCGGTCTGCGTACGCCGTCCCGGACCCCGGACGCCGTCGCCGAACTGGTCGACGACGTCCAGGGGCTCGTATCGCGCGGTGTTGTCGAACGGCAGGGCGCCGGGGCCGCGGAGCGCTACACGTACTTCCACCAGACCCTGTTCGAGTACGCGGCCGGACGCCGGCTCGCCCACACCGCGACGCCCGACCGCCCGTCCCGTCTGAGTCTGCTGCTCGACTGGCTGAAGGACCACCCCGACGACCAGTTCCGGCTCGCCGTCGCCGAGCAGGCACTCGTCCAGGCCGGACGGGCGGTCGGCCGGTCCGCCGAAGCGTGCACGGCACTGCTGACAGGGCTGCTCGCCGAGACCCGGGACGGCCGGCCCGAGCTGCACGGGCTGCGGGCCATGCAGATGCGCGTCTACGCCCGGCTGCCCGCCCCCGACGCCGAACTGCGACGGCACTTCGCACCGGCGGTCGCCGCCCTGCCTCCCGTACTGGGCAGGATCTATCTGGAAGCACTGCCCACCACCTGCCACCAGGACGGTGCGCGGATCGTCGACGAGCTGCTGGGCATCTGGCGAGCCGGGCACGACGAGCTGAAGATGCCGCTGCTCACCGCCCTGAGCTGGCTCGCCGAGAGCCTGCCCGACAGCGTGATCCAGGTCATCGACCGGACCTGCCCGTACGCCGCTCAGGGCCGCGACACCTGCCGTGGCACGCGCTGCGCTCCCCGGGAATGCCTGTGGGCCTGGCTGCTGACCCTCGAACAGTCGGAGGTCTACAAGTTCCTGGCGGTTCTCGAAGGACTCGCGCCGAAGCGCCCCGACTGGGTGTGGCCCCGGCTGCGAACGCTGATGACGGACCCGCGCCGGGACCTGCTGCCGATCGCACGCTGTCTGCGGCTGGCGGCCCGACGGCAGGACTGGCCGGAGCGGCCCTATGGCGTCGTACGGCCCATCGTTCGCCATCGCTGGGGCCGTGCCCGCCCGGGCAACAAGAACGGCCGCGAACTCCAGGCGGCCCTGGGACGGTTGATGGCGAGCGGCTGGCCGACCAGCCGCCGGCCACCCTCGCTGGACGCCGTCCTGACCGCCGCCGCCCGGCACCCCGAGGAAACCATGTCGTACCCGCAGGTGCGGGCCGTGGGCGAACTGGCGCTCCAGGCGCCGCCCGAGGAGGTCCGGCACCTGCTCGACGTGGTGGAGGAGGTCGCGCGTCCGGCATCGATGCCGCTGCTCACCGACGCCCTGCTGCTGCCCCTGCTCACCGCCGAGCAGGGGGCCGTGGACACGATCGGCGGCGACACACAGCCGAGCCGTACGGCAGGGGCGGAGCCCGTTGCCACGGCGGTGGTCCGGAGCTGGCTGGCCCGTAATCTGCGTGCCCTCGACCGCCCCGGTCCCGTCGACTTCGCCCACCGCCTCGCGGTGCACACCTGGGGCCGTGACCTGGATGTGGTCACCACGGCACGACTGGTCGCCGAAGCCTGGCCCACGAGCGGCGCGGAGGGACCGGACGTCCGTGACGAGCCCGGCACGCAGGAACGACTGCGCCGGAACTGGCTGTCCGACCAGGGCGCGGCCAAGCTGCTGATCGCCGCCGCGGCAGCCGGGCACCCCCACGCACTTCAGGCCCTGCGGCTGTGGCGGGCCGACCGGGCCGAGAAGGGGGACGTCAAGGGACTCTCCCGCGGCACGGGCGTGACCGACGCGGACGCCGACATCTCCGGCACCTTGCAACGACTGCTCCCCGAACACCCGGAACTGCTGGACCAGTTGTTCGCCGTGGGAACCATCGACCCGCGGCTGGATCCGGGCTGGCTGAACGAGGCGCTGCGGCGGCCCGGAGCCGACGTCGACCGTCGGCTGACCGCCGCGCTGCACCGGCACGCGGACACCCTGGAGCGACTGTGCGACGTCACATGGACCCGTGACTACGGTTCCACGGTCGCCCAGCAGTCCTTCCATCTGCGCGGCAAACTCATCGCCCGGGGTGTCCTCGGCCCCCCGACCGCCGGCCGGATCGGTGAAATCCTTGCCCTGCTCGGGCATCCGAACGACCTCAGGGCCGCGCTGCTGATGGTCGAGACCGTCATCAACCACAGCCCGAACGGTTCCCTGGACACACAGGAGTGGCACCAACTGGAAGCCACCCTGCGCGACTTCGCCCAGGCCGAGGACTCGGCGGAGCGCACCGGGCCCGGCAGGCGACGGCACGAAGGCGTCGCGGCGGTGGCCGGCCGATGCCTGATGGGCCTGGTGTGCCGGCACCACGCGCTGGACACGCCGCAACGCGTCGCCCGGGCCCGTGCGAGCGCACTGCGCTACCTGGCGAAGGCCACCCAGGTGGACGAGGTGACCGTACTGGGGCGGTTCGTCGAGCGCCTCACCGAAACCGCGCCACAGGACGCCGTCGAGCTGGTCAACGTGGCCGCAGGGACCCTGCGCGCACTGCCCGGAGGCAAGGTGATGTCACTGACCCAGCGCTGGTATCGCCCGGTCTCCCGCCTCGTCGAACGGGCCACCGCCGAGCAGTGGAAGCAGCTCGTCGAGGGGTCCTGGGAGGGTCCCGAGGAGCTCCTGCGGCTGCTGATCAGGGCCGGCATCCGCAAGCGCACCGATGAACCGGCCGCGTATCTGCTGGCGATCGCCGACAGCAGCCGCCGGCCCGACATGGTCCGGGAGACGGTACGCGTCGGCACCCTCCTGCGCACCGAGGGCAGCCGCAGGCGCTGGCTCCCGCCCCTCGACGCCGGCGCGGGAGCACCCTGAGGAGCGAGGCGGGGTCAGTCGTGGTCCCGGAGGCAGGGGAAGGTCCGGCCTTCGGTGCCCCACCGGGCGGGATTCTGCCGGTTGGGCAGGAGTCCGCAGCTGAGCAGCGTGTCGGTGATGCCGTCGGGCTGCCGGATCTCGCGGATGAACACCGCCTTGTCGGGCGGATACTTGTTCCGGCCGTCCAGCTGGAGAACTCCGGAGGCGCCCGGGTACTGGGACACACCGTGGGCGGTCAGCCAGAGATAGATGTCATTGGGTTTGATGTCGGAGTCGGGGGACGTGGGCAGCACGTTCTCGATGACCTGGGTGACGATTCCCACGGTGTCGTAGCCGCCCGCGGCATCGGCGTCGGCTCCCCGGTCACCGAAGACCTTGGCGAAGTTCCGGGCGAACTGGGCGTAGGGGTCACGGGAATCCTGCGTGGGCGCGTTCGCCGTCTCGTAGAAGATCGTCATGTACGGGTACGCCTGCGCCGTCTTTTGCGGTTCGGTCTGGAAGTCGATGGGGGCGCTCTCCGCGATCAGCGGGATCGTGGTGCCCTGCGGGGGCTGGCACTGGCCGCCCGCACTCTGCATGGCGTTGAGGAGGCTCGGCAGCACTCCGGAACGGCCGAGGTAGACGACGATGCCCTGGGTCGCCGTGACCTTGTTGCACACATCGGTCGCGATGGTGGCCGGTGTGGTGGCGCCGGGCTTCTCGCTGTAGGTGACTTCGTCGACCGTGCCGTAAGCCCGGTAGGCATCGACGAACAGGTTCTTCAGGTCCGTGCTGAAGTATGCGTCGGTCGGGTCGTACACGACCACGGCGTGCGGGGTGCCGGCGGTGAACGACCGGACCTCGGGGGAGTGACGGACGAAGTCGGCCAGGACGGGCGCGACCCGTGTGTTGGGCGCGGAGATCTGGAAGTAGCGCTGCGGAGAGTCGGGGCCGACCATGGCGCTGCCGGTCACTCCGTTGGCGATGACCGGGATGCCCGCCTGGTCGAGCTCGCGTGCCGCGTCGAGGGACTCGGGCCGGCTCTGGGTGAGCCCGACGACGGCGGCGATGTGGTCCCGCTCCTGACGCTCGATGATCATCCGGCTGACGTCCGGGGCGTTCGGCGCCGCCGTGTTGTGCGATCCGTAGCGGAAGTACTGACCGGTGTTGGCGATCAGCAGGCGGATCGGCATCTTGTTCTGCCGGTCCTCGCCGTTCAGCTTGCGCTGCTGGGCGATCGCCCCGCGCAGGACCTGCAGCCCGATGGGCGGGTCGTCGTAGACCCCGTCCTGGAGGCTCAGCGGTGCCAGGAAGACCAGGGTGCGATACCGCCCGTCCGTGAGCTGCGCGTTCTGTTCGGCGACCTGCCGCTCCAGCTCCCGGAGCTCCTTTCCGCGCTCTCCCTGAACCGCCAGGTCGCACTCGCTCCCGTCGGTGATGCCGACGCGCTCACCGGTCGCGACCGTCTTGCACGAGGGCGGCGCGGACGGTGACGGGGACGGCGGCGGCCAGATGTAGGCAGGGGCGATGACGAAGAGGGCGATCAGCCCGGCCAGGAACGGCACCGCGCTCGGTCGGAGCCAGTCGAGGCCGCTGTCCTTGCGGGCGTTGACACTGGGATGGGTCTTCAGCCCGTTCTCCGCCGAGCGTTCCGCGTCGTCGTCCTCGGCGGGCAGCGTGACGAGGCGTACCGGCTCGGCGCTGCCCTCGTTCAGGCAGGTGAAGATCTTGTCGGCGATACCGTTCGGCCGGGTCAGGTCCGCGCCGAGGGGGACGGCGTAGTCCGGTGGTGCCCCCGCGCTCGCGGCCAGAATGAACAGCGGCGAGGACGCTTCGTCGCGAGCGAGTTCTTCGAATGTGCCGAGAAACGCGCGCCCTGGTCCGTTCACGTCGTCGATCTCGGGAATCAGGACCACGAAGGCCCACCGGCGGCGGGCCCAGCGATGGCTCAGGGGAGTCCGGCGCCGGGTGGCCCTGCGCAGATCGCTGAGCAGGGCGCGCAGCAGGATCCGGCGCACGCGCGGGTCCTCCCGGTCCAGCTCGCTCTCCCGGCAGAACGCGAGGGCGGCGTCCAGAAAGCACGAGGCGTGGAGTTCGTCGGCGACCCAGCGCAGGCCCCAGTGCCGTAGCCGGAACCGGTAGAAGGCCTTGGGAATGCCGACGATCAGTGCCGCCACCAGTCCTTGGATCCAGCCGGTCAGGAAATGCTGTCCGAAGAATCCCGCGATCTTCGCGCCGAAACCCAGCACCCGGCGCCGCTCGATCAGTGCGGCATGCAGCCCGTCCAGAATGGGTTTCTGCCGGGCCCGGACATCTCCCGCGCCACGCTCCAGGTCGAGTACGGCCCGGCAGGTATGGAAGGCCGACAGGTTCAGGCTCCCCGAGGGCATGGTCAGTTCCAGCCGCAGCGCCACCTGATCCATCGCCTCGATGAACCCGCCGCTCGACTCGGCGTCGTCCACCACGGCGTGCGGCACCTGGAAAAGGGAGTTGCCCCGGCCTCGCGTCAGCCGGTGCTCATACTCCCGGACCAGATGGGCCGGTGCCCGGACGTCGCCGCCGTCCTGTCTGACCAGCACCAGAGCCGGTACTTTCGCCGCCCTGGACCTTCGGGCCACGAAGGTGTCGATCTGCCGTATCAGGCGGTCCGACCATTTGGGATGGACGGGCGTCGTCCCGGAGCCGGGCACAACATTGCGCACGCGTGGCCTCCATGGGGAGAAGAAAGGAAGGCCAACATGCCATGGAGGTCGGGCGCGAAATCACGCTATTTCCTTCAATGAATTCCGATGAACGCTTCGGATCGCTCCAGGATCGGACGACGGCGACGCCGTGACTCAGGAAGCCGCTTGCCCATGGCCGAAAATGCCGGCGGCCCGGCCCGGCGACTTCGGCGGACCAACGAGGCCCCGAGCCCGTCGTGGGCCCGGGGCCTCGTTGCCGACCTGCGGCCTCCCGAGCCGGGTCCGGCGGGAGGCCTGTTCGGCCGCGCTAGCTGTTGGTGCAGGTGTTGCCGGAAGTCGGGTTCATGAACGCGAGGATGTCGAGGGTGTTGCCGCACAGGTTGACCGGGATGTCGATGGGAATCTGGATCACGTTCCCGGAGAGTACGCCCGGGCTGTCGCTGGCGACGCCGACGGGATTGGGGTCGGCGGCGAAGGCGGCCGTGGTCCCCGTGAGAGCGAGGGCGCCGGTGAGGACGGCGGTCACGGCAGCGGTGCGGATGCGCATGTGGTCTCCCTTGTCGAAGGTGGGGTGCATCCATCACATGCGGTGGGCCGCCGGGCGCGCACGTGCTGTTAGGCCGGACGGAGGGTACAGCCTTGCCTGTCGGGTCTTGCATGTTCTATGCCATACACCATAAGTTACTAGCAGGTAATCGCTCGAAAGGCTGAAGGACTTCAGAGGGGCGGCGTCTGCGAGGTGAGTCGGCGAAAGAGCGACAGCCGGGAGCGGATGGTTCTCAGTGCCGCTGCCCTGTTGCGTGAATACGGCGCCGGCGCGACCAGCATCGACCGGGTCCTCGCGCACAGCGGTGCCCCCCGTGGCTCGGTGTACCACCATTTCCCGGGCGGGCGTGCGCAGTTGATCGACGAGGCCGTGGCGCTCGCCGGTGACTTCATCACGGGTGCCATCGACGCCGCCACACGGGCCGAGGACCCGCTGAAGGCGATCGACGCCTTCTTCGCGCTGTGGCGCCACCGGCTCGTGGAGAGCGACTTCAGGGCCGGCTGCCCGATCGTGGCGGTGGCCGTGGAGACCAACGACGAGGCCCCGCAACTCGCCCGCGCCGCCGCCGAGGTGTTCGCCCGCTGGCAGGAAGCGCTGGCCGCCCTGTTCGTCCGCCACGGCCTGCGCGAGGAGCGCGGCAGGCGGCTGGCGGTGTTCGTCATCGCCGCGGTCGAAGGCGCGGTGATCATGTGCCGGGCCGAGCGGAGTACGGCTCCGCTGGACGCGGCCGCCGCTGAGATCAACGACCTGCTGGCCCATGCCTTGCGGGACCGGCCCGACACGGACCGCGGTCCGTGACCTTCCGTTCCAATCAGCTGACCCGCTGCTCCAACCCGCTGACCTGCCGTTCCAACCAGCTGACCCGCTGCTCCAACCCGCTGACCTGCCGTCCCAACCCGCTGCCCCGCCGTCCCGACCCCGCCCGACCCGAGGAGCCACCATGCCCGCACTCGACCGCCAGGACAGCGTCTACATCCTCGACCTCGGAGACAGCGAGAACCGTTTCCACCCCGACTGGATCGCCTCCGTCAACGACGCCCTGGACGAGGTGGAGAAGGCGGAGGGGCCGCGCGCCCTGGTGACCGCCGCCACGGGCAAGTTCTTCTCCAACGGCCTGGACCTGGAGTGGCTGTTCGCCCACAGCGACGAGTACCAGGACTACGTCGTGTCCGTGCACGAGCTCTTCACCCGTTTCCTGTCGCTGCCCGTGATCACCGTGGCCGCGCTCCAGGGACACACCTTCGCCGCCGGGGCGATGCTCTCCCTGGCCAACGACTTCCGTGTCATGCGTGCCGACCGTGGATTCTGGTGTCTGCCCGAGGTCGACATCAGCATCCCCTTCACCCCGGGCATGTCCGCGCTCATCCAGGCCCGTCTGGCCCCGCAGACCGCCCATGAGGCCATGGTCACGGGTCGCCGCTACGGTGGCCAGGACGCGGCGGCCGCCGGGATCGTCGACCGTGCCGTCGCCGAGGACGCCGTCCGGAGTGCCGCCGTCGAGATGGCTCAGGCCCAGTCGGGCAAGGCGGGCGACACCCTCGGCACGATCAAGGCCCGCATGTACGCCCCCGTACTCGCCGCCCTGCGCGACACGGGCAACCCCCTCGGCTGACGCCCGCGGCGGCCGTCTGCGTCAGGCGGCCGACGGGAATGCGAAGAAGGCCAGTGCCGCGAGGACCGCCACGCAGGCTGCCGCCGCCAGTGCGCCCGGAAGGGACCAGGTCGCGATGGGCCCGGCAACCGCCGCTCCCACCGCGAACCCGGTGATCTTCAAGCTCGCGCCCGTGGTGAAGATCTGTCCGCGCAGCTGCTCGGGAGCCTCCCGATGGCGCACCGCGAACAAGGCGGTGAGCTGCGGCCCTTCACCGATCCCGGCGATGAGCAGGGCCACGACTAGCACGGCCGGCCGGCCCGAGGCGGCCAACGCGAATGCGGCTGCCTGGACCAGGGCGCCGGCCCAGATGATCGTGTCGGGGGTCAAGGAACGCGGGAACCGCACCAGTACGGCATTGGCCATCAGCGCGGAGAACGCCGCGCAGGAGAGCAGCACGGCACCCCGGCCGGACCCGCCGAGGACACGCTCGCCCAGGAGCGGAACGCAAGCCGTCACCATGCCCTGAGCGGCACAGGAGACGACCGAGGAGACCGTCGCTCGTGCCAAGCGGGGTCTCCCGACGATGACGCGTATTCCGGCAGCGAGGACGCCGATCACCGAGGTCGGCCGGGCGACCCGGGGCCGACGGGGCTGCGCGGGCAGCAGCCACGCCGCCGGGATCGCCGAGCCGATGAGCAGTGCGGAGACCAGCACGGCCGTCGGTGCCCCGAGGACCTCTGCCACGCCACCGGCGAGAACCGGACCGGCCAGGCTTGCCGCGCTGAAGGTCATCGCATCGAGTGCGTTCGCCCGCGGCAGACGGTCGCCCGGCACCGTCCGGGGCAGTTGAGCCGTCCAGCCGCCCGACAACGCCGGCCCCATCAGTCCCGTGAGCACCGCGATCACCACCGTGACGGCCAACGGAAGACGGCCGAGCGCCACGAGAATCACCCCCAGGCCCACCGCGTACAGGACGAGGGCTCCGGCGAGCAGGCGTCCGGGCCGCTCATGTCTGTCGAGGAGCGCCCCCAGCACCGGCCCCCCTGCCACGGCGGAGACCGTGATGCCCGCGAGCAGCGCCGACGCTTCGGCGCTCGATCCGGCGAGGGTGAATCCCGCCAGCATCAGCGCCGGTCCCGACATCTCGTCCCCGGTGCGGGCTGCCACCGCTCCGGCGAGAAGGGGACCGGGACCCATCGAGTAACGCTTTTTCACCCACAGGACGTTATGGAGGTAACTCAAAACCATGCAATATGCGTTACATTCCGAGGGTGTCCACCGACGACGACTGGTCGACCCGGCACTCCGTGCTGACGATGGCCCGGCGCACCGCCGCCCTCGTCAACGCCCTCGCCGATGACCACACCGAGCCCGGCGACGTCGCCGAGGTGCTGCGCGCATACGGCGAGACAGGTCCCGTCGACCTCACCCGCCGTGAACTCTCCCGGATGCGCGAAGCCGCGGCGCTGCTGAGGGACGTGTTCGCCGCCGAGCACGTCGACCGAGCGGCCGCCGCGTTGAACCGTCTGCTGCGGGAACACACCGGACCGCTCCGCCTGACCTCGCACGGCGGCAGCACCCCCTGGCACCCCCACCTCGACCATGACGACGACGCCCCCTGGAGCGAGTGGTTCCTGGCCTCGTCGTGCATGGCGCTGACCGTCCTCGTCTGGGACCGCCAACGCCCGCCCGGCAGGATCTGCGCGTCGCCCAGCTGCGACAACGTCTTCATCAGCCAGGGCAGCGGCCCCGAACGCCGCTACTGCTCCCGCCGCTGCGCTACCCGAGAGCGGGTCGCCGCCCACAGGCGTTCCCACTCCCACTCCCTCGACCTCGACCGGCCGAGCAGGACCAGCTAGCGCCTCGACGTCTCCGGGGTGCGTCACCGACAGGTACGATCGCCGGGTGAACACCTACTGGCACGTCGTTCTGCCGCCGCTCTGCGCCTGACCGGGCGCAGACGCTGACAGTTTGATCTCCGGCCCCGACCGACCCCGCAGGGCGGTCAGGGGCTCGTGTCGTGCGCCCGTTTCTGATCGAGTCCCAGACGCATTCGACGACGGAAGATCACGACTGTGCCGAACCGCACTTCCCCCTTGGCTCCCGCGCGCCCGGCCACCGCCGCCCCGCGCCCCTCTCGCACCGGTTTCCTCGGCGGCCCCGCGCCCATCCTCGCCTCGGCCGTACTCTGGGGCACGACCGGGACCGCCAGTTCCCTGGCACCGTCCGGCGCGGCTGCGGCGGCCATCGGCTGCGCCGGTCTCAGCCTCGGCGGCATCCTGCTGTTCCTCACCTCGCGGGGCGCCCGCTCCCTGCCCGCCGCCTGCACACGTGCCGAGCGATGGCTGATCGTCCTGGGCGCGCTGGCGGTTGCCGGCTACCCGGTGACCTTCTACCCGGCCGTGGCACGCACCGGCGTGGCCGTGGCCACCGTGATCGCGTTGGGCAGCGCGCCGGTCTTCGCCGGGCTGTTGTCCTGGATCACCGGGCAGGCACGGCCGACCGCACGCTGGACCGGTGCCACCGCGGCCGCCGTGGTGGGCTGCACGCTCCTCGTCCTCGGCCCCGAACTGGCCGGGGAAGGTACGCCGGTTGACCTGACGGGAGTCCTGCTCGCGATGTGCGCGGGGCTGTCGTACGCCGTCTACTCGATGATCGGCGGCAGGCTCATCGCGCACCGGCACGCATCCGACGCGGTGATGGGCGTCCTGTTCGGCGCGGCCGGCCTGCTCGTCCTCCCGGTCGTCGTGTTCACCGACGTGCGCTGGCTCGCCACCCCGCGCGGCGCGGCGGTGGCCGTGTACCTCGCCCTGTTCACCGTCTGCCTCGCCTACCGGCTCTTCGGACACGGACTGCGCCACACCCCCGCATCGGTGGCCACGTCGCTGACCCTGGCCGAGCCCGCGGTCGCAGCGGTCCTGGGCGTCACCGTCCTGGGTGAGCGCCTTCCGGCTGTCTCCTGGTCCGGGCTGGCCGTCCTAGCGCTGGGTCTCGTCCTCCTGGCCGCCAAGCCCGCTGGTCCTGCCGGTCCTAGGCGTCCTGGGCGTTCTGGGTGTCCTGGGTGTGCTTGAGCGCGTCGCGGGCGGCCGGGCGCTCGGCGGGCTCCAGCGTGGCCCAGTAGGAGTGGGTGACGATCGTGACGGCGAGTTCCTGCTCCCGCTCTCGAAGCGCGGCGACCTGCGACTGCTCCTCGGGGGTCCAACCAGGGGAGTCGGGGTAGGCGGGGGAGCCGTCGCGCCAATAGCCCTCCGGGCGCTCCCAGGCCTCGATGGGCTCCACGGAATACGGCAGCCGCGCGATCAGGCGGGCGAGATCGCCACGCACCTGTTCGAGATCGCTCTGTGCTTTGCGTAGATCGTCAGGAAAGTCGTATTTCACACACCAACACTAGTTCGGCTTTCCGGCTGTAGCGCCCTGCGGCGCGTGCCGCAATGCGCACAGTGGCCCGGTCAGGTGCCGTCGATGCGGTGGAGCAGCGCCAGCGCCTCGGCGGTGCGGCGATGGTCCGGGCCGAAGCTGGCCAGGCAGGCGTAGTGGGCGGCCGCGGCCCGGGCGCGGGCCTCGGTGCCACGGCCCAGCCCCAGCAGGGCCGTGGCCAGGGTCGGCTCGACGGCGCCGGTCTCCGCACGGTGCTCGTCCTGGGGCCGGCCGCGGCGCAGGGTCGTCGGCGCGCTCCGCCCTCGGCGAGAGCCTCCTCGTGGCGGCCCTGACCGTTGAGGCTTCGCACCAGGCCGAGCCGCAGGACCAGGCTGAACCGATCCGGGGTGCGGTGGGCGGCGAGGGCCTCACGAGCGAGCGTCTCGGCCTCCCCGTGGCGGTCCTGCGCGTTGAGGGCGTAGATCTGTCCGTTGCGGGCGGCTGCCGCCAGGAAGGGCATCTCCGGCCCCGTGCCGCGGGCCGCGACACGGGCGACGGCCGCGCACTCCGCCTCGCATTCGGCGTGCCGGGCGAGTGCGGTCAGCGTCTGGGCGCGGTCCGAGAGCAGTTTCAGGGTCTGCGGGTGTTCGGCGCGGAAGATCCTGCCGAAGACGGGCAGCAGGGCGTCGTGTGCGGCGCAGGCCTCGGCGTGGCGGCCCTGCGCGTTCATCGCGATCGCGGCGAGGTTCAGCGCCCAGACGCTGACCGCGCGACCGGAAGAATTTCATGCGCGGAGCATACGGATGCCGCGCACGCCTGTTCGGGGAGGGGGAGTTGGCCGTGAAAGGCGCTGCGGCTGCTCAGCAATCCGCGGGCAAGATCGACGAGTTGGGAAATCTCCTCGACACCGCGCTGCGCGGCGGGAGATGCTGCGGCCGATGACACGCACCGATACGCCTCCCGCCTGGGACGAGCGCACTCAGCTGACCACCTTCCTCGACTACGTCCGCGCCACCGCGCGTGCCAAGTGCGAGGAACTCTCCGACGAGGACGCCCGCAAGGCACTCCTCCCCGGCTCGCCGCTGATGACCCTGAGCGGCTTGATCAACCATCTGCGCTGGGTCGAGTACTACTGGTTCCAGGTCGTCTTTCTCGGCGAAGAGGACAACGGCCCCTGGACCGACGAGGACCCCGACCGTGAGATGCGCATAGCCGTCGACTTCCCGCTGTCGCAACTGCTCGACGAGTACGCCGAACAGTCAGCGCGCTACAACGAGTTGGTGGCCGCGCACGATCTGGACACCAAGGCCCGGACGAAGCGGCGCGACGGCAGCGCCGTGGACCTGCGCTGGATCCTGCTGCATCTGGTGGAGGAGACCGCCCGCCACAACGGCCACCTCGACATCCTGCGCGAGATGACCGACGGGCGCACGGGCGACTAGATCCGGTTCACCGCGTGGATCAGTAGCCGGGGAAGACCCGGCGCAGCAGATCCAGATCCGCGGCGCCCGTCGTGGCAACGCCGTCGGGCGTGTACCGGGCGGGGAGCCGTCCGGCGACCAGCCGCAGCCAGGCTTCGGCGGGCAGAACCAGTGTGCCGTCGGGTCGCTCGGGCAGGTCGAAGTCCACGCTGATCGGCGTCCGCAGCCGCAGGACGAAGTCGGAGGCGGGCTCGGTCGTCGTGACGTGGAGGGCCGTGTGCCGGCCTTCGAGCACGTCGGCCTTGCCGGTCCAGGCGAGCAGGTCCGGTTCTCCGTGCAGGAGTGCCGCGGCGGCGTCGGCGGGCAGTGCGGCCCGCTCGTCGAAGACGACGCGGATGTCCCAGGAGTGCAGCGTGAACTCGCTGAGACGAAGCCGCGCCGCCGTCGCCACGTCGACGGGGGCGGGCAGGAAGCCCAAGTCGATCCGGAGTTTCTCGCGGGTGCTGGCGTCCAGGGATTCGTACCGCGTGATCAGTGAGTGATTCGCCTGGAGGAAGCCGTCGGCGCGCTCCCGCCGCGTCATGGCGTTCCACTTGTCCCAGACGGAGTGGTTGAAGTCGGGGCCCGGGTTCGGCGCGCCACCGAGGGCGGCTTCGACTCCGGCCCGCGCGATCTCGGCACCGCTGCCGAGGTGGCTGAGCACCTGCGAGAGGTCCCACTCGGCCGCGCCCGACGGCCGGGCCAGGTCGTCGTCGCTGAATCCGGACACCGAGCCGGCGAGAGCGTCGTGTCCCTTGCGCAGTACGGCGATGACCGTGTCGTCGTTGCCCATTCCTGCTCCACGAATGATCGATCCGGATGGGGATTGGATAGCGTCATCACGCTACGGCCACCGAGGCCTGCCGCGCCGGGGTATGCGTACTTCGTATGGTGGGCCGCGCGGGCGCCCGCAGGCGTTCGGCCGCGTCGGCCAGGCCTATCCCGGCGCCGTCATGGGCAGGGATGTTCACGCCCGGCGGGTTGGACCGGCCGGGGGGTGGGGGCAGGGAATGGGCATCTTCGGGCGCAGACGGAGACCGGACCCGCCGCGGGGCTCGTGGCCGCCGGGGACACTGCCGGAAGGACTGCGGAACCTTCCGCTGCCGAGCCACAGCGACAACGGGGATCGCTGGATGTTCGAGATCGACGCAGAGTACGCCTCGGAGACCTGGGCACCGCCGGAGTCCGTACGACGCTGGTGGCTGGTGGACAGGGAGGGCAATGTGGTGGGGGAATCCGTGGAGAACCCCGAGTACGGCCCTCCACGGGACGATCTGAGCCACGCCACCGACCCCGACGGCCCGCTGAACTGGCTCCTCGATCCGGAGGCGTCGGTGCGCGGGTGGCTGGCGGCCGCGCTCGACCGCGTCGCGCAGGGCATCGAGGTGCACTGGCTCAAGGTCAAGGACACCCCGCTGGTCCTCGCCGGGCACGGCGCCTGCGACTTCACGCCGCCCGACGTGGCCGGCCCGCCGCCACCACGCATCGGCGCCGCCGTACCCGTCGGGCTGGGCGCTCGACTGGCCGGTCACCCACCCACCGTGCTCTGGGGTCTGCTGCTGTGGGTGATGGTCGCGGACGACCCGGCCGCCGCCCCCAGGCAGAACGTCTGGTTCTGCCCCGAGCTCGACACCGACCATGCCGACGACAGACTGCGCGTGGTCCTCCGGGACCCGGACATTCGGTTCTGACACCACCGAGCCGGCCGCCGGTGCCGACGGAGGGCGGAGGCAGAGAAGGACGGCCCGTCTGGGGGAGCACCCCTGACACGGCCTCAGGGTCGGATCAGGGCAGGGACGGGGATGTCACCAATGGTGACGCGGGGGAGGGAGCGGCAGGCTGTTGCTCATGCCGCACACCACCGCCGATCACCGTCGCCCCGCTCTCGCCCGCCGCGCCGCCGTGTCCCTCGTCGGCGCCGCCGCCCTGGCAGCCGTCGCAGGGGCCCACTCGCCCAGTCATGCGTACGCCGGGCCGACCGTCGCGGACCAGCCCCTGACCGACTTCAGCGACTGCCCGGCCCTCCCGGCAGGAGCGGACCCGGCCCGCTGGCGGTGCGAAGTGCACACCGCCGCACCGCAGTTGTCGATGGGCAAGATGACCGTGACGCTCGCTCCGATCACGATGACCCATGCCGAGGGGCCATTGCCCGACGGCACCAAGGGGCAGGTGTGGGGGGCCATGCACAGCACACCGACCGCCGTACCGGGCGGCTTCCCCGCTCCCGTCGTCAGCGAGCACGCGCGGCTTCGGGGACTGGCCATACAGCCGGAGTACGGCGGCCGATCCGACTTCTACACAGGACAGTTCAGCCTGCGCTTCCGTCTGCTTAGCCCCCAACTGGCGCCGAACTGCACCATCGGGGCCGACGCGCCGATCGACTTCCAGCTGAAGCGATCGGGCCCCTCGCAGTGGGTCTCGCAGGACCCGCCGCTGATCAAGTTCTCGGCGTACGACGACACGTTCATCGCGCCCGCCGCCGAACACTGCGGACCGCTGACCAGACTCCTCAACCAGCGGCTCGGCCTCCCGGCCGCGAGCGGAAACCTCATGACGTACGACGCGGCCTACACCTTCAAAACCTATGACCAGCTGCCCACGCGCTGATGGGCTGCGCGTGAACCGCTGGACTAGCCCGCCAAGTCGGACCCGAAACCGGTGTACTTGTGGGCCGGCAGGCCCACCTTGGTCGGACCGAAGGTCGTCGACGCCGTCGTCGAATAGAGCGTGGACGCTGCGCCCGGCAGGAACCAGGCCGCGCCCTCGGGGTCGTTCTCCTGACCGGCGACGGCCGTGAGGTCGGCGTGGCCGTCGTGGTTCACGTCGGAGGCGAGGAGCGTCTGGCCGAAGTTGTCGATTCCTTCCACCGAGCCGGGCACGCCGGGGCTGTCCTGGGTCAGGAACACCGGGCGCGTCGTGGTCACGCCGGAAGCCGAGCCCCTCAGCAGGGTGATCGCCCCGGCGGAGGGGAAGTAGTGGGCGTCGTCCCCGAAGGACTCACCCGGCGCGCCGACCGCGAGGTCCCCGTAGCCGTCCTTGTCGAAGTCGCCGATCGCCAGCGCCTGGCCGAAGCTGTCGCCGTTCTCCGAGGTGTCCGGGACGCCCGCGGTGTTCTGCGTGTACGTGACGCGG
This sequence comes from Streptomyces sp. NPDC050625, assembly GCF_040654755.1. Taxonomy (NCBI): domain Bacteria; kingdom Bacillati; phylum Actinomycetota; class Actinomycetes; order Kitasatosporales; family Streptomycetaceae; genus Streptomyces; species Streptomyces sp. NPDC050625. The sequence goes on from NZ_JBFAIQ010000004.1 coordinate 243,411, forward strand.
CGCGTGCCGCTCGGGCCGGACGAGGTGCCGTAGATGACGTGGATCTTGCCGCCGGCGGAGGCCGAGGGCTCGTCGGCCGGATCCTCGGGGTTGCCGAGGACGATGTCGCCGTAGCCGTCCTTGTTCAGGTCGCCGATCGCGGCCGACTCGGCGGCGCGCAGGGTCGTCGTCCTGCTGATGCCGTCGGAGGTGCCCTTGTAGTAGACAGCGGTGGCGAGCTGGTCGCGGTCGGGCTTCCGGCCCGTGACCACGAGGTCGGCCTTGGTGTCGCCGCTGACCCGGCCGGCGGTGAGCACGGGCTTGTCGATGCCCGGGGAGTACGAGGACACCCTGCCGGTCGCGCCCGATGTGCTGAACGGGCCCCGGATCAGCCGGATCCGCCAGGTGGGGCTGCCCGAGTCGCTCTGCGCGGAGATCGCAAGGTCGGGCTTGCCGTCGCCGGTGAAGTCCGCCGCCGCGATGCTCAGGCCGAAGTAACTGCCGTACAGGGTCTGCGGGTTCTTCACCGCCGTACCGCCGGACAGGCCGCTGCGGGAGCCCCAGACGATGACGACCGTGCCCGCGTCCTCGGCGCTGCCGGCCTTCTCGTGCGGGGCGCCGACGACGAGGTCGCTGTAGCCGTCGCGGTTGAGGTCGGCGACAGCGAGCTGATCGCCGAACTCGTCGTCCTTCTCGGCGCTGCCGGGGATGCCCGCGGTGTCCTGGCTGATCAGCTGGTGCTTGGCCGGATTCAGCCCGCTCGCCGTGCCGTAGGCCACGGCCACCTGCCCGGCCCACGACTTCCCGTTCACCGTGGCCGCGGGGGCCGCGATGGCCACGTCCCGGTAGCCGTCGCCGTTGAAGTCGCCCGCAAGTCCGGAGGGTGCGGCGGAGGCGGGAGTCGACAGGACCAAAGGGGTGAGGCCCGCGACGAGCAGGGCGGCGAGGGCCGTGGTTCCGGGCAGAGGGTGTTTCACGTAAGTGTCTCCAGATGGGGCGGATTCCCGGGAACCGGGCGCTGCGATCAGAAGACCTTCGACAAACCGCAAGGGTTGTACGTGAGTTCGGTGAATTTTTGAGGCTGCTGTGACGACTTCGACCAGGCTACAGGCGGCTGACGATCAGGGCGATGTCGTCGGTACCGCCGCTGCTCACACCGAGGCGGGCGAGCAGGGTGTCCGCCAGATGGTCGGGGGTGAGGCGGGCGTTGTCGCCGAGGATGTCGGTCATGCGCCGCAGGCCGGTGTCGATGTCCTCGTCGCGTCGTTCGATGAGTCCGTCGGTGTAGAGCACGAGCGTGTCACCGGGCTTGTAGGGGACGGCGGCCTGCGGGCGGGGGACATGGAGGGGGCGGGCTCCCAGCGGAGGGTCGGTGGCCTGGTCGAGGAGGACGAACGTGCCGTCGGCGTGCACGAGGACGGGTGGGAGATGCCCCGCGCTGCTGTAGGTGATGTGCCGAAGACGGGTGTTGATGACGGCTTTGACGGCGGTCGTGGCCAGTGCTCCCTCCACCGAGCGGGCGTACAGGCCCAGCACCTCCATCGCCTGGGCGGGCTCGCTGAGTGCGCGGACGGCGGCGGACAGCGCGCTGCGCAGCATGCCCATCGTGGCCGCCGCCTCCAGTCCGTGGCCGACCACGTCCCCGACCGCCACGGAGAACACGTCGTCGGACATGTCCACCAGGTCGTACCAGTCGCCGCACACGTTCAGCCCCTCGGAGGCGGGCAGATAACGCACGACGACGTCGGGGTGCCGGGCCAGGTCGGGGGAGTGCAGCATCGCTTCCTGGAGCGTGACGGCGACCTGGCGTTCCCGGGCGTGGGCCTGGCGCAGCTCCTCGTTCAGCTGCTGGAGCTCCTGGGCCCGCGCGTACAGTTCGGCCTCCATGGCTTCCCGCTCGCTGAGCGTCTGGCCCGACCGCGGGGGGAACGGGTGGGCCAGCACGAACTCGGTGACGTCCTCGACCCGGTGGATGATCCATGCCACCTGTCCGTCGGGCCCGAGCACGGGAGTGTTGATCGGCGACCACCAGCGCTCTTCGAACACTCCTGGCTTGTCGGCCACGGGGATGTCGTACTTCTGAACGGCCATCGGGTCCACCTCGCGTGAGTGCAGTACGCGGTGGAGCGAGGCGTTGAGGTTGCGCATCCCGTCGGCATCGGGGTCTTCGGGATTGTCCGGGAAGGCGTCGAAGAGGTATTGCCCGACAAGGTCTTCCGGGGTGCGCCCGGTCACGCGGCAGTAGGCCTCGTTGACGTCGACGATCACCAGGCCGGGGTCCAGCACGAGGTGTGGGCTGGGCGTGGCCGCGAACAGTGCCCGGTAGTCGATCGGCGGCGTCGTCACCCGCACACTCCGTTTCGGCTCTGGTGGATCCTCTCCTTTAGGTGCCAACTATGCGCGCCGCCATCCGCTACGTCCTGCCTGGCCAGGCGTCGGAGTGTCGGAGCTCCGGATGCAGTGCCACGGCACGGTACCCGGCCGCGCCGTATCGGGTCGTTATGAAGGCCGTGGGCGGAATGACCAGTGAGCGTACGTTGCGCGGGACGACGGTGAGCCGCCGCGGCGACGGTCGAGCGGATGACACCGACTCCCCACAGTCCCGGCCGGTCGAGGGCGAACCGGCAGCAGGCGAGAGCAGCGGTCGCTCAGGGGAGCTTGTCGGCCAGGATGTCGACGGGCTTGATGTCGGGCGCCTCGGCGAGCATCTCCGGGGCGACCTCCATCAGCGCGGCGGCGATCCTGCCCTGCAGATGGCTCTGGCGCCCCTGCTCGTCGTCGAAGGCGTCGAAGATGCCGAAGGTGGTGGGGCCCTGGCGGAACGCGAACCATGTGACGGTGTCCGACTCCTGCCGCGCGAGCTGCTCAGCGTCGCGCAGCAGGCCTTCGACCTGGTCCGCGTAGTCCGGCTTGGCCTCGATGCGTGCCAGCAGACCGAGTTGCGTCATGATGCACTCCCATGGGTGGCTTTCGGCATGCTTCACACAGCCTCTCGGGAGAACCATCGCACCGCCGGCGCGGCGACCTCGGCCGCCGCGCCGCACCTTCAGGTGTGATCGTCGGGACCTGTGGTCCGGTCGATCTCAGTTGCGTTCGGTTGGGTTGATCGCGACGAGTTCGACCTCGAAGCCGTCGTCGTTCTCCAGGTAGGCGGCGTAGTGCCGGCCGCCGCCGGCGTATGGATGCCGCTCGGGGAACATCAGCTGCCAGCCATGCTCAGCGGCGTCGGCGGCCAGCTTCTCGACCGCGGTGGCGTCCTCGACATGGAAGGCCAGATGGTTCAGTCCCGGACGGCAGCGATCGTGCCGTTCGGCAGTGAGGGCCGGGGATCGCTCGATGACCAGATAGGTCGGCCCGAGCCGCCAACTGCGGCCGTCGTTCCAGCTCTGGTGGACGGCGTAACCCAGCGCCTGAAGCAGCCAGCCGAACGAGGCGAGTGCGCGTTGGAGGTCCGGCACCCACAACTCGATGTGATGCAGCGTGCCGTGTGTGGGCCGATTCATGCGGTCGCCTGGGCGGACTCGGCAGACTCGATGGCATGTGTGGTGCGCGGATGGATGCAGCGCACCCCCCACGCACCAGCGGGCTCGAACGTTGTGCCGTCGGCTCGCGTCACGCTGGGGTTCACGGTGATCAGACGCACGGCAGGATCGCCTTCAACCGGAGTCCCCTTGGAGCCTGGCCCTCGCCTTGCGTTCAACCAGCACAGGGACGAACTCGCGAACGGGGCGTCGGTGAATGACGCGTGTGCCTCGGCTACCGCCGCCTCGATCTCGTCCTGGCTGTGCGTCGCGCTGAAGGCACCCTTCAGGCGTTCCACGACGCCGCGGATGGCCTCTTCTTCACGCGTTGCGTCGGCCACAGTGTCACCTGCCTGGAAGGGGGCCTCTCGGCCCCCACTGGGACTCTCGCGCGGGAGTGCCGCGCTTTGGTGATCATTGCATTCCGCTTCGGGCGTGACGAGGGGAACCGGCCATGCCGGCGGCCGGTGCCCGGTGCGATCTGGATGTGCCGCCCCTTGTGTTACGCGAAGGCCACGACCTGGCCCGACATGACCTGGGGAGGGTTGGGGAGCAGCGGTGCGAGGTGGTCGCGTACGAAGACCGCCGCCTTCTTGATGGATTCATGCGCCCCGTCCTCGTCCTCGAAGACGCTGGTCGAGATCATCACTCCGTTCCCGGCGTCGACCCAGTAGTAGGCCAGGAGGCCGGGGATCTGACGGATGAGCGGCACGAACCCCTCGCTCACCCGGCGCCCCGCTTCGGCCGGATCGGTCACTCCCTCGTACCGTCTGACGGCTGCGTACACGGCTGATCTCCTCACGATTCCGGGACTCTCACGGCGGAGACGCTGTACCTCCGCGACGCGCGATCCATGCGCGCGTCGTCCGTCAGTCACCGGAAGGGGTCAGCCGACGCCCCGTGCGAGCGGACCGCGGCCTCCGTGAGTGTCGTCGCCGTCCGTACGGCGCTTTTGATCGCCTCTTCGGGGTCGAGCCCGCACAGGTCGGTGAGGGTGAAGAGTGCCTCGGCGCTCACGGTGACCGCGAGGTCCCGTTTGAGCTGTGCGAAGGCTTCCAAGTCCGTTGTGCCGAGGGTGTCTTCGAGCGGGAGGAGTGCGTGGTCGATCAGTCCGAAGCGGATTCCGGGGCGGGCGGTCGCCGCATCGGGGCGGGTGATGGTGGCCGAGATCATCGCCCGTACCGCTCCCTCGCGGGCGATGATGCCGCGGAGCAGGAACTCGCAGGCGAAGGCGACCCGCTCGACGGGGTCGGTGGAGTCTTCGACCGGCGCGAGCGCCTCGGCGGGGGGCGGCCAGGCGCCGGCCAGGGCCTCGCTGATCAGTGAGGAGAGGTCGGGGAAGTACCGGTAGGCGGTGGCCTCGGAGACCAGCGCCGCGCGGGCGATCAGAGGCATGGTCACCTCGGCGCCCGTGCCGATGAGTTCGCGGGCGGCCGCCACGATCGCCGTGCGGGTGCGCTGCTTCTGGTTGGTGCGGCCGGTGCCCGCCTGCGCCGTCATCGTGGAACCTCTCCTTCTGTGCTTTCACCCTCATCCTAGCACTCGACTCTCGTTATGAGAGTTCACTTGCATAACGAGCCTCGACTTCTCTACTCTCATGAGAGTCGGCTCTCACGAAGGAGGCAGCGATGACTACGGTTTCCGTGGTCGGCCCGGACGACGGCGAGACGATCCAGCTGGGCCCGACACAGATGCGCATCCTGGAGGACGGCAGCACCACCGGGCACCGCCTCGGGATCGGCGAGATCACCCTCGCCCCGCACACCCAGGGGCCGCCGCAGCACCGCCACGCCCAGCACGACGAGGGCTTCTACGTCGTCTCCGGAACCGTGCACTTCACCGTCGGGGAGACGACCCACGTGGCCCCGGCCGGCACGCTCGCAATGATCCCGCCCGGCGCTCCGCACACCTTCGCCAACCTCGGCGACGAGCCTGCCGTGATGCTCAACACCTTCACGCCCGACCTGTATGTGCAGTACTTCCGGGACCTGCGGGACATGATCGCCGGCGGTCAGGAGCTGACCCCGGAGTCGACCGTCGCGGTGATGAGCCGTTACGCCACCGTTCCCGCAACCGACTACGCCTGACGGCGCCGCTGTCCCGCCGGCCCTTCCCCTCGCCGCGGCCCGTCGCGGCCGCCCACTTCAGGAGCCCCACATGACCAGCAGCACCCACACCCTCACCGTCGACCAGGGCACCCTCGACGTCACCGTCGACCTCCAGGGCCGGCAGGGGCACCCCTTCCTGCTCCTGCACGGAGGCGGCGGTCCGCAGACCGTCACCCCGTTCGCCGGACTCCTTGCCGAGCAGCGTCCGGCCAGGGTGTTCACCCCCGTCCACCCCGGCTTCGACGGCACCGACCGTCCCGACTGGCTGACCGACGTCACGACCCTGGCCCAGGTCTACGCACGGCTGCTCGACGCGCTCGACCTGCGGGACGTCGCCGTCGTCGGCAACTCCGTCGGCGGCTGGATCGCCGCCGAACTGGCGGCGCTGGGCAGCGACCGGATCAGCAGCGTGACCCTCGTCAACGCCGTCGGCATCGACGTCCCCGGCCACCCGATCGCGGACGCCTTCTCCCTGACTCCCGTCGAACTGTCCCGGCTCTCCTTCCACGACCCCTCGAAGTTCCGCTTCGACCCCAGCACACTCTCCGAGGCGCAGCGCGCGGTCATGGCCGCCAACCGTGCCACGCTGCGCGTCTATTCGGGCACGAACGCCATGGCCGACCCCGCCCTGCCCGACCGACTGGCCAAGATCACCCACCCGACACTCGTCGCGTGGGGCGCAAGCGACCAGGTCGTCGACGCCGACTACGGACGCGCGTACGCACAGGCCATCCCCGACGCGGAGTTCCGGCTGCTGCAGGGCACCGGCCACATGCCCCAGACCGAGACGCCCGAGCAATTCCTCCCCGTGGTCTGGGACTTCGCCGACACCCACGCCACCGACCGGCCGCGGCCCTGACTCCGGAAGGTCCGGCCGTGCCCGAACCCGACCGCGGCAGACCGTCGTTGGTCCTGGCCGTCTGCTGTCTCGGCGTCCTGCTGGTCAGCCTCGACACCACCATCCTCAATGTCGCCCTGCCCTCGATACAGCAAGACCTGCACTGCTCCGTGGCGGGCCTGCAGTGGACCCTCGACGCCTACACCATCGTGCTGGCCTCGCTGCTGATACTCGCCGGCTCCACGGCCGACCGGGTCGGCCGACGGCGCGTCTTCCGACTCGGGCTCGTGCTGTTCACCGGCGGATCGGCACTGTGCAGCCTGGCACCGTCGTTGAACTGGCTGATCGTCTTCCGTATGGCGCAAGCCCTGGGCGGCTGCATGCTCACCCCGGTCGCCATGGCCGTCATCGCCAACGCGTTCCCGCGGCCGTCGGAGCGGGCCAGGGCCATCGGCGTGTGGGGCGGCGTGGTCGGCATCAGCATGGCGGCCGGTCCCGTCCTCGGCGGCGTACTGGTGCAGATCGCCGGATGGCGGTCGGTGTTCTGGCTGAACGTGCCGATCGGGCTGGCCGCGCTGGTGCTGGCCGCCCTTTGCGTACCGGAGTCCCGTGCGCCACGGCCCCGCCGGGTGGACCCGGTGAGCCAACTCCTGGTGATCGCGGCGCTCGGCACGCTGACGTACGCCGTCATCGAGGCGCCGGGCCGGGGCTGGACCTCACCCGTCATCGTGGCCAGCCTGACCGCCGCGGCGGGTGCGCTGGCCGGGCTCGTGCCGTACGAGAGGAGACGTGACGAACCGCTGATCGATCCGCGTCTGTTCCGCAGCGCATCCTTCAGCGGGGCCACGGTGATGGCGGTCTGCGCCTTCGTCGCACTCGGCGGCTTCCTGTTCGCCAACGCCCTCCATCTGCAAGGTGACTTGGGGCTCAGTCCGCTGGATGCCGGGGTGCGCCTGCTGCCGATGGCCGTGCTGTGCCTGCTGTGCCCGCCCCTGTCCGGGCGGATGGTCGGCAGCCGCGGGCCGCGCATCCCGCTGCTCATCGCCGGCGCCGGTATCACCGCCGGCGGCGCGCTGGCCGTGCCCGCCACTCGCTCCGGGGACGGCACGGGCCTCCTGCTCTACGCGGCGTACGCACTGTTCGGACTGGGCTTCGGATTCGTCAACGCACCCATCACCGACACGGCGGTCTCGGGTCTGCCGCGGGCCCAGGCAGGAGTGGCCGCCGCGATCGCCGCGACCAGCCGTCAGGTCGGCGCCGCGCTCGGCATCGCGGTGAGCGGTGCCGTGATCGCCGCCGGAACGCGCCCCGCCGTCTGGTGGATCATCGTCGGCTGCGGTCTGGCCATCCTCGCCCTGGGCATCCTGACCTCCGGCCCCTGGGCTCACATGGCCGGCGACGGCGGCAACGCGGACGGCGGGCAACTGCCCGACCGGGCCGAGCCCCTTCACGAGATGCGGAACGAGAGGCCCGGGTCGAACGGCTCGAAGGTGCCCTCGGTGAAGGACAGCAGATAGTGACCCGGTTCCCGGATCAGCGCCGTCCGGCGGTCCACCACCAGCAGCTGGCGGACGATCGTCACCTCCGCCTCCAGCACCACCTCCACCTGTTCGACCTCGGGCGGGCGCCGGACCAGGCAGTGGACCACCCGACCGTGCGGCGCCAGCTCCACGTCGCCTTCGCACGGGCTGAAGTCCCACGTCATGCGGGGCTGCCCCAGCCCGAACGTGACAACGGCCTCGGAGATCGGGACATCGGTGTTGTCGTGCGAAGGCGCCAGGTATTCGGCCAGGACACGGGGATGACGGTACGTCACCGTGAGGCGCAGACCCTCGTAGCGGCGGCCCTCGCCCAGCCGGTCGAGGTCGTAGGGGAACGTGACGTACGAATAGGCCCAGCGGTCCCGGCCGACTCGGTGGACGAGCCGGTCGAGGGTCTCGGCGTCGGCGTCCATCACCGTGGCGTGGCCGAAGCGGATGGCCGACTCCAGCCGCCAACGGCGGTCGGCGGCACCCATGACGGCGTCCTCGGAGTACAACTCGTGGCGACCGGCCGGTCCTCGCGTGCTCTGCGGACCGTCACTCATCCGGCCAACTCCCTTCCCCGCGGCCCGCCGTGGCCGGTGAGCGGCAGCCTAGCGCGAACGTATGCACACCGCCGCGACCACGATGTCCCGCCGCGCCCGATCTGACACACTGATCTGCCTGGACACCGGCGCAAGCGGAGGTGGCGTGGAGACGCGGGCGGCCGACGGCGAAACGGACCGGCAACTCGCCGACCTACTGGGGGAGGACGCCGCCGAGGGCCTGGCCCGGTGGCGCCGCACCTCCGGCTGGACGGTGTCCCTGCCCGCCGCCCCATGGACCTCGCGCGGCTACACCGACGCCTTCGTCGCCTCCCTCGTACTGCGACCCCCGGGCGGCGACGACCTGAACCTCGTGGCCAAGGTCGTACCACAGGACAACCGGCGTGAACCGGACGCCCACCGGCGGGCGTTCGACGACGCGGCCGCCCAAGTCGCGCCCGGTGCAGCCGAGTTCACCCGCAGGCATCTGGTGGGCCTGGTGGCGCAGGCCGGACCGGTGGACACCCCGGCGGGCCGGATCATCTACTTCCAGCACCTGGCCGGGGGCACCGCGCTGTGCCGGCCTCTGGCCGACCTGGAGCGTCCGGGTCAGGCCGAGCAACTGGTCGACACATGTCTGGCGGTGGCCCGGGCCGTCGCGGCCGAGTGGAACGGTTCCGTACGGCGGACCGAGCAGACCGTGGCCGCGTTCCTCGACCAGGAGTTACGGGGCCCGCTGAGCGGCACGGGATCGGTGGACCGGTGGGCGGCGGTCGCGGGGCTCAGCGGCCCGGGCGTCCGCTGGATCGTCACGGCGGAGGATCCCGAGCCGCTCCCCAATCCGCTGCCGGCGGCCTTCGGGCACACCGGCCGGGGCGACCGGAAACTCGACGTCCTGACCGCACGCGTCCACGGCGATCTGCACCTCGGGAACATCCTGGTGGTGCAGGGCGAACAGGGCGTCCAGCCAAGGACCTTCCGTCTCATCGACCTGTCGACATACCGCTCTGTCGGTCCACGCGCACGGGACCAGGTCCAGCTGCTGCTGTCCGCGGTGGCCTGGCTGTGGCCGGACCTCTCCGCACTGCAGAGGCAGGCGCTGCTGACGGACCTGACGCATCCGCACATCCCCGCGCACCCGCGGCAGGACCCCCTCGTCGCCCGGCTGATCGCGGGTGTCCACGACGCCACATGGAGCCTGGTGGAGCCCAAGGGCTTCGGCGACGCCTGGCTGCGTCAGTACCCGCCGGCGCTCCAGGCCGCCGCACTCCGCTTCACCACCTTCACCAGCTTCTCTCCGGAGCTGCGGTGGTGGTTCATGCGCCTGGCCTGCCGGGCCGCCGGGCGATGGGCCGCGCTGACCGGGGCGCGCATCGGCAGCGAGCGCCCCCGGCCACTGAAGAACCCGTTCAAGAGCACGCTCACGGAACAGCCGCCCACCGTCACTTCGGCACCACCGGCGGCCCGCGCCCCGACGCGGCCCGTCGCGCTGGGCGGCAGACTGCTCGGCGAAGTGCCGCGGCTGCGCGGGCCGGGCGCGGAAGGGACCGGCTGAGTGGCCAACTCCGACTCCTACGCCGGTGACATCACTCGGCACCGCATGGCCCCGCTGATCTTCGAGGCATGGAACTCGGATTCCCCGCAGGTTCGTCGGCGGCTCGCCGAACACCCGCCCCCGGGGGCGATCGCCCTGCGCTGCCGCTACCGGCACCTGCTGGACACGACGGTCACCGCAGCGGCCGTGGAGCCCATGGACCTGGCGGAATGGCACCGGACCCTGAGGGCCGAGACCGAGGGGGACACGGCCATCCGCGAGGGCAGGTACGACCACGCGCACACCGTGTTCGCGGACCTGGCCGCGGCCACCACCTCCGGTGTCACCCGGGTCAACGCCCGGCTCGGCGTGGGAGACGCCCACCGTCACCTCGACGCTCCTGAGCAGGCCGTCGAGGCCTACCAGCGCGCCCTGGGCGACGCCGCGGCGCTCGGCTACCGCTTCGGTGAGCTGCGTGCCCTCGTCGCGCTGGGCCACCTGACGAGGATGCACCACAGCGCGGGCCGCGCCACCGAGCGGTTCACCCGCGCCCTCACCCTGGCCGAAGAACTCGCCGACCCGGTGTACGAGGGCAACGCGCTGCTCGGCCTCGGCGAGTGCGAGGAGCGGCTGGGCTCACCCGAGAGGGCAGCGGAGACGTACGAGAGGGCCCACCGGGTGTTCGAGGCCGTCCACGGCGTGACCGGTCAGGCGCACTCGGCGCAGCGGCTCGGCGCCGTGCTGCTGCGCCTTGCCCGGCCCGACGAGGCGACCACCTGGCTGGTGCGGGCGGCGCAGCTGTTCGACGCGGACGACGACCCGGTCGGAGTCACCAACGTCCTCGGCGACCTGGGCGACTTCCTGCTGCGCGTGAACGAACCCGACAGCGCCGAGATCCAGTACCGTGCCGCGCTGACCATCGCCACCGAACGCGGGCTGCCACGGGCCCGCGCCCATGCCCTCCACGACCTGGCCCGCGTGGCCCGCTCCCGGGCGGACTGGCACGGTGCGGTGAGCGGATTCGAACAGTCCCTCGCGGCCTATCGCGAACTGGACGACCTGCTCGGGGTGTGCACGGCGCTGGGAAAGCTGGCCGAGGCGCGGGAGGCGTTGGCCGAGTCCGGCCGTGCGCTGCGTGACCGGGTGGCCGCGGTGTTCGCCATCGAGGAGTTCCGGGCCACGCACCGCGAGTCGGCCGCACAGCAGGAGTACCGGGGCCGGTTCGCCGGGGTGTACTCGGCCGCGCTGCGGGCCGCGGTCGCGGTGGGCGACGCGGCGTCGTTCGCGGTCGTCGCCGAGGCCCTCGCCGGCCGGCGCCTGGCGGGACTCGCCCAGGCGCCCCCGGACACCGCATCGGTGACCGACGCGGAGTTCGCGCAGCAGATGATCGTGCACGCCGACCAGCGCTGGGCCGCCGGCCGGCGCGGCCCGGGGCACGGCCCTGTCCTGCCGCCCGGCACCGACCGGCGCCGGCGGATTCTGCGCATGATGGGGGCCCTCGCGGTACCGCAGGGTCTGCGCGAGCCGGCCGAGGAGGCGCTCGAGGACGTCCTGGCGAGCGTGTACCTCCCACCCGCCGAGGACGGCGCCGAGCTGATCCGCGATCTGCCGCCGGGCTGTCACGCTCTCCAATTTGTCGTGGATCCCGACGCACCGGACCGGGTCCACTGGCTGTGGCACACCGCCGACGGGCGCCCGGTCCTCGGCAGCGCTCCGCTCTCCGAGCCCTGCCGGCGGCTGCTGGCCGTGTTGCAGGAGGACAGCGCCGAACGCAGCGCCCTGGTCCCGGTGCAGTTGGCACCCTTGGCCGAGCTCGTCCCCGAACCGCTGCGGGACCAGCTGGCGGAGCCCGGGGAGCACAGGCTTCTCCTCCTGCCGGTAGGCGAGTTGTGGCTCGTACCGTGGGGTGCCGTACCGCTGCGCGACGACCTGGTCCTCGGGCAGGCCGCCCGCTTCGCCGTGTGCCCTTCCCTCTTCCTGCAGCGCGTGCTGCGCCGGCGCGGCCCGGCCGGCCCGTCCGAGGCGCCGGCCGTCTTCTGGCGCAGCCCGTACATCACCCATCACGAGCCCCTTCCGGTCCCCGGGCGCGAGCTGGAGCGGCCCCCCGACGCAGGCTCGGTCAAGGAACGCCTGGGCGCCGGCTGTCACACGGTGATCGTCGTCTGCCACGGACGCCTGGTCCCGGGAACCGGCCACTACCTGGAACTGGACGGCGAGAACTGGCTGCTCCCCGCCGACGTCCTGCGCGGTCTCCCGCCACGGCGGCTATACCTGGTCACCTGCTGGGGAGCGGGAATCCCCGGGCGCGCGATGACCGACCCGGTCAGCATCGCCACCCTCGCCCTCGCCAGAGGGACGGTCGAACTGCTCGCCACGGTGGGGGAGTTCAACGACACCCCGGTGGCCGAGGCGTTTGTACGGCAGGTGCTCGACGCGCTCCACGGCGCGCACGGCACCGTGGCCGACGCGGTCCACCACGCGATCTCGGCGGCCTTCGACTTCCCGGCGATGTGGGACTGCCCCGTCCGGGAATGGGGCGCGCTGCTCCCCATCGGCACCTTCCTCGACCCGACCGCCCCCGACGTCCTGGAGGCGACCCGATGACCCCCACGCCCACCGGCTCCGCCCACGGCGCACCGGGCCCCGAGCCGTCGGCACCACCGGCCGAGGGCCCGGACGACGTCGACACGGCAGCGCAACTCGCGGACCTGTTCGACGACGAGGCGGCGGGACGCGCCCTGGTCGACTGGGCCCGGCACGGCGGGCACGGCGGTACGGTCCTCCCGGTCGAGCCCCGCTGGCGGCCCTTGGGCGACAGCGCCACCGGAGCCCTGCTCACCGCCGTGACGGTCACCCCCGGCGTGGGTGACGTGGTGGTCAAGGTGTGCGCCGCCGACCAGCGGTCCGAACCGGACGCGCACACCCGCGCGGAGCGAGCCGGCGGCGACCGGGTGGCGCGGCAGGCGTTCCGGCCGTGGCCGGTGGGCGACGGACGCCTGCTGACCTTCCAGGCCCCCGCGGCCGGCAGTCTGCGCGACGTGGACACACTGGCGGGGCTCGCGGGACAGCACCTCCACGAGGCGTGCGCGTACCTCACACGATGGCTGCTGACCGGCTGGAACCAGGGGATCCAGGGTGGCACCGCCGTGCCGACCACCGCCGCCGACGTACTCACGGGCGAACTCGGCGCGCTGCTCTCCGAAGCGGGATCGGCACGGGCCTACGGCGCCCGCATCGCGGCCCTGGCCCCCAACCCGCCCTGGATCGAGGTCGACGGGCGTGTCCTGCCCAACCCGCTGGCCATGGCCGCCGGGTCGGAGAGGATCCCCGTCGTGAAGGTCGGTGTCGTACGAGGCCGGGCGCACGGTGACCTGCATCTGCAGAACGTCATGGTGCCGTACCGGCACGGACGCGTCCGGTACGACGGCTTCCGGCTCATCGACCTGGCGACCTTCGCCGAGGACGCCCCGCTGTCCCGGGACATAGCCACCCTGCTGCTGTCGGCGCTGGCACCGAAAGTGCGCGAGAAACTCCCCGACGAGCAGGAACTCGCCCTGCTGCGCCACCTGGTGGACCCGTCGGACCAAGACCTGGGACGGATCGTGCCGGAGTCGGCACGGCTGGTCGAGGCGGTGCGTCGAGCGTGTACGGAATCGGTCCCGGACACCTGGCGCGACCACTGGACGGACCACTTCCTCCTCAGCCTCCAGGCCACCGCCCTGCGTTTCACCACCTACGACAACCTCCTGCCCGCCGGGCGCTGGTGGTTCTTCCGGCTCGCGGCGCACGCCGGTGGAGCGCTGCTGGAGCAGCACCGGCTGAGCGTGCCCGACACGGGGACGCCCCTCGCTCCGCCCGGACCGGGCACCCCGGCCCGGTCCGCCGAGCGGCCGGAGGAGGCGGAGGCCGCGCTGCTGGCGGTCGACCGGCGGACCGTCCGCACCCTGGAGGCGGTGCTCCCGAGCACCGAGTCCCCGGACGTCGCGGCGGTACGGCTGTCGGACCTGTACGTCACCCGCGACGAACAAGCGGGACTGCTGGACCAGTTGCGGGCCCAGTGGGCCGGCCGGGACCGGCGGGCCATCGCCGTGCTGGGGGACCCCGGAAGCGGCAAGAGCTGTGTGCTGTGGGGACTACGCCGCGCCCTGCTGGACGAGGGACGAGCCGTGGTCACCATCTCCGCGGCCGCCCTGCTCGGCGGCCCGGACCAGCCCGCCGAGCTCAGCGTGCCCGCGCTGCTCGGGGGGTTGGAGGCGTACCGGGAGCGGCTGGAGCGGGAGGAACCGGGGCGGCCGCCTGCCCTGCTGCTGGACACCGCCGACCTGCTGTTGCACAACTCCGTGGACGCCGACCGGCTGGTGACGGTGGCCAAGGACGTCCGGGCGAGCGGTGTGGCCGTCGCCCTGGCCTGCCGGTCGGCGGAGGCGCGGATGCTGGAGGAGCTGTACGCCGACGGGACCGAGCACCGCATCGCCGAGCTGCTGTGCAAACGGCATCTGGGCAGCTACGAGGACGGCCGAACGGAGGCGGACGCGGGCATCCGCGACGGCTGGGCCCCCGACTCGGAACTCGGCCGGGCGGTCGACACACACCTGCGCGTCTTCTGCCGGGCACCCGGCGACCCGGCGCCGCGCCAGGGGGCCGGCACGACAGCGGCCCGCCCGCTCGATCCGGCCCGCGCCGGACAGATGCGCCGGATCCTCGCCGGCGCCGTCGCCCGCGGCCTGCCCCTGGGACAACTGGTCCGGCATCCGCTGTCCCTGCGCATGATCTTCGACCTGTACGCGCCGACCGGCCCCGGCGACGAGAACCTGGACGCGACCGGCCTGTTCGACCACTACTGGGAGAACCGGGTCGTCGCCGACACCCGGCACACGGTCGGCGACACCGGACCGACGGGACCCGAGGCGGGACGTGACCTGTCCGCGGCCACCCGCGTCCTGGGGCTGGCCATGCTCCGCGCGGGCAAACCCGAACTGCCGCGCACCGGCGCACGCGACGTCCTGGCCAAGCGGCTGCGCATCCCACCGCGTGACGGCGACAGGATCCTGTCCGTATTGCTGCGCCGCGGTGTGCTGCGTGCACTCGAGCGCGACCACCTCGCATTCCACCACCAGGCGTTCGCCGAATACGCGGCCGGACGGGCCCTCAGCCACTCTGGACCCGGCGCGCTGGCACTGGCCGCCGCACGCGTGGCCAAGCGCCCGGAGGACCTGCTCCTCGCCGAGGCCGTCCGGCACGCCTTCCACACCGCGGACCGGGACGGCTCCTACGACTGGTATCCGCCGCTGGGCGCGCTGCTCGACGCCGAGGAGGCGGTGTCCCGGCTGACCGCCCTGCGTATCCACGCCGGTCTGCGCCGGCCGCCCGAGGAGGCCGTCGAGCAGGGCGCCCGCGTCCTGACCACGGCAGATCCCGTGGAGACGGTGACCTATCTGACGGTTCTCAACGGCACCAGCGAGCCCGCCTGGTACGCCTGGCCCGTGCTCCTGCGCACCCTGTGGGACCGGGGCGAGGAGGAGACCCGCCGCCGTGTGCTGACCGCCCTCATCCACCTCGCCCGCCAACAGCCCCGCGTCGCGGCCGGGTTCGTCGCGGACATCCGGCTGCTGCGATTTCCCGATGCGCAGTCCCTGAAATGCCTGCCGCCCGGAGGGGCCCTGGTCCAGCTGCTGCTGGCACTGGACGCGGCCGATCCGGAGGCGACCGCGCGGGGCTGCGACCGGCTGATCGAGGCGGCCGCCCGCTTCCGTGACCGTACGGTCTACCAACGCGCCCTGTACGCCCTGGCCAGGCTCACCGAGGAGCAGCCCGGCACCTATGCGGAGAGCGCCGCGAAACGGCCCGCGGAGCTGGCCCTGCTGCCGCAGGAGAAACCGTGGGCGGGCGTCTTCGACGACCTGATCGTCGCCGCGGCCGTCGCCTGGGTGGCCGCCCGCCGCGGAGAGGTCGTGCCGCTGGACGTCGCGGTCGCCTGCGCCGAGGCGCTGGCGAGAGGCACCACCACCGTGACCGACCGCGCCCTACTGCGCGGGGTCGCCGAGCTGCTGGGCGCCGAAGACGAACAGACGGTCCACCAGGTCCTCGACACCGTCGCCGCGGCCGTCGGCTCCCCGGTGGCCGCGGCCGACGGCGCCAAGTACCTGATCGCGCCTCTGCTGGCCGTACCCGGCGACCTCCCGGGCCCGCGCGCGGCGCGCGCCTGGTGCCGCGCCCGCCTGCGGGCCGTGCCCGGGACCGACCGGGAAACGGGCGTCACCGGCCTGATCGCCAAGGCACTCGACACGGACAAGGTGCCGCTCCCCGGCACCACCGTCGCCGACTGCATCCACCCGGGGACCGAGGAGCCCGTGGAGCCCCGGCCGGGTGAACTCGCGCACTGGCTGGCCCCCTCCTGGTCCCCGGCGCTGACCGCGGCCGCGGCCGGAGGCGGTCACCCGCACGCCCGACTCGCCCTGGAACTCGCCCTCGTCGCCACCGACGGCGCCCGGCATCCGGCCACGGCCCGGCTGCGGGAGGCGGTCGCCCGCAGGGCCGCCGACGGGTCCGGCCATCTCCTCGCCTGGCTGCGCGCCGAGGCCGCCGTCTCCGGGCGCCGCGAGGGCCTGCGGCGGCTGGCCGAACTGGACCGGGACCTGCTCAGAAACGGGCTGGACCACCCGGCCCACCTGGACGAGCTGCATGCCATCGCGCGACACCTGCAGAGCGTCCCGGGCCCCGACTGGCTGGCCGGGATGCGGCTGCGCCTCCTGCTGGTCTCCTGGGGCCTGCTGGTGCCGGCGACCGCCGAGGACACGGCGGACCAACTGCGTACCACCCGGCAAGCCGCCTACCGCCGCCAGATCATGGACCTCACCATGGCGCACCTGCCCAGGGCCAACGGCCTGTGGCGCACGGAGGACCCGCTGCGCGTCCTCACACCCGTCCTCGAAGAGATCATCGCCCTCGGCAACGAGCAACTGCGCCACTACGACCCTGCCGACCACCACGCCCGCCAGATCGTCCTCGCCGGCCACGAGGCACATCTCTTCCAGGTGGCCCTGCACGCCCATTTCGCCGACCTGTCCACGCCCGCCCTGCACACCTCCCTCGCACGCGTCGACGAACTCGCCTTCGCCCCACTCGGCCTCCATCTGCCGCCCGACGACAAGGAGGCCCGCCCCCACTGCTGGCGCCGTCGGCTGCGCCACCTGCCCACCCTGGCCGTACGGCTGTCCGGCGCGGGACACCCGGCCCGGGCACAGGACCTGCTGGACACGGCGATCCGCACCATGAACGAGGCCGACCCCCGGCCCCAGCAGAAGTGGCGCAACCCCGCCGCCAATACCTGGCGCCCCTATCTGCGCATCCTCAGCCGGGTGGAACGGGCCGTGCTCAAGGAAGTGATCCTCGACTACGCCGAGCGAGACGTGTGGATGGCCCGCCATCTCGTCGAGGTCGCCGCCCAGACGCTCGGCGACATCTCCCCGGAGCTGTACGCCCTCATGCGCCACCCAAGCACCCCGACCCCCCTCCTGGAACCCCTCCGCCGCACCGCGTCCTGGGCCGGCCGCGGCGACTTCGGAACACCCTGGCCGGACATCTTCACCCACCTGAACGGGGTTTGAGGCCCGGTCCCCCGGAGAGCGCGGGGACCTCATGCACTTGGCGCCCCATCAGCTGGACCCTTCCTCGTTCGGCGGCCTCATCAGTCCCGTACACCGTCCTTGTCGACGATCGCAGCGAACACCTGCTCACACGTCAACCCGGGGTGAACCGGGGGTCGTCGACGAAAATCGACATCACGCGATGACCGTACTACCGCCTGACAGGCGCCGGCGTCGGCGTCATTCACTTGCCGTGCAGGGCGTTTCGTAGCGCGCCCATGGCGATTCGGCGGGCCACGTTCGTGGCGTGGCAGTCGCGGAGGCTGTCGAGCATCAGGAAGTCGTGGACCATTCCGAGGACACGGACGGCGGTGACCGGGACGCCGGCCTCCCGCAGGCGTGCCGCGTAGGCCTCGCCCTCGTCGCGCAGTACATCGGCCTCGTCGGTGATGACCACGGCGGGTGGAAGGTCCTTCAGGTCGTCGAGTGAGGCGTGCAGTGGTGCCGCATAGCGTTCTTCGCGCTGGGAGTTGTCGGTCGTGTACTGGTCCCAGAACCACATCATCCCGTCCCGGGTGAGGTAGTAGCCGTCGGCGAACTGCAGGTACGACGGTGTGTCGAAGTTCGCGTCGGTCACGGGGTAGAGCAGCACCTGCGCGGTGAGGCGGACGTCGCCGCGGTCCTTGGCCATCTGGGCGAGGACCGCGGCCATGTTGCCGCCGACGGAGTCGCCGCACACGGCCAGGCGCGAGGCGTCGAGGCCATGGTCGGCTCCGTGGGCCACGACCCATTGGGCGACGGCGTAGTTCTGTTCGTTCTGGGTCGGGTACTTGGCCTCGGGGGCGCGGTCGTAGACGGGGAAGACCGCCGCGGCGTCGGCGCCCACGGCGAGTTCCCGTACGAGGCGGTCGTGGGTGTTCTCGTCGCCGAAGACCCAGCCGGCGCCGTGGATGTAGAGGATCACGGGCAGGGGGCCGTCGGCACCCTTGGGCTTGACGATGCGGGCCCGGACGGTGCCCCATGGCCCGGCGTCGACGCTGACCCACTCCTCGTCGATGGGGGGCTTCTCCACGCCCTCCCCGGTCTGCAGGCCTGCGAGGAGGTCTCGTCCCTGTTCGGGCGGGACCTCGTAAATGCGGGGGTGGGGTGCGGTGGCGTCAGTGAGTTCCTTCGCCGCGGGCTCCAGCCGAGGAGTGGGCGGCGGGGGCAGGTGCTGCATGACGAACCTCCCAGAACGACAGTGTGATGTCCTTGCCTCACTGCTGGTTGGTCATAGGTTGATCATGTGTCCGGCGAGGCCGTGCAGGGCGTCCTGGACGGCCTCGCTCAGCGTCGGATGCGCATGGACGTTCCTGATCAGCTCGGTCACCGTCAGATCCCACTGCTGGGCCAGAGTCAGTTCCGGCAGGAGCTCGGTCACGTCCGGGCCGATCAGATGCGCGCCGAGCAGTTCGCCGTGGCGGGCGTCGGCAAGCAGCTTCACGAATCCGGCCGTGTCGCCGAATCCGTGTGCCTTGGCGTTGGCGGTGAACGGGAACTTCGCCACGCGCACGTCGAAGCCTTCGGCGCGGGCCTCGCTCTCGGTCCAGCCGAAGCTGGCGATCTGGGGTCGGCAGAACGTGGCGCGCGGGATCATGCGGTAGTCGAGCTCCATGGTCTCGGCGCCGGCGATGCTCTCGGCGGCGACGATGCCCATCGCCTCGGCGGTGTGCGCCAGCATCAGCTTCGCCGTGACATCGCCGATCGCGTAGATGTGCGGCCGGCTGGTACGGCAGTGTCCGTCGACGTCGATGGCGCCCCGTTCGGTGAGCCGTACCCCCGTGCTGGGCAGGCCGTAGCCGGCGGTACGCGGTTGGAAGCCGGTGGCCTGCAGTACCTTCTCCGCCTCCAGGACCTGGGGGCTGCCGCCCCGCTCGACCACCACACGGACGCGGTCCTCGGCCTCCTCGATGGACTGGACGCGCGCAGAGGTCAGCACGTTGATCCCGAGTCGCTTGAAGCGCTTGGTGAGTTCCGCCGAGACCTCCTCGTCCTCCAAGGGCGCGATGCGGTCCAGGAACTCGACCAACGTCACCTCGACGCCGTAGCACCGCAACAGATAGGCGAACTCGACTCCGATGGCACCCGCGCCCGCGATGATCAGGCTTGTGGGGAGGTGGTCGGCGAGGATCTGTTCCTCGAAGGTGACGACGCGCTTGCCGAGCCTCGTGCCGGGAAGCAGCTTCACGGTCGCGCCGGTCGCGATGATGCAGGAGCGGAAGGACAGTGTTTCCTCGCGGTTGGTTTCCTCGCCGTCGCTCATCCGCACCTGCATGGTGTGGGGGTCGAGGAAGGTGCCCTGGCCCTCGAACTGCGTGATCTTGTTCTTGCGCATCAGATAGGAGACGCCCTTCGCGCGCCCCTCGGCAACCACACGGCTTCGCTCGTACGCGATCCGGTAGTCCAGGGTGATGTCCCCGCTCGTCTTCACCCCGAACTTCTCGGCGTCATGCAGGAACAACTGCGCGACCTCGGCATTGCGCAACAGGGCCTTGGCCGGGATGCATCCGATGTTGAGACAGACACCGCCCCAGAACCGGCCCTCCACGACGGCCGTACGAAGTCCCAACTGGGCGCAGCGGATGGCCGCCACATATCCGCCCGGGCCGGCGCCCAGGACCACGACATCGAAGTCCGTGCTCATCGCTCCACCTCACCGAGGCTGGTGCTGTTCGCGGCCACGTGGCAGCCCGGACACCCAGGTAGTTTACCTCCGGCTCGTGCCGCGCGGCCTGTTGTCGATCTCGCCGTGCAGCGGCTGCTTCCGGAGCGGGAGTTCGAGGAGGTCTCACCGTGTGTGCCGAGGGAAGTAGTCATGGGTGACCGCCGCCGGGATCGTCTGTGGATCCTGTGACCGTCTGCCGCGCCGCTTGCCCCGGGGTGTGCGCTGGGGCCACCACAGGACGTACGCGGCGGAGCCCAGCGCGAAGGCGAGGCGGATGAGGCCTCGGGTGGACGCGGAGGGGATCAGCAGGGCGCTGCCGTACAGGGAGATGAGGGCGATCCAGCTGACCCAGGGGACCAGTCGGCGTTGGCCGATCGAGTCCCAGATCAGGGTGCCCAGGAGGACCGAGGCGTTGTAGTACGTGTACACGCTGGGGTCCAGGACGATACGGGCGTCGGCGGCGAGCAGGACGACGGCCGGCCAGCGGTTCCGGCGTACGGCCAGCGTCCCCAGGGCGATGCCGAGGGCCATCTGGGCGGGACGGTCCCACCAGGGGGTGGCGGCGTTGTACACACCGAACCAGCGCAGCGACGACGCGGGCTGGTTGGGGATGGTGAAGCGGGCCGCGGCCAGGGTTTCCATGTGGCTGAGGTAGAAGGGGAGCCAGGCCACGGCGACCAGACCGAAGACCCATGCGGCGGCGCGCAGACGCGCGGGGCGCGGCAGTGCCAGGAGCAGGGGCAGGAAGCCGACCGCCCACGGCTTGGAGTCGACAGCCAGCGCCAGGAACACGCCCACGGCGGTGGCCTTGCCGCGGACCAGCGCGCGCACGGCGAGCGCGGTGAAGAACAGCGCCAGGACGTCGTCGAGGTGCGCGAATCGCACCGAGACCTCCACCCACATGGGGATGAAGGCCGCACCGGCGACCAGCACGCGCTGCTGGAGGCGCTTGTGGTTGAGCCCGGTGCCGCGGTAGTGGTCGGCGGCGGCTCGCCCGACCATGACCAGCAAGTACAGGCCCAGGCCCGACATGAACGCGTCGGCGAGTTTCTCGCCCACGTCGGCGGGGAACGGCGCGAAGAGCCCGGCGACCAGGAAGCTGACCGGCCCTATCTGCAGTTCGGGGTGGTTGGCGTAGAGCGCGAGACCGCCGCCGGGCACCTGGTTGAACAGCAGTTGCTGGCCGGTTCTCAGATAGTGCCAGGACACGCCTCCATGGCGCTCGGCCACGACGAACCACACGGTCGTCCACAAGGTCAGCAGCACGTTGTGCCACCGCACCGGATAGCGGCCGATCCGGCCGATCCGCGCCCCGTCCCTGGGCACGGCCGCCGCCGTCTCCCGGTTCCGCACGATCCGTCCTTCCCGTCCGCCCGCCTTCGGCGTCGGGACGGCCGAGGACGCGGGCGCTGCGCAGTGTCATCTCTGCAGAGGGACTCCGCACGCCGTGGGTTCCTGAAGACACCGTTTCTTTAGGCGCTTGTGGGCAGTTGAGGGCCGGCCCCCGCTGTTCCGCGAGATGCTGCGCGACATTCCGGACGATACGATGGGAGCCGTATCGAACCTCATAAATGCCCCGCGAAGCGAACGGCATGCATCGTCCATGTGGGGTGATACGCGCACGGCGTGATGGAGCGAGGATTCCGGCCACGGTGTTCTGTGCGACCGCTGCCGCGGGTGACGGAGCCGTCACGTCCCACCGGTCGCATCGCCAGCAACCAAAGCAGGTTGAATCATGAACCGGACTCGTCTCGCAGCACTTGCCTTCCTCGTCACCCCCGCGCTCGCGGTGGGCCCCGCCGCTGCCGTCCACGCCTCCACCGGCGTCGCGCCCGGCGCCACGTCCCGCGCGGTATGTCATGTGGAAAAGGAGTCGAACGGCAAGTATCACGTCTGGGGCATGGGCTTCCCCGGCGGCACCAAGGTGACCTACTCAGGATCCTCCTCGGGCACCGTCTCCACGAGCAAGACGGGGCGGTTCGACCTCGGCGGCCTCAGCGGGAGCAAGTGGGTCGTCAAGACTCCCAACGGGAAGACCACGGTCACCTGCACCAAGATGATGATGAACCACTGACGGGGCGTGACATTCACCCCCCGACTGCTCACCCCCGACTGCCCCCCGAGGGGCGGATGTTCTGGTTCAGTCGGAACAGGTTCGTGGGGTCGTAGGTGTCCTTGACCCGTACGAGCCGTTCGTGGACCGCGTCCGGATACGAGGCGCGCACCTTGTCCTCGGCTCCGTCGCCGGTGAAGTTGACGTACATCGTCCCGCGTCCGTGGCGTGCGATCTCCTCGCGGGCGGTGCGGGCCCACGTGACATGCGAGTCGAAGTCCGTCGCGTCGACGGATCGCGCGATCACGTTGCACAGCACGCTCGGGTCCCGCTGGCTGAACGCCGTTGACCCGGCGGGCACCCGGGCGAAGGCACCGCCCAGTTGGTGCAGATGCACTTCGCCTCCGGGCGTGGGCGACGTCAGATGGTGCCGCAGTACGGCGTCGAGCGCGGTGTCGGTCGGCTCGATGAACGCCGACGTGAAGTAGTTGTGGGCACCGGCCGTCCACAGCGGGTCCAGCAGTGTCTGCATGGCCGTGTACGGCATGGGTCCCATGACGTCGGCGATGGGCGTCCCCAGCGTCCGCAGCGGAGCGACGGCCGCCTCACCGGCCGCGGGGTCGCCCGCGTACATGCCGGCCAGCACCACGATGCGGCTGCCGTGCACCTCCGGGGGCAGGAAGGGCAGCGGCGGGGCGGTGGTCAGGTTGATCAGCGTCGTCAGGTCGTCGGGCATGCTTGCGGTCAGCTCGCGCCAGCCCGTGACGACCTGCCGCGCCTGATCGACGGGATAGAAGATCAGGCCTGCCAGGACCTGGGGCCCGACCGGGTGCAGTCGGTACTCGAGCGAGGTCACGACGCCGAAGTTGCCGCCGCCGCCCCGCAGGGCCCAGAAGAGCTCGGGGTGCTCCCGCTCGTCCGCGTGCACCACGCGGCCGTCCGCGGTGACGACCTCGGCCGCCGTCAGATTGTCGGAGGTCAGACCGTGGCGGCGCAGGAGCCAGCCCACGCCGCCGCCGAGCGTGAAGCCGGAGATACCGGTCGTGGAGATCAGACCGCCGGTGACGGCCAGGCCGAAGGCCTGCGTTTCATGGTCGAGGTCACCCCAGGTCAGGCCGGCCTGGGCGAGCACCCGGCGGCGTACGGGATCGACGACGGCGCCCTTCATGGGTGATACGTCGATGACGATGCCGTCCTCGCAGGTCGAGAAGCCAGCGATGCTGTGGGAGCCGCCGCGCACGGCGACGAGCAGGTCCTGGCTGCGGGCGAATTCGACGGCGCGCATCACGTCCGCGGTCCCCGCGCAGCGCACGATCAGTGCCGGGTGCTTGTCGTGGGCCGCGTTCCATACGGCGCGGGCCTCGTCGTAGTCGTCGTCGCCGGGGCGTACGACGCTGCCGCGCAGGCATGCTTCCAGTTCGGCGACGGTGGCGTCCCCCAGGATGCCCTTTGCCGTGTCGATCGACATGGTCGGCTCCTTGAGCTTGAGTGGTTGAACCGGTGCTCAGGACCGTAGGCAGCGGCTCTTAGCATCCACTCAGCAGCCGCTTTGCCCGGTGGGCGCCGGTGGCAGCGTGCGTCGCAGGACGGCCGGGCCACGGGTGTCGCCGAGGCGGTTGAACAGGCCGGCGGCGCGGGCGGCGGCCGTCTCGGCGGCGTCGCGGTCGCCCGTTACCCGCAGGAGTTGCGCCAGCATGAGGTGGACCCAGGCGGTGGCGGAGGTCGAACCGGCGATGTGTTCCAGGTTCTGGGCGCGGGTCAGCAGGGCGCGGGCTCGTGCCGTGTCACCGGCGTTCCGGGCCACGTGCGCGAGGTGGAGCAGCGTGTTGGTGGTGCCGGGGATGTCGTCGGACTCCTCGAAGCCCGCGAGGACACGGGCGAAGGTCGCCTGCGCGCCTTCGGTGTCCCCGTCGGCGAGCTGGAGCAGGCCGAGGCAGCCGAGGGTGATGCCTTCCTCCCGGCGGTCGCCGAGCCGGCGCCTGATCGCCAGTGCCGCGTCGAGGTGCTTCCTCGCCGCGTCGTGGTCGCCCCGGCTTCGGTGGATGTTGCCGAGAGCGTTGAGGGCCAGGGATTCGCCGTGCGGGTCGTCGAGCGTACGGAAGCAGTCGACACTGCGCTCGGCCGCAGAGACGGACGCGCCGGTGTCGCCCTCCAGCCGGGTCGCCCAGGCGAGATTCGCCAGGAGGTAGCCGCGTGCCCGGGACGGGCCGACCGCGCGACCGGCCAGGACCGTTTCCTCGAAGAGCACCGTGACCTGTCCCGCCTCGTCGTCCGCGACCGCGTATCCGGGGGTCATGACCGGGAAGAACCGACCGGTCCCTGCTTCGACGTCGTCCAGCAGTCGCAGGCCTTCCCCGCAGGCCTCGCGGGCCACCGTGCCCTCACCACGGCAGACGGCCCAGACGCTTTCGAGGTGCGCGGCGACGGCGAGGACGGAGGGGGCGTCCGCCTCGCGGGCGAGCGTGCCGGCCCGGTCGAGGGCGGTGCGGGCGCGGTCCCACGTGCCGCACATCCAGAGCAGGATCGCCTGCTGGCAGTGGGCGCGGGCGAGCGCCGCCGGGTCGGGCCACCGCTGGTGGATCTCGACGATCTGCTCGGCGTTGTCCTCCAAGCAGGAGGCGTCGCCCAGACGGATCGCCAGCACGGCCCGCCCCATCAAGGCCCTGGCCCGCTGCGGGGTGGGCTCCGGTGCGGCGGCCAGGGTGTCCTCCAGCCAGCGGCGGCCCTCGGCGAGGCGCCCGCGTTCGGGCCAGAACAGGCGCAGCGCGACGGCCATGCGCAGCGCACTGTCCGGTTCGTGACGCAGGAAGGAGCGCAGGGCGGCGCGGAGATTGTCGTAGTCGGCCTCCAGCTCCAGCGATGTGGCCCCCGTGACCCCGGTGGGCGGCTCCCGGTCCTGCGCCTCGGCCAGTGCCAGGTAGAAGCGCCGGTGGCGGGCCTCGGTCGTCATCAGTTCCCCGGCGGTGCGCAGGCGCTCCGTGGCGTACTGCCGGATCGTCTCCAGCAGCCGGTAGCGGACCTCGTCCTGCCGGGGCTCCACCCACACCAGGGATTTGTCGGCCAGCCTGCCGAGCAGGTCCAGCACCGGCGTGTCGCCGGCACCGTCCGCGCCCACCTCCTCCGCCGCGGCCAGGGAGAACCCGCCCGCGAAGACCGCCAGCCGGCGGAACAGACGCCGTTCCTCGTCGTCGAGCAGCCGATGGCTCCAGTCCAGGGTGGCCAGCAGTGTCTCCTGCCGGGTCGCGCCGCGCCGGCTGCCCCGTCCGAGCAGGGCCAGGGTGTCGTCGAGCCGTGCCGCGATCTGGCGTGGGGCCAGCACATGCACCCGAGCCGCCGCGAGCTCCAGGGCCAGGGGCATCCCGTCAAGCCGGAAGCAGATCTGCGCGACGGCCTCCGCGTTCTGCTCGGTCAGCCGGAATCCGGGGACCGCGTCGGCAGCCCGCTCCACGAACAGCCGTACCGAGGCGAAACGGCCCAGCTCCGCCACCGGCGGCACCTGGTGCGGGTCCGGCAGACCCAGTGAGGGCACCCTGAAGGTGCGCTCGCCGTAGCTGCGCAGCGGCTCGCGACTGGTCGCGAGTACGCGGACCCCCGGGCAGTGGGCCATGATCTCCGAGGCCAGGGCCGCGCACGCGTCGATCAGGTGCTCGCAGTTGTCCAGCACCAGCAGCAGCTCCCGGCTGGCCAGCTGTGCGATCAGCGCGTCGCGGCCCACGCCGGACGGCGGGAGCTGCAGGCCCAGGGCCGCGGCGACCGCCTCGGGGACGAGGTGCGTCTCCGTCAGCCCGGCGAGGTCGACGAACCAGGCCCCGTCCCGGAAGTCGGCGCCCCTTCGGGCCGCCACGGCGAGCGCGAGCCGGGTCTTGCCGCAGCCCCCGGCCCCGGTGAGGGTCAGCAGCCGGCTCCGTGCGAGCAACTGCTCCACCTCGGCCATCTCGCGCTCCCGGCCGATGAGGGCCGTCGCCGGTGCCGGCAGATGGAGCTGTGGGGGTTCCGGCCGTTGCTCCCGGGCCTCGACGGAGTCGGCCAGCAGCCCACGGAAGAGGCTGCGCGTCTGCGGGTCGGGATCGGTGCCCGTGTCACGCCGGAGCGCGTCCCGCAGGCACTCGTAGTCGGCCAGCGCCTCCCGGCGGCGCCCGGCGTCCGCCAGGACCCGCATCAGCGCCCGGTGGCCGGGTTCGTGCAGGGGCTCCTCGGCGACCAGGGCCCGCAGCACGTCGATCGCCTCGGCCGTGCGGTGATCGCGCTCGAGCGCCTCGCCCAGTCCCAGCCTGAGGGCCGTACGCCGCGCCTCCAGCGCCTCGGCCGCCTCGCCCGCCCAGGGCTCGTAACGGTCCTCGGGCAGCAGCCCCGGTTCGGCCAGGGCGAGCGCGGCACGGTAGTCCGCGGCGGCGCCGCCGGACGAGGCCCGCCGGGCCGCGTCGTCCAATTCGTCGAGGTCGGTCCGCACACCGCCGTCGGGGCCCAGCAGCACCATGTCGTCGTGCAGCACGACGACGTCTCCCGACGTCCCGGCGGAGGCCAGTGCGCGCCGCACGGCGTACAGCACCTGGTGCAGATTGTTCGACGCGGCCGTCCCGTCGAGATCCGGCCACAGAAGGTCGTAGAGCCGCTCCCGGTGCATCCGGTGGCCCGGTGACAGACACAGCAGCTTCAGCAGGCTCCGGGCCTTGCGCAGCCGCCACGCCCCGGCGGCGACCGGGCGGCCCTCGACCGCCACAGCGAAGCCGCCGAGGAGCCGGATACGTACCTCTTCGGCCATGGCTGCCCTCCCGAGCAGGCTACCGCCGGACCCGATCCGGGACTCGGGGAACGGTACGGCCCCGCACCCGCCCAGATGCATGATCATGGCCGCTGCGGAAGGATCGGCAGGGGTGGTCCGCGCCCTGCGGTGCTGCGCGGGGCTCGCCGCCGACCGGTGCCTCGGCGTCCGTCCGAGCTGGGGGTGACGCCCTTCCCGGCGTTGTTACCGGAGCACTGACATGAATGTGAAGCACATCTTGCGTCGTTCTTCGAGCCCCACGGAGGACGGAGACGTCACCACCGCACCGACGTCGTCCGCTGCCGACTGGGGCCTTTTGCTCATCAGACTGACCTTTGGACTGCTGATGGCCGCGCACGGCGCGCAGAAACTGTTCGGGATCTTCGGAGGACATGGTCTTACGGCGGTCGGTCAGTCGTTCGCCGGCCTCGGCTACCGCCCGGGAAAGCTCTTTGCCCTGATGGCCGGCCTGTCCGAACTCCTCGGTGGCCTCGGCCTGGCCGTCGGACTGCTCACTCCACTGGCGTCCGCGGCGCTGATCGGCGTGATGATCAACGCCATGGCGACCGTCACCGGCGCCCACGGTCTGTGGGATACGGACGGCGGTGTGGAGTACAACGTCGGCATCACCGTGGTCGCCCTGGCCGTCGCGGCCATCGGACCGGGCCGACTCGCCGTCGACCGGTTCCTGCCGTGGGGCACGGGCGGTTGGGGCGAGGCCGCGTTCGCCCTCGGCCTGGGAGGTGCTGGCGCTGCCGTCACGTTGAGCCTGTGAGGCCGGCGCGCCCGACGACTTGGGCGGGTGGAGACGTAATTCGTTGGCGGAGCACCCGCCGGCGTGTCAGCGTGTTGCGTCATGGAACAGGACGTGTGGACCGAGCAAGTGGCCCGGACGTACGACGATTCGTCCGCGTACATGTTCTCGCCGGAGGTGCTGGAGCCGACGGTCGAATTCCTCGCCCGGCGTGCCGAGGGCGGTCCGGCGCTGGAGTTCGCGATCGGGACGGGCCGGGTCGCACTGCCGCTGCGGGAGCGGGGCGTCAGCGTCACCGGGATCGAGCTGTCCGAGCCCATGGTGCGGGAGTTGCGCCGCAAGCCCGGCGGGAACGGCATCCCGGTGACGCTGGGGGACATGGCCGTCGTGCGGGTGCCGGGCGAGTTCAGCCTCGTCTACCTGGTCTACAACACCATCGGGAATCTGCTCACGCAGGACGAACAGGTCGCCTGTTTCCGCAACGCCGCTAGCCATCTGCGCCCCGGTGGCCGCTTCGTGATCGAGTTGGGCGTGCCGGATCTGCAGCGGCTGCCGCCGGGGGAGACCGCCCGGCCGTTCCACGTCGGCGAGCACCATGTCGGCTTCGACACCTACGACTTGGTGAACCAGCGCCTGGTCTCCCACCACTATCGCATCACCGAAGGCCGGGCCGAGATCTTCCACTCCCACCACCGGTTCGTATGGCCCTCCGAGCTGGACCTGATGGCCCGACTCGCGGGACTCGAACCGACCGAGCGGTGGGCCGACTGGAACGCCGCGCCGTTCACGGCGGACAGCCGTGCACATGTCTCCGTGTGGCAGAAGCCGTAGCCGGACCTCGTCCGTCGCCACGTGCGCCGAGGGGAACGCCGTTGCACATGAGGTGCAGGCCCAGAGCGGCGACGTCCGCCGGTCCGACGACCCGTCGGAGGGGCAGCGCGGCACGCAACTCCGCACGCCGGGCCGGCGATGTCGGCGCACTGTCGCCATATCTCGGTCACCGAAGCCGGAGTACCCGAAGCCGGAGGACCCGGAGCCGATATGCCCCGGGTCCTCCTCCACAGGGAGCGCCCCGTGGCCGATTCACTCGGCGCCGCTGACTCCGGGGGCGATGAAGCGCCGGTGCAGCGGGCAGAACTCGCTCTCGGGCTCGCCGGTGATGCCGGCCTTCTCGACTGCCGGGGCCAGCCGTTCGGCGAAGAAGGTCTGGAAGGCCTCCTCCGATTCCCAGACATCGACCACGTGGAGCCCCTGTGCGTCGAACCAGGCCACGTGTACCTGTGCGCCTGCCGGCGTGGTCTCCTCCCAGCCCACCGCGTCCCGCACCGTGTCGTACTGCTCGGGGGTCACCCCGGCCCAGCTCATGGACATCACTACGGCCATGTTCCGCTCCTCGTCCGCATCATGGTGGCCCCGGAATCGTCCCGCGGGGGACACCCGTGGCGAAGAGCGTGCAGAGGCACGGCACGGGCACGACTCACCCCTGTGCGCCCAGCACGCGCGCCGGTGAGTTCGCGGTCGGCATGCCCCGGCATCTCCCGGTCACATGCCGGCCATGGACCTGTTCCGTGCCTTCTCGAACTCGGAGACGGGATCGCCGCCGACGCGCCAGGGCCAGGCGGCGACCGCGCCGTTGATCGCCTCGAAGACCGGACGGGCCAGGACGCGCCGCTCCGCGGCCAGCAGCGCGTACGCGAGCAGGTTCAGGTCGGCAACGGCGCCGGCGTGCTGGAAGAACCCCGGCTGGGCCCACGTCCGGGCCGCACGGTCGAGGGCCTCGGCGGCCGGTGGGTGGTCCCAGTGCTTGCGCGCCATCAGCGCCTCCACCCCGCCCAGGGTGAGGACGGACTGGTACTGCATGACCTGGGCGGTGAGTTCCGTCGCGGCGCAGGGCGCGTTCTCGGGGGTGCGGGCGCGGACGGCGTCGACGAAGTCCAGTACCTGGATGCGCGACCCCATCTCCTCCGGACCCAGATAGGCCAGCATGTTCAGGTACGCCTCGCGATTCCAGCGGTCACGCGTCAGCACCTCGTTCCACAGGCCGAACACCTCTGACTGATTGAGGCGCTGCAGCCGTGCCAGACCCAGGAGCACCACCCAGGGGGTGGGATCCGCCGGGGCGAGTTCCGCGGCCCGCAGACAGGAGTCGGCGACAGCGGCGGCGTCCTCCAGGTGCCCCTGCGAGCGTCCGCGTATGAGCTTCGCCCATGCGTGCAGCACCAGCGCGCTCACATTGCGCGGCTCACGCGTGGCCCAGGCCCGGGGCACATGTGATTCCGACAGGCGGTACGCCAGGACGGACATCTGGTGCGTGCGGCGGTCCCAGTCCTCCGTGTCTGCGTCCAGGAGGCGGGAGATCTGGGCTGTGCAGAGATCCGTCGTCGCGATCGTGCCCGTGCTCATCGTCGCCTGGAGGGACTTGAGCAGCTTGCTGAGGGCAGCGTCATCGAGCTCGGGGGCGAGGCGTGCCCTTCTGCGACGACTGGAGAGGAATGCCATGCACGGAGGCTAGATGGGAGGAGCGGTTCCGCAAGGTGCGCACCGAGATCGTTATCCGTTTCACGTGTCAGCGCCTATTACTTGCTCGTACGGCGAGACGGGCGTCCGTGCCATGCATCAACCTGCGGCTGATCTGTCCGCTCCGGTCGGCGATCTGTGGTGGACGATTTTTCCCGGGGTGGGTGCTTATGGGGTGTAAGGTGCCGACGCACAGTCGAGTCCAGCTATTGAGCAGGAAAGTCTCATTACGAAACTATCCCCCTCGGAACCCCTTGAGGGCGAGGAGGCGCGGACTCGACGGAGTCGACGGAGTCGGCCGTCCGTCCGTCGGCAGCCGGTTCGTGGGCCGCAACAGGCATGAGTCGTTCGGTGAGTGGGAGACCACCTCCACCGTCATCGAGTGCGAACCCCCCAAGGTGTTCGCCTGGGCGGTGCAGGATCCGGACGAGCCCAGCGCGGTCTGGCGATTCCGGCGCGAACCGGAGAACGGCGGGACGTCGCTGACGCAGTGGATGCAGATGGGCCCGGGGCGGTCGGGCCTGTCGTTCGCGATCGACGCGATGCCGGACAAGGAGCAGAAGATCGTGTTCGTCCGTATGCGCGAGTTCGAGCGGAACATCGGCGTGACCCTGGAGCACATCAAGAAGCTGGCGGAGGCGTGATGAGGACCGCGACGACGGTCGAGGCGTCGGGCTTCGACTCCTGGAGCCGGCAGGCGGACTTCGTGGTCGAGGCCGAGAAGCTGGGCATGGACGTGTGCTGGGTGGCCGAGGCATGGGGCTCGGACGCACCTTCGGCCCTCGGTTTCTACGCGGCCCGCACCCGACGGATGCTGCTCGGCTCCGCCGTGATGCAGGTCGGCACACGCACCCCGGTGGCGCTCGCACAGGCGGCGATCACCCTCTCCAATCTTTCGGGTGGACGCTTCCTGCTGGGCCTCGGCCCCTCCGGTCCCCAGGTGATGGAGGGCCTGCACGGCGTGCCGTTCGCCCGCCCCCTGGTGCGGGTCCGTGAGACCGTGGAGATTGTCCGCCAGGTGGTGGCAGGCGACAGGATCTCCTACTCGGGCGAGGAGTTCCGGATTCCGTTGCCCGGTGGGGAAGCCAAGCCGATGCGGCTGTCCATGCGGGCCGAACACCCGGTCCCCGTCTACCTGGCCGCGCTGTCACCCGCCATGCTCCGGCTCACCGGCACGGTCGCGGACGGCTGGCTCGGCACCAGCTTCGTACCGGAAGGCGCCGGCGACGCCTACTTCGCCCCGCTGGACGAGGGCTTGGGCCGCGGCAACCGCACCCGTGCCGACTTCGACGTGTGCCAGGGCGCCGAGGTCGCCTTCGCGCCGGACGAGGAGGCGCTCGGCGCCATGGTCGCCGGCCGCAAGAAGGAACTGGCCTTCAGCCTCGGCGGAATGGGATCGGCGTCGACGAACCACTACAACCGGGCCTACAGCCGCCAGGGCTGGTCGGAGGTGGCCGCGGAGGTACGCGAACGCTGGCAGGCGGGCGGGCGACCGGGAGGGCGCGGCCGGCCTGGTCACCGACGACATGGTGCTGGTCACCGACGACATGGTGCTGGCCACCACGCTCATCGGCACCGAGGGTATGGTGCGGCAGCGGTTGCGTGTGTGGCGCGACGCGGGTGTGGACACCGTACGCCTCTATCCGGCCGGGGAGACCATGGAAGCCGAACTCGACACTCTGGGACGGGCGATCGAGCTGGTCCGCGAAGTGAGCGAAGAGTCATGAGTCCGGCGCGCCCCTCGTTCGCGAACTGGCCGTGCTCCATCGCCCGCACGGTCGATGTGATCGGTGACGCCTGGACCGCCCTGGTCCTGCGGGAGGCGTTCTACGGCATCCGTCGCTTCGACGAGTTCCAGCAGGAGCTGGGCATCGCCCGCAACACCCTGGCGGACCGGCTGCGGCGCCTGGTCGACGAGGGACTGCTGGAGAAGCGGCCCTACGAGAGCGAGCCGCCCCGTCATGAGTATGTGCTGACGGAGAAGGGGCGGGACTTCTTCCCTGTCCTGGCCGCGATGACACGGTGGGGCGACAGATGGCTCGCGGGGGAGGAGGGCGTGCCCGTCACCCTCCATCATGAGGTGTGCGGCCACGACGCCCACGCCGAGACGGTCTGCTCGGCGTGCGGTGAGCCGATGCGCTCCGAGGACACCTCCCCGCGGATGGGGCCCGGTTACCCGGAGCGGCTGCGGACGCGGCCGGACGTCCAGCGCCGTTTCGCCCGGTCGTAGCGACCTGTGCGTGTCCCGGTGGCGGACCGGGATGTCACGCCGTGGCCGCCTTCCCGGCCCCGGCCCCGGCACCGTCCGGCAGAAGGGACAGGAGCTGCTTGGTGTGGCCGGGCAGCTCCACTTCCGCGAGGCCCGTGACGAGGTCCCTCAGTGGCATGGGCTGATCGACCATGAGGGTGTCGTCGGACAGCAGCAATGTGGGTACGAGTGTGTCGAGTTCGGCCTCGCTCAGCATCGGTCCGCCGAGTGTGCAGAGGGCGTCTCCTTGGGCGCGGATGCGGTCCCGGAGCCCCGCGTTGCCGCCGGCGCGCGCGATGACGCGTTCGATGGTCCAGGGGTCGAGCGCGATGCGGTTGTCGTACGTCGTGTTCGCTCCCGAGGCCACGACGCAGACGGTGGCGATGGTGGCGGCATTGATGAGGGAGACGTGCGCCAGAATCTGGTCGGCGTTCCACTCGCCGACCGGCGGAACGGGGCTCGGGGCGCCGGAGTCGGCCACGGTGGCGGCGGCGTCCAGCAGCGTGCGGTAGGCGTCCCGGAGGGGGTTGGTGTCCATCATGACTCCTTCATGACTCCTTGTGTCTGGCGTCCCACTGCCGTCTCACATGTGCGCGCGATGCATTTCCCAGGGCGCCTGCGGGAGGACGTCGCCGGTTTCGAGCAGCGACTTGAGGTTCGCCAACACGGCCGGCCATCCCTGCGAAATGCCCTTGTACATGTCCAAGTTGGCGAGGTTCTCGTGGGTCACGGTGAGGCGGACGATGTCCTGGTGCGGTTCGACGAGGAAGGTGACGACCGACGGTTCCCTCGGCTGTTCGGCGTCGGGGGAGTCCTCGAAGGTGATGACCAGGCGCGTCGGAGGCTCAGCCTGCAGTACCCGGCCGACGACGTCGACGGCGCCCGATCCGTCCACGCGTCGGTGCTCCCAGGGTGAGCCCGGCTGCCAGTCCGACACATTGGCGTGTCCCCAGTAGCGCGCGGTCAGGTCCGCGTCGGTCAGGGCCTGCCACACCTGCTCCGCGGCGGCACGGATGTAGGTGACGTAGACATACGTCGGCACCGATGTGGGTTCGTTGGTCATGGCGTACTCCTCTGCCTGGTGCTTGATGGCACTGAGCGCTTGTAGGCGGGGCCTGTCGAACCCCGATATCCAGCGCTCCTCGATCTCGTGGATGGGCGTCGGGTTCAGGTAGTGCAGCCGCTCCCGCCCGCGCCGTACGACAGTCACGAGGTTTGCCCGCTCAAGAATGTCGAGATGCTGTGTCGCCGACTGGCGCGCCATGTCCAGGCGCTCGCACAGCTCGCGCAGCGTCTGGCCGTTGTGCTCACGCAGACGGTCGAGCAGCAGTCGTCGGGTGGGATCGGCCAGCGCCTTGAAGGCCGAGTCCATCGCCGTCGCTTCGTCGCTCACCTTCTCATTATGCAGGTATCTGCCTGCATAATGTCAACGGTGAGATCCAGGGGTGCTCATCTGAGCACCCGATCGCCGAATGGGCTCAGTGAACGGAGAGTCCGCCGTCGACGAAGATCGCCTGCCCGGTGACATAGGACGAGGCACGGCTCGCCAGGAACACCGCCGCGCCGGCGAAGTCCTCGGCCAGGCCGTTGCGCCCGATCATCGTGCGTGCGGCGAGCGCCGCCACCCTCTCGGGGTCGGACGACAGCCGTGCGTTGAGCGGCGTCATGACGAAGCCCGGTACGAGCGTGTTGCAGGTGACGCCGTACGGCGACCACGCCTCGGCCTGCGAGCGGGCCAGCGACTCCAGTGCGCCTTTGGAGACGCCGTAGGCACCGCTCTGGACGAACGCCCGATGGGCCTGCTGGGAGGTGATGTGAATGATGCGTCCGAAGCCGCGCTCGGCCATGCCGGGTCCGAACCGCTGTCCCAGCAGGTAGGGCGCCTCCAGGTTGACCGCCATGGTGGTGTCCCACACCTCTTCGCCCAGTTCTCCCATGGGAGGGCGCAGGTTGACCCCGGCGGAATTGACGAGGATGTCCGGCTCCCCGAACGCCTCGGCTGCCTCTTCGGCCGCCGCACGCACACCGTTCCGAGTGCTCAGGTCGGCGCTCACCCAGGCCGCTCGGCAGCCATGGGCCGCCAACTCGCCCACGGTTGCCGCCAGTTCCTCCTCCTTGCGCGCCACGACCACGACGCTCGCACCCGCGCGCGCGAGAGCTCCCGCGATGGCTCGGCCGATGCCGGAGCTGCCGCCGGTCACCACGGCCACCCGGTCGTCCAGCGAGAACAGTTCGGAGAGGTACGCCTGCGAGGTCATGCCCGCACCCTACGATCCTCCGGGCCCGGCGGTGCTCCAGTCACCCCTTGGCCACACCGGCGAGGTCCAGCAGACGGTGCATCACGGCAGGAGGCAGGGTGGGGTTTGCCGCGGCCGCCGACGCGCTGTCGGGGTCGGTGAGCCGTCGCATGAGTTCGCCGGCGGGCAGTCGTGGGTCGCGTACCGCCCAGACGCCGACCACCGGGTCGTCGGCCAGCCGCAGGACCAGATCCGGTCCGCCCTCCGGGTCGTCGAGCGCGGCTTGCCGCAGCCGGGGGTTGGGATGGTCGGCGAAGCGGGCGAGGCCAGGCTTGGCGAAGTTCGGGTGTGCGCGAAGGAAACTCCATTTGAGACCGTGCCAGTAGGTGTACATCTCGACCACCAGCTCATGAGGGGCATCGGCGCAGGACTGGCAGAGTGTGAGCTTGACGAAGAAGTCCTCGTCCTCGGCCAGCCGGTCCACGACATCGGACGGGAGATGCTTGTGCATGGCGATGCTGCGCCGCAGCAGGACATGACCGGACGCGGCCGCCCGGCGGGCGACCTCCGGTTCGTGACCGCGTTCCACCACCCAGCGCGGGGGCGTGTGGTAGCCGCCCGGTACGACGTAGGGGATCGCGGAGCGCTGCTCCTCGGTGAGGTCCTCACGCATGGACAGGGCGAGCCGGACGTTGTCGTCGGGATCGTCCGCGAGCAGCAGTGCCACCTCGGTCGGCACGAGAGGGTCTTCGGCCGCGGAGTGGCGTACCCAGGGATCGGGATCCTGGACGCGGAGATGGGGATCGGCTTCGAGATCGGGTCCGGGCTCGCTCTCGGGGGCGAGCAGCTCGGCCACGGCCTGCCGGACTTCCGGCTCCCGGTCGGCCAGTAGGGCTTCGCGCACGTCGGCCGGGAGAAAGAGCCACAGCTCCCGGCTGAGGGCGGCTGCCCTCACCGAGGGGTCGTCGTCGTCCTCGGCCAGCCGTGCCCGAGTGGCCACCGGCAGCTCCTGCTGAGTGGCCACCATCCGCCGGACTCGCGGATGACTGTCCGCGGCCAGGGTCTCCAGGACCCCCTCCGGGATGCGCCGGCCGAACTCACCGACGAGGGCGGCGTAGACGCGGCGCACCCGGGGTTCGGGGTCATGAACGAGCCGCGCCAGTATCTCGACGTCGGCGTTCGGGTTCGCCAGAGCGTCTATCCGACGCTCGACCTCCGTGGCGTTCACCAAGATGGCGGTGGACTCGGCATCGAGAGGGCGCCAGGTGAGCCACGACGGGTTGTGACCCGGCAACTGCTCGACTGTGAGCAGCCGTGCCAGCGCCGTGCCCGGCAGTGCCGGGTTCATCATCAGTCCACTGAGCCACTCGGCGGCCAACTGGTCGACGTCGCCGCCAAGTATGTCCCGGTCCCCGCCCATGTCAGTCACGGGCCCATCCTCCCCGACTCGCGTGTGCCGGCGCGTCCGGATCCCGCGGCCATCCGGCCGGGTGGTACTCGGCCGATCTGTTCCTGTGTCTTCCGGTCCTGAGCGGAGTTCTGGCGGCCCGCGGCGTGGACGCGGATGTCACGGGGTCGCCCGAGCCGCTGACGTCGACCAGTTGGTACACGCAGATACCCACCCCCCACGCTGGGCCCCGACCCCGGCCCCCCGTCCGGACACGCCCACCTGACATCCACGCGTGAACACCGTGTCCCTTCAGCTCCGACGGCGCCTGGCACCCTCCTGAAGTTCCTTGCGCAACCGCTCGGGGCGCCAGTCCCCGACGACGGCCTGCCAGACCGTGTCCGCCTGGGAGGGAGGCGCGAGGCCGTCGACCGGTGGGTCGAGGTCCAGGTTCGTGGGAAAGGGACAGCCCTCGGCGGTGGCGGCGACCACGCGGCGCAGCCAGTCCTCCGAGGCGCCCTCTGCCCTGCGGCGCAGCAACACCGGGAAGAGCGCGTTCGTCATCGTCTCCCGGTCCACGGTCTCCATGGCCCGCCCGAAGGCGGACGAGATCTGCAGCAGGTTCGCCATGCGTCGGATGCCGGTGGAGCGGTTGTGCCCGGCGGCGTGGAAGAGCGCGGGGTTGAAGAAGGCGGCATCGCCCTTGTCCAGGGGGAGTTGGACGTGGTGGGACTCGAAGTACTCGACGAACTGCGGGAGTCGCCATGCGAGGTAGCCGGGGCCGTACTTCTGCGAGTGCGGGAGGTACAGCGTCGGGCCCGACTCGACGGGCATGTCGCAGTGGGCCACCGCGCCCTGCAGGGTCAGTACGGGCGACAGACGGTGGACGTGCGCCGGATGCGCGGCGGCGCGCTCCTGGGAGAGGAAACCGAGGTGGTAGTCGCGGTGCACGCGCTGCGCGGCCCCGCCCGGATTGACGACGTTGACCTGTGAGGTGACCTGGTAGGCGGGGCCGAGCCAGGCCTCGGCGATCAGGTTCAGCATGTCGTTGGCGTAGTAGTCGGCGAACACCTCCGGCGCGCGCACGGCGAGCTTTTCCAGGGCGTTCCAGACCCGGTCGTTGGCGCCCGGCGCGGCGAAGTGGTCGCCACGGGCGGCACCAGTCGCGCGCTCTTCCTCGATCAGCGCGTTGAAGGCTTCGGATGTCCGGTCCACGACGGCCGTGTCGGCGAAGGCGCCCTTGAGGACCACGATGCCGGGACCGTCGAGCAGCGCCCGGACCAGTTCGCTCTGTACGTTCCTACGGCCTTCGGCGGTGTCCGTGAGGCCGCGGAGCCGGTCGCTGTCGTAGAGCAGCACGCCCTGTTCCGCCCGCTCGGCCGAGGGGTGGTCATGGGCGTCGGTCTCCTGCTCGACGAGCGAGCGGAACGCGTCGAGATCGCAGTCGGCCTCGGTGAACCAGGTCGGCTCTCCCGCAGTCGTGGAGGACATTCGGGTCCCTTCGCAGTGCCTGCCTTTCTGCCAGTCTTGGGAACCAGAACCCATCATTCAAGCCTCAGCAATACATCAAAAGTCCATCACCGTCTCCGGGGATCACTCATGCGCCACCCCTATCCGATCAGGGAAATCGCCCGCCAGGCCGGGCTGAGCACGGCCACGGTCGACCGTGTTCTCCACAACAGGGGCAACGTGCGGGAGGGCACGGTCAGGGAGGTGTACGAAGCCATCAAGGACCTGGACCGTCAGCAGAGCCAGGTCCGTATCGGGGGCCGTACTTTCATGATCGACATCGTGATGCAGGCACCGGAGCGGTTCTCCACCGCCGTCCGCGAGGCGCTGGAGGCCGAACTGCCCTCCCTGCAGCCCGCGGTGGTGCGCTCGCGCTTCCACTTCCGTGAGGCCTGTCCGCCCGGCGAACTGATCGGAATCCTGGACAAGATCGCCAAGCGCGGGACACAGGGCGTGCTCCTGAAGGCCCCGGACCTGCCGGAGATCGGAGCCGCCGTGGGGCGGCTGGTCGCGGCCGGCATCCCCGTCGTCACTCTGGTGACCGACCTGCCCCACAGTGCACGCCTGGCATACGTCGGCATCGACAACCGCGCGGCGGGCGCCACCGCCGCCTACCTCCTTCAGCAATGGCTCGGCGAGCGGCGCGGCAACGTGCTCACCACCATCAGCCGGGGCTCCTTCCGCGGCGAGGAGGAGCGCGAGATGGGCTTCCGCAGCGCGATGCGCCTCGCGGACCCCAAGCGCTCCCTGGTGGAGGTGACGGACAGCGACGGACTGGACGCCACCCAGCGCGAGTTGGTCCTGGAGGCGCTCAAGCGCGACGAGGAGATCGTCGCGGTCTACTCGATGGGCGGAGGCAACCTCGCGACCCTGGACGCGTTCGACGCCCTGGGGAGGTCATGTGCCGTGTTCGTCGCACACGACCTCGACCACGACAACACGCGGCTGCTGCGGGAGCGCCGCCTTTCCGCAGTGCTTCACCACGACCTGCGCCAGGACGTGCGCCGCGCCTGCCAGACCGTCATGCGGGCCAAGAAGGCGCTGCCCGACGACGGGCCGACCCTCCCTTCGGCGATCCAGGTGGTCACGCCGTTCAATCTGCCGCCGGACGTGTCCATGTCGCGGTCAGGTCCTCGGCAACGTCCCGAAGGAGAGTCAGAAAGACGTCCACCAAGGGAGTGAGGGTGGTCTCGGTCGCGGTGACCGCGTGGAGTCGGCGGTGAAGCCGCGGTCGGGCAAGCTCGCGGTGGGTGGTCCCGGGGACCCCGGTCAGGGCCAGACGGGAGACCAGTGCGACGCCGATGCCCGTGCCGACCAGGGCCTGGGCGACGTCGTACGAGGCGGTCTGGAACCTGATCCTGGGCGTGAAGCCGGCGTCGGCCGCGGCCTGGTCGAACTGCTCCCGTGCGGCGTGGCCGGCCAGGATGGTCACCCATGACTCGTCGCGGAGATCTTCGAGGCGCAGCGGGGTGTCGTGGGGTGTCCGTGCGGCGAGGGGGTGGTCGTCGGGGAGGACGACGACCATGGGGTCCAGCAGCAGCGGGTGCAGGGTGATGTGCGCGGGCGCCTCGGGGAACGCGCCCCAGGAGGCGATGACCGCCAGGTCGAGCCTGCCCGCGGCGATCTCCTCGATCCCGTGCTCGGACAGTACGTCCTGGACCGACACGTCGGCGTCGGGGTGGCGGTGGCGCAGAGCGGTCAGGGCCGGCGGGAGCACGTGGAGCGCGGCGGCCTGGAAGGCTCCGACTTTCAGGCGCAGCGCGAGATGACCGAGCAGGGCGGACAACTGTGCGGCGGCGTCGTCCATGTGCTGGCCGATGACGCGTCCATGCTGGGCGAGCAGGGCGCCGGCGGCGGTGAGGGCCGCTCCGCGTGGCCCGCGCAGGACGAGGGGGGCTTTCCAGTCCCGTTCCGCGCGGGCGACCTGCTGGGTCACCGCCGCGGGGCTGAGGCCCAGGACGTGGGCGGCCGCGGTGAGGGAGCCATGGCGTTCGATCAACGCGAGCAGCCGGAGCTGTCCAGGGTCTGGCATTCAATTATCTTAATGCTGATGCGCTGATCTCCGGCTTCTCTGAATTCTTCGAACTCGCCAGCCTGGTGGGGCAAGGCAACCAACTTCAGAAAGGTCTGATCGACGTGCCCACCCACCTGCCCGTATTCGTGATCACCACATGGCTGCTGGCGATGCTTCCGGGCGCGGGACAGGCGCTCATGGTCCGGCAGACCCTGGAAGGCGGCTCCCGCCTGGCCCGGGCGACCATCGCCGGCAACGCGACGGGACTGGTGATCTGGTCCACCGCCGCCGCGGCCGGGCTGTCGGCCGTACTGCTGGCCAATCCCGGTGCCTACGCGGTCGTACGCATCGCGGGCGGGATCGTCCTGGTCGCCCTCGGCATCAGCACGCTGCGGGCGGCGCGACGGACGTCCACCGCGCCGGCCGAGTTCGCGCCGACACGGCAACTGGGCTGGTGGAGCGCCTACTCCGCGGGACTCGGTACGAACCTCGGCAACCCCAAGGCGGGCGTGTTCGCGGTCTCGGTGCTGCCCCAATTCGTCACGGCCGACGGTCCGGTCATGCTGTCGAGCATCGCCCTGGGGGTGATGTGGGCCCTGGTCAACGCCTGCTGGTACGTCCTGTTCACCTGGGCCCTCGGCAGGGACCGCGCGCTGGTGTCCAGGCCGGGGGTTCGTCGATGGCTGAGCATCGTCACCGGCGTCGTACTGCTGATTCTCGGTACGGCAGTGGCCGGCGGCGTCTGACGGGCACCGGGGCCGACCTGGCGCTGCCGCCATCCGCGGAGGAGCATGGG
The DNA here is from genome assembly GCF_040654755.1 of Streptomyces sp. NPDC050625. Taxonomy (NCBI): domain Bacteria; kingdom Bacillati; phylum Actinomycetota; class Actinomycetes; order Kitasatosporales; family Streptomycetaceae; genus Streptomyces; species Streptomyces sp. NPDC050625. Next base: position 284,023 of record NZ_JBFAIQ010000004.1, read on the forward strand.
ACATGAGCGACCGAGGGAGGCCCGCCATGAAAACCGGAGCCTCGGATTACGACGCCTGGCTGTACTCCCACACCCCCTCCCAGGCCGAGGGGGAGCGCGAGGAGCCGACCGAGCGGGCGGCCATGGAGCAACACCCGGACGTCCCCAGGACCGAGCCGTCCCAGGCGGAGGGCGAGCGGACGGACGACATGCCCACGGCGTGAGCGCCGCCCACCGCGACCACGTCGACGCCGCCGCCCGGCGACGAAGAGTGAGCCGACGCCTCATACGGTTGATCGGGTGCGACCGGTTCCGTATGCAACTGAAATCACCTAGGTTGTTCCGATTAGGATGGATTGCCCGGATGTAGATCGCTGCTGGTCCACATCCGATCGCATGCGTCCCAGTGGGATTACCCGGGCGGTGAGCGGAGGCGAGGGTCGGCAGTGGTGAACACCAGAGGCGGCGATGCGGACCACGGCGGCCCGTCCATATCCCAGGTCCCGCATGTTCTGCACCAGTCGCAGGGCGTGGGGACCCTACAGACCGATCGGCCCTCGGAGCGACACCGCATGCGGATGCTGCTGCTGGACGCCGTGGACGAGGACCGGCGCGACGTCGAAGTGCTGCTGACCGCGCTCCAGCAGGCGGTGGCCGAGGTGCACGGCCTGGGCGGCATGGTGCATCTGCCTGGCGGCGGCATGAGCGGCATCCTCTACCTGGTCGCCGACAGTGGCCTGCCGGAGACGATGACCAGGCCCTGGGTGATCATCCCGGTACGGGGCACGGCGCCGCCCAGCAGAGCCGCCCGCAACGACACCACCACCTGGCAGCCCGACCTGGCCCCGCCCGACCCGGTGCCCGGCCGTGACCCCGCCGCCCTGTGGCCCTCCGGACTCCCCGCCGGCATCGGTCACCTGGCCGTCCCCATTCCGAGCGGTGGCTGGCGCCGCGGCGCGCTCTCCGTCCTCTTCGCGCCGGGCGCCGAGCCCAGCGCCGCGGAGCGCGCGTTTCTGAACGAGGTGGCGGCGTGGATGTCCGGCAGGCTCAGGTCGTCCGGAATCCTCAATCCGTCCCCCACCCTGCTGCGCGCGCTGGAGAACGGGCCAGGACCGCGGGAGGCCGCCGCCCCGTGGGACGCGGAACGGATGCCCTCCATCAGCTACACCTGGGACCTGCGCACCGGCGAGCTGACCTCCGACCTGCCCGTCGAGGAGGTGCTGGCCGGCATCGATCCGGAGGTGATGAACGGCGGCATCGAGGCGTGGGCGGAGCTGATCCACCCGGACGACCTGCCAGGCGCGGTGGCCGGCTTCGACACCGGCATCCAGATGCGCGGCGGCTTCCAGAACGAGTACCGGATCCGGCGCCAGGACGGCACCTACGTCTGGATCGAGGCCTGTGCCCGGACGATCACCGACGAAGAGGGGGCGCCGGTGAAGGTGATCGGCACCCTCCGGGACAGCAGCGAAACGCATGCCGCCGCCGAATCGGTGGGGCGGGCGCTGCGACACATGAGCGACGGCTTCGTCTCCCTGGACACGGACTGGCGCATCGGATTTCTCAACCAGGCCGCCGAGCGGCTCTTCGGCGCCGCGGGAGAGGTGGCCGGATCCCTGCTCTGGGACATTCCCGCCGTACGTGCCGTGCCGGGGCTGGAGCAACAGTGCCGGGCCACGGTGGCCGAGGGCCGGCCGGGCGGATTCGACGTACCGGGGTCGGACGGCAAGTCCTGGTACCACCTGCGGCTGGTGCCAGTGCCTGAAGGCCTCACGCTCTACATCACCGAGACCACCGAGCGGCATCTGCGGGAGGCCGAGCGGGCCGCCGCCGAGCGGGCCGCCGCGGAGCGCGCGGCCCTGGTGCAGCGGATCACGCGGGAGCTGGCCGAGGCCGTCACGGCCCAGGACGTGATGACGGCGGTGGCCGACGGTGTGATGACACCCCTCGGGGCCAACGGACTCATCATGGTCGGCGTGGTCGGCGACCGGCTGACCGTGGTCGGCTCCCGGGGACATTCGGAGCGCTTCACCCGACTGCTGGACGGGCAGTGGGCGGTGCGGGACACCATGAACCCGGTGGGGGACGCCCTGCGCACCCGCACCCCCCTCTACATCTCGTCCCCGGAGGAGTTCCTGAAGCGCTACCCGGACACCGACATCCTGATCAGGGAGGGCGGCACGCAGGCATGGGCCTTTCTGCCGCTGGCGGTGTCGGGGCGCGGGATCGGCGCGGCGGTGATCTGCTTCGGCCGCCCGCGGGTGCTGGACGATGAAGAACGCACGCTGCTGACCGCGCTCAGCGGACTGATCGCGCAGGCCCTGGAGCGGGCCGGGCTCTACGACGAGGCGACGACCCGGGCCCGTACCCTCCAGCGCAGCCTGCTGCCGCAGGAACTGCCCGAGCTGCCCGAGGTGACGGCGGCGGCGCGCTACCAGCCGGCCAAGCACGGAGCCGATGTCGGCGGCGACTGGTACGACGTGATCCCGCTCTCCGCGGCCCGGGTCGCGTTCGTGATCGGCGACGTCATGGGCCACGGCATGGCCGAGGCCGCCACCATGGGCGGACTGCGCACGGCCGTCCGCACCCTCTCGGAACTGGAACTGCCGCCCGACGAAATCCTCGGCCACCTCAACGACATCGTCGGCGAGCAGGGCACCGATGCCTTCGTGACCTGCCTGTACGGCATCTACGACCCGGTGACCCGGCTTCTGTCGTACGCCAGCGCCGGTCAGCCGCCCCCGGCGGTGGCCCACCCCGACGGCACCGTCACCTTCCTGCCCATGACCCCGGACCCGCCGCTGGGGGTGGCCGCCCCGCCCTTCGAAACCCACGAGACCCTGCTGCCCGCCGACAGCCTGCTCGCCCTCTACAGCGACGGCCTGGTCGAGAGCAAGGACAGGGATGTCACCACCGGCATGAACCGCCTGGCCGAGCTTCTCTTCGAGTCCGTGAACGCCATGCCCGCCTTGCCGGCGGACGCGTCCGACCTGGACACCCTCTGCGCCACGCTCACCTCCGCTCTCCTGCCCGCCCACGGCGAGCTGATAGACGACGCCGCGCTGCTGCTGGTCCGCACCCACCCGCTGGACGCGGAGAACGTCGCCGAGTGGCCGTTGCCGGAGGACCCGGTGGCGGCGGGCCAGGCCCGCGACCTGGCCCGCGCACAGCTCAACGACTGGGACCTGACCGACGAGGACCTGGTCATGACCACCGAACTCCTGGTCAGCGAGCTGGTCGGGAACGTCGTCCGGCACGCCTGCGGCCCCATCCGGCTGCGCATGCTCCGCAGCCGCGCACTCATCTGCGAGGTCTCCGACGCCAGCCTGACCACACCGCACATCCGCCACACCTCCGCCACCGACGAAGGCGGCCGCGGCTTGCAGCTCATCTCCGCACTCTGCCAGCGCTGGGGCACCCGCCACACCCGCACCGGCAAATCCATCTGGACCGAACAGTCCCTGCCCGCCACCTCGGTCTGATCCGACGGGTCGGTGGCCGAGGTCGCGATCGTGCGGGGCGTCCGGCCTTCCGCCGACGGCCCGTCAGAGGTCGAGGACGACTTCGGTGGTCGGCTCGGTGCAGCAGACGAGGACGGTACCGGCCTCGGGGAGTTCGAGAGGTGGGGTGGTGTAGGTGACGTCGCCCGACAGGAGGTGAGTGACACAGGTGTGGCAGACACCGGTGCGGCAGGACCAGCGGGTGGGGATGTCACAGGCTTCGGCCAGATCGAGCAGTGAGGCGTGAGCCGGTGACCACGGGGTCGTGACGCCGCTGCGGGCGAAGGTGATGACGGGTCCGGTGCCCGGTGGACCGGGGGGTTGGTGCGGCCGTACCGCGCTGGTGGACGTCACGCCGGGATTGATGGCGGACAGGGCGCTGAACTGTTCCGTATGGATGCGCTCGGGGCTCAGGCCGTGATCGCGCAGAAAGCCTCCCAGGTCGTCCATGAAGGCGGGCGGTCCGCACAGGTAGGCGTCGGCGTCGGTGGGAATGTCCATGGCCGCCAGGGACCGGGCGGTCGGACGCCCCTGGGTGATGTGGGGCTCGTCGCGACCGGGGGCGGCTCCGGCGCTGTAGTAGATGTGCTCGTGGGCGTGGGGGAGTTGGGCCAGCAGCGCGTGGGTCTCGTCCGCGAAGGCGTGGTGGGCACGGTCGTGCGCGGTGTGGATCCACCAGACGGGGCGTGGGTCTCGGGTGGCGGCGAGTCGGTGGAGCATGGCCAGTACGGGAGTTGCCCCGATCCCCGCCGAGATGAGGACGACCGGACGGGCACCGTCTTCCAGCACGAACGTTCCCCGGGGGCTCGCGATGTCCACGAGGTCCCCGAGGCGGAGCGCGGCATGGATGTAGGCGCTGACCTGCCCGCGCGGCTCGTGCTTGACGCTGATGCGATAGCTGCCGGCCGTGGGCGCCGACGACAGGGAGTAACTGCGCACGGTGGGAGCGGCATCGCCGACGGCGAGGCGGACGGAGAGGTACTGCCCCGGGCGGGCCTCGGGCAGCGGTGTGCCGTCGGTGGCGTCGAGGTAGATCGACGAGACGGTCGGGGTCTCGGGGACGATGCGGGCGACACGCATGGGCCTGAAGCCCGGCCATCCCCTGTCCTGCGCCGGCGGCTGCGCGGCGGCGAGTTCACGGAAGGACTGCTGCCAACCGGGGCTGAGGGCCGGGATGTTCAGTGCTCTGCGCAGCTTGGCGGGGTCGCGGTCGGGGAGGTAGAGCAGCGCGTCGGTGTCGGCGACGCTGAGCTGTTCCGGTCCCTTTCGGGTCAGGGTGATCTCGTCGCCGGCCTGGACGCGTCCCTCGGTCAGGACGCGCAGGTAGAAGCCGGGGCGGTGGTGGGCGACCAGCAGGGCGGCCATGGTGGGTTCGCCCAGGCGCAGGCCGACGCGGTAGCAGGTGACGCGCGGCTGGGTGACCTCGAACTCGGCTTCGCCGATGCGGTACCGGTCGCCGATGCACACCTCGTCGTCGGGCAGGCCGTCGACGGTGAAGTTCTCCCCGAACATCCCGAAGGTCAGGTCGTCGCGGCCCAGTTGCTTCTGCCAGTACTGGTAGGACTGCAACTGGTAGACGAGCACGGCACGGATCTCGCCGCCGTGTCCGGCCAGATCTCCCTGACCGTCTCCGTCGATGTTCAGCCGCCGTGCCGTCCGGGGGCCGTCCACGGGGGACTTCCAGGCTCCGGTGCGGACGGTCCTTCCCTGCCAGGAGACGTCCTTGGGCGTTCCTACGTTGACGGACAGCAGCGTCGCCATTGCGGACCTCCTGTGCGGTGTCCGGCCGGGGCAGCCCCCATGGCGCAGTGAAGCGTGCGCTCGGGCCGATCCTAGTTCGTGTGCCGGTGGTGCCGCGATTCCGTGATCATGAGTGGTCGGCGGCCGCGGCGTCGCGGGTGCGCCGGTAGTGGCGTCTGGCCTTCATCCTGTTGCCGCAGACGGCCATGGAGCACCAGCGGGCCTTGTTGGTCTTGCTGCGGTCGAGGAGGAACCGTCGGCACTCCGCGTTGGCGCACGGCCGCAGCCGGCCGGGCATCGTCTCCCGCAGCGCGTTCCAAGCCATGACGGCCTCCACCGCCAAACGGCGTTCCGCAGGGGCGTCCAGCTCCCAGGCCACCCCATCGGGGCCGACGCGAGGGCGGGAGACGACGTCGCCGAGCAGCGGAGCCAGCGACGCGGCCGGCCGACTTCCGCGCACCACGCCCTCAAGGGCCTCGCGCGCCTCCAGGAGGTGTCGACGCTCCTCCGCGCCGCCGTTGCCGCCGTGGGCCCGCTGCCAGCTCCTGGCCGCCTCCGGCTCCGCGAGCCGGTCCAGGACCGTCCCGTCGACGACCGGCGTGCTGTTCAGGAGCTCCAGCAGCGCGTCCTGCGGCTCTCGACCGGCCGACATGGCCGCCTCCTCACCGGATCCGGAGTGCCTTGCTCGAACGGTTGAACGAGTCTCACTGAATTCTAACCCATGAAAGTTGCCTGACGGGTTAGATCGAGCGTGCTCGACTGGAGGTGTAACCGGTAAAACTCGAAAGGGAGGTTAGAGGGATGGTCTCCGCAGTCCACCACCGCACCGCCACCGTCAACGGTCTCGACGTCTTCTACCGGGAGGCCGGGGATCCGAACGCCCCCGCCGTGGTCCTGCTCCACGGCTTCCCGACCAGCTCGCACATGTTCCGCCGGCTGATCCCGGCGCTCGCCGACCGCTACCACGTGATCGCTCCCGATCACATCGGGTTCGGCCAGTCCGCCATGCCCGCCCTGCGGGACTTCCCGTACACCTTCGACGCCCTCACCGAGGTCACCTCCGGCCTGCTCAAGCACCTGGGCATCGACCGGTTCGCGATGTACGTGCAGGACTACGGCGCCCCCATCGGCTGGCGGCTCGCGCTCCAGGCCCCGGACCGTGTCACCGCGATCATCACGCAGAACGGCAACGCCTACGAAGAGGGCTTCGTCAAGCCCTTCTGGGACGAGGTCTTCGCCTACACCGCGTCCCCGGGACCGGACACCGAAGCGCCCATGCGCGGCGCCCTGACCCTTGAGGCCACCCGCTGGCAGTATCTGAACGGAGTCGCCGATCCGAGCCTGGTCAGCCCCGACAACTGGGTCCACGGCCAGGCGCTGCTGGACCGGCCCGGCAACGACGAGATCCAGCTCAAGCTCTTCCGCGACTACCCCACCAACGTGGACCTCTACCCCCAGGTCCACCAGTACTTCCGTGACTCCCGGGTTCCGTTGCTGGCGGTCTGGGGAGCCAACGACGCGATCTTCGGCCCCGACGGCGCCAGGGCGTTCGGCCGGGACCTGCCCGATGCCGAGATCCACCTGATCGACTCCGGACACTTCGCCCTGGAGAGCCACCTCGCCGTCATCACCGACCACATCCGCGACTTCCTCGCCCGCGTCCTTGCCTGAGGCGCGGCGGTCGCATCCGTACCCGGAAGAAGGCCGCGACGGGGCTGGACGCCGACGAGGTCAGGCCAGAGGCAGCCCCCAGCGGGGCGCGTCCGCGTTCGGACGTACGGGCATGACGGACAGGTCGGGCCGGTCGCCCTCGGCCGTGATCAGCGCCGACTCGCCCTTGTGCAGGGTGACTTGAAGAGTGGCGGCGTCGATGTCGGTGTACCGCAGGGGACGGCCGCGCCCGTCCCGTACGTCGACGGGTCCCGTGATCCCGTGCCGTACGACGCAGGGCGCGCCGGCCTCGCTGGACAGCCGTACCCAGCGGGTGGTGCCGTTCTGTCGGGCCGCGCTCAGCAGGAAGGCGCCCTGTGTGCGGAAGCCGTGCACGGTCAGGTCCGCCCAAGCCGCGGGAAGCGCGGGGAACACTCTGATGACTCCGCCCCAGGACTGGCAGACCATGTCGTGCAGTGACTGCGCCGCCGATAGCGGCGTCTCGATGACCGGCCCTGACTCCTTGTACATGGTGTTGGGCTGGATGAAACGGGTCATCAGCTCACCGAGGTACTTCAGTGCGTCCTCGCCCTTGCCGAGCAGTGCCGACATCGAGGCCGCGCCCGTGAAGGTGTAGCCCTGAAGGGCACCTTCGAAGCCCACCCAGTGCGCCAGTGACTTCTCGATCAGGGCGAGTTCGCCGGGGGTGCGGCCGGTCACCTCGTACAGCGGGTAGACCGCCAGCAGGTGCGAGTAATGGCGGTGCGACTTCGCGAAGGGGATGTCCGCGCCGATCATGAAGCCGTTCGTGTCCGTCGGATACGGCGCCCGTTTCGCGAGCACTTCGCGCCAGCGGGGCGCCAACGCGTCGTCGATGCCGAGCAGTTCGGCGGATTCGAGGAGGGTGCGACAGCCCCAGGTCAGCAGCATCAGGTCGTAGTTGCAGTCGCGTGAGTTGCCGCCGTACTCCGGGGAGAAGGTGGCGGGCAGGTGCAGTTTGCCGTCCGGGCCGGGCTCCAGGAAATGGAGGTAGTAGTTGACCGCCTTGCGCAGCAGGGGGAACAGGACGTCCCGCAGGATCGACTCGTTCATGGTGTGGCGGTAGCTGAGCCAGACGTTGTGCAGGGCCCAGGTCAGATCACCGACCTCGGGCGTCGGCGGGTCCTGGCCGGGGACGCCGACTCCATAGCCGGTGAGGGTGCCGGCCGCGCCGTTGACCAGGTGGGGGTCCGTGGTGCGGGGGATGCCGAGTGAGTCGGTGCGGTACGGCGGTGCCACCTCCTTGGCGAGGTTGTCCCGGAACTCGCTCAACGCCCTTGTGATCGCGTCGAGTTCAAGGTGGTTGGAGCCATGGATGAGCCAGTACTCCAGCTGTGCGTTGAGGTTCCACCAGGTGTTGGGCCACGGAGTGGGTTCCAGCCAGGGGCCGCTCGTCGCCATCACGGGGGCGTCGCGGCGGGCGGCGGAGGCGGCCTTGTACAGCTGGATCCAGTAGAAGCGCTGGATGCGGGCGTCGGGCAGGGACAGGAAGCTCTTGCGGTAGTAGGCGTGCCACCAGGCGCGGTGGTCCACCGCCAGGGCGGAGTAGGGGAGGCGGTCTGCGGCACGGACCGACCTCAGGGCCCGGTCCAGGGCCGTGGTCCGCGGGTGGGAGTGCGCGACGTGCACGTACAGCGTTCGCGTCCGGCCCCTGGACCGCTCCCGCCACGCGGTGACGTGCCGGCCGCCCGCCAGCAGCGGCTGCACGGCGGCGGTCACGCCGTCGTAGTCGGTGACCTCGGCGGGCGGGTTGCCCCGGTAGCCGTCCGGGAGCGGCTTGAAGGCGGCTCGCGGACTGATCGCGTCGGCGGGGTGGAACACCCAGCGAAAGCCCCGCTCGCCCGCGCTCGGAGTCACCTCGACGGCAAGGACCGAGCGGTCGTTGTGGACCAGGGCGCGCAGGGCCAGGGTGCCTTTGTCGGTGGTGATCGTGCCGGACAGTTCGGCGTCGTGCAGCGCCAGCCGCCAGTCCAGGCCGGTGATCGCGCCCACCGGCTCCAGGGTGAAGTAGCCGATCGGCAGCCGGGCCAGACCGAAGAGGGAGCCGAACTCGGGGCGGTGGTCCTGCACCTCGGAATGCTGAATGTTGAACCGCACCGCCTTCGCCGCGGCGCCCGGCTCGGCGTAGATCCCGGAGCCGAGGAAGCCGTTGCCGAGGAACGGGCCCTCGTACCAGGTCTTCGGCATCCGCTGCCAGACCAGGTCGGCGTCGTCGAGAACGGTGCGCCAGGGGTCGGAGGGGTTCGCCGCGGGCTCGGCGCGGTCCGCTGCCGTCGCCTGCGTGGGCAGGCCGGTGGCCAGCAGGGTGCCGCCGAGGGCGGAGCCGGTGGCGAGGACGGTTCGTCTGGACGGGCGGGGCACGGCGGAGCTGGGCACGTTACCTCCAGGCGGCTCGGTGATTCATCGGAGCTATCCCGTGTCGCACCGTAGAGAAGGGTCTCATCCCCGTCAACATCATGAGATAGATCCGATGTATCAGTCGTGGGGTGACCACGTGCCGCAAACGGAATTCCTGTGCCTCCTCACCCCGCAATCCATCACGGGCCCTGTCCCGTATCTGTCCATGAGGGATGGAACACGGGAGGAGGGCCGACCGTGGCTGGAAGGTTGAAGTCGAACTGGAGTGGAGCGGCGGCAGGGGCGTGCGCGGTGGCGCTGGCCGCCGCGCTTTCGGCGTGCGGGAACTCGGGCGGGGGAGCGGGGGCCACGTCCAGCCCGGCGCAGAACGGCAAGGCGGGGTCCACGTCGGTGACGGTGCAGTTGACCGAGTACCACCTGGCCCTGTCGTCGAAGACGTTCAAGGCCGGTGACTACACGTTTGTCGCCAAGAACGCCGGGCACATCGTGCACTCCCTGGAGATCGAGGGCCAGGGCACCGAAATGCGACTGCCGCACGACCTTCAGCCGGGCCAGTCGGCCCCGCTCAAGGTCATGCTGAAGAAGGGCTCCTATGAGCTGTACTGCCCGGTGGACGGGCACAAGGACATGGGCATGAAGGCGGAGATCACCGTCGGCGGCGGCAGTGGCGGCAGCAGCGGTGGCGGTGGGAGCTCCACCCCGAGCAGCGGCTACTAGCGCCACCACGACCTGATCCACTTCCGCTACACCTGTGGCGGGGGGTGGTGAGCGCGAGAGCAGCCGGAGCGTACGGCGAGGGCAGCGATGTCGTCCTCCAGCCTTCCGCCGCTGTAGTGGACCAGGTCCTCGTGCAGCCGGCGCAGCAGCTCACGGGGCGACGCCGGGCCGAGCCGGCGCATCCAGTCCGCCAGCGGGAAGAACCTCCCGGTGCGGTCGCGGGCCTCCGACACGCCGTCGGTGTAGAGCAGCAGCTGGTCGCCCGAGGTGAAGGTGACGGTGTCGACGTTGTAGTGGTCGCCCAGCAGATTGGCCAGATTGAGCGGCGGTGAGGGAGTGGTGGGCTCGATGACGCGGATCTCCCCGCGCTGCACCAGCAGTGGCGGTGGGTGCCCGCAGTTGAGAATTCTGACCTGCCCGCCGTCGTAAGGGATCTCGGCGAGCAGAGCGGTGGCGAAGTGCTCCGACTGATCCACGGAGCGGGTCGTGACGCTGTAGCGGATGATGCTGGTTTCCAGGCGCTGGATGATGGCCTTCAGATCGGGCTGGTCGTACGCGTTCTCCCTGAAGCAGTTGATCACCGCCGAGGCCGCCCCCACCGCCTGGAGTCCCTTGCCGCGCACGTCACCGATGAGCAGCCGGACCCCGTACATGGTGTCGGCCGCCTCGTAGAAGTCGCCGCCGATCCGGGCGTGCTCCGCGGCCGCCAGGTACAGCGACTCGATTTCGACGTCCTGGATGCGGGACGGCAGGGGGCGCAGCAGCACTTTCTGGGCGGCGTCGGCGACGAGGCGCACCTGGAAGAGGATCTCCTCCCGCTGCAGACGGAGATGGCTCGCATACGCGGCCGCCAGGGTCACGGCGATGATCGCGGCAGCCGTGTACGGCGTTCCGAGGTCGGAGTAGACCATGCTGAGCCCGATCATGACCAGCAGGCAGAACACGCCCAGGAGGACCGTGGGCAGGACGGTCCACAACGCGGCGGCGAGGGCGGGCGCCGCGGGCAGCAGGCGGCTGAACGCGATCTCCCTCGGGGTGGCGAAGGCCAGGCCGGTGATGAGGGCGGTGAGCAGCAACGGTGACAGCAGTACCGTTTCGCGCCGGCCACCGTAGGGAGGGCGGCGGTGCCGCGGCCGTCCTGACCTGATCACAAAACGTATCTTATCGGGGCGAACTGGACATCGCGCCGCGATGGGGCGTGGCGCCGCCGGTTCCGGCGCGTCTACGGTGAGTCGCCGTACGACTACTTCATTCTCCGCGTGGCCGAACAGGTGACCGGACCGATCAGGAATGAAGAAGCGCGAGCCATGGAGCCGCGGCTAACGTGACGGGCGTGAACCGCTCGTGGCTGGTCGGATCGAGCCAGGCGACGCCGGCGGGGACCGTGACCGCGGCCCGTGCAACAGATGGAGAGACGAAAGTATGGACAAGACGACGGAGACGCGGTCGCCTGCGCCGCACGTTGCCGACAGCCACGATCTGATCCGCGTGCACGGCGCGCGCGAGAACAACCTCAAGGACGTCAGCATCGAGATCCCGAAGCGCAGGCTGACCGTGTTCACCGGCGTCTCCGGCTCGGGCAAGAGCTCGCTGGTGTTCGACACGATCGCCGCGGAGTCGCAGCGGCTGATCAACGAGACGTACAGCGCCTTCGTCCAGGGCTTCATGCCCACGCTGGCCCGGCCCGAGGTGGACGTCCTCGACGGGCTGACGACCGCGATCATCGTCGACCAGCAGCGGATGGGCACCGACCCCCGGTCCACCGTCGGCACCGCCACCGACGCCAACGCCATGCTGCGCATCCTCTTCAGCCGGCTCGGCAAGCCGCACATCGGCTCGCCCAAGGCGTACTCCTTCAATGTCGCCTCGATCAGCGGCGCGGGGGCCGTCACGGTCGAACGCGGCGGGCAGACCGTGAAGGAGCGGCGCAGCTTCAGCATCACCGGCGGCATGTGTCCGCGCTGCGAGGGCCGGGGCACGGTCACCGACATCGACCTGACCCAGCTGTACGACGACAGCAAGTCGCTCAGCGAGGGTGCGCTCACCGTCCCCGGCTACAGCATGGACGGCTGGTACGGCCGCATCTTCAAGGGCTGCGGCTTCTTCGACCCGGACAAGCCGATCCGCAAGTACACCAAGAAGGAGCTGCACGACCTCCTCCACAAGGAGCCGACCAAGATCAAGGTCGAGGGCATCAATCTGACGTACGAGGGTCTGATCCCGAAGATCCAGAAGTCGATGCTGTCGAAGGACGTCGACGCGCTGCAGCCGCACATCCGCGCGTTCGTCGAGCGGGCGATGACGTTCACCGTCTGCCCGGACTGCGACGGCACCCGGCTCAGTGAGGCGGCCCGGTCCTCGAAGATCAACGGCATAAGCATCGCCGACGCGTGCGCGATGCAGATCAGCGACCTTGCCGAATGGGTCCGCGGGCTCGACGAACCGTCGGTCGGGCCGCTGCTGTCCGCGCTGGGGGAGACCCTCGACTCGTTCGTGGAGATCGGTCTCGGCTACCTCTCGCTGGACCGGCCCTCGGGCACGCTGTCCGGCGGCGAGGCACAGCGCACCAAGATGATCCGCCACCTCGGCTCCTCGCTCACCGACACCACCTATGTCTTCGACGAGCCCACGATCGGCCTGCACCCGCATGACATCCAGCGGATGAACAACCTGCTGCTGCGGCTGCGCGACAAGGGCAACACGGTGCTCGTGGTGGAGCACAAGCCGGAGATGATCGCGATCGCCGACCATGTCGTCGACCTCGGGCCCGGCGCCGGTACGGCGGGCGGCACCGTCTGTTTCGAGGGCACGATCGAGGGGCTGCGGGCCGCCGGCACCATCACCGGCCGCCATCTCGACGACCGGGCCGCCGTCAAGGAGACGGTGCGCAAGCCCACCGGCACGCTGGAGATCCGCGGCGCGGCGACGAACAACCTGCGTGACGTCGACGTGGACGTGCCGCTCGGCGTGCTGACCGTCATCACCGGCGTCGCCGGCTCCGGCAAGAGCTCGCTGGTGCACGGCTCGATCCCCGCCGACGAGGGTGTGGTGTCGGTCGACCAGGGCGCCATTCGCGGCTCCAGGCGCAGCAATCCGGCGACCTACACCGGGCTGCTCGACCCGATCCGCAAGGCGTTCGCCAAGGCCAACGGGGTGAAGCCGGCGCTGTTCAGCGCCAACTCCGAGGGCGCCTGCCCCACCTGCAACGGCGCCGGCGTCATCTACACCGACCTGGCGATGATGGCCGGCGTGGCCACCACCTGCGAGGAGTGCGAGGGGAAGCGGTTCGAGGCGTCGGTACTGGAGTACCACCTCGGCGGCCGCGACATCAGCGAGGTGCTCGCGATGCCGGTGAGCGAGGCCGAGGAGTTCTTCGGCGCCGGTGAGGCACGTACACCGGCCGCGCACAAGATCCTCGAACGGCTCGCCGACGTCGGCCTGGGCTATCTCACCCTCGGTCAGCCGCTCACCACGCTGTCCGGCGGCGAGCGGCAGCGGCTCAAGCTGGCCACCCACATGGCCGACAAGGGGGGCGTCTACATCCTCGACGAGCCGACCACCGGCCTGCATCTCGCCGACGTCGAGCAGTTGCTCGGTCTGCTCGACCGGCTCGTCGACGCCGGCAAGTCGGTCATCGTCATCGAGCACCACCAGGCGGTCATGGCGCACGCCGACTGGATCATCGACCTCGGCCCGGGCGCCGGTCACGACGGCGGCAAGATCGTCTTCGAGGGCACCCCCGCCGACCTCATCGCCGCCCGCTCCACCCTCACGGGTGAGCACCTCGCGGCCTACGTCGGCGGCTGACCGGGGCCCTCGCGGCTGACCGAGGCCCTCGGTCAGCCGCTCGGTCGCCTGATCGGCGTACATCGGCACCATGTACTTCATGGCGCCGCCGTTCCACCGGACCTCTCCCGGCCGACCATCACGAACCACCCGACGGCCATGAGGGTGCCTATCGCACCCGCCACCACCAACAGGCCTTCGGCGGGAATCAAGTTGTCGCCGCCCGGATACTTCTGGCCGCACAGCCGCACCGCTTCCGGGCGCTCGGCCGAGGCTTCGAGGCACACCGCGGTGCCCACCTCGGGCTCTGCCGGCTCGGCCACCTGTCCCACGGGCAGGTCTCCGGTGGCGAACCGTCTACCGCCGACCCGGTACGACACCCGGTACTCGGTCCCGCCCTTGACCGGCACCGCCCGGTCGACGACACCCTGGACCCGCACCGGTGACGCATCGATCCGCCGCGCGTCGGAGATCTCCCCCGCCAGCGACCAGCCGCCCGCCAGCGCCACCCCCAGGGTCACCGCCGCCACCGCAAGCGGCACCCATCTCCCCTGCCGGAATCCGTCCCACCCCATGGCGTCAGTGTCACACGCCCCCAGGGTGGTCCGGGCCGTGGAGTTCTGCCCTCGGCGACGGGTCAGGCTGCGGCGGAATCGTTAGGCTTCGTGGACTTCGTGGGCTCCGGCGCGGGGAGCATGGTCAGCAGCATGACGGAGTCCTCGGTGGCTCGTACCGCGTGCGGCAGCCGGGCGGGCAGGTGGATCCAACTGCCGGGCGTGGCCACCGTCTTCTCGTCACCGAGGATCAGTTCGAGTCGCCCTCGGACGACCTGGATGACGACGGGCAGGGCCGAGGTGTGCTCCGTGAGTTCCTGGCCGGCGGCGAACGCGAAGCCGACCACGCGCAGTCGGTCGTCGCGGTACAGGACGCGGCTGAGGGTGCCGTCCTCGGGCACGGCCAACTCGTCGACGAGGTCGGTGATCACCGTGGCGGGCATGGGGGCCTCCCTATTCAGCGGGCGTGGTGGGCTGGGCGATCAGGCTGATGGCGCCCAAGTGGGCCTGGTGGCGGCGGAATACGCGGCGCATCTCGCGGACTCGGCGACGGGCCGCGGGGTCCCGCAGAGTGCGGCGGGCGATGGCCAGGGCGGGGACCAGTCCTTCGTCGGCGACCATACGGCGGGGTTCCAGCAGCGCCATGGGCGTTGTCCTCCGGGCGGTGACCGTGAAGCCTTCGTCGGTGAGGAGTTCCTGCCAGGCGGCCGCGGTCAGCGGGCGGGCGCCGACGTGGATGGTGTCGGCGAGGTCCCTGGCGATCCGGTCGGCGAGGGCCGGGTCGATACCGTCCGGCAGCAGGCACATTTCGTGGATGGCACAGCGGCCGCCCACGTCGGTGAGCAGCCGGCGTGCCTCCCGTACGATGCGCCGCTTGGCGGGCTGGGGCTGCATCGTCAGCATCGCCTCGGCGTACACGACGGTCGCCGAGCCGTCCGGCAGACCCGTGTCGGAGGCGTCCGCCCGCACGGCGCGGATGTGGGTCCTGCCCGGGACGGTGAGGGCGCTCAGCGCGGCCACCGCGGCGGGATCGCGGTCGACGGCCGTGTAGCCGGCCGGCGAGCGCCGTAGCGTCAGTGCCGCTGTGGCGCCCAGACCGCCCGCGAGTTCCACCACCCGGTCGTCGGGTCCGATGTCCAGGGTGTCGAGCATCCATCGGGTGAGCTCCACGCCGCCCGGGCGCAGGACCCGCTTGCCGAGCCGGGCCAGCACCCAGTGGCCCGGCATGCGGGAGGCGTCCAGTCCCGCACCGGGTGCGGGGAGATCCTTCCGGAGCGGCTGGTCATGGTCCGTGGTCGCCATCCGTGCCTCGCTCTCCACCTGCACTTCTACGAGAGTCAACAAGGCGACGCTAACTCCGGGCGGCGGGATGTGTGTGGGCCGAATGTCCCGAATCGGGCAGACCGAACGGCCCAGTCACAGCAGGCTGCTCCAGTACGACCAGAAGCGGGTGAGAACGAGCATGACGATCACGCCGTACCAGGCCGCCAACAGCAGCCAGTGGCTCTCCAGCACCAGATTCAGCAGGCCGCGGCCGCGGGCCGGCACCGGGATGATGCCGTGCTTGAGGTTGTGCAGCGTGACGTACCAGAACAGCGCGATGGTGATGACCCAGACGACGCCGCAGTAGGGGCACAGCCGGTTCAGCTCGTACAGCGACTGGAAGATCAGCCAGTGAGCGAACCCGATGCCGACGAGCGTTCCCGCGTTGAGGGCGAGCCACAGCACCCTGTGCAGGCGCGCTCCGGCGAGCACCGCGATGCCGAGCGCGGCGACGGCGGCGAAGGCGCCCAGGCCGAGCAGCATGTTGGGGAAGCCGAAGAGGTTGCCCTGCCAGCTCGCCATGGTGTTGCTGCAGCCGACGACCGGGCTGATGTTGCAGGTCGGCTGGTAGCTGGGGTCCTTGAGAACGAGCCAGTCGTCGATGGCCAGGCGCAGCGAGGCGAGCCAGCCGATGACCCCGGTCAGCGCCAACAGCCAGCCGATGCGCCGGTCGGCCCCGGCGGTGTACGGCGGCGTCATGCGGCGCGGGTGCGCGGCAGGGGCGCGGGGGTCGCGACGCGGCACACCGGGCGACCCCTGTCGCGGGTCCGATCCTGGGCGCGGACCTCCGAGCGGGTGAGCAGTGTGAGGGCGGCCGGCGCCGGTCGGCCCTCGGTCACGCGCGACTGTCCGCGTCGAGCGTTGTGATCGTTCTCCATGGTCGGGAACGTTAGGCGCTGCCCGTGACCCGGGACTGGGGCCGAACGTCCCGGGTCGGGCGGCCCTTCCGGCCCGATTCTCACGGGTGCCCGGGGGACTGCGCATCGTGCGGCGAGGTCGCCTTCGCCGCATGGGCCGGACGGCCCTTTGCATGGGGCCGTTCGGCCCTGTCCGGCATCGGGATCGTGGACCGGTGGGCGGTGTGGACGGGGCCGCACGGCCCATGCCGTGAAGCCTGCGGCGCGAAAGGCTGGTCGGCGACCGGTCGGGAGGCGACACGGACCGTCGCGTTCCGGCTGCTCGGCCCCGTCTTCTCGTGTGCAGGGCCGCGGCAGGCGCGTGGTGCCCCCGGACCGGTCACCGTCCGACCACCGTTCTGCAGCCGTCGGACGGTGTTCCGCCACGGCCCCGGTGACGGCGCTCACCATGCCCAGGCCGCCCGGTGCGCCGACCGCCCCGGGGACGTGGCGGAACGTGCAGTCGGACCAGAAGCGGCCGTATCTTCCGGCCTTGAACCGCTGGAGACACCTGAATGAGTGCCCTCACCTTCGCATCGGCCCCGGAGGATGCCGAGGCTCTCTACGGCGCCGAGGCGGACTACGCCCGTATAGCAGGGGAACTGGCCGGACGCGTGACGCTGTTGCTCACCGCCGCCGGCCGTGGCGAGCGTGCCGCCGAGCGCTTTCGCGCGGGCCTCGTGGCCTTCTGCGACCGTGAACTCCTGCCGCACACGGCGGCCGAGGAGGCCACGTTGTATCCCGTGGCCCGGCGGCTGCCCGACACGCGCCTGCTCGTCGAGGGTCTCATCGGTGAACACCGCTGCCTGGCCTCGCTGGTCGACGCCCTGCGCACCGCGCCCACCACGGCCGTTGCTGCGGCGGACGCCCGCGCTCTTCAGGTGGTCTTCGAGGAACACGTGGCGAAGCAGAACGGCCTCGTGCTGCCCCTGCTGGCCGCGGCACCCGGGGTCCGCCTGGCCCGGCTGCTGGAGAGACTGCACCACCGGATCGCTCATACCCCGTTGAACGGTGGCGCCTCTGCTGCCAACGGCACGCAGAAGGCAGGAGGGATGAAGGCCGAGGAGAGCGCTGGCTGCGGGTGTGCCTGTGGCGCCGAGGAGGCCACCGAACCCGTACTCGACGTGCGCGACATCCCGCACGCACTGCGCCACGCCACCGTGTTCGGCGCTCTTGAGGCCGTCCCGGCAGGCCAGGCCATGGTCCTGGTCGCGCCGCACGACCCGATTCCCCTGCTGGCACAGATCGAGCAGCGCAACCCTGGGCTCTTCGCGGTGAAGTACCTCCAGCGCGGGCCCGAGGCCTGGCGGTTGCGGCTCAGCCACCGCTGACGAGTGGTGACTGCCCTGCCGGGTGCGGCTGGCCGCACCCGGCTGTCCGTTTCAGCGGGCCGTACGGGAGCCTGCCCGAGGCGAGACGACGAGGGCCGCGCCCACCCCGGTCAGCAGTGCGCCGAGACCGGTGACCAGCGACGTCAGTTGCCAAGCCTGGTAGGCGGACATCAGCGAGGCGCGCAACGTCTCGCCCATGAACGCGGTCTGCCGGAGCTTGGCCAGCTTCTCGTCGTCCCCGGTGGCGTGCAGCTCCGCGGTGATCTCGGAGTAGGTGCGGCCGTTCGTCGCCTGGGCCAGGTTGCCCTTGATCATGTCAGCGAAGGCCCGCGCCTCGGGTCCGGTTTCGACGGGCCGGCCGGCGAACGCCGCCAGGTGCGCGGGCAGTCCGCGCTCCGGGAAAGTGATCCTCTGGGCCGCGAGTTCGGTGCGTATCTCGTTCCTGCCGCTGCGGCTGCGCCACAGCATCACGGGCCCTGCGGCCAGCATGGCCGCGCCCATCGTCTTGAGCAGAGCGTCGGCTCCGCGGTTCGTGTGTGTCATCGGTGTTCTTCCTTGCATGTGAGGGGGGTCCGGCGGGGCGCCGGCTGTGTCGTGGAGTCCGCTACTGGTCCTCGAAGAGCGGAGTGCTCAGATAGCGCTCGCCGGTGTCGGGCAGGACGACGACGATCAGGGCGTCCTTGTGCCGCGGGAGGCGCGCCAGGGTCGAGGCGGCGTGCAGCGCGGCACCCCCGGAGACGCCCGCGAGGATGCCCTCCGTGCGGGCGAGCCGGCGTGCCTGCGCACGGGCCTCGGACACGGAGACCGTGCACACCGTGTCGTAGACGCAGGTGTCGAGCACCTCGGGAACGAAGCCCGCGCCGAGGCCCTGGATGCCGTGGAGGCCGGGCGAGCCGCCGGAGAGTACGGGCGACTCCGCCGGTTCCACGGCCACGACGGTGACGGCCGGGTTCTTCGCCTTCAGCACCTGACCGACTCCGGTGACGGTGCCGCCGGTGCCGACTCCGGCGACCAGCAGGTCGATCCGTCCGTCGGTGTCCTGCCAGATCTCCTCGGCGGTGGTGTGCCGGTGGACATCCGGATTGGCCGGGTTGGTGAACTGCTGGGGCATGAACCAGCCGTTGGCCTCGGCGAGTTCGGCGGCGCGGGCGACGGCTCCGGTCATGCCCTCGGAAGCCGGGGTGAGGACGAGGTCGGCACCGTATGCGAGCAGCAGGGCCCGGCGTTCGACACTCATGCTCTCGGGCATGGTGAAGGTGACGGGGTGGCCCTTGGCGGCGGCCACCATGGCCAGACCGATGCCGGTGTTGCCGCTCGTGGGTTCCACGATGCCCTGTCCGGGCCGCAGGGCGCCGGTGGTTTCGGCGTCCTCGATCATCGCCAGGGCGATGCGGTCCTTGACGCTGCCGCCCGGGTTGGCGGACTCCAGTTTGGCGACCAGGCGTGCCGGGAGGTCCTCACCGTACCGGGACAGCTCCACCAGGGGTGTCCGGCCGATGAGCGCCGTGATCGAAGGGTGTATCGCTGCCATGGCTGTCCTCTTGGGGTCTTTCGGTCGATACGGGGGGAGGGGGAGGGGAAGCGGCCGGGGCCCGGCCGAACGGGTCCGTGACGGGGACGGTGCGGGTGGTGACGTCCGCGTGACCGGCGCGCACGCTGGAGTGGGCGGGGACGTCGTTCAGGACGAGGGCGTGGGCGCCGACCACCGTGTCGTCGCCGACGTGGACGGGGCCGAGCACGGTCGCGCCCACGCCGAGGACCACCCGGTCACCGACGGTGGGGTGCCGCCTGGTGGCCTTCCGGTCGCGCCACCAGCCGGTGCCGCCGAGGGTCACGCGGTGGTAGAGCATCACGTCGTCTCCCACCACCGCCGTCTCGCCGATCACCACGCCCATGCCGTGGTCGATGAAGCAGCGCCGGCCGATGACGGCCCCCGGGTGGATCTCTATCCCGGTCATGGCGCGGGAGAACTGGGACAGTGCCCGGGGCAGCAGCGGCAGCCCCATGCGGTGCAGCCGGTGTGCCAGCCGGTGGAACCAGATGGCCCAGAGCCCCGGATACAGCAGGACCTCGACCACGTTGATGCCGTGCAGCGCAGGGTCCTTGCGGCAGGCCGTGCGGAGATCTTCGACGATCATGCGATGTCTCTCTGTGGGCTCCGGAGACGCCGGTTCCGCCGGCACCGCTGTCCGGGGACGGCTGGTGCCGGCGGCCGAGGAGGCGGGCCGGAGCGAGCGATGGGGATGCCTCTCACCCAACGGCTCAGGCGGACGGTGATCTGCGGCGCCGGCAGACGCACAGGCGGCGGACACAGCATGCCGACGGCCGGCTCGGGACGGGGTGGTACGGGCGGGAGGACACCTTCCTCGGGCGGGCCGGCCGACATCGTGCGGCGTCTCGTCCCGTGGCGAGCCGAAGGGGCCGCCGGCAGCGGGCGTTCGAGGGCTGCGCGTTGTTGCCGTTCTCCATGGGATCGAACGGTAGAGCAGCCCGGGCTGGCGCAACCCGGCCGAATTGCCCATGTCGTGCGGCCGACCGGCCCATGTCGGACAGGGTCTTCGGGGACCACTGGTCCAGGGTGCTGGACCCGCCCGGCCCAGGCAGCGTGGGTGGTCGGCCAGGAATGCTCGTCAGGGACCGGAGGGGAAGGCGCCACGGAATACCGCGCCGGACGGCGGCCAGGCTCTCGCGCGCAGGCCGCGGTCGGGGGCGGTGTCCTTCCCGATCGGTCGACGTCCGGCCGCCTGCCAGGCCACCCAGGCGGCCGGACGCATGTGCCGTGCCCGTCCGGAAGCCTCGCCGCCGCGAGCGGAGCCCTGCGGCCCCGTCCTCACCCGGACCCCGACGACAGCGTCCAGGGCACGTGCCCGCACGGCGCTGTCACCGGCCCCGGTCGCATCCGACCGGTCAAGTCCCGCTGGAGATAACGAAGATGAACACCGTCACCCTCGCGTCCACCCCCGAGGAAGCCGCCGCCGCGACCGCGGCCGAGGCGTACCACACCCGATTGGCCGGTGAACTCGCCGGACGCGTCGCGATGCTTCTCGGGGCCGCCGAACGCGATCCCGATGCCGCCGAGCACATCCGCACCGGTCTCGTCGACTACTGCGAGCGCGTGCTCCTGCCGTACTTCGCCGCCGAGGAGACGGTTCTCTACCCCGCCGCCCACCAGGTTGCCGAGGCCCGGCTGCTCATCGAGAGCCTGATCTCCGAACGCCGGGGCGTCATGGCGCTCGTCGACGCTCTGCGCACGGCACCCACGGCGGAAGTCGCCGCCGCCGAGGCACGCGCGCTGGAGGTGCTCTGCGGCGAACACTTCGCCAAGGACAACGACCTCGTGCTGCCCCTGCTCGCCGGCCGGCCGGGCACCTCCCTGGCCGTCCTGGTCAAGGCCCTGCACGAACTGTACGGGCCCGAACCGGACGCCGGCGACGACGAGTTCGCGCCGGAGAAGGCCGAGGAGCGGACCGGTGGCTGCGGCGGTGCCTGCGGCTGCGGTGGTGGCGGGGAGGAGCCGGACGTTCCTGAACTGGACGTACGGGCCGTACCGCACGCGCTGCGGCACGCCACGGTCTTCGGCGCGCTCGACGCCGTCCGGGCCGGCGGAGGGATCGTCCTGGTCGCACACCATGACCCGCTGCCGCTGCTGGCGCAGATCGAACAGCGCTCGCCCGGCAGGTTCGCCGTGGAGTACACGGAACGGGGCCCGGAGATCTGGCGGCTGGTCTTCACGCGCCGCTGAGGGTGCCGACCCGGCCCGCCCAATGGGGCCGAACGGCCCAGCCGGTACGGGCGGAAAGGCCCCGTAGAGCCGACCCCCAATGAGGTTAGCCTCGCCTTACCGAATACGGCACTTGGCGGGCTCGTCCCGGCATGGCGTGGTGGAGGCACGAATGCGCAGCGCTGGCATGGACTTCGAAGGGGAGGCCGGCCTATCGCCGGCGGCGCTCCCCGACGGCCGGATACTCCCCCTGGCCGATCTGCCGCCCGGTGCCAGGGCAACCGTGGTCGACGTGCTCGTGGTCCGGTCGACCGCCGTGGCCCGGCGGCTGGGCGACCTCGGATTCACCCCCGGAGCGGTGGTGGAGGTCGTGCGCCGGGCCCCGCTGCGTGACCCGGTCGTCTACCGGGTCAAGGACTACGAGGTGTGCCTGCGCCGCACCGAGGCCGCGTGCGTGCGGACGGTCGGAGCGGACCGGTGACCGCGGGATGTCACGGCGTCGGTGAGACGGACGAAACCCTGACCACGGAGCCGCGGATCGCCCTGGTCGGCAGCCCCAACTCGGGCAAGACCAGCATCTTCAACGGCCTGACCGGCCTGAACGCCAAGACCGGCAACTACCCCGGAGTGACCGTCTCCCGGTTCATCGGCACCTGCCGCACCGGGGGAGGCGGTTGTGTGGTCGAGGACCTGCCCGGCACCTACAGCCTGGACCCGGTCAGCCCGGACGAGCAGATCACGGTCGACGTCCTCGACGGACGCCAGGACCGGGCGGCCCGCCCGGACGCACTGCTCGTCATGGTGGACGCCACCACCCTGCGCCGGTCCCTGGGGCTGGTCGCACAGATTCTGGCCCGTGGCCTGCCCGCCTGCGTGGTGGTCACGTTCATGGACGAGCTGACCAGTCGTCAGGGGCACCTGGACATCGACGCGTTCGCCCAGGCCCTCGGCGTCCCGGTGGTGGCGGTGATCGGCCACCGCGGGCACGGCATGGGGCAGCTGCGCGAGCAGCTCGCCTCCTGGCAGACCTGGACGTCCCCGCCGCTCGCCCCGTCCACCGAGCCGGCGGAGCGGGACGCCTGGGCCGAGTCGGTGCTCGCCTTCGCCGGCTACCGGGCCCCCGAACTGCACCGGATCACCCGGCGCATCGACGCCGTGCTGCTGCATCCGCTCTGGGGCACCGTCGTGTTCTTCGCGGTGATGATGCTGTTCTTCCAGACCGTCTTCACCTTTGCCGCCCCCCTCCAGGGCTACGTCGAGTCCCTGTTCGGATGGCTGTCCGGACTGGTCGCCGAGCACGTCGGCAACCGCTGGCTGTCCGGGCTGCTCGGCGACGCCCTCATCGGCGGCGTCGGCGGCGTGCTGGTCTTCGTCCCCCAGATCCTGCTGCTGTTCCTGCTCCTCGCCCTGCTGGAGGGCGTCGGCTACATGTCGCGGGCCGCCTTCCTCATGGACCGGGTGATGGCCCGCGTCGGACTGGAAGGCCGCGCCTTCGTGGCGCTGCTGTCGTCGTTCGCCTGCGCGATCCCCGGCATCATGGCCACCCGCACCCTGCCCTCGGCCAAGGACCGCCTGGCGACCATGATGGCCGCTCCGCTGATCACCTGCTCGGCGCGGCTGCCCGTCTACATCCTGCTCATCAGCCTGCTCGTCGACCCGTCGGACCACATCGGCCCGTTCGGCGCGCAGGGCCTGACCATGTTCGGCCTGTATCTGCTCGGTGCCGTCTCGGCGATGCTGGCCGCCTGGGCGTTCAAGAAGATCGGGGACCTCCGCGGCCCGCTCGTGCCGTTCTACATGGAGATGCCGCCCTACCGGCTGCCCGCGCCGCGCTCGGTGCTCATCGCGATGGGCACCTCCGCACAGGCCTTCCTGCGCAAGTGCTCGACCATCATCGTGGCCACCAGCATCGGGCTGTGGCTGCTGCTGAACCTGCCGCTGCACTCGGTGGCGCAGATGCGCGCCGACGGCATCGACACCGCCAACCCGACCGCCGTCGCCGCGTACACCGTCGACCACAGCTACGCCGCCGATCTCGGCCGTCTGGTCGCCCCCGTCTACGACCCACTCGGCTTCGACTGGCGCATCAACGTCGGTGTGATGTCGGCACAGGCGGCCCGCGAGACCTTCGTCGCCACCCTCGGACAGGTCGCCGCCGCCGAGGACCCCGAACACCCGAAGGCGGCGCTGCGGGACATGACCTACCCCGACGGGCCGCGCGCCGGGCAACGTGTGTTCACCGCGCCGACGATCGCCGCGCTGCTGGTCTACTTCGTCTACGCGTTGCAGTGCATGGCCACCGTCGCGGTCATACGACGGGAGACCGGCACCTGGAAATGGCCGGCCATCGCCTTCACCTACCTGACAGGGCTGGCCTGGCTGATGGCGTACCTGGCGGCCACCGTCACCAGCGCACTGGGCGGGTGAGGCAGGATGATCCCGCTTCACCCCCAGCATGTCCCGGGCCGTCCCGACCAGTTGCGCTGGATGGTGCCCGCCGGGACGCTGCCCTGCACCGGCCGCCCGGCCGCGCTCCCCGCCCCGTTGGCCGCGCTCGTCGAGGACGGCACCCTCGCTTCCGTCACGGCGGAGCCCGCGGCCCTCGTCACCGCCCTCGGCCCCGGCCGCTCCTGGTCCCACGAGGGCGCCCGGGTCCGCACCGCGATCCACTCCGCCCTCGACGACCGCGCCGGCTGGATCGCGGCAGGCGCAGCCGACGGGACAGGCGCAGGCGAGGCGGCGGCCGACGACGCGCTGCTGTACCGCGCGGCACGCGACCTCCTCGGCGGGGCGGTTGGGCAGTTCGCCCGCTCCCACGGCGGTGCCATCGAACTGGTCGGTGTCCAGGACGGCGTCGTCACCGTGCGCCTCGCCGGCGCCTGCCACGGCTGTCCGGCCTCCTGGATCACCCTGCACCAGCGCCTGGAGCAGCAACTGCGCAACCGCTGCCCGAGCCTCGTGGCCGTCAGGAACGCGAGCTCCTCGAAGTCCGTGGCCGGCCTGACGAAACGACTCCCGGCCGTACGACGCGCGGGATGAACTGCGCGCGGGATGAACTCCGCCCATGTGAGAAGGACCGCTCGGCAGGTGAGCCGAGCGGTCCTTCGCCCGTTGCGACGTTCTGTTCCGGCAGTCCGTGTTCCTACGCTCCGGGCGCTCCCCAGCCCAGGGGCAGCACGGTGACCTGTGTACCGGCGTGGCCCCCTCCCGGCGGGACGACCGCCATGGCGGAGGCGCCGGCCAGCCCGCGCAGCATGGCCGGGCCGTGGAAGCGCAGCGGTACGGCCCGTGCCCTGCCGTCCAGGGCCACGGGCACCAGACGGGTGTCGGCGGGATGGCCGGGCACGTCGGAGGCCAGCGCGGCCGTCACCGACGCCTGAGCGACTCGGCCGCCCAGCGTGCGCAGCAGGGGTTCCACGAGAGTCAGCACGCCGGAGACGGCCGCCAGGGGATTGCCCGGCAACCCCACCAGATGCCCGCCGGACGGCAGTTCGGCCAGCAGCATGGGATGACCGGGCCGCACGGCGACGCCGTCGACCAGCAACTCGGCGCCGATCCTGCGGAGTACGGGATGGACGAAGTCGGCGGGACCGGCGGCCGTCCCCCCCGTCGTGACGACGAGGTCCGCGCCGGTCCCGGTGACCGCCTCCAGCAGGGCGTCCGCGTCGTCCACGATGCGCCGTACGACGCTCACCTCCGCCCCCATCATGCCCATCCACGGCGGCAGCAGCGGACCCAGCGCGTCCCGGACCCTGCCGTCCGAGGGCAGACCGCTCTCCAGCAACTCGTCGCCGAGCACGAGGAGTTCCACACGGGGACGCCGGGTGACGGACAACTCGTCGTAACCGGCGGCGGCCGCCAGCCCGAGCACCGCCGGGGTGGCCGGCACCCAGGCACCGAGCAGGGCCTCGCCCGCCCGGCACTCCTGGGCCCGCGGCCGGATGTCCCGGCCGGGTCCGGGCGCGGTGTGCAGGGCGTGCAGGAGGGAGCCGTCGATGCGTCCGTGCTCGCGGCGCAGGACGGCGGTCGCCCCGGGCGGCAGGGCGGCGCCGGTCGCGATCTGTACGGCCCGGCCGTCCGCGAGCCGGCCGCCGGGGGACTGTCCGGCGAGCAGGACACCGGACAGCCGCCAGGGCCCGGGACCGGCCACGGCCCAGCCGTCCATGGCCGAGGTGTCGAAGGACGGCAGGTCGGTCAGCGCGGACACCGGCTCGGCCAGCACATGCCCCAGCGCCTCGGAGAGGGACAGGCGCACGGCGGGCAGCGCGACTGCTGCGCTGCCCGCCGTGTCATGTGCTTCGAACCAGTCCGTACGCCCGTGACCATGTGTGGACGCGACGCCGGGGGAGTGGGGAACGCGAGGGCGTTCCTCCTGCCGCAACCCGCCGTCGAGAGTGAGGGATACGAGACCGTTCATGGTGTTCAGCCGTCGGCGCCCGCTGCGTGGTGGGTCTCGGCGGTCCATCGTGCGGCCAGTTCCGCCGCGCGACGGGCGGCCTCGGCCACGGCCTGGGGGCCGCCGCCCGCCAGGCCTGCCGCGTAACCCACCAGGAAGGTGGTCAGCGGCGCGGCGGGCCGGGCGACGCCGTGCGCGGTGTCCCGTGCGAGATCGAGGAGGACGGTTCTGTCGACCTCCAGGTCGATGCCCAGCTCGTCCTTCACCGCGTCGATCCATCGGTCCATCGAATGTGCTCCGTTCTCAGTGCTGCCCGTGCGCCCCGTGGGCCGGGCTCAGGCCGCTCGCCGGGTGCTCTGCCGGGTCCTGGGCGTCGCCACGCGGGCGCTCGTCCGGCGGCGGTAGACCAGGTACGGGCGGGCCAGGTAGCCGATCGGCACGCTCCACACATGGACGAGGCGGGTGAACGGCCAGGCGGCGAAGAGCAGGCAGGCGGTCAGGGCGTGCAGCTGGAACAGCAGCGGGGCGCCGGTGATCGCCTCGGGCTGGGGCTGCAGGGTGAAGACGCCGCGGAACCAGACGGAGATGGTCTCCCGGTAGTCGTAGCCCGCGCCGAAGACGTTGTGCGCGGCGGTCGCCGTGATGCCGAGCAGCACCGTGGCGGACAGCAGCGGGAAGAGGAACTTGTCGCTGCGGTCGGTGCCGAGGCGGATCCGGCGGGTCAGCAGCCGTCGGGCGCACAGCATGCCGAGCCCGGAGACCATGGCGACGCCCGCCACCGAGCCGGCCCATACGGCCGTGGTGTGGTACTGGTGCTCGCTGATGCCCACGGCCTCGGTCCAGGAGGCGGGGACCGCGAGACCCACCACGTGTCCGCCGATGACCATGAAGGCGCCCAGGTGGAACAGCGGGCTGCCCCAGCGCAGCCAGCGGTGTTCGAGGAGCTGGCTGGTGCGGGAGGTCCAGCCGAACTGGTCCTGCCGGTAGCGCCAGACGTGCCCGACGACGAACACGGCCAGGCAGATGTAGGGGAACGCGACCCACAGCAGCAGGTCGGCGCCGCTGGTGGTGGCGAGGGAGGCGGCGGTGCTCATCGGTGGCCTTCCGGGGAGGACAGGGGCGGCATGAGGGTCGGCGGGGCCTGCTCGGGCGGGACGAAGGTGCCGGGCGGGGCGAACTCCCCGCTGCCGTACGGGTCGAGGCCCACGTCCTCGTTGGGCGGTCCCTGGGCGGCCAGCTCGGCCACGGCCTTCAGGTCGGCTTCGGTCGCCGGCGGCAGCAGGCTGAGCAGAGCGGCCAGGACATGCCGGTAGGGGGAGTCCATGTCGGTCAGCGCCCGGTGGATCAGCTCCAGGCCGCGCCGGTGCTGGCGCAGCGGGGCCTCTCCGGCGCCCGGCCCGCACAGCGCGGCGAACTCCAGGGCGACCGGGAGGTGGTCGGGCAGTTCCCCGCCGTCGGTGTCCCAGCCGGCGGCGCGATAGCGCTGGGCCATGGCGAGCAGGGCCATGCCACGCCGACGGGTGTCGCCGTGCAGGTAGTAGGTGAGGTAGAGGCCGCTCTTGCGGCGCAGGTCGAACGTCTCGACGTAGTGGCGTTCCAGCGCGTCGGGTTCCTGCTCGGTGAACCAGGCCGTGAAGGCGGCCAGTTCGGTGGCGGCCGGTGAGGGCTCCAGGGCGTCCACGGTGGCGGCGACGACCTGCCGGGCGGCGACGAGCTCGGCGTCCGGGTACTGCAGCAGCAGGGACATCAGCCGTAGCAGCAGGGCCCGGTCCTCCGTCTCACGGGGGGTGAGCGGGGCCCGGCGGCGGGTGGCCGCGCGGATACGCGTGCGCACGATCGCGGGGACGGAGGCGGGCAGCGGGCTCACGGGTGGCCTCCGGCGGGGGCGTCGGGGTTGCGGCGGCGCAGGGTGGGGATGCCGAGCATGACGCGGCGGCCGTCCGTGGGCTGGGGATCGCCGGAGGACTCCACCGGGCAGCGGTTCTCCATCGCCGACAGTGCCGCGGCGTCCTCCTTGTGCGCGGCGGGGATGACGTACCGGTCCTTGTACTTGGCGACCGCGAGCAGCCGGTGCATGTCCTCCGCCTCGCGGACCGTGAGGCCCACGGCCTTCAGCGCGCTCTCGTCGCCGGCCTCGCCGAGGATGCGTTCGCGCATGTACGAGCGCAGCGCGGTGAGTTTCATCAGCACACCCGCGACGACGTCGGTGTCCCCGGCGGAGAACAGTTCCGCCAGGTACTCCAGCGGGATGCGCAGCCGGGTGACGGCGGCGAAGACATGGTCGGGGTCGTCCTGGTTGCCGCCCGCCGCGTCCACGGCGTCCAGCACCGGGGACAGCGGAGGCACGTACCAGACCATCGGCAGCGTGCGGTACTCCGGGTGCAGCGGCAGCGCCACCTTGTACGTCGAGATCAGCGCGTACACCGGGGAGCGGCGGGCGGCGTCCAGCCAGTCCTCGGGTATGCCGGACCTGCGTGCCGCGGCGATCACTTCGGGGTCGGACGGGTCGAGGAAGACGTTGCGCTGGGCGTCCAGCAGGTCCTTCTCGTCCGGGGTGGCCGCGGCCTCACCGACGCGGTCGGCGTCGTACAGCACCAGTCCGAGGTAGCGCAGTCGTCCCACGCAGGTCTCGGAGCAGACGGTGGGCTGTCCGGCCTCGATGCGCGGGAAGCAGAAGGTGCACTTCTCGGCCTTGCCGGTGGCGTGGTTGACGTACACCTTCTTGTACGGGCACGCCGTCACGCACATGCGCCAGCCGCGGCAGCGGTCCTGGTCGACGAGGACGATGCCGTCCTCCACCCGCTTGTACATCGCGCCCGAGGGACAGGCGGAGACACAGGCCGGGTTGAGGCAGTGCTCGCACAGCCGGGGCAGGTGGAAGAGGAAGGTCTGCTCGAACTCGAACTTGACCTTCTCCGCCCATTCCCCGGTGAGGTTGGGGTCGGCGCCGGCGTGCTCGGGCGCGCCGCCCAGGCTGTCCTCCCAGTTGGCGCCCCAGGTGATGGCGGTGGGCTTTCCGGTGAGGACGGAGCGGGGGCGGGCGACGGGCATGTCCTCGCCCGCGGGGGCGCTGACGAGGTTGTCGTAGTCGTAGGTGACCGGCTCGTAGTAGTCCTCGATGGACGGCAGGTCGGGGTTGGAGAACAGCGACAGCAGACGCTTGACCCGGCCGCCGGAGCGCAGCACCAGCCGGCCGCGCTTGTCGAGCATCCAGCCGCCCTTCCACTGCTCCTGGTCCTCGTAGCGGCGGGGGTAGCCGACACCGGGCTTGGTCTCGACGTTGTTGAACCAGGCGTACTCGACGCCGGTCCGGTTGGTCCAGGTCTGCTTGCAGGTGACCGAGCAGGTGTGGCAGCCGATGCACTTGTCGAGGTTCATCACCATCGCCACTTGGGCCATCACGCGCATAATCAGTACTCCACATCCTGCGAGCGACGGCGGATGACCGTGACCTCGTCGCGCTGGTTTCCGGTCGGGCCGTAGTAGTTGAAGGCGTAGGTGAACTGCGCGTAGCCGCCCGCGAGATGGGTGGGCTTGAGCAGCAGTCTGGTCAGGGAGTTGTGGATACCGCCGCGCTTCTTGCTGACCTCGGTCTTCGGCACGTTCACGTTGCGGTCCTGGGCGTGGTACATGTACACCGTGCCCTCAGGCATACGGTGGGTGACCACGGCCCGGGCGGCGACCACACCGTTGCGGTTGTACGCCTCGATCCATTCGTTGTCCTTGACGCCGATCTTCTCGGCGTCCCCGGTGGACATCCAGATCACCGGGCCACCGCGGGACAGGGCCAGCATGTGGGCGTTGTCCTGGTAGTTCGAGTGGATGGACCACTTGGAGTGCGGGGTAAGATAGCGGACCGTGACCTCGGCCCGGCCGTCGCGCAGATGCTCGTCGCCGTAGTGCCGGGGCGTGTTCAACGGCGGCCGGTAGACGGGCAGTTGCTCGCCGAGTTCGGCCATCCAGTCGTGCTGGACGAAGAAGTGCTGGCGTCCGGTGAGGGTGTGCCAGGGCTTCTTGTGCTCGACGTTGATGACGAACGGGGAGTAGCGGCGCCCGCCGGTCTCCGAGCCCGACCACTCGTACGACGTGATCACGGAGCGCGGCTGGGTGCGGGTGTCGGCGAAGGTGATCCGCTCCGCCTCACGCTCGGCGGCGAGCTCCACCAGGCCCTCGCTGCCGGTCTGCCGCTCCAGTGCCCGGAAGCCCTCCGTGGCGAGCCGTCCGTTGGTCGTGCCGGACAGGGCGAGGATCGCCTCGCACATGTCGGAGGCGGTGGCCAGGGAGGGGCGTCCGGCGGCGACACCGTCGCGGACCGTGCCGTTGCGGTGGCGCAGGTCCGCGATCTCCTGGTCCGGGTGGACGGTGACGCCCTTGGTGGTGGTGCCCAGGGTGTCCAGGAGCGGGCCGACGGCACGCATCTTCTGGGCGATCGCCGTGTAGTCCCGCTCGATGACGGCCAGCTTCGGCATGGTGCGTCCCGGAACCGGATCGCACTCGCCCGTCTTCCAGTCCCGTACGACGCCGCCGGGCTGGGCGAGTTCGTCGGGTGTGTCGTGCTGCAGCGGCACGGCCAGGACGTCGGTGCGGGTGCCGAGGTGGTCGGCGGCGAGCTCGCTGAACCTGTCGGCGATCGTGAGGAACGTGTCGTAGTCGGTGCGGGCCTGCCAGGGCGGGGCGATGGCCGGCGTGAAGGCGTGCACGAAGGGGTGCATGTCCGTGCTGGACAGGTCGTCCTTCTCGTACCAGGTGGCGGCCGGGAGCACGACGTCGGAGAGCAGGCTGGTCGAGGTCATCCGGAAGTCCATGGTGACCAGCAGGTCGAGCTTGCCCTCGGGGGCCTCCTCGTGCCACACCACCTCCTTCGGGCGGGCCTCGGGCGGAGTCTCCTCGGAGCGGACCGCGGCGTCCGTGCCCAGCAGGTGGCGCAGGAAGTACTCGTTGCCCTTGCCGGACGAGCCGAGCAGGTTCGCCCGCCACACGGTCAGGACGCGGGGGAAGTTGGCCGGGTCGTCCGGGTCCTCGGCGGCGAACCGCAGCCGCCCGGACTTCAGTTCCTCGACGATGTGCTCGCCGACCTGGCGCCCCTGCGCCGCCGCTTCGTCCGTCAGGTCCAGCGGGTTGCGGTTGAAGCCGGGGTGACCGGGCGTCCAGCCCATACGCATCGCCTGGGCGAGACAGTCGGCGAAGCCCTTGTCCTTGAACCGGCCCTCACCGAGCGGCGAGGCCAGCTCGTCCGGCCCGAAGGCCTCGTAGCGCCACTGGTCGGTGTTCAGATAGAAGTACGAGGTGCCCGCCATGTGCCGGGTGGGCCGCTGCCAGTCGAAGGCGAACGACAGGTGCTGCTGTCCGGTGACCGGGCGGACCTTCTCCTGGCCGACGTAGTGCGCCCAGCCGCCGCCGTTGACACCCTGGCAGCCGGTCATCGTCGTCAGGGCCAGGAAGGCCCGGTAGATCGTGTCGGAGTGGAACCAGTGGTTGGTTCCCGCACCCAGAGCGATCATGGAACGGCCGTTGGTGCGCTCGGCGTTGCGGGCGAACTCCCGGGCGATCCGGGCCGCCTGCTCGGCGGGAACCGAGGTGATCGTCTCCTGCCAGGCCGGGGTGTAGGGCTGGCTCACGTCGTCGTACGAGGACGGCCAGGTGCCCGGCAGGCCGGGCCGCTGGACCCCGTACTGGGCGAGCATCAGGTCGAACACCGTGGTGACGAGGCGGCCGCCGATCCGGCGGGCCGGTACACCGCGCACCATGAAGGAGCCGCCCTCGGTGGCGCCCTCGTCGAAGCGGGGCAGGGCCACCGGGACCGATTCGTCGGCCCGCTCCAGCAGGCTCAGCTCGGGGACGGTGTCGCCCAGGTCGAGGTTCCAGCGGCCCTTGCCCTCCTCGCCCCAGCGGAAGCCGAGCGAGCCGTTCGGGACGACCGGCTCGCCGGTCGCGCTGTCCACCAGGACGGTCTTGGACTCCGCGTGCTCGCTCGTCTCGCCGAGGTCGGCGGCCGTGAGGAACCCGTCCGCGACGAAGCCGCCGTCGCGCTCGCGCAGCGTGACCAGGAAGGGGGCGTCGGTGAACTTCCTCAAGTAGTCCTGGAAGTAGGGCACCTGGCGGTCGACGAGGAACTCACCCAGGATGACGTGGCCCATGGCCATCGCCAGCGCCCCGTCCGTGCCCGGGTGCGGGGCCAGCCACTCGTCGGCGAACTTCACGTTGTCCGCGTAGTCGGGGCTGACCGCCACCACCTTCGTGCCGTTGTAGCGGGTCTCGGTCAGGAAGTGCGCGTCGGGCGTGCGGGTCACCGGGATGTTGGAGCCCCACATGATCAGATAGCCCGCGTTCCACCAGTCCGCGGACTCCGGCACGTCGGTCTGGTCACCGAAGACCTGCGGGGAGGCGACGGGAAGGTCGGCGTACCAGTCGTAGAACGACAGCAGGGTGGCGCCGATCAGTGACATGAAGCGGGCGCCGGACGCGAAGGACGCCATCGACATCGCCGGGATCGGTGAGAAGCCGGCGACGCGGTCGGGGCCGTACTTCTTGACGGTGTGCACATGGGCGGCGGCGACCAGCTCGGCCACCTCGTCCCAGTCGGCGCGCACCAGGCCGCCCTTGCCACGGGCCCGCTTGTACGCGCGCGCCTTCGCCGGGTCGCCGGTGATCTCCGCCCAGGCGGCCACCGGGTCGCCGAGCCGGCGCCGGGCCTCCCGCCACATCTTCAGCAGCGTGCCGCGCACATACGGGTAGCGGACCCTGCTGGGGGAGTACGTGTACCAGGAGAACGACGCCCCGCGCGGGCAGCCGCGCGGCTCGTACTCAGGGCAGTCGTTGCCGATCGACGGGTAGTCGGTGGCCTGGTGCTCCCACGTGATGATGCCGTCCTTGACGTACACCATCCACGAACACGAACCGGTGCAGTTCACGCCGTGAGTGGAGCGCACCACCTTGTCGTGCGCCCAGCGGTCCCGGTAGAAGCTCTCCCACTGCGGGTCGCCCTCTCCGAACACCGCGCGACCGTCCGCCGACACCTCGCGGCGCGTAAGCAGCCGCCGCGCCGCCAGCGGCCATTTTTCTCCGGCACGCTGCTTGGCGGGGCGGTTGATCTCGTCGTTCTCCATGATTGCGAACGCTAGGCGGTGGGGGGTGGCCGGCACGTGGGCCGAACGGCCCTGCCCCAGGGACTGACGGACCCGAGAAAACCGCTCTGGCCAGGGACCGAAGGCCCGCGCGGCAGGGACCGCCGGCCCAGGCGCCGGCAGGGGGCGTACGGACATGCTTGCGTCGACCGAACCGGAGGTTTGACGTGTACGACCGCATCGGGCGCCTGCCCGGACAGTCCCCCCAGGCAGTTCCACGGCAGGCGGGGCGTACCCGACGGTCCGGTCACCGGCCGGCCGCCCACCGCGACTGCCACCGCGGACGGGCGGCCGGAACCGGCCCTCGTACGAGCGGCCGCCCAGGGCCGGGGCGATCCGGCAGCCGGGCGAACGCACGGCCGGGGGCGGCACGATGAGCGCCCCACGCGTGCTGCGCCATCAGCACCAGGACGCGGCGGCCCGGCCGTTCATCGTGATCTGGGAGACCACCCGGGCCTGCCCGCTGGCCTGTCTGCACTGCCGTGCCGAGGCCGTACCCAACCGGGACCCGCTGGAGCTGGACACCGAGGCCGCCCAGGACCTCATGCGGCAGGTGGCCGCCTTCGGGCATCCCGCGCCGCTGTTCGTGATCACCGGCGGAGACCCCTTCCAGCGGCCCGACCTGCTGGAGCTGATCCGCTACGGACGGCAGATCGGTCTGCCGGTCGCCGTCTCGCCCTCCGGCACCCCGACCCTCACCGCGGACCGGCTGCGGGCCGTCCACGAGGCGGGCGCGAAGGGGCTCTCCTTGAGCCTGGACGGCTCCACGGCCGAACTGCACGACGGCTTCCGCGGCGTGGACGGCGTCTACGGCTGGACACTGAGCGCCTGGGACACCGCCCGCGCCCTCGGTATGAAGGTGCAGATCAACACCACGGTCACCCGGCACAACCTGCACGACCTGCCCGACATCGTCCGGCTGGTCCACCAGCACGGAGCGATGCTGTGGAGCGCGTTCTTCCTGGTGCCCACCGGCCGGGGCAAGTCACTGGGCGCGCTCACCGCCGCCGAGACCGAGGACGTCCTCAATTTCGTGTACGACGTCGGGCTGACCGTGCCCGCCAAGACCACCGAGGCCCACCACTTCCGCCGCGTCGCCCTGCAGCGCCGGATCATCGCGGACGCCGGGGACGACCATGTGGCGGTCCTCGGGCTCGGGGAGCTCTACGACCGGCTGCGTAAGCGGGTCGCCGAACTCGGGCTCGACGCGGGCCGGCGGCGCACCCGAAGGCCGCCGCTGGACGTCAACGCCGGCCGCGGCTTCGTCTTCGTGTCACACCACGGCACCGTTCATCCCAGCGGCTTCCTGCCCAAGAGCGCGGGCAGCGTGCGGGAGACCCCGCTGACCGAGATCTACCGCGACTCCGAGCTCTTCACCGGTCTGCGGGACCCCGACCGGCTCGGCGGCCGGTGCGGCAGCTGCGAGTTCCGCCGGGTGTGCGGCGGATCCCGTTCCCGTGCCTTCGCGGTCACCGGCGACCCCTACGCCGAGGAGCCCTGGTGCGAGTACCGCCCCGGTTCCTTCCCCTACCAGCGGGAGCTGGCCGAACTCCTGCCCGACACCCCCGACGGAACAGAATGATCACCATCGGGCGCGGCCCCACGCAGACCGGCGGCCCGAGCGGGCCCGCCAAGTACCCGAGCAGATTCCGGGAGTCCGGCCTGCGCGTCCGCCATCTGCGCGCCCACGTGCTCGTCGTCGCCTGGTTCGCGCTGGCTCTGCTGGCCGCCGCCGCCCAGCAGTCGCTTCCGGTGGCCCGCTGGCTGGCGGTGCACCTGTTCCTGCTGGGCGGCGCGACCACCGCCATCCTGATCTGGAGCGAGCACTTCGCCGTCGCGCTGCTGCACGCCCCGATCCCCGACGAGCGGTGGAGCGACGCCCGCCTGGCCGGAGCCAACGTGGCCGTCACCGGGATCGTCGTGGGCGTATGGGCGGACCTGCCGGTACTGACCGGCATCGCCGGTCTGCTGCTGGTCGCCGTCGCCACCGCACACCTGGTGGTGCTGATACGGATGGGCCGGGGCGCCCTCGGCGGCCGGCTCAAGGCGGTCGTCGGCTACTACCGCATCGCGACCGCGGCCCTGATCGCCGGGGCCGTGCTGGGCGGGCTGCTGGCCACCGGTCACGCGGGCGCCGCCCATTACGCCGGGCTCCGCCTGGCCCACATCCATGTCACGCTGCTCGGCTGGATCGGACTTCCCATCCTGGGAACCCTGTTCATGCTGTGGCCCACCGTGCTGGGCGTACGGATGAAGGACCTCACCACCCGGGTGTCACGGTGGGCGCTGTGGCTCACCGGCAGCGGACTGGCCGTGGCCGCCGTCGGGCTGGCCCTGCAGTGGCGCTGGCCGGCCGCGGCCGGACTGGCCGCATACGCGTCCGGGGCCGCCGTGGCCGCGGGGCTGCTCGCCCGCACCGTACGAGGCAGTCGGCCCGTCTCCGCGGCGGCGGCCTGGATGCTGGCGGCCGCCACCTGCTGGCTGCTGATCTTCGTGACGGTCGATCTGGTGATGCTGGCCGCCCGGTCGCTCACGGCGGTCCAGACGGTGCTGGAGGACCTGGTGCCGGTGCTGCTCGCCGGCTTCGTCGCACAGGTCCTGATCGGCGCCCTGACCTATCTGCTGCCCGTGGTGCTCAGCCGCGGCCACGAGGACCGCGCGGCCGTGCGGGCGGTGCTGGAACGGGGATGGCTGCCGCGGCTCGTGGCGCTGAACGCCGGAGTGGCGCTGCTGGCGCTTCCGCTGCCCGGCCCCTGCGACTTCGTGGGCATGGGCCTGGCCGGTGCGTCGGCCGCCGCGTTCCTGGTCCTGGTCGTGCTCGTGCTGGCCCACAGCCGTCGCACCGCGCAGGACCCGGCGCCGGCCGGTTCCGGACCGGATCGGACGACACCGACCGCCACCCGGCGGCCCGCGCTGCTGGGCACCGCCGCCGGGGTCGTGATCACCGTACTTGCGGTGCTGGTCGCCAACGGCGGCCGGGACACCGGCAGTTCGCCCGACACGGCCGGCGCCGCAGCCGGCTCGTCCGGCGGATCCCGCACCGTCAGCGTCTCGATCAGGGGCATGACTCTCAGCCCGAACCGGATCGAGGTCGCCAAGGGGACCTCCCTGCGGCTGAAGGTCACCAACAACGACGCCCAGCGCCATGACCTCAAGGCCGAGAACGGCCGCGCGACCCCGCTGCTGTCCCATGGCCAGAGCCACACCCTCGACCTGGGGAAGGTCACCGACGACCTGCAGTTGTGGTGCACCGTGCCCGGCCACCGCGCCGCGGGAATGCAGATGGACGTCGTCGTGAAGTCCGGCACGGGCGCGGCCGCCGACCAGAGCACCCCGTCGTCCGGTTCCGCCATGGACATGGACCACAGCGGGCACTCCATGGACTCCTCCGCCGGCGGCGGACTCGACCTGGCCAAGGACTTCTCGACGGGCTGGAAATCCCGCTCGGCCGACCTGCCGGCCGTCGGCACCGCGACCGTCCACAAGGCCGAACTGCACGCCGCCCACCGCACCGTCGAGGTCGCGCCCGGCGTCGAGCAGCAGATGTGGACCTTCGGCGGCACGGCCCCCGGCCCCACCCTGCACGGCAGGATCGGCGACATCTTCGAGATCACGCTCGTCAACGACGACACCGGCATGGGCCACGGCATCGACTTCCACGCCGGAGCCCTCGCCCCCGACAAGCCCATGCGGACCATCGACCCGGGGGAGCGGCTGGTCTACCGGTTCCGCGCCGAACGGGCCGGCGCCTGGCTGTACCACTGCAGCACCGCGCCCATGCTCCAGCACATGGGCAACGGCATGTACGGTGCCGTGATCATCGACCCGCCCGGACTGCCCAAGGTCGACCACGAGTACGCCCTGGTCTCCTCCGAGCTCTACCTCGGCACGCCCGGCAGCACGGCCCAGGTCGACAAGATGCGCAACGACACCCCGGACGCCTGGGTGTTCAACGGCATCGCCGCCCAGTACTCCAAGGAGCCCCTGAAGATGAAGGCCGGTGAGCGGGCCCGCTTCTGGGTGGTGGCCGCCGGGCCCAGCGACGGGATCGCCTTCCACATCGTCGGCGCCGTCTTCGACACCGTCTACAAGGAGGGCGCGTACCTGCTGACGCCGAAACAGCCCGGCGGGTCCCAGGTGCTCGATCTGTCCGCGGCCCAGGGCGGCTTCGTGGAGACCACGTTCGCCGAAGCCGGTCACTACTCCTTCGTCGACCACGACATGCGCCACGCCGAAGCCGGTGCGCACGGCATGATCGAGGTGACCCGGTGATGGGATCCGTCAACCTGTGGAGCCTGGTGCGATTCACCCACGTCATCGGCGCGGTGGTGTGGGTGGGCGGACAGCTGGCCCTGTCCCTGGTGGTGCTGCCGCTGGGCCGCCGACTGCTCGACACCGAGGCATTCGCCCGGTTCAGTGCCGCGGCCGGCCGCCGCTTCGGAATGCTCACCGGAGCGCTGTTCCTGCCGCTGCAACTGGGCACGGGCTGGGCCATCGCCTGGCACAAGGGCGTCACCTGGGCCTCTCTCGGCGAGCCCGGCTACGGGCGCACCCTCGCGGCCAAGCTGGGCCTGTTCGTCGTGGTCATGATCGCGGCGGCCGCCCACGGCTGGGCCCATGCCAAGGGCCGCGCCGAACTGGCCAAGGCCCTCGCCGTCGTCTCCCTCGTCGGCTCGCTCGGGGT
Organism: Streptomyces sp. NPDC050625; assembly: GCF_040654755.1. NCBI lineage: Bacteria > Bacillati > Actinomycetota > Actinomycetes > Kitasatosporales > Streptomycetaceae > Streptomyces > Streptomyces sp. NPDC050625. The sequence continues at coordinate 321,821 of NZ_JBFAIQ010000004.1, forward strand.
CGTACTGCTGGCCACCGCACTGCCCGCCACCTGACCGGACGCGAGAAGCCGGGGTACGCCCACCGTGGCGTACCCCGGCTTTTCGCGTACCCCGGCTTCCGGCGTCCCCGGGCCTCCCGCATCACCACGGTGAGAGGGCGCCCCAACGGCCCTGTCCCGAGGTGCCGGCCGGAGGTCCCAACGGGCCCCAGAACGGCCCTGATGCCGTGGCCCGCTCGGCGGCCCCGTAGGGACTGATGGCCCACCCCGCGACGGGGCACCGTCACCGAATCTGATGGCGGGCGGTACGCGCGGAACGCGGCCACCCGATCCGGACCGGATCAACCGGTCCGGACCCTGTGAGCAAGAGGAGCAGGCAGAAATGCTGCAGGCATCGCAGAACAAGGACAGCGGGACGGCATCCGTTCCGCGCCAGGCGTGGCTGATGCTGGCGTTGGCCACGGTCGGTTTCGCCGTGAACTTCTGGGCGTGGGCACTGCTGAGCCCGCTCGGCCCGCGGTTCAAGGACTCCCTCGGCCTCTCCTCGTTCCAGCAGTCCCTGTTGGTCGCGGTGCCGGTCGTGGTCGGATCCCTGGGCCGGATCCCGGTGGGCGCGCTCACCGACCGGTTCGGCGGCCGGGTGATGTTCCCGCTCGTGTCGGCCGCCACCATCGTGCCGGTGCTGTACCTCGGTCTCGCCGGCCACGACTCGCTGACGACGCTGTTGATCGGCGGCTTCTTCCTCGGCATAGGCGGCACCGCCTTCGCCGTGGGTGTGCCCCTGGTCAGCGCCTGGTTCCCACCGGAGCGGCGGGGCGCGGCGATCGGCATCTTCGGCGCGGGCATGGGCGGTACCGCGATCAGCGCCCTGACGACCGTGAAGCTGGTGGACGCGCACGGCATGGCCAACCCGTTCCTGATCACCGCGGGTGTGCTGGCGGTCTACGCGGTGCTCGCCGCGCTCCTGCTGCGCGACGCACCCGGCCGTACGGTGCCGACCGAGCCGCTGGCGAGCCGACTGGCGGCGACCTTCAAGCTGAGCATCACCTGGCAGGCCTCGGCCCTGTACGCGGTGGCCTTCGGCGGCTACGTCGCCTTCTCCGTCTACCTGCCGACCTACCTGAAGACCGGCTATGGACTGGCCCAGGCCGACGCCGCCAACCGGATGGCCGGGTTCGTGCTGCTGGCGGTCGCGATGCGGCCGGTGGGCGGCTGGCTGTCGGACCGTATCGGCGCGGTGCGGGTGCTGACGGGGGCGCTGGGCCTGGTGCTCGTCGGTGCCTTCGTGCAGGCGATGACGCCGTCGCTGGCCCCGGTGGGCACGGTCGCTTTCCTGATGCTGGCCGCCGCGCTCGGTGCCGGCAGCGGCGCGGTGTTCGCGCTGGTGGGGCTCCTGGCTCCGTCGAACATGGTCGGCTCGGTCACCGGCGTCGTGGGTGCCGCGGGCGGACTGGGCGGCTTCCTGCCGCCGCTGGTGATGGGCTCGCTCTACGGTGCCTACGGCTCGTACGGCATCGGCCTGAGCCTCCTCGGCATCGTCGCCACCGCAGCCCTGGCCTTCACCGCGACGGGCGTGCGCCAGGCCGTCTCGCGCCGCCCGGCCACCGCGCAGTCGCACTGACCCCAGCCCCGTAGAACCCTGTAGAACCCCGTACAACCCGGTAGAACAAGGTCGGACACGAAGGAACCACACGATGTGCGAGTACTGCGGATGCCAGTCACTGGCAGCCATCGACGAACTGACCCGAGAGCACGAGACCGTCGTGAACCTGATCGGCGAAGTGCACGACGCCCGGCGTGACGGTGATCTGACGCGCATGGTGGAGCGGGCCCGGGACATCGCCGCAGTGCTCGCCCCGCACACGGCGGTCGAGGAAGGCGCGCTCTTCCCCGCGATGGCCGAGGAGTTTCCCGGCCAGATCGCCGTTCTGGAAGCCGAGCACCGCCGTATCGAGTCGGTGCTGGAGGAGGCGGCGGAAGAGGTGCCGGCCGATCCCGGCTGGCCGGACCGGCTGACGGAGGTGCTCGCTCTGCTGCGCGAGCACATCCTCAAGGAGCAGGACGGCGTCTTCCCCGCCGCACTGGCCGTCCTGGACACCGAGCAGTGGGAGATGGTGGACGCGGTACGGCTCCGCGTCGGCGGTCTCACGCAGGCACCGAAACGCTGACACACATGAACGACGCCCGGGCCGCGGCATCCGCCGCGGCCCGGGCGTCGTTCATGTGCGCTCAGGAACCGGTCGAGGAAGTCACTCGGTCGAGAGGGTCACTCATGCCTCGGTGACCCGGATGCCGGACACCAGATCGGGCCGGATGCGCACCGCCTGGTCCAGGGTCTGCCTCACCCACGGGCGAAGCATTTCCCGGTAGCGCGCCAGGTCCCGTTCATCGGTGACCAGCTCGGCGAAACCGGTGACGACCACGCTCCAGCCCAGGTGGGTGTCCGGGTCGATCACGTCGGCCTCGTAGGCGACGACGACGCCCGGGCTGCCGTCGTGGCGGGTGTGCGAGGTCAGGGCCGCGCCCTCGTGGGTGCGGATGACTATCTGACCGTCGTCGATGATGTGATTGACCGGGCGGATGGTCGGCAGTGCGCTTCGGGTGAAGACGATCCTGCCCATGGGCACGCTGCCCAGCAGCCGTAGGGCCTCGGCACTGTCGAGTTCTGCGCTCCGGCGCGGTTCCACAAGGGCCGGCTCGGCGTTCTTGATAGGCATGGCGTGTGTCCGTAAGGAGGGGTTCGGCACGTACTCATGTGCGTCCGGTGTCCGCCGTTGCGTCCGGTGTCCGCCGAGCGTCGTGTCCGCCGTGCGTCCGGTGTCCGCGTTCAGGGACCTCGATCAGACCAGTGAAATGGCCCACGCGCCGGTCGTGCCAGGGCCGTTCGGCCCTGCGCGGACCGCGTCCGGCCCTGCTTCGCGGGCCCTCGCCGGGCGCGCGTCCGCGTTAGCGGATCCTCCGTGCCGCCACCCGTCCCCGGCCCGATACCGTGGCAGATGTTCAGAAGGATCGGTGCCGGCACCGTGACCAGGGACGGAGGACAACGGTGGGAAGCCCCGACGACGCTCGCGAGGCGCGCATGCGGCTGCCGCAGCTGCGGCTGGACGAGCTCCTGGAGGAGCTGCAGGCCCGCCTGGACGCCGCCCGCGGCACCCGGGACCGGGTGCACAGCCTGCTGGAGGCGGTCCTCTCGGTCGGCCGGGAGCTGGACCTGGAGCAGGCGCTGCGCAGCATCGTGGAGGCCGCGGCGGTCCTCGTCGACGCGGAGTACGCGGCGCTGGGCGTGATCGGACCGGACGGAAAGCTGCTCTCGGACTTCCTCACGGTCGGCGTCAGCGACGAGCAGATCGCCCGCATCGGTCCCTTCCCGCAGGGCCACGGCATTCTGGGCGAGCTGATCCGGCACCCCGAACCGCTGCGGCTGGCCAGTCTCGCCGAGCACCCGGCGTCGTACGGCTTCCCGCCCCACCACCCGCCGATGAACACCTTCCTCGGCGTCCCCATCCGGGTACGCGGCCAGGTCTTCGGCAACCTGTACCTCACCGAGAAGCGGGGCGGCGCGCAGTTCGACGAGGAGGACGAGTCGGTCCTGTCCACGCTGGCCGTGGCGGCCGGTGTGGCGATCGACAACGCCCGCCTGTACGAGGAGTCACGGCTGCGCGAGCGCTGGCTGCGCGCGAGCACCGAGATCACCCACGGGCTGATGTCCGGCATCGAGAGAGGCGAGGTCCTCAGACTGATCGCCGAGCGGGCCGGTGAGATCACCTCGGCGTCCCTGGCCGTGGTCGCCGTACCGATGGCGGACACCGACGCGCTCACCGTGGAACTGGCGATCGGGGAGGAGGCGGAGGCCCACCGCGGTCTGGTGCTGCCCGTGGACGACAGCCTGATCGGGCGGGCCTTCTCCAGCGGCGCCCCGATCACCAGCGCCGACGTCTGCCGCGACGAACGCGTCTCGTCGGGCCCCCCGCGGTTCTACGGACTCGGCCCCGCCGTGGCCGTCCCCATCGGCTCCGGCGAGGGGGTACGAGGCGTCGTCCTGCTCGTCCGTGCCGCGGGCAGGCCCCCGTTCTCCGAGGAGGAGACGGAGCCGTTGCAGGGCTTCGCGGCGCAGGCCGCCGTGGCCATGGAGCTGGCCGAGCGGCGCAAGGACTCCGAGCAGATCGCGGTGCTGGAGGAACGTGACCGGATCGCCCGGGACCTGCACGATCTGGCGATCCAGCGGCTGTTCGCCACCGGAATGACGCTGCAGAGCGCGGGGCGGTTCATCGAGCACGCGGAGGCCTCCGGCCGGGTGCTGCGGGCGGTGGACGACCTGGACGAGACGATCAAGATCATCAGGTCGACGATCTTCGGCCTGCGGGCGCAGGACACCGCCACCGGCCCCGGCCTGCGGGCGCGGACGGTACGCGCGGTGGGCGAGGCCGCGCCGCTGCTCGGGTTCGCCCCCAGCCTGCGGATGGAGGGCCTGCTGGACACCGATGTGGCCCGGGAGACCGCCGACCAGGTGATGGCGGTGCTCTCCGAGGCGCTGACCAATGTCGCGCGCCATGCGCACGCCTCCAAGACCGAGGTGGCGCTGGAGACCGACGGCAGACAGATTCGGCTGACGGTCTCCGACAACGGCGTGGGCATCCCTGCCCACGGCCGCCGCAGCGGCCTGCGCAACATGAAGGAACGGGCCCAGCAACTCGGCGGGGACATGGAGCTGACCGACCGGCCCGCCGGTGGTACGACACTGGTCTGGCACGCGCCGGTGGGGGAGGCCTAGCCGGGATCGCCGGCCGCTGCTCGTGGGGACGGGGCGAGGCCTTTCGGCGGATACTGGGACCGGCTGCCCCGGCGCGTGAGAACCTGGCCGGGGACCGGAACGAGGACCGTGCCCGACCCCGAACGCGCCCGTCCCGGGTGCCCGCCGAACCGGACCGCCGAGAGGCGGCGGGTGAGGAGGCCGCGAGGGCCATGCGACCGCTCGACGCGCAGACGGTGTCCACACTGGTCGAGGAGGCCACGGCCGCCCCGTCCATGCACAACGCTCAGCCGTGGAGCTTCCGCTTCGTGACCGCCGAGCGTCTCCTCCTGCTGTTCGCCGATCTCGATCGGGCGATGCACCGGTCCGACCCGGGCAACCGGGCCCTGCACATCGGATGCGGGGCCGCGCTGTTCAATCTGCGGGTCGCCGCCGCACACGCCGGGCTCGCCCCCCAGGCCGTACTGCTGCCCGACCCCACGGATCCCCTGCTGCTGGCCGCCGTGCCGCTGGCCGAACCCGGCGCACCGGCCGCGGACGAGGACGACCTGCGCCCGCTGTATCCGGCGATCGGGCAGCGGCACACCAGCCGCCACCCCTTCGACGAGAAGGACATCCCCGACGACGTACAGGCCGGGCTGCGGGCGGCGGCCGCCCGGGAGGGCGCCGAACTGCTCTTCCCCGGGCCCTGGCACATCGACACCCTGCTGGAACTCGTCCGCGACGCCGAGAGCCGCGACATCCTGGATCCCTCGGGCCGCGAGGACCTCGATCACTGGACCCGGACCGGCCCGGAAGCGGAAACCGCCACCGACGGGGTGCCCGAGTACGCCTTCGGGCCGAGACCGTCGAGCGGCCGGGCTCCGCTGCGCGATTTCGCCGGACGCCGGGCGGTGGCCGAGCACGACAGCGCCCGCTTCGAACAGAACCCCCATCTGGCGCTGCTGAGCACCCACACCGACACGCCCGCCGACTGGCTGGTGGCCGGGCAGGCGCTGGAACGCGTCCTCCTGCGAGCCACCCTGGCCGGTCTGGCCACCGCCCTGACCTCGCACGCCCTGGAGAGCCGCGAGCTGCGCCTCCTGGCCCGCGATCCGGTGTCGGGCACGGGCCACGTCCAGATGGTGCTGCGACTCGGCTACGGCCCGCCCGGCCCCGCCACACCCCGCCGCCCCGTGCGGGACGTCCTCGACATCGCCTAGGCAGTCACTTCGCGGGCGGCCGGAGCCTTGCTTGCCGGGGACGTGTGGCGCGCCGGGATCGCGACCATGAGCGGTGGGCAACGCGCTAGGGCCATCCGGCCTCCTTTGGGCCGCATAACCGGGGCCAAGCGTACCGACTTACCGAGCCGTTCGGCCTCGTTCGGTCCTTCCGGCCCATGATCGGCCCCGGACCGCGGCTTAATGGATCGCAGCTGTGATGCGTGAGCGCCCGCCCGCGCACGTTTGCAATTCCGAGGAGAGCCATGCTTTCGCCCGAGTCCGCCGCTGTCGTCCGCGCCACCCTGCCCGCCGTGGGCGGGGCCCTCGACGAGATAACGACGCGGTTCTACGGCACGATGTTCGGCGACCAACCCGAGCTACTGGACGGGATGTTCAACCGGGGCAACCAGGCCAACGGCGAACAGCGCCAGGCTCTGGCCGGGTCCATCGCCGCCTTCGCCCAGGCGCTCCTCGCCGACCCCGACGCCCGCCCGGACGCCCTGCTCTCCCGGATCGCGCACAAGCACGCCGCGCTCGGTGTCACCGAGGACCAGTACACGATCGTCCACAAATACCTGTTCGGCGCCATCGCCGACGTCCTCGGCGAGGCGGTCACCCCCGAGGTCGCCGGGGCCTGGGACGAGGTGTACTGGCTGATGGCCGGTGCGCTCATCGCCCGGGAGGCCCGCCTCTACCAGGAGGCCGACGTCGACCCGCGCCGGCCCTGGCGGCAGTGGACCGTCGTCGAGCGCCGCGAGGAGACCCCGGACGTCGTCTCCTTCATGCTGCGCCCGGCCGACGGATCGCCCGTACCGCCCTCGCGCGCCGGCCAGTACGTCAGCGTGCGCGTCGAAATGCCCGACGGCATCCACCAGTTGCGCCAGTACAGCCTCTCCGGGGCGCCCGACGGCGAGCTGCGCCGCATCACCGTCAAGCGCGTCGAGAGTGTGGCCGAGGCCCCCGAGGGCGAGGTCTCCAACCAGCTGCACCGCACGGTGAAGGCCGGCGACGAGCTCACCCTGTCGGCACCGTTCGGCGACGTGGTCCTCGACGACGCGGACTCCCCCCTGCTGTTGGTCTCCGCCGGCATCGGCTGCACCCCGATGGTCGGCATGCTCGAACACCTCGCCGCCACCGACTCGTCCCGGCCGGTCTGGGTCCTGCACGCCGACCGCGCCCCGAAGGACCACGCCCTGCGCGCCGAGACCCGCCGCCTGGTGGAGCAACTGCCCAACGCACGCGCGGAGTTCTGGTACGAGGAGGACGCGGACAGCGAGGCCGGTGCGCGCACCGGACTGATGATCCTCGACGAGCTCCAGCTGCCCGCCGGCGCCGACGTGTACCTGTGCGGCTCGCTTCCCTTCATGCGCGCCCTCCGCAGCCAGCTGCTCCAGGCCGGCATCCCCGCACGCCACATCCGCTACGAGGTGTTCGGCCCGGACCTGTGGCTGGCGCACGCCGAGGACTGACAGCCGCGCGGTGAGCGGCGCCGCCTCCCGCCGATGACCGCGGTCGGCGCCGCCTGCTGCTGGACGACACCGGTCTGCCCGATGAGGCAGGCCGGTGTCGTCGTGCGCCCGGCCGGGGTTTGGCCGAGGCCCGTCGCGGGAGGGCGCCGTCACCGCCGTGAGCCGTGTCCGCCTGGGCCGAAAGTCCCGGACCGGGAGACCGGCGGGCCCCGAAATCCGGCCGTATCGGAGCCCTGCGGCCCTTGAACGGGGCCCGTCCGGCCGTGGGCGGCCCCCCTGACCGTCGGCCAAGCTGGGGGCGACCGAACCGGAGGATCACGTGTACGGATCCAACGGGCGCTCACCCGTTCGGCTTCTCCGTCCAGAGCCGGCGCGGCGCTCGTACCGGTTCGGTCGCCGTCCGGCCGCCCGCCTTGTCTGCCCTGACTTCCGGGCGGCCGGACCAGGGGCTCGGCACGGGTCGTACCCAACCGCCCCCATTCCGGCGGTCGTCAGGAGAAGCGCATGCACGCATCAGGCATATCGGAGATCGATGCCACCGCTCTGGAGACGCTGTTGGCGGCCGCGACGGCGGCGCCGTCGATCCACAACACCCAGCCGTGGCGGTTCCGACTGGACCCTGCCACAGGGGTGTTGCAGGTCCGCGCCGCACCCCAGAAGTCGCTCTCGCTGACCGATCCGGAGTTCCGGGCCCAGTATCTGTCGGTCGGCGCGGCGCTGTTCAACCTCCGCGTCGCCGTGGATCACCTGGGGCTGCAGGCGATGGTGCGGCTGCTGCCGGACCCGTCCGACCCCGGGCTGCTGGCCGTCGTATGGCCGTGCGGCCGCTCCGACTTCCTCCAGCCCGACCAGTGGCGGCAACTCGATCTGTACGGAGCCGTCGCGCGGCGGCACACGAGCCGCATGCCGTTCACCGGGCGTCCGGTGCCCGAGTCCGTCGTGGCGCAGATGACCGAGGCCGCCCGGCTCGAAGGGGCGAGGCTGCGGGTACCGGACTTCGCCGGGACCCGGCGGCTGCTGCACCTGACCGCGGCCGGAGAGGCACGCAACCACGCCGACGCGGGGCGTGCGGCCGAGAGCCGAGCATGGATCACCGCGCCGGGTGAAGGCCCGTACGGCATTCCGGTGACGGCGCTGGGGCCGCAGGACTCGGCCGGACGGATGCCCATGCGGGACTTCGTCGGTACCCAGCGCTCCCGGCGCCTGCCCGGGCTCCGCTTCGAGCGGCACGCCCAGGTGGCCCTGCTGTGCACCACTCGGGACCGGCGCGTGGACTGGCTACGGGCGGGGCAGGCGCTGCAGCGTGTGCTGCTGGTGGCCACCGCGCACGGAGTGCGCACGTCGATGCTGCACCAGGCGCTGGAGTGGCCGGATCTGCGGTGGGCGATGCGCAATGGACCTGAGCGGCGCTGCAGTCCGCAACTGCTGATCCGCTTCGGATACGGCCCGGAGGGCGGCCGGACCCCGCGTGCACCCGCACAGCCCTGAGACCACGGCCGATACGGTTCACCGCCCCGGGTGAGCCGTATCGGAGCGGTGAGTCGGACCGGTGAGAGCGAAGGAGCGGACAGGATGGCGCAGGTACCGACTCGGCAAGGGGCAGGGCCGGCACCGGTTTCCGGCCGGGCGTGGCTGATGCTGGCCCTGGCCACGATCGGCTTCGCCGTCAACTTCTGGGCGTGGGCGCTGCTCAGCCCGCTCGGCCCCCGGTTCAAGGAATCCCTTGGCCTGTCCTCCTTCGAGCAGTCGCTGCTGGTGGCGGTGCCGGTCGTGGTGGGCTCGCTGGGCCGCATCCCGGTCGGCGCGCTCACGGACCGGTTCGGCGGACGGGTGATGTTCCCGCTGGTCTCCGCGGCCACCATCGTCCCCGTCCTCTATCTCGGGCTCGCGGGCCACTCCTCCCTGGCGGCCCTGCTGGTCGGCGGGTTCTTCCTCGGTATCGGCGGCACCGCCTTCGCCGTCGGAGTGCCCCACGTCAACGCCTGGTTCCCGCCCGAGCGACGGGGGTTCGCCATCGGGATCTTCGGCATGGGCATGGGCGGCACCGCGATCAGCGCGCTGACCACGGTGAAGCTCGTCGATGCCCATGGCACGGCCACCCCCTTCCTGATCGCCGCCGCCGTGCTGGCGGTGTACGCGGTCGTGTCGGCGCTGGTGCTGCGCGACGCCCCCGGCCGCGTGGTGCCGACGGAGCCGCTCTCCCGTCGCCTGGCCGCCACGCTCAAACTCGACGTCACCTGGCAGGCCTCCGCCCTGTACGCGGTGGCCTTCGGTGGATGTGTCGCCTTCTCGGTCTATCTGCCGACGTATCTGCGGACCGCCTACGGGCTGACCCAGGCCGACGCGGCGAACCGGATGGCCGGATTCGTACTGCTCGCGGTGGCGATGCGGCCCGTCGGCGGCTGGCTGTCGGACCGCGTGGGGGCGGTGCGCGTCCTCGTCGGGGCGCTGGGCGTGGTGGTCGTCGGCGCGCTCCTGCAGTCCCCGACGCCCTCCCTGGCGCCGGTCGGCACGATCGCCTTCCTCGCCATGGCCGCCGCGCTCGGCGCGGCCAGCGGAGCGGTCTTCGCCCTGGTGGCCCTGCTGGCCCCCGCGAACCAGGTCGGCTCGGTCACCGGAGTCGTCGGCGCGGCCGGCGGGCTGGGCGGATTCCTGCCGCCCCTGGTCATGGGCTCGCTGTACGGCGCCTACGGCTCCTACACGCTGGGCCTGGTCCTGCTGGGCCTGGTCGCCGCCGCCGCGCTGGTGTTCACCGCCACCGGCGTCCGCCACGCCGTCGCCCGGCGCACTCGGGTCGCCCAGCCGCAGGAGCAGTAACCGCGTTCCAAGAGGATTTGATCCTTCCCGTGGCGCCGCTGTCCGGTGAAGGCAAGAATGCGAACAGGCCTGTGCGCAATTTGGTGTGGATGTTCCGCATGAGGTAACGCGTGTGGCTTGCTCGGCCCCGCGCCGGCTGACAGAGAACACCGTCGGGCACATGCCCGGAAAGAGGTGAGACGGTGGCCGACCGCACCGGTTCCCGCACCCGACAGACGAGCCCCGCCCACCAGGCGGGGCTGGACGGTGAACTGACGGAGGCGTTGGTGCGCTCCCGCCGGTACTTCACCCGGGCGGAGGTGTCGGGCGATCTGCGCACCCTGCGCAGAGCCGGCGGCCGTCAGGCCGACGACTTCTACCGGGACCGCTGGTCGCACGACAAGGTGGTGCGCTCCACCCACGGAGTGAACTGCACCGGATCCTGCTCGTGGAAGGTGTACGTCAAGGACGGCATCATCACCTGGGAGGCCCAGCAGACCGACTATCCCTCCGTCGGCCCGGACCGCCCCGAGTACGAGCCCCGCGGCTGCCCGCGCGGCGCGGCCTTCTCCTGGTACACCTACTCGCCGACCCGGGTGCGCTACCCGTATGTGCGCGGTGTGCTGCTCCAGATGTACCGCGAGGCGAAGGCCCGGCTCGGCGACCCGGTCGCGGCCTGGGCGGACATCGTCTCCGACCCCGAGCGCGCCCGGCGTTACAAGTCGGTGCGCGGCAAGGGCGGCCTGGTGCGGGCGAGTTGGGACGAGGCGCTGGAGATGATCGCCGCCGCCCATGTGCACACCATCAAGGAGTACGGTCCCGACCGGCTGGCCGGGTTCTCGCCCATCCCGGCGATGTCGATGGTCTCGCACGCCTCCGGCGCCCGCTTCTACTCGCTGCTCGGCGGGGTGATGCTGTCGTTCTACGACTGGTACGCCGATCTGCCGGTCGCCTCCCCGCAGGTCTTCGGCGACCAGACCGACGTACCGGAGTCGGGGGACTGGTGGGACGCCGGCTATCTGATCATGTGGGGCTCGAACCTGCCCGTGACCCGGACCCCGGACGCGCACTGGATGGCCGAGGCCCGCTACCGGGGCCAGAAGGTGGTCGCGGTCTCCCCGGACTACGCGGACAACGTGAAGTTCGCCGACGAGTGGCTGCCCGCCCACCCCGGCACCGACGGGGCGCTGGCCATGGCCATGGGGCACGTGGTCCTCAAGGAGTTCTTCGTCGACCGTCGGACCCCGTACTTCGACGACTACGTCAAGCGGTTCACCGATCTGCCGTTCCTGGTCACGCTCGACGAGCGCGAGCCGGGCACCTGTGCGCCGGGGAAGTTCCTGACCGCCGCGGACCTCGGCGACGAGCATGCCTCCTCCGAGAACGCCGAGTTCCGCACCGTCCTGCTGGACGCCGCCACCGGCCGTCCGACGGTGCCGAACGGGACGCTCGGCGACCGGTTCGCAGCCTCCGGCGCCGGAAAGTGGAACCTGGACCTCGGCGACGTCGATCCGCTGCTGTCGGCCGACGGCGGGGGCGAGGAGCCGGTGGAGGTGGAACTGCCCTGCTTCGACGCCCCCGACGGCGGCGCTCGGCGACTGCGGCGCGGGGTCCCGGTGCGGCGCGTGGGCGGGCGGCTTGTGACCACTGTGTACGACCTGCTGCTGGCCCAGTACGGGGTGGCCCGCGCCGGCCTGCCGGGCCGGTGGCCCTCCGGCTACGACGACACGACCGAGCCGTACACCCCCGCATGGCAGGCCGGGATCACCGGCGTGGACGCGGACCGGGCGGCCCGGATCGCGCGCGAGTTCGCCGCCAACGCCGAGGAGTCCCACGGCCGTTCGATGATCATCATGGGGGCGGGCACCAACCACTGGTTCCACTCCGACACCATCTACCGGGCGTTCCTCACCCTGACGACGCTGACGGGTTGCCAGGGCGTCAACGGCGGCGGCTGGGCGCACTACGTCGGGCAGGAGAAGGTCCGCCCCATCACCGGCTATTCGGCGATCGCGACGGCGGCCGACTGGAACCGTCCGGCGCGCCAGATGATCCAGACTGCGTACTGGTATCTGCACGCCGACCAGTTCCGCTACGACCCCTTCTCCGCCGACACCCTCGCAGCGGCCGGTTCCGGCGGCCCGTTCGCGGGCATGGCCACCGCCGATGTCATCGCCGCCTCGGCGCGCATGGGCTGGATGCCCTCCTATCCCACCTTCGACCGCAACCCGCTCGACCTGGCCGACGAGGCCGAGGGCGCCGGCCGGGGCGTCGGCGAGCACGTGGTGGAGGAACTGAAGGCCGGGCGGCTGCGGTTCGCGGGAGAGGACCCCGACGCACCGGAGAACTTCCCCCGCGTACTGACCATCTGGCGGGCCAACCTGCTCGGCTCCTCGGCCAAGGGCAACGAGTACTTCCTCAAGCACCTCCTCGGCGCCGACTCCTCGGTGAACGCGACGGAGGCACCGCCGCAGGACCGGCCCCGGGACGTGGTGTGGCGGGAGGAGGCACCGGTGGGCAAGCTCGACCTCCTGCTCACCCTGGACTTCCGGATGACCAGCACCACCGTGTTCTCCGACGTGGTGCTGCCGGCCGCCACCTGGTACGAGAAGCACGACCTGTCGAGCACCGACATGCACCCCTATGTGCACGCGTTCAACCCGGCGATCGCCCCACCCTGGCAGACCCGTACCGACTGGGACGCCTTCAACAGCATCGCCAAGGAGTTCAGCCGGCTCGCCGCGGACCACCTGGGCGTGCGCAAGGACGTAGTGGCCGCCCCCCTGCTGCACGACACACCGGACGAACTGGCCAACCCGCACGGCCGCGTGCAGGACTGGAAGGCCGGCGAGTGCGAGCCCGTGCCCGGCCGCACCATGCCCAAACTGCTCACCGTCGAGCGCGACTACGGCGCCGTCGCCGAGAAGATGACCGCACTCGGCCCCCTGCTCGACACCCTCGGCGCCACCACCAAGGGCATCACCTTCAAGGTCGACCGGGAACTGGAGTACCTGCGGCACAAGAACGGCACCGCGCGCGGGGGAGTGGCCGACGGCCGTCCGGTGATCGCCCGTGACGTGCACGCCTGCGAGGCAATCCTCGCCCTGTCCGGCACCACCAACGGACACCTCGCCACACAGGGCTTCCGCACCCTCGAATCGCGCACGGGCACCGCGCTCGCGGACCTGGCCGCCGAGCACGAGGGCAAGCAGATCACCTTCGCCGACACCCAGGCGGCCCCGGTGCCGGTCATCACCAGCCCCGAGTGGTCCGGCTCGGAGACGGGCGGGCGCCGCTACTCGCCGTTCACCGTCAACGTCGAACGCAGCAAACCCTGGCACACCCTCACCGGCCGCCAGCACTTCTACCTCGACCACGACTGGATGACCGCCCTCGGCGAACAACTACCGGTCTACCGGCCCCCGTTGAACATGCACGCCCTGTTCGGCGAGCCACGGATCGGGGACACCGGCGAACTCGGCGTGACCGTGCGCTATCTGACCCCGCACAACAAGTGGTCCATCCACTCCGAGTACCAGGACAACCTGTTCATGCTGTCGCTGTCCCGGGGTGGCCCGACGATCTGGATGTCCACCGCCGACGCGGCGAAGATCGGCGTCCACGACAACGACTGGATCGAGGCGGTCAACCGCAACGGCGTCGTCGCCGCCCGCGCCATCGTCTCCCACCGCATGCCCGAGGGCACCGTCTACATGCACCACGCCCAGGACCGGCTCATCGACGTGCCCCGCACCGAGACCACCGGACGGCGCGGCGGCATCCACAACTCCCTCACCCGCCTGCTGATCAAACCGAGCCATCTGATCGGCGGCTACGCCCAGCTCTCCTACGCCTTCAACTACCTCGGCCCGACCGGCAACCAGCGCGACGAGGTCACGGTCATCCGCCGCCGCAGCGACCAGGAGGTGACGTACTGATGACCAGCGGCGACAGCCCCATCGGGCGCGTCATGGCCCAGATGGCGATGGTCATGAACCTCGACAAGTGCATCGGCTGCCACACGTGCTCGGTCACCTGCAAACAGGCCTGGACCAACCGCACCGGCGTCGAATACGTGTGGTTCAACAACGTCGAGACCCGCCCCGGCCAGGGCTACCCCCGCCGTTACGAGGACCAGGACACCTGGCAGGGCGGCTGGACCCTCACCAAGAGCGGCCGCCTCACCCTCAAGGCCGGCGGCCGCTTCAAGAAGCTCGCCAGTATCTTCTCCAACCCCAAACTGCCCACGCTCGACGACTACTACGAGCCCTGGACCTACGACTACGCGACGCTGACCAACGCCCCGCTGCAGGAGCACACCCCCGTCGCCCGCCCCAAGTCGCTCATCACCGGTAAGGACATGAAGATCGCCTGGTCGGCCAACTGGGACGACAGCCTCGGCGGCTCGTCCGACCACGGCCGCAAGGACGTGCTGCTGAACGAGGTCGCGGAAAAGGTCAAGTTCGAGTTCGAGCAGACGTTCATGTTCTATCTGCCGCGCATCTGCGAGCACTGCCTCAACCCGTCGTGCGCGGCCTCCTGTCCCTCCGGGGCGATCTACAAGCGCACCGAGGACGGCATCGTCCTCGTCGACCAGGACCGCTGCCGCGGCTGGCGGATGTGCGTGACCGGATGCCCGTACAAGAAGGTCTACTTCAACCACCGCACCGGCAAGGCCGAGAAGTGCACCTTCTGCTTCCCCCGCGTCGAGGTCGGTCTGCCCACCGTCTGCTCCGAGACCTGCGTCGGCCGGCTGCGCTACATCGGGCTCGTCCTCTACGACGTCGACCGCGTCCTGGACGCCGCCTGCACCCCCGACGACACCGACCTGTACGAGGCGCAGCGCGGCGTCTTCCTCGACCCCGACGACCCCGAGGTCATCGCCGCCGCCGAGCGCGACGGCATCCCCCGCGACTGGGTCGAGGCCGCCCAGCGGTCACCCGTCCACGCGCTGATCAACACCTACAAGGTGGCGCTGCCGCTGCACCCGGAGTACCGCACCATGCCCATGGTCTGGTACATCCCGCCGCTCTCCCCGGTCGTCGACGCCGTCCGCGGGACCGGCCACGACGCCGAGAACCACCGCAACCTGTTCGCGGCCGTCGACGCCCTGCGCATCCCCGTCGACTACCTCGCCCAGCTCTTCACCGCGGGCGACCCCGCACCCGTCGACGCCGTGCTGCGACGCCTGGCCGCCATGCGCTCCTACATGCGCGACATCAACCTCGGCCGGGAGCCCGACGCCGCCATCCCCGAACAGGTCGGCATGAGCGAGCAGCAGATGTACGACATGTACCGGCTGCTGGCCCTGGCCAAGTACGACGAGCGGTACGTCATCCCGCCCGCCCACGCCGAACAGGCCCACAACCTGGAGGAACTCGCCACAGAGTGCAGCCTGGACTACGAGGGCGGGCCCGGCATGGGAGGCTCCGGCCCCTTCGGCGAGGCCTCCGGCGGCGCCGCTCCGATCGCGGTGGAGAACTACCGGGCCCTGCGCGACCGCCAGTCCGCCGACACTCCCGCCACCCCCACCGACAAGGCCACCCGCGTCAACCTCCTCAACTGGGACGGCAAGGGCACCCCGCCGGGCCTGTTCCCACCCTCCGGCGGCGGGACCGCGTCCGGCGGCGAGGAGACCGGCACGGGCGGGGAGGTCGAACCGAAGCCGTGAGAAGAAAGACCAGAGCCACACCGCGCACCGAGCCCTGGCAGCCGCACGCCTGGCAGATCCAGTCCCTGCTGCTGGCCTACCCCGACGACCAGTTCACCGACCGGCTCGAACTGGCCCGACAGGTCGCCGCCCATCTCCCGCGGCCCGTCGCCGAACCCCTCCTGGAGTTCGTGGCGCACGCCGACCGGACCGCCCCCGCCGACCTGGCCGCCGCCTACGTCGCCACCTTCGACCACCGCAAACGCTGTTGCCCCTACCTCACCTACTACGCCCACGGCGACACCCGGAAGCGCGGTCTCGCGCTGCTCCGCCTGAAGCAGACGTACGCCGCCGCCGGCTGGCGGCTGGCCGACGACGAGCTGCCGGACCACCTCGCCGTCGTCCTGGAATTCGCCGCCACCGACCCAGCCACCGGACTCGGCCTGCTCACCGACCACCGCGCGGGACTGGAGCTGCTGCGCCTGTCCCTGCAGGACGAGGGCTCCGCCTGGGCCGACGTCCTGCGGTCCGTCTCCGCCACCCTTCCCCAGCTCGCGGGCGACGACCGTGAGGCAGTCGCCCGCCTCGCCGCCGAAGGCCCACCCGAAGAACAGGTCGGCCTCGACCCGTACACGCCCGCGCAGTACCTGCCCGACCCCGCGGGAGGCCCGCGATGACCGCACCCTCACCCGACCTGACCATGGCGGCCGAGACCAGTACCGGCGCGATCCTGCTGTGGGTCGTCCTGCCGTACCTGGCCCTCGCCGTCTTCGTCCTGGGCCACGTCTGGCGCTACCGCTACGACAAGTTCGGCTGGACCACCCGCTCCTCCCAGCTGTACGAGAACCGGCTGCTGCGCATCGGCAGCCCGCTGTTCCACTTCGGCATCCTCCTGGTGCTCCTCGGCCACATCGGCGGGCTGCTCGTCCCCAAGAGCTGGACCGAGGCGGCCGGCATCAGCGAGCACACCTACCACGTCACGGCCGTCACGCTCGGCACCGCGGCGGGCGTGTGCACCCTGGGCGGACTCGCCATCCTCGTCTACCGGCGCCGTACCGTCGGCCCGGTCTTCTCCGCCACCACCCGCAACGACAAGGCCATGTACGTCTCGCTCACCGCGACCATCGTGCTCGGCCTGGCGGCCACCGTCGCCGCCAACATCGTCGGCGGCGGCTACGACTACCGCGAGACCATCTCCCCCTGGTTCCGCTCCATCTTCTACCTCCAGCCCGACCCGGCCCTGATGGCCGGAGCGCCGATCCTCTTCCAGCTCCATGCGATCAGCGCCCTGCTGCTCTTCGCCGCCTGGCCCTTCACCCGCCTGGTCCATATGCTCACCGCGCCCCTGGGCTACCTCACCCGCCCCTACATCGTCTACCGCAGCCGCGACGTCGGCCTCGGTGCCCGGGCGCCGCGTCGTGGCTGGGAACGCGTCGGATAGCGAGCCCTGTCGGACGGGTCCGACCGTCAGCCCTTGGGCCAGAGGACGAAGTCGGCGAACGCCCGGCGAGCGGGCTCGGGCCCGACCTCGTCCAGGGCCGCGCGCACGGCGTGGAGGTGGTCGGGGGTCATCTCCAGCGGGGGTTCGTCCGGCTGATATGTGGTCCGGACCGGATAGTCGACACCGGGCCGGCGCGTCATCTCGATGTGGCAGCCCAGCACATGCGTGACCGGGCGGCGGCCGGCGAATGCGATCAGGCGGTCGATCGTCCGTGAGAACGCCGACCAGTCCTCGATGTACAACCGGCCCCGGTAGACGGTGTCCCCGGTCAGCAGGAACCCGGTCCACGGGTCGTAGTAGGTGATCGCCGCGGCGTCATGGCCCGGTGTCGCGAGCGCCTCCAGGACTCGCCCTCCGAGATCGAGCGGCCGCGGCGCGTCCGGGTCGTCGGCGAAGCCGAGGAACGCCCATGCCGCATCCCGCTCGGCACCGACCACGACGGTGTCCGGGCGATCGAGGAACTGGGCGTCGCCCGCGACGTGATCGCCGTGCGAGTGCGTGTGGAGCACGAGCAGCCGATAGCCATCACGCGGATGACGAGCCAGCCACGTCCCGACAAGACCGTCGACGGTCCGGCGCACCGGGAAGAACTCCGGCGAGGCCGTGGCACCGGTGTCGATCAGGACCGCCCGTCGCTCTCCGAACAGCAGATACAGAAACGGCGCCTCGTAGTCGATCGCCTTGTTCTGCCGCAGCACCACCGTGTGCTCGTCGTACCAGTGCACCTGAAGATCGGGATCGGTGTTGTGCTTGGCCGACGGCGACCCGTGAATCCAGGCCACACTCAGCGGCTCCGCACTGAACTTCCGGCCACCCGGCTCGCCCGTACCGGACATGACGCCTCCCGAAGTGCGTCGTCTTGGCGGGCCGGGTACGGCGCACATCTCGTCCGGGGAGACACGCATGTGCGCCTCCGGCCGGACGTTATCACCGCACACCCACCGCCAGGCACCGTGGTTGCCGACAGCCGTCAGGTCTGGCGCGGGTTCGGCTTGAGCACGGCGAACACCGCCTGGGCCGGGTCCGCCAGCCAGGCGATGCGCCCGACGTCCGGCACGTCCGCGGCCGGCATGAGCACCGTCCCGCCGTTTGCCTGCACCGCGGTGACGACGGCATCCGCATCGGCAACGGCGAAGTACGGCACCCAGCGAGCCACCTCGTGTTCTCCCTGAAGCGGAGCCACGCCGCCGAAGGACCCCTCCTCCTGGTCGCCGTCCCTGATGCTCAGGACCCGGTACGTCATGCCGGGCGCCTGCATCTCCTGAGAGCGCCAGCCGAACAGCCCGTGGTAGAAGCGGATGGCCGCTTCCGGGTCCGCGACCTGCAGCTCGACCCACACCAGCGTGTTGTCCTCGGACGTCTTCTCCAGGCCCGCCCCGGCTTCGAACACGGCGAACTCCGCACCCTGCGGATCGGTGAACTGGGCCAGTTGCCCCTCGCCCACGCTCATCGGCTCGACACGCACACGACCGCCCCCGGTGACCACATCACGGGCGGTGGCCTGGATGTCGTCGCTGCGGAAGTACGTCGTCCAGGCCGACTGGGCGCCCTCCTCGGTCAGCGGCCCGAGGGCGGCGACGGTCTTCCCGTCCTGCTGGAAGAGCCCGTACCCGCCCGCTTCGGGCCCGAGCGACATGAACCGCCAGCCGAAGACGGCGCTGTAGAAGGCGGCGGCCGCCTCCAGGTCCGGGCTGCCGAGGTCGATCCAGACGGGCGACCCGGCGCGGTAGTCGGTGCCGAGCATGCGTTTCCTCCTGCGCGTCCGGTGCTGAGACCCCGTCACTATGCCGCCCTTCACGCATGGCTCCCGGCACAACGGTCCCCATGTCCCGGCCCTTTCACCCGGGCTGGGGAACCCGGTCGCCCGCACCACTCATGCGCAGTCGAGCCGCTCGGCCGACGCGGGCTGTCGGGCCTGTCGGGTGCCGGCGTGCCCGACAAGGCCGGCGAGCAGCAGGGCGACGAGGGCGATGAGGGAGGCGCCCCGCCAGCCGAGGCCTTCGAGCACGGGTGCCGCGAGTGCAGTGCCGATGGCGCCGACGACGAAGTACAGCACCAGGTAGACGCTGCTGAGGCTGCCGCTGCGGCCGGGGTCGAGGGCGATGACCCGGCTCTGATTGGCTGCTTGGGCGGCGAAGCAGCCGGCGTCGAAGACGGCGAGTCCGAGCGCGGTGAGCGGTGGGGTGCCGAGGCCCGTGGCGAGCAGGGCGGTTCCGCCTGCCGCGGCCACCATGGCGGCGGTGATCACGGCGCGGGGGGTGTAACGGTCGGTGAGCCGTCCGGTGACGGGGAGGGCGGCGAAGCCGAGGAGGCCCGCCAGACTGTACAGCCCGATGGCGGAAGGGCTGAGCGAGTAGGGCGGCTGGGCGAGGGCGAGCGCCAGTGCCACCCAGACCAGGTTGAAGGCGAAGTACCACAGGCCGCCCGCGATCACCGCGTGACGCAGGGGCCGGTGCCGGCGCAGGAGCGGTGGGAGCGAGCGGAGCGTGGCGAGGTAGCCGTGGCCGGTGTGGGGCTGCTGCCGGGGCAGGAGCGTGGCCGCGCCCAGGGCTCCCAGGAGGGCGAGAGCGGCGAAGACGAGCAGCATCCACCGCCAGCCGAGGACATCGGCGAGGGCTCCGCCGGCCGTCCGGCTGAGCAGGATGCCGGCCGACATGCCCGCGGCCACCGTGGCGACACCCGTGGCGCGTCGTGCGGGCGGAGCATGGCGGCCGACGATGCTGCTCGCCTGTGCCGCGACGCTGGCTGTGGCGCCGATGAGCAGGTAGGAGGCAAGAAGAACCCCCGCGCTGTGGGCGGACGCGGCCAGGGCGAGGGCGGCGGCCAGGCACAGGAGCTGTCCCGCGATCAGGCGGTTGGGGGCCACACGGTCGGTGAGCGGAAGCAGGAGGGCGAAGCCGACCACGCAGCCGGTGAGCGCGGCGGTCGGTACGAGCCCGATGACGGAGAGCGGCACGCCGAGTCGTGCGGCCACGTCGGTGAGGGCGGGCTGTATCGCGTAGTTGTTCGCTATGGCGGTGCCGGCTGTGCAGGCGAGGAAGAACGTGCCGCCGGGGCGCAGGGTCATGGCCGCTCGGCCCGGGCGAGGATGACGGCATAGCGGCACTCGGCTCCGCTGGTGTTCGCAAAGACGCGCGGGCAGGGCTCGCCGAGCGCGATCGTGTCGCCCTCGTCGAGTTCATGCACCACATCGCCCTCGTGGAAGGTCAGATGCCCGTCGAGCACCCAGATGACCTGCCGCAGGAACGCGAAGGCCGCGGCCGGGTACGGCACACGGGCACCGGCGGGCAGGCGGACCTCGGCGATCTCCGCGGGGAAGTGCGGCCCGGTGATCTGGCGGCGTCGGTACCCGGTGGCGGGATCGGACCACTCCGGGGCATCGCCCCGACGCCGCACGCTCCCCGTCTCGCCGTCGCCATCGAGGGGTGCGGTGTCGTCGGCCGCGCCCTCGGCAAGCGCGAGCAGAGAGGAGACGCTGAGCTGGAAGGCGGCGGACAACTTGCCCAGGACCACGGCGGTGGGGCTGCTTTCGCCGCGCTCGATCCGGTTGATCATGGCGCGGGAGACACCGGAGGCGTCGGCGAGCTGGGCCAGGGTCCATCGGCGCCGTTCCCGTTCGGTGCGGATGCGGGTGGCGATCTGGCCCACCAGTGGATCTACTATATTGGACACGAATCCAATATACGAGAAACCGGAGTGTGCCGTGCGGATCCGCCCCGCCCATCCAGACGACGTCGAGGCCGTGCGCGCCATCCGCAACCATGCGATCGAGCACTCGACGGCCCTGTGGACGCGGACACTGCAGACGCCCGCGGAAAGTACCGCCTGGCTTGCCGCTCACCTGGCCCGCGGCTCGGCGTTCGTGGCCGAGGTGGACGGCGAGGTCGCCGGGTTCGCGGTCTACGGCCCGTGGCGGGAACTGGACGGATACCGCCACACCGTGGAGAACTCCGTCTACGTTCGCGAGGGCTGCCACGGCCTGGGCATCGGCTCCGCCCTGATGACCGCCCTCATCGCCGCCGCGCGCCAGGCCGGCCACCATGTGATGATCGCGGGCATCGAGGCCGGCAACACCGCGTCGATCCGCCTGCACGAGGGCTTCGGCTTCCGCCACGTCGGAACGATGCCGGAGGTCGGCACCAAGTTCGGCCGCTGGCTGGACCTGACCCTCATGCAACTGCCGTTGACCTGAACCGCACCCCATTTGAACGCGTTCAAATCTGGCGGCTACGCTTGTGCCCACCGAAGTTGAGGGGGCTCGATGAAGGTAGTGCTACCCGGGGGAACCGGGCAGGTGGGCACGATCCTGAACCGTGCGCTGACGGCCGCCGGTCATGAGGTCGCGGTGCTGACCAGGCGCCCGGAGCGGGAGCGTGAAATCGGCTGGGACGGACGCACGCCGGGCCCCTGGGCCGAGGCGATCGACGGCAGCGACGTCGTGATCAACCTGGCCGGACGCAGCGTCTCCTGCCGCTACACCGCCGAGAACCTGCAGGCCATGATGGATTCGCGGGTGGAGTCGGCGCGGGTGGTGGGCGAGGCGATCGCCGCCGCCGCGCGGCCACCGCGAGTGTGGCTGCAGATGAGTACCGCGACGATCTACGCCCATCGCTTCGACGCGGCCCACGACGAGGCGACGGGAGTGATCGGCGGCTCGGAGGCCGGGGTGCCGGACTACTGGGCGTACAGCGTCGAGATCGCGAAGAACTGGGAGCGGGCGCAGACCGAGGCGCGGACACCGGCGACACGGAAGGTGGCGCTGCGCTCGGCGATGGTCATGAGCCCGGATCGGGGCGGGGTCTTCGACGTACTGCTGTGGCTGGTCCGGCTGGGGCTCGGCGGGCCGGTCGCCGGCGGTGCGCAGTACGTCTCCTGGATCCATGACGAGGACTTCGTACGCGCGGTGCAGTTCCTGATCGCCCAGGACGACCTCGAAGGGCCCGTGAACCTCTGCTCACCCGGCCCTCTTCCGCACCGCGAGTTCATGCGGGTACTACGCGCGGCCCAGGGCGCGCCGGTAGGCCTGCCGGCGACGCGATGGATGGCGGAACTGGGGGCATTCGCGCTGCGCACGGACACGGAACTGCTCCTCAAGAGCCGCCGGGTGGTACCGGGTCGGCTGAGTGCGGCCGGGTTCGGCTTTGCGCATCCCGGGTGGGAGGAAGCCGCCACGGACCTGATCCGACGGATTCGCCGCGATTAGCCGGCCGGCATGGGCACAGCTGTGTCTCCTCCTTCTCATCGGGCAACGGAGTCCGCGAGGCGGCGCGGGAAGCGCGAGGTACTGTCACCGACATGCCTCACGAGTGTCCTGCCTGCCGCTGCGTGATCTGCCATGACTATGGCGACCGTGATGAGGCGGATCGCCTCGACCTGCGGACGGTCGAGCAGGTTCAGGAGCACGGCTGGAGCGTGATGATGGTGCCGGCCGATGACGAGGGGCCCGGCTTCGCGTACACGATCGGGCTCTGGCACACCCACGCGGTGCCCGAACTGGCTGTGTTCGGGCTGGACATCCAGACGATGCATGCACTGCTCAACACCTTGGGGAGCAGGGCCGCACAAGGGGCTGTACTGGAGAGCGGCCAGGAATACCGCGAAGTCGTCGAGGCGCGTCCGGTTGTCCTGAAGGAAACGGATCTGCGCTGGTACCGGGAGTTCTTCGGGCGGGCGATCTCCTTCTACCGGCGGCCTCCCTTTCCGGTCCTGCAGGTGGTGTGGCCCGACGCGGAGGGCCGGTACCTCTGGCAGCCGGGAGCCGACGAGCACTACCGGCAGTCCCAGCCCCAGTCGTGGCTGAAGCCGACCGAGCATCCGCGAGGAGTCTGGGCGACGCTCGTGAGCGGTTGACGGGCCGTGCGGCCGCGGAACTCCTGAGCCATGCGCATGGTCTTGGTGTGTGCGGGGTCCTGGATGGCGGCGCTACTTGATGTGCTGCGCCGGACGGGTGGCGAGGTGGAGCAGGTGTTCGAAGGGGCCTCGGCGGAACAGACGGGTCCATACGGTTGCCAGGAGGGCGGCCGCGCCGATGAAAGCGAGAAGTGCGGGAAGCGCGGCCATCGTGTCGTCCTGGACCGCGGCCACGTACCAGACGTCGGTGAAGAACCAGAGGGCGACGATGTGCAGGACGTAGGCCGTCAGCGCCATCATGCCGACCGCCGAGACGGGTGTGGCCAGACGCGTGAGCCGTGGCATCCGGTCCGCGACGGTCAGGCATACGACCACGACCAGCAGGGCGACACCGGTGTTGCCCAGTATGGAGAAGGTCGTCTGGCTGTGCGGTGCGGCCACCAGCAGCCAGGAGAGCGGGGCGTGACCGTCGGGTTCGCCCACGGTGTCGGACCACCATGCCGACGCCGCCGAACCGCCCGTGGCATTCGCGACGGCCGTCAGGGCGTGCGGGACCAGACGCAGGGCCAGCCAGGAGCCGCCGTAGCCGAGCAGGCCGAGCACCGCACTGGTGAGCGCCAGTCGGGCCCGGACACCGGGCCGGGTGAGATCGAGTTTGGCCACTGCCATGCCGGCAAGCAGGAACGGGATCCAGGTGAGGACCGGATACGCCCCGGTGAACATCAGTTCGGTGATGCCGTCGGTGCCGGTCATCCGGGCCAAAGGGTCCCAGGCGGCGACGGTGTCCGCCCAGTTCCCCTCCTCGATCGAATTCCGGATCACATGCAGCGCCTGGGGCAGGATCATCGCCCCCGCGGCAGCGAGGAGCGCCAGTGTCCCGGCCCGCAACCGGTACAGCGGCAGGACGGTCACAAAGAGCAGCCCGTAGAAGCTGAGGATCACGTCGACGTCGGTTCCCAGGGCGGTCAGGGCGTATCCGAGCACCAGCAGGACGACAGCCCGGATCACGACTCGGCCCACCGCCTGCCGG
This sequence comes from Streptomyces sp. NPDC050625, assembly GCF_040654755.1. NCBI lineage: Bacteria > Bacillati > Actinomycetota > Actinomycetes > Kitasatosporales > Streptomycetaceae > Streptomyces > Streptomyces sp. NPDC050625. The sequence continues at coordinate 346,048 of NZ_JBFAIQ010000004.1, forward strand.
CCGGGGCGCCCGGTCCGGGGGCGGGGCCGTCCGGTGATGATGACCAGCGAGAACCCCGCGAGCAGGGCGAAGAGCGCGGACGAGCGGCCCCGCGCCGTCTCCAGCAGGAACCCCAGAGGTCCGCCGACCGACACGTCCGGGCCGACATGAGCGGAGTACATGCCGAAGACCGCGAGGCCGCGGGCCAGGTCTATGCCGATCAGTCGTCCGGGCGACAGCCGCCCGCGCGACGGCGCATCCGCCGGGGCGGAGGGGCTCTGCGTCTTCAGCGGACGTGACACCGCCGCCGGTACGTCCGGCGATGCGTTCTGGGTCATGCCTTCAGAGTGTGCCGAATCCCGGACCCCGCTCACAGGGCACATATCCGAAAACACCCTCCCGACCGGCCCGAACCACCCCGCCGACCGGCCGAAGACACCCAGGTCGACCGGCCGGAGCGGCGCCGCCAATCGGCGGGAATCGCCTTCGGCCCGCCGAGGAACGGCCCCCACCGTGGTACGGATCGAACGGGAGTATGCGACGAGCGGAGCGCACGTGATCCGGGTCCTGGTGGTCGACGACGAAGCCCTGGTCCGCGGCGGCTTCACCCACATCCTCAACGCGGCGGACGACATCGAGGTCGTGGCGGCCGTCCAAGGCGGCGAGGCCGTCCGAACGGTGCGCGAGTCACACCCCGACGTCGTTCTGCTGGACATCCGCATGCCGGACGTCGACGGGCTCTCCGTCCTGGCCGACCTGCGCCGTATGCCGGACCCCCCGGTGGTGGCCATGCTCACCACGTTCGACGCCGACGAATACGTGGCGACCGCCCTGCGCTCGGGCGCGGCCGGCTTTCTGCTCAAGGACACCGACCCGGAGCAGCTGCCCTACCTAGTGCGCGCCCTCGCCGAGGGCGGGACCGTGCTGTCGTCCAAGGTCACCCGCACGGTGGTGGACGCCTACCTCGACAAGGACGTGCGCGAGCCCGCCGTCCACCTCACGGCCCGGCTGACCGAGCGCGAGCGCGCAGTCCTCGTTCTCATGGCCCAGGGCCTGGCCAACACCGACATCGGCGAACGGCTGCATCTGAGTACCGGCACGGTCAAGGGCCATGTCAGCGCCGTACTCAGCAAACTGCGCGTCGGCAGCCGCGTCCAGGCGGTGCTGGTCGCCGAGCGAGCGGGTCTGCTGGCACCGTCGCAGGACGAGGACGCCGGGTGAGCCGCCGAGGGGTGCCGGCTCCACTGGTGGACGGCGTCCTCGTGCTGGTCGCGCTGGCGGACGCCTGGGTCCGCGTCGGCGTCCAGGCGCCGTTGGCCATGGCCTGCGCGTTGCTCGCCGCCGGCGCCCTGTTCCTGCGTCGCCGCGCGCCCCTGGCAACCTTCGTCCTCACCCTGCCCACGGCCATGCTCTCCGACGCGGTGTTCGCCACGATCGTCGCGCTGTACACGCTCTCCTCGCTCAGCCGCCACCGTGTCCTGCTGGTCGGCTGCTCCGTGACCTACGCGGTCATCGACTTCCTGCCCTGGCCCTGGTCGTCCCTGGAGGCCGCCCAACTCGACCAGATCGACACCCTCCTGCACCTCAGTTACACACTGGCCACCGCGGTGGCGCCCGTCTTCCTCGGCCAGCTCGTGCAGGCGCGACGCGACCTGTCGCTGCGGCTCGCGGAGATCACCGAGGCACGCGAGCAGGAACGGCAGCTGGCCGCGCAGAGCATCCTGGCCCAGGAACGCGCCCAACTGGCCCGCGAGATGCACGACGTGGTCTCCCACCAGGTCAGCCTGATCGCCGTACAGGCCGGAGCGCTTCAGGTGGGCAGCCAGGACGCGGAGACCAGAAAGGCCGCGGCCACGATCCGGCAGCTCAGTGTGCACACCCTCGACGAACTGCGGCACATGGTCAGCGTGCTGCGCGCTTCCGGCAGCCGCCCCACGGAACTCACCCCCCAGCCGTCCCTCGCCGACCTGCAGAGCCTCGTCGACAGCAGCGGCATCGAAACAGAGCTGAAGACCGACCTGCCGACCTCCCTTCCGCCCACCGTCCAGCGCGCCGTCTACCGCACCGTGCAGGAAGCCCTCACCAACGTCCGCAAACACGCGCCCGGCGCCTCGGCAACCGTCGAGATCCGCCAAGAGGACGGCACCATCCACACCCTCATCACCAACGATGCCCCCACCCGCCCCGTACTCGCCCTGCCCAGCGCCCACCACGGCCTCGCCGGCCTGCGCCAACGCGCCGAACTCCTCGGTGGCTCCGTCACCTCCGGTCCCACGGCCGACGGTGGGTACGAACTCCACCTGGAACTGCCCGTCGAACAGGACCGATGACCGAGGGAACCCGCGCCCTCAGCGGTGGCAGGTGGTCACGCCCGGCCGCCGGGGGCAGGTGATCCCGGCGGAGCCGCCGTTGGCGACGCTGGTCAGAGTGCCGATCTGCCTATCGATGATCAGCGGTGCGGACGGCGGAAGGGCGCCGCTGGCCGGATCGCGCCGGACGAGGCCGCAGGCGACCGCCCTGGTAGGCACCCCGCACCACGGCCACACCTCCGGGGCCGGCTTTTGCCCGCCGGCTTGCGCACGAGCTGGACGATCTCCTCGTCGGTGCCCGTGGTGCGCGCCGTGTTGCTGGTGCGCCTCGCCTTACTCGTCCGCGGTCACTCGGCTCTCTTGCCGGGGCCTTGCGTACGAACTTCACACCCGCCGTACCTCGCCACGGATCCGTGGGCGCGAGCGGGGCGCTGCGCGGCCGAGGACGTGCCTGTGCGATGCGAGTACGACGCCGAGGTCCGCCGCCGCGGCACTGGACCGGGCCGGCTGCGCCCCCTGACGCTGGACGGCTGCGACGCCCTCGCTCTGCTCACGTTGGACGCCGTACAGACCGGCAATCCGGCCGAGCGTCGACTCGACCTGCTGGTCGATCCACACAGCGCAACGGGGGCGCGCGTGGTCACGGCAGCTCCAAGCGGTGACGTGGAGCCGACCAGTCCGTTGCCGTGCCACGAGTTCCTCGGCAGCGGCCCTGATCCTGGCGACGTAGTCGGCCGAGTCCCGGTAGCGTTTTCGGACGCTGGGACGCGGCTCCCCGGTGATCAGCCGCTCGTCCTCCGTGGCGGCGGCGAAGGGAGCGTGGAGCTGCTGAACTCGTACAGCGCACCGTGACCTTGGCCGGGCGCTCGCGCGTTCCATCCGGTGTAGGTGCCGAGCGGCACGGCCGGTCAGGCGGTCGCGATCTCGGTGTCGAGGGTCGCCGGCCGGCGTGCGAACCACGGTGTCCGCAATGCAAGACCTGTCCGGGAAGGCATTGACCAACGTGGTGGGCGTCTGCTGAACTCCCGTTCATGAACCCGCGCGTGGACCTGACTCGGCGGCGCCACATCGATCTGGCGCACGTCTCCAGCGCGTTTTGTTGTCGCTGACCCGGCTAGTGGTCCCCGGCAGCAGCCGGTCCGCGCAGTCGGTGCGCGCGGGCTGAGGCGGTGTAACGCCACCCGCACTGCGATGCCTTCCCACGGGATCGTCGTATCCACCTCCTGAGGGCTCTCCGTCTCCTCTCCTTCTCGTATGGGCCGGGAGCCTGTTCGCGCACGCCGACGCGGTCGCTGAGAACGCGGCTGTAGCGGCTGCCCTGCGACCACTCATTTGTCCTACGGCCGGCCCGGCCTCCCGCGTGCGGTCGATCAGTCCTGCGCAGTACCAGCCCCTTCACCCAACTCGCCCACCCCCAGCACCTCTTGGTGTGCCCATCTGTCCGGGAGGGATCCCTCATAGGGCGGGCGGGAAGATCTGCCAGCACCGGGCTCTACGGCCCACGAGGCCCAACCAGGGGTTCAGCGCGAGATTTCGCAAAGCTGATTTTCCCCACGCGCCCTAGGTCGTTTCTGATGGCTCTTGCTGGGGTGGGTGGATCAGGACTTCGGGTGGGCAGGTGCGCCTCATGGTGCGGCGACATGAGCTCACGGACGCGCAGTGGCAGAGGATCGAGTCGTTGCTGCCCGCCAACGGCAAGCCCGGTGGGCGGTGGGCCGATCACCGCAGAGTGATCAACGGGGTGCTGTTCCGGGCCCGGACGGGGGTGCCCTGGCCGGACCTGCCTGAGCGGTACGGTCCCTGGCAGACCGTCTACGAGCGGCATCGCCGCTGGTCGGCGGATGGCACCTGGCGGCAGATCCTGGCCGAGTTACAGATCGAGGCCGACGCCGCCGATCCCGACGGGGCCCTGGCGAAGGCGGTAGAAGCGGAGACCGCGCGGCGTCGACGGGAGTGGGCGGTGAACATCGACTCCACCTCCTGCCGGGCGCATCAGCACGCGGCCGGTGCCCGCCGCCGGCCGCCGTGCGACTTCCCGTAAAAGGGGGCGGTGCACGTGTGGAAGCCGATGGGCGGGAGGCGCTGGGGCGCTCACGGGGCGGACTGACCAGCAAAATCCACCTGCTGTCCGACGACCGGGCGCGCCCGCTCACCTGGCAGACCTCGCCGGGGCAACGGGGCAACGGGGCAACGGGGCAACGGGGCAACGGGGCGACAGCCCCATGTTCATTCCCGTGCTGGACGGCTTACGGATCCGGCGGCGCGGACCGGGGCGGCCCCGCAGGCGGCCTGATCGCGTCCGCGGCGACAAGGCCTATTCCAGCCGCGACAACCGCGCTTATCTGCGGCGGCGGGGGATCAAGGCGACCATTGCCCAGCCCGATGACCAGCGGGTCAGCCGCCGGCGCAAGGGCCGTGCCGGAGGACGTCCGCCAGCCTTCGACAAGGCCCAGTACCGCCGCCGCAGTGCCGTCGAACGGTGCGTCAGCAAGTGGAAGCAGTACCGGGCAGTGGCCAGCCGGTACGACAAGCGCGACTACATCTTCAACGGCACCCTGGCCGTTGCAGCGATCGTCATCTGGCTCCGAGACACCGTCCAAGAGCCATCAGAAACGACCTAGTGCCGCATCAGGCAACGTTCGCCCTGCCGATGGCTACTCTGACGACGTGGCCGATGAAAAGGACAGTGGGAGCGGCTCGATCCGACGCCCCTCGTGGGACCACCCGGTAGTGTCCACCGTCGCGCTGGAACTGGGCGGCCTCGCCTTCTCCGGGTTGGTCGCTCTGGTGGGGTGGCCGTTCGGGTGGCTGCCCGACACTGGTTTCGTCCTCCTCGTGACGGGCCTGATCGCGATCGGGCCTGCGGCTGAGTTGTACAGCGGGGCGGGCCCGCCGCGTCGGCTTGCTGTTGTTGCCGCTCTCCTTGCGCTGGCAACGGTGAGACTGCTCGTGGCTGCAGCAATGAACTGGGCCTTCCCTGCGCTGGCTGATCCGGGCGTCGGTATCCTCGTCGGCTACCTTGTTGCGTTACCCATCGGCGTGGCTGTGTTGGCTTGGTTCCTCACCAGGGAGAGCTAGCCTGCCCCACTCGTCGCAGGGAGTGTCAGTAGGCAGTGCGATGCTGACGCCAACAACTCCGCTCACGGTGATCAATGGGGGGCCGATGCCTGGTGAACGATCAGGGTCTGACTTGTCCTCGGTCGGCTTTGACGCTGCTTGGTGTGCCACCGACCTGGGTGAATACCGACCCTGCCGCTACACCTATGAGTACTACCCCTACGAGAGCCTGCCACCTCTCGACTCCACCGAGTTCACGGGCGCCTTTCAATGGCTCGGTGGTACCGGCGAACCTGTTCCCGAACAGGTCACGGCGCTCAATCGCTTGGCAGAAAACGTTGCGGCCAAGGGCTTGACGCTGCCTCGGGACTTCGTCACCTTCCAGGCCGACTCGAAGCTGCACTACTCGCTGGATGAGGTCTCGGTGACCTGCTGCTGGACCGATATCTCAGAGCCCCTGCCCAGTCCGGTCGAGCCTGGTGCCTTCCTCGTGCGATTCCTGCGGGATCAACAGGACTGCGTCATCTGGTACCTCTACCTCCGTCCTTCGGGTGAGGCGTTCGTGGTGCACTCCTATCTCGACTACGAATACGAGTACGAGGCACGGCGGGATGGGGAAGAGACGGAGACCAATCTCAACGATCCGGAGGAGCAAAGGGCCGCAATCCTCTGGTGTGCACCTTCGTTCGAGGAGTTCGCCTATCGGTTCTGGATCGAGAACCGTCTCTGGCATGCCCTGAACGGCAATGATCTGTCCGGACTCGAGCCTCAGGTGCGTGACTACTTGCGCCACTACGCACCGCCTGGGATGCCCGCATGATCGTGCATTGAACGAGATCATGTGCGGATGGCAGAGCGGATACGCGTTCGCGAGATCGATGGCGGCGAGGGGCAGCGCCTGCTGCGGATCATCCGTAGAGGCACCGGTTCGGTGGTGACCTGGCGGCGGGCACAGATCGTGCTGTTATCCGCGCAGGGCATGCCCGTGGCAAAGATCGCCGAGGTGACGTTCACCAGCCCGGACCGGGTCCGGGACGTGATCCACAACTTCAACGCCGACGGCTTCGACTCGCTCTACCCGAAGTACAAGGGCGGTCGACCGAGGACCTTCAGCCTCCCGGAGCGCCGGGAGATCAAGAAGATCGTCAAGTCCAGGCCGACCGAGCACGGCCTGCCGTTTTCGACCTGGAGCCTGGCCAAGCTGGCCGACTTCCTGGTCGCCGAGGGGGTGGTCGACGACATCAGCCACGAGGGCCTTCGGGTCCTGCTCCGCGAGGAGGGCGTCTCGTTTCAACGCATAAAGACCTGGAAGACCTCCCGCGACCCGGACTACGCCGCCAAGAAAGCCCGCGTCGAGCACCTCTACGCGATTGCCGACGGAGAGGTCATACCCGAGGACGGCGAGCCTGAAGTCATCTTGTGCCTGGACGAGTTCGGTCCGCTCAACCTCCAGCCCCACCCGGGCCAGCAGTGGGCCGAGCGCGGAGGACGGCACAAGGATCCTGCCCGAGAGCCACGGCCCCGCAGACGGGCGACCTACACCCGCCCGCACGGGGTCAGGCACCTGTTCGCCGCCTACGACCTGGGCATGGACAAGCTCTACGGTCACATCAAGCCGAAGAAGAACCGGACGCGGTTCCTGGAGTTCTGCCGCTATCTGCGCAGCCTCTACCCGCCGAAGATCCGCATCGCGATCGTGCTCGACAACTTCTCGCCGCACCTGACCACGAAGAAGGACAGCCGGGTCGGCGACTGGGCCGCAGCCAACAACGTCGAGTTTGCCTACACGCCGACCAACAGCTCCTGGCTGAACCGCATCGAGGCCCAGTTCACCGCCCTGCGCTACTTCGCCTTGGACGGCACCGACCATGCCAGCCACAAGGAGCAGGGCAGCATGATCCGCCGCTACATCATCTGGCGGAACAGGCACGCCGCCGACGAACGTCTCCGCGAGGTGGTCAACAGGGCGAACGTTGCCTGATGCGGCACTAGCGCGGGCAGGGCCCGCCCCTCCGGATATGACAGCACCGGCTCCGCTGTGAGGCGATGACGCTTCTACGGGCCGGTGCCGTGTGTGGGTGCGCCGGTGGCTGACGGGGTTCGGGCGCACACTCCGTGTCGATCGGGATCCGTTCGCTCAGCGGGTGACCAGGAGGCCACGGCTGCGCAGCACCCACCGCTCCAGCGGGCTGAAGATCAGCAGGTCGATGGCGATGCCGACGAGGAGGATCAGGAAGATGGCCAGGAACACCTGCGGCATGCTGGAGTTGTTGCGGCCGTTCTCCAGCAACTGGCCGAGGCCGACGCCCAGATCGGGCGAGGAGGCGATGATCTCGGCGGCCATCAGCGAACGCCAGGAGAACGCCCAGCCCTGCTTCAGCCCCGCCAGATAGCCGGGCAGCGCCCCCGGCATCACGATGTGCCAGGCCCCGCGCAGGCCGGTCGCGCCCATCGTCCGGCCGGCTCGGAGGAACAGCGGCGGGATCTGGTCGATGCCCGCGACGAGGCCGTTGGCGACGGACGGGACGGCGCCGAGCAGGATGACGGCGTACATCATCTTGTCGTTCAGGCCCAGCCAGATCACGGCGGGGGGCACCCAGGCCACGGACGGCAGCGACTGCAGACCGGACAGGATGGGGCCGATGGCTGCCCGGACGAATGTCACCCGGGCGACCAGCAGGCCGAGCGGCGTACCGATGGCGAGCGCCAGCAGGAAGCCGAGCAGACCGCGGGAGACGCTGGTCCAGATGTAGTCGAGCAGCGTGCCCTGGACCCAGGCATCGCGCACCTCCCCCCACACGTCGGAGGGCGCGGGCAGCTTGTAGTCGGGGGCGAGGTCCGCCCACACCAGCAACTGCCAGACCACCAGCACCAGCGCCACGGCGGTGACGGGGGGCACGACCTTGCGTATCAGGGTCTCGCGCAGCGGCGTACGGTCGGCCTGCACCGCATCCAGGGCGTCGAGGCCTGCTTCCAGCACCGCCAGACCGTAGGCGTCCTGGGTCTGCTCAGCTGCTGGGGAGCCGTCCTTCTCGGTGTGGACGCCGGTGTCAGTGCTGGCCATGGCGGCGGATCTCCCCACGCAGTTCTTCGGTGATCTCGACGGACAGTTCGGCGACCGCGCTGTCCTCGATGCGGCGCGGCTGCGGAATGCCGACGGTCCACTCCCGGGCGATGCGGCCCGGGCGGGAGGAGAGCAGCACCACCCGCTGGGCAAGCCGTACCGCCTCGCGCACGTTGTGCGTCACGAACAGCACCGACAGCCCCGTCTCGCTCCAGATGCGGGTCAGTTCGTCGTGCAGGACGTCACGGGTGATGGCGTCCAGTGCCGCGAACGGCTCGTCCATCAGGAGCAATCGGCTGTCCTGGGCCAGCGCCCGGGCCAGAGCGACACGCTGCCGCATGCCACCCGACAGCTCGTGCACCCGCTTGCGGTGGGCGCCCTGCAGCCGTACGAGTTCCAGCAGCCGTTCCGCCTCGGCGCGGCGCTCCGGCCCCGCGACCCCGCGTAGCTTCAGGGCGAGTTCGATGTTCTTGCCCGCGGTCAGCCACGGGAACAGGGCGTGCTCCTGGAACATCAGGGCGGGCCGGCCGTCCGTCTCGATCGAGCCCGCGGACGGCAGGTCCAGCCCCGCGACCAGGTTGAGCAGAGTGGACTTGCCGCAGCCGGAGGCTCCCAGGAGGGTGACGAACTCGCCGGGTGCGACATCGAGCGTGATGTCGTCCAGCACGAGCTGCCGCCCGCCGGGCGTACCCGGCGCGGGGAAGGACTTCGAGACGTGCTCGATACGGGCGGCGTACGTCACCGCCGTGGCGTCCTCGGTGGCCTCGGCGATCGTGGTGGCCATGGTCGTCACCTCCTGGGAACTCATCGGGTCCGGTTCCTGGTTACTCGGCGCCGAGACCGGCGTCGTCGACCTCGTCCTTGCCCTCGGTCTTGAGGACCTTGTCGAGCAGCGTGAGGTCGTAGATGCCCTTCAGGTCGGGCTTGTCGAGCAGGCCGGCCGTCACCGCGTGCTCCGCCTCGGTGTCGAGGGTGGAGGCCAGAGGGTCGTCGAGGAAGGTGATGGACTTCCAGGCCGGGTCGATGACGTCGGCGGGCAGCGCCTTGCCCGACAGCTCCTTCAGCGCCGTGTTGGCGGCGGCCTTCGCCTTCTCCGTGTTGGCGTTGATCCACTCATTTGTCTTCACCGAGCCGCGCAGTACGGCCTCGACGACGTCGGGGTGCTCCTTGAGGAACTTCTGCGACACGATGATGTTCGTGATCACGAACTTCTTGTCGGGCCACAGCGTCGACTCGTCGAGCAGCACCTTGCCGCCCTCGGCGACCAGCTTGGACGCGGTCGGCTCCGGCACCCAGGCGCCGTCGATGGAGCCGGACTTGTAGGCGTCCGGGGTGATCTTGTTGTCGGTGCGGACGACGGAGACGTCGCCCTTGCCGCTCTGGGCGTCGACCTTCCAGCCCTGCTCGGCGATCCAGTTGAGGAACGCGACGTCCTGGGTGTTGCCGAGCTGCGGCGTGGCGATCTTCTTGCCCTTGACGTCCTTCAGGGACTTGATCTTCTTCGGGTTCACGACGAGCTTGACGCCGCCGGAGGCGGAACCGCCGATGATCCGCAGGTTCTTGCCGCCCGACTTGGTGTAGCCGTTGATGGCGGGGGAGGGGCCGATCCAGCCGATGTCGATGGACCCGGCGTTCAGCGCCTCGATCTCGGAGGGGCCGGCGCTGAAGGTCGAGGCCTTGATGGTGGTGCCGCCGAGCTCCTTCTGGAACAGGCCCTCCTGGACGCCCACGAGAGCGGTGGCGTGCGTGAGGTTGGGGAAGTAGCCGATCTTCACTTCGTCGGCGGAGAGCTTCTTGGCGCCTGCCGCGGCAGCCGCGGTCTTCTTCCCGTCGTCGGTGGACTCGGAGCCGTACCCGCAGGCGGTCAGCAGGAGAGGGAGCGCCGCTATGACGGCGATGGTGCGGAGGGTGGTGAGCGGTCTTGCGGCAGACACGGAGGTGTCCTCTCAGGGAAGGAGGTGTGGACTGGCGTGCTGAGGTCTCAGACCGGCCAACAGATGGAACTGGACGTATGGCCGAAGTCGATGTGACGACGCGAGGTCAGCACGGGCAGCACCCGGTCTGCGCAGCTGAGCGCTCCCACGGCCACCCCCTGATCCCTAGTTTTCCTACCTGACTGCTAGGGATCGTGACAGAAGGTGGCACCCGCCCCAAGAGGGTATTCACATGATGGACGTGACTGTCTCAATATTCGGGATCGATGGCGACCGGCCCAGCATTCCGGCGGTCTTCCCGGACGCTCGGGATTGCTCACGTTGCTGCCTACAGACCCACACGTCCGCCGAGCGCGGCGGAGAACTGATCGACGACCCGCACGAGTTCCTCCCGTGCGGCGGGCTCCACGAGGACATCACCGTCCTCCCGTACATCGATGTGCTTGGCCAGTACGACCAGTCGGCCGCGATGTGCGCGGCCTCCATGGAGGCGAGCACCGGGCGGCGAACTCCTCAAGCGTGTTGACGTTTCTGCGGTGGCCGGAATCGATATGGGCACTCAGCACCTCGACGGCCTTGTCGGCGCGACCCTGTCGTTCCAGCGTCCGACTCGGCACGATCGCGGCGTTCCCCGGCCCCCGCGCCCGTCTCGCTCTCGACCAGGGGCCGGACCAGGTCGGCGACCTCCGCATCACGCCCGTGTCCCTCGGTCGCCTCGGCCAGTGCCTCGAGGAGGAACCAGTCCGCCAAGTGGGGGCGGAGCACATCGATCGCCTGGCCGACCCGCCCGTGCCGCGCCAGCAGCCCCGCCAGCTCGGCGAGCGCCAGACGCTCCCCGGACTCGGCCTGCGCCCGCACCAGCCCGACCGCCTCGTCCACACGTCCCCGGTCCGCAAGGACGCGGGCGGCCACAGAGATGGCGCCCCACCAGTCAGTCGCGGCGTAGGGGGAGATGACCTCCCAGGCCGCCTCCGGCTCGCTCCGGCGCAGCAGTTCCTTCACCGCACCCTTCGCACAGAACCACTCGCCGGCCTCGGCGGCCGTCAGCACTACAGCCAAGTACCCGTGGCCGAGGAGCAGCTGGACGGTGACGGGCGGGACACCCTCCAACCAGCGGGCACGGCGCTCAAGGTCATCGGCGTTCAGTGACAACGACGGCGGGCGCCGTGGAGCGACCTCGAAACGGGCGCTGCCGTCGGGTCGTTGCTGCGAGCATCCGCATGATTCCTGCGGCTGCGCCTCGTGGGCACTACGGTGTCCGTGTGCGACGCGTCACAGCGCGTCATGTATCGGGCAGCCGGGGTGGGGGTGCCTTCATGCCCGGGCTGCGTCAGTTGGGGGCATTGTGCATGAAATGATCAAGGGCTCGAATGTGACTCTGTCAGCCCTGAGCGAGAACGTCGGTTCCGTCATCGTCGGTTTGGGCTGGGGGAGTCCGACCGGCGAGGGCGACGCGGACGTGTCCGTCCTGTTGCTGGACGCGAACGGCAAGGTCCGCAGTGACAGTGACTTCTATTTCTACAACCACCCTGTTGCCGCCGACGGAAGCGTGCAGCTTCTGGGCAAGACACCGACAGCGGACGGGAACGAAGACCGGATCAGCTTCGACTTGACGGCGGTCCCCTCCGATGTGGACCGGTTGGTCGTGGCTGCCAGCCGGTATGAAGGAGCGCGCTTCGGTGAACTCGAAGGGGTGCGGCTGTCGTTGGCGGACGGAGCGGGTGAGGACCTCCTTCGCTTTGCCATCGACGACGCCGACTCGATGAGTGCGATCATCTTCGGCGAGCTGTACCGACGCGGGGAGGAATGGAAGTTTCGCGCCATCGGCCAGGGCTACGACTCCGGTCTCGCCGGTCTGGCAACGGACTTCGGGGTCGACATCGACGATGACGCGGCGGCAGTGGAAGCGCAGGACGACGCTGCGACGGACGATCAGGCAGAGACCGGGGAGGTCGAAGCAGCCGCCGTCCCGGCCCCGGTCGACGAGCCGCAGCCACAAGACACGCCGGCGGCCGTCCCGGCTCCTCGTCGGCCCGACGAAGACGGTGAGCAGCGCAAGTCGGCCACACGACCCCGTACCGCAAAGAAGAAGATCACCCTGCCCAAGGCGGCCAGGAAGAGCTTGGCGGACAACGATTCCTGGAAAGGGGCCCGCCTCTTTCCGGTGTCGGCGCTGAAGAGCGACCGCGATCGTGAGACGCGTGCCACGTCGGTGCTGCTGTCGGTGATGGCGCAGGTGCCGGAGTTCGGCAGGAGACTTACCGCCGCGTTCGGAGCGCCGGCCGGTCGCATGGAAACCTTCACCGAGGTCACGCTGCCGCACGGCGATACGCCACGACGCCCCGACGGGGTGATCCGCGTCGAGCGGGCCGGCAAACTGTGGACGGCGCTGGTCGAGACGAAGACCAACGGCAACGTGCTCAAGGCCGATCAGGTGCAGGCGTACATGGACATCGCCGCGCGCCGTGGCTACGAGGCCGTGATCACACTGTCGAATGACGTCGCGCTGGAGGGCAGCCCGCTCGTCGACGTCAAGATCGACGGGCGGCGCAAACACAAGGTGGCCCTACGGCACCTTTCGTGGGCGGAAGTCGCCCATCAGGCTCAGATGTTGATCCGCCATGAGGGCGTCGGCAATGCCGCGCACGCCTGGCTCCTGCAGGAACTCCTGCACTACTTGCAGCACGACAACTCAGGCTGCCACGGCTTCCAGAACATGGGACCGGCCTGGGTACCCGTGCGCAACGGCATCGACGACGAAACCCTGTGCCAGGGAGACCCTCGCGTACTGGAGGTGGTCGAGAGCTGGGAACGGCTCATCCGTCAGGTGAGTCTCGGGCTCGGCGGCGAACTGGGCCAGAAGGTACTGCCGGTCCAGCGGTCCAAGCGCGGCACGGATCCGGGAGCGCGCCGGGGCCTCCTTGCCGATCAGCTCTGCCGCGACGGAAGGCTGCAGGCGGAGCTGCGCATCGAAGGGACACCCGGTGTGCTGTCGGTCGGCGCGGACCTGCGTACGGGCAGACTGCGTACCTCCATCGAAGTACCGTCACCGGACCAGGGCTACCCCCTCACTTGGGTGAAACGGCTCATCCGGTGCCTGGGCGAGGCACCCGCGGACCTCCACATCGAAACGCTCGTCGAGGGCGCGCCGGGCGGCCCGCGAGGCACTCTGGAGCGACTCCGGCCGGAGCCGGCCGACTTGCTCCCCAAGGACAGCGGCACCCGCATCACCGGTTTCCGCCTGTCCCTGCTCAAGGGGATGGGGAGCAGCCGCGGCAACGCCGAGTCCGGCTTCATCCGCAGCGTCGACGACGCGGTCCACCGCTTCTACACCACCGTGGTGGTTCATCTGGATCGGGCCGCGCCCCGCCGAGCACCGTCGAAGGAAGGGGCGGCAGCGGGCTGAGACGTGGGTCGGCCGCCCGTGCTGACGGCGAGGACGGTGAGGTCGACACCGGCGTCACCGCCTCCGCCCGCGGCCCTGGCCACGGAGGTCAGGGAGCGAGTCCACCCCCGTCGGCCGTTGCGGAGGCAGCCACGCGTTCAACCGTCGGGCGCCAGTGGGCCAGCCCCGGCACCCGTCGGCCGACGACCTTGCCCGGGTCATCGGCGCGTCGCAGTGCCACCGCCACCTCGAAGCCGGGGTCCTGCTCGAAGGCGGCGGCCTCGGCGGCCTCCTCCGCCGTCATTGCCCCGCCCTGGCAGCCGAGGGTACGCGTGCTTTCCGGGGACAGCGCGAGCTGCGGGTCGGTCGCCGCGAGGTAGCGCTTGGCGGGGATGTGCAGAGCGACGAGGCGCGCGGTCCGCGGACCGAGGAGCGCGGCGACGGCCGCGGCGGCGTGTTCGCCGTGTCCGGCCTCGTCCCCCGGCATCAGACCGTGGCCGATGTCGTGGACGAGCCCGGCCACTTGGAGCTCCTCGTCGTCCGGGTGCCGCTCGGCGAGGACCGTCGCCACGGTACGGAAGTTTGACGTGAGGTGACGTGCTGGGGCGGAGGCTGCCGACCGGCATCCTGGTGGGGAATGGCCGCACTGATCGTGGGCGGGCTGGCATGATGACCGTCGTGCTGATCAGAAAGGGCGATGCCGCGTAGGCGCCCGAAGGCCGTGCGCGAGCAGCGCTGGCGGCCGCGCAGCCATGTACGTGTGCGTCGGATCCCGACCGTGTCCGCCCGCACCCGCGTGGCCGTACGGCGAGTAGAGGACGAACTCGATCAACCGGGCATCGTGGCTCGGGCTCTTGCCAGGTTTGACAGGGCGTTCGCGCAGCCGGGCCGATTCCTCAATGCGCCTGAGGCATGGGAGCCGGGTCTGGAGATCGAGGACGCCCGTGACGACCTCGAAGAGGTGCTACGGCGTCTTCCCTCGGGGGCACGGGCCGACCTTGGCCGCCTTGTCCACCGCATTGATGAGGAGTTCGAGCGGCGGACGCTTCCGGATCCGGGCCCGATGCCCGAGTGGACCGCGGGCCGATGGTGGTGGTGGCGTATTCGAGACCGCTGAGGCGGAGGGATCTTCGAGGCCATGCGGTGAGAGAACAGGGCCCGGGAGAGATGCATGTTCCGCACCGAGGCGTCCACAGCAGACCCCCATCGACCCCGCGATCATGCGGTCCCTGACGGAGCGCTTCGGCGACACCTTTTGACGCTGGTTCACGTCGCGCCGGCAGCCCGTGCGTGACCTGAGTACGTGGCATGAGTAGTTGCGCTCATGCTGCACGGTCAGCTGCCGGACGAGGATGAAGCCAACGCCGCGAACGCGGTGGACTCACAAGGTGGTTGACCTGTCTACGGGGGTTTGTTCCATGTCCAGGCGCATCATTGTTTCCGGGCTCGCCGCTGTTGCCGTGCTGGGAGCGGCCGGTGCCTACGCCTTCGTGGCGCAGGCCTCCGAGGACGGACCGGCGGTGAAGGACAGCTCCGCCGAATACGTTGCGCCGGCCACCGGCCACGACGGCTCGATCTCCTTCACGACCCGTGTCACGGACGACTCGGGAGTGCGCAGCGTGAAGGTTCTGGCCTGGCCGGGAAGCATGAAGCCGGCGCCGACGGCCAAGGAGATGTCCGCCGTCGAGTCCGCCATGTGCACGGCGGCGGCCGGGGACGGAGCCGCCACGTGCCGGTACACCGCGAAGGTCTCCGGCACGGACGCCGCCACGGCACCGCGCGGGACGTGGCACGTCGCGGTCCTTGTCACCGCGAAGGACGGCGACACGGTGTTCGTGCCCAAGGCGGCGGACTTCACCGTGACTCGCTGAGCGAAGAGAAAGCGAAGAGAAAGCGAAGAAAAATGGAGGCGCTCACCGGAGGAAGACGACCGAGCGCAGCTTCAAGCGGTCGGTGGCCGGCGCACCGTGTGGGCGCAGGATCCAGAAGGCGCCGGTGCAGTCGGGCTCGGTGAATACCACCGCGATCTCGTCCGTGTCGTTGTGCGGGGCGAAGGCGGGTTCGGAGGCGCCAGGGTCCGCGGCCTCCGGGATGACGAGGCATTCACCGCTCGACGGGTTGTGGACAGTGGCCGGGTACGGCTTCCCGTTGAGGCCGATGAACTTGTAGCTGAAGTCGCCGGTCGCGGCATGCGCGGGTGTGGCCAGGACGGCGGTGAGGGCAAGAGCACCGACTGCTGCGGAGAGGGAGTGCCGGATACGCACGGAGTTCTCGTTTCCTGAAAGACGCCAAGACCACCGCACCTTTACCTCTCACCCGGCCTCGTACGCGGAGACTTTGAAAGGGAAGGTTTCTCCGTCATCCGTTCGGCGGAGTCCCGTGTGGGGCCGGAGTCCCGTGTGGGGCCGGAGTCCCGTGTGGGGCCGGAGTCCCTTGTGGGACGGATACGAGAGCGATCCGGGCCATCGGGCCCGAACGCCCGGGGCAGGCAGGCGACGGGGGGAGGAGTACGCCTGCCTGCCGCGGTGGGTGATACCCCTCCGGGAAGTCAGGTACGAAGGGGCACCGTGCCCCGTGGCGGGGTCACCCCGTACAGCGCAGCACCCGCCGACAGTGTCACTGTGGCGGTCGTCCAACGACGCAAGGGGCGCCGACGAGGGTGTCGCGTGCCCTCGCCGGCGCCGGGGTTGATCGCCGGGGTGGCCGGTTACGGCGACACCACGTTGCCGCCGAAGGTGACGACGAGGCTGCCGTTCGCGGCGAAGGACCAGCCGAGGGCGCCGGAGTACGAGGAGCACCGGGACCCGTTCGAGCCGGTCCAGAACTGGTTGGAGCTGTCGGCGTCACCGACGGTCTTGTCGTTCGACCCGCTGACGGCGAACCGGCACGACGTGTTGTTCCGGAACACCGAAGTCCCGGCGTCGAACGAGAAGTTGCGCTGCGCGTTGTCGACGCTGGCGTTGTTCGAAATGGCCATCTTGCCGGGGTTGCTGTTGTACGTGAATCCGTGATGGCCGTTGTGGTAGGCGACGCTGTGCTGGACGACGTGGTTGACCGCGATGTCGTCGCCGCCGAGCTTGTAGCCGTTGCGGTCGCCGTTGGAGTTGACGGTGCCGTCGCTGAGCGTGCCGTTGTTGTAGGAGAGGGAGTACTCGATGGTCACCGGGCCGATGGCACCCGTGTCGGTCTTGGTGTAGAGGTCCCAGCCGTCGTCGATGTTGTTGTGGGAGACGTCGTAGCGGAAGACGTTCCCGGTGCCGGTGGTGAGCTTCGCGGCGAAGCCGTCCGCGTCCTCGCCGTCGGAGTCGGCGTTGTCGTGCGACTCGGAGCTCAGGATCAGGTTGTTGGACGGCCACTGGCTGCTCGGGGTGCTGGAGGAGATCCGCCCGAGCTGCAGTCCCGTGTCGCGGTTGTAGCGCGTCACCGCGCGCTCGATGACGTTGTTGCTGCCGCCGACGTAGATCCCGTTGTCACCGGCGTGCTCGACGGTGATGCCGTAGACGCGCCAGTACGAGGCATTGAGCTGGAGTCCGCGGTTCGACGAACTCTCGCTCTGGGCGGAGAAGTTCAGCACGGGGGTCTCGCCCGGGTAGGCGGACAGGGTGGTGCGGGCGCCGGAGGTGCCGTCGTTGCCCTGCGGGACGGTGACCGTCGAGGAGTAGTTGTACGTCCCGCCGCGCAGGTAGATGGTGCCGCCGGGCGTGATGCGGCTGATCGCCGAGGTGAGCGTCGTCGGGGCCGACTGTGTTCCGGCCGCGCTGTCGCTGCCGTTCGGAGACACGTACAGCACGGTGCCCGTCGTCGCGGTGGAGACCTCGGCGTCCACGTAGTCGATGTTGGGCAGGCCGGCGGAGGCGGTCGGGTCGAGGCGGACGGTGTTGCTTCCCGCGCCGACCGGCACGGTGAGCGTCTTGGTTGCCCACGTCCCCCATGCGCCTGTGCTCTCGAAGGACGTCGACGTGGTGGTCGAGCCGTTCACCGTGACGTCGGCGGTTCGTGCGGCGGTGGTTCCGTTGGCGAAGCGGATCTGCAGCGTCGCCGTGCCCGCGGTGGAGGCGTTCACGGTGAACTGATCGTAGGCGCCGACCGCGTTGGTGCCGTTGCAGAATCCGCTGCCGGAGTAGCGGGTCCAGTCGGAATCGATGGTGCCGGTGCAGACCGCGGGGGAGTTCTCGGCCTCGTAACGGGTGGTCGCGGCCTGCGCTGGGGTGCCGGAGAGCGCGACGAGCGTGCCGGCCAGCAGGCCGACGGATGCGATGACTGGTCTCAGGTGCATCGTTCGCCTCGGATTCTGTTCGGTTGTGTGAACAGTGGTCACGGTTGTGTGCGACGCACAGGTACCGAAAGCGCTTTCTCGTGAAGTTAGAGAGCTGTCATAGGCGCGTCAAGACTGGGTTCCGTGTTCATTGTTCACGACCATGAATCCGAGGCGGGAGCGATCCCTCCGGCGTCGAGCCATCGGCCGAGCGGCAGCACTGGGCGCGGGGCAGAAGTACCCCGCGCCCGGTCGAGCCTGCCGTGTGCGCTCTCAGCTGCCGGTGGCGACCTTGCCGGCGCCGGGACCGGGCACGTTGCGGAAGCGGAACGGCTCCGGTTCGCGGCCGGCCTGGATGAACCAGCACTCCCCGGTGCCCTCACCGGTGACGATCCGCAGCACCGTGTCCGCCACGACCTGAGCCGGGATGACCGGCAGTCCCTGCTCGGAGAGCATGTCGCGCAGCGGGTCGATGATCCGCGACTCGGCGAACCCCGGGCAGACCGCGTTGAAGCGCACGTTGTCCGGTGCCAGAGCCGGTCCCAGGGAGCGGGCGAGTCCGACGACCGCGTGCTTGTTGGCCGCGTACAGGGGATCGAGCGGCACTGCCGCCAGGCCCGCCAGGGACGCGGTCGCCACGATCGAGCCGCCACCGCGTGCCCGAAGCGCCGGCAGCACCGCGTGGGTGCCGAAGACGACGCCGTCGAGGTTGGCGCCCATCGCGCGGCGGTAGCGCGCCGGGTCGAAGTCCTCACCGACCCCGCATCCGGTCGCCACCCCCGCGTTGAGCAACGCGATGTCGACACCGCCGTACTGCTCGTGGGCGAAGTCGACCAGGGCGCGGTTGGCGTCGAGGTCGGAGACGTCACAGGCGCGGAACTGGCCGCCGACCAGCTCGGCCACCTCCCGGCCGCCCCGTGCGTCGAGGTCGGCGACGACCACCTCGGCCCCGGCCTCGGCCAGCGTCAGTGCCGAGGCCCGGCCCAGTCCGCTGGCACCGCCCGTGACGATGGCCACCTTGCCCTGGAGCGGGCCGCCGCCCGCCTGTTCGCTCCGTGCGGCGACGGTCGCGCTCTCGCCCGCGGTCACGACAGCTCCAGCACGAGCTTGCCGACGTTCTCGCCGCGGAAGAGCATCTGCAGGGTCTCGGGGAAGTCGTCGAGCGTGCCCCTGACCACGTGTTCCTTGACCTTGATGCGGCCGGCGCCGATCAGCGCGGAGATCTCCTGTGCGGCCTCCGCGTAGCGCTTGGCGTAGTCGAAGACGACGAAGCCCTCCATGCGGGCGCGACGCACCAGCAGCGAGAGGTAGTTGGACGGGCCGTGGACCGGTGTGGCGTTGTTGTACTGGCTGATCGCGCCGCAGACCACGACGCGCGCGTGCATCGCCAGACGGGTGAGGGCCGCGTCGAGGATCTCCCCTCCGACGTTGTCGAAGTAGACGTCGATGCCGTCAGGGGTGTGCCGGCGCAGCGCCTTCCTGACGTCCTCGGCGCGGTAGTCGATCGCCGCGTCGAATCCCAGCTCGTCGGTGAGCAGCGCGCACTTCTCCTGCCCTCCGGCGATGCCCACGACCCGGCAGCCCCTGGCCTTCGCGATCTGACCCGCGATGGTCCCGACCGCGCCGGCCGCCCCGGACACCACCACGGTCTCGCCGTCCTTCAGCGCCCCGACGTCCAACAGGCCGAAATAGGCGGTCATGCCGGGCATGCCCAGCGCCCCCAGATAGGTGGAGGGCGGGGCGAGGGAGGTGTCGACCTTCATGGCGCCCCGGCCGTCGGAGACCACGTACTCCTGGACGCCGAACGTGCCGACCACGTGGTCGCCCGGCTGGTAGTCGGGGTGGTTGGACGCGGTGACCTCGATGACCGATCCGGCGCGCATCACCTCACCGATGCCCACGGGCGGCAGATAGGAGGGGCGGTCGTCCAGCCACCCCCGCATCGCCGGGTCCAGGGAGATGACGCGCGTCCGGCCCGCGAACCGTCCCGGGCCCGGTTCCTCGACGAGCCCGGAACAGTGCTCCCAGTCTTCGGGTTTCACGTCACCCACGGGACGCGCTGCCAGACGGATCTGACGGTTGGTCGCAGACATCATGCCTCCTGTCGCTCACGGCTCCTGGTGACCATACCGACCAGTAGGTACGCGGCGATGCGTGATCTTCGCCACAGCACCTCGGTGACCTTGTCCTCGGGCGCCCCTCCCGGATGCCGGATCGAGCCGAAAACGTGACGCCCAACAGGGTTATCAGGCATTCCGACTGGTCGGTAACGTGCGCCCTCACGTCCGTTCCCCTGCCCGCCCCCACGGATCAGAGCCGCACCGGAAGGCCATGCGATGACATACGCCGACGACCACCGGCATCCGCCACCAGCACCGACAGGATGGCCGCGGCCACAGGGCCGGTCCCCTGGCCACACCCCTCGGCACGAGTCGTACGCGCGGGATCCGTGGCAGGACTCGTACGGACGCGACGTTCCCGGGTACGACTCGTACGGATACGACGCCCTGCCGTACGACCCGTACGGGCGAGCCCCCCGGCAGGAACCGCACGCACGCGAGACCGATCGCCAGAACGCCGACCTCGTTGCCCTCCGCTCGGCCTACCGCGTGCTGCGCCGGGTCTCCACGCTGACCGCGCTCGGCTCCTTCGTGCTGTACGTGCTGCTGTCCTGCTTCGCGCCGGACCTGATGGGATCCGCCATCGCCGGTGAGGTGAGCCTGGGCATGGCGCTCGGCGTCTTCCAGCTCGTCGTCACCTTCGCGGCGATCCTCTGGTACGGGCGCAGCGCACGACGCTCCGTGGACCCGCTGGCACAGCTCGTCAGGGAACGGGCGACCGCGTCGGCCCGGAACGCCGGGGTGGCACGATGACCGACTTCGGCGCCGGGACGCAGGCCACCGTCCTGATCCTGTTCACCGCCCTGGTCACCCTCACCCTCCTCATGTGTGTGATGGCCGGACCGGACCGCGACGACCTGACGAACTTCTACACCGGCTACCTCTCGCTCACGCCGCTCAGGAACGGCCTGGCGATCGCCGGTGACTACATCTCCGCGGCCACGGTGCTGAGCACCACCGGCATCGTCGCGCTCGCCGGATACGACGGCTATGTCCTGGCGGTCAGCACCGCCATGTCGCTGGTGCTGCTGATGTTCCTGCTGGCCGAACCCCTGCGCAACGCCGGCAAGTTCACCATGGGCGACGTCCTGGCCCGCAACATGCCCGGGCGTGCCGTCCGTATCGCCTCCTGCGTGGTGACCCTGGCGGCGACCCTCCCCTTCCTCGTCGTCCAGCTCTCCGGGGCCGGATCGCTGCTCACCTTCATCCTGGGCATCCCGCACTCGGCCGGCGCCAGGACGACATGCATCGTCCTCGTCGGCAGCCTGATGATCATTTATGCGGCGATCGGCGGCATGCGCGGCACCGCCCTCATCCAGATGATCAAGATCGTGCTCCTGCTGGGCACCAGTCTCGTCGTCGCCGCCCTGGTCCTGAACCGCTTCGACTGGAACCCCGGCGACGTCCTCCGGGCCGCCCAGCACGGCAGCGGCGCCGGCTCCGCCTACCTCCGGCAGGGCCTGCAACTGGGCACCTCCGCCGGTGACCGGCTGGACTTCGCCAGTCTCCAGATCACCGTGATCCTCGGCGCGGCCTGCCTGCCGCACATCACGATGCGCCTGTACTCCGCCCGCGACGTACCCGCCGTGCGCCGCTCCATGTCCTGGGCGGTCGGCACGGTCACGACCTTCTGCCTGATCGTGATCATCCTGGGAACCGGTGCGGCGGCCCTGGTGGGATCCCGCTACATCACCGCGGCCGACCCGCACGGCAGGACATCGGTGCTCATACTGTCCCGGATGCTCGGCGGCGGCCCCGGCTCCGCGGGCTCGACGATCCTCTACGCGGCCGTGGCCGGCACGGTGTTCATCACCCTGCTGTCCTCGGTGGCGGGGATGACCCTGGCCGCGGCCTCGTCGCTCGCCCACGACCTGTTCACCCACGCGGCGCGGCGGGGACAGGCGGAGCCGCGTACGGAGATGACGGTGGCCGCATGGGCGAGCGTGGTCGTGGGAGCCGCCGCCATCGCGCTCTCCACCCTGGTCCAGAACTGGGACGTCGGCGTGCTGACGACACTGGCCATCTGCATCGGGGCGTCCGCCGTGGCCCCCGCGTTGACCTACTCCCTCTTCTGGCGCGGATTCACCCGTACCGGCCTGCTCGCGAGTCTCTACTCGGGCGCGGCCAGCGCGCTCGTGCTGATGGTCTTCTCCAAGGCCGTTTCGGGCACGCCGGCCTCGGTCTTCCCGAACGCGGACTTCGGCTGGTTCCCCATGCAGTCCACCGGCCTGGTCTCCATCCCGGTCGGCTATCTGGCGGGCTGGCTGGGCAGCCGGATGGACCACCGGCGCGACGCCGCCGAAAGCCAGGAGAACCGGCGGCTGTACGAGGAGAGCGAGGCACGGCTGCTCGCCGCGGCGGAGTGATCAAGAGGCGGCGAGCGCCAGCCCTCCGCCGCCCGTGGCGATGCCGCCCCGTGGTTCGGGTGCGGCGAACGGGGCCCTGTCCGGCCGGCACGTTGCTCCGGCCGGCGGGAGGGTGCCGTCGATGAGGTAGCGGCTCTCGTACGCGTCGACGCAGTCGCTGGGGTTGAGCATGGCGCTGTGTCCGTACCCGTCGTTGGTGAGAAGGCGGGCGTCGGCCAGGTCCTCGGCCATGGCCTGCGCCGCTCGGTAGGGAGTGGCGGGGTCGTATCTGGTGCCGACCACCAGCACGGGGTGGGCCGTCGGCTTGTTCCACGGGCCGCGATAGCGGTTCGCGGCCACTGCCGGCCAGGTGGCACACGGCTCCGCCGCCCAGGTCCAGAAGCGCCCTGCATCGCCCGCGCCGATGGCGGCGGCCTCCTCCAGAGCGTGGTAGACACCGGGGTCGCGAGGGTTGGGGCTGTCGGAGCACAGCACGGCACCACCCTGTTCCTCGCCCAGGTACGGGATCGGTACGGGCGGCGCGGGCAGGGGTGCGGACGGCTTCGGTACGCGCCCCTGCCACAGGCTCTGCAGCCTGCCGGCGAGGTCCGTCCAGCCGGGGTGGACGACGTTGAGGGCGCTCACCATGTCACCGACCGTCCGGCCATAGGTCCACGCGCCCACCGGGTGCGCCCGCAGACGCCGCATCAGCTCGTCGAACTTGTCCCGCGTCGCTTCGGGGCTGCCGGCCGAGAACGCGCAGGCGTCGATGGGGGCCGATCCGCACAGGCTGAGGAACTGGTCGAGGGTTGCCGCCGCGCCGCGGTCCGAACCCATGCGCAGGAACACCGGCAGTTCGGGTTCCTTGCTGGAGGCGTGGTTCGTCCAGGCCTGCGGATCGATGTTGCTGTCGAGAACCATGGCGCGGACCTTGCCGGGAAAGAGGTTGGCATAGGTGGCGCCGAGGAACGTGCCGTAGGAGATGCCCAGGTAGGTCAGTTGCGGTTCGCCCACCGCCCGGCGCAACTGGTCGAGGTCGCGGGCGGTGTCCGCGGTCGACACATGGCGCAGGAGCTCGGGGTCGTGCTGCCGGCAGCGCTGGGACAGATCCTTGTACGCGGCGATCCAGTCCGCCCGCTGCCGCTCGCCCACGGGGAAGCCGGCCGGCCTGCCCGACATCCAGGCCTTTGCTTCCTCGGGACGTGCGAAGCAGTTCACGGCGGTGCTGTTGCCGACTCCGCGTGGATCCCAGCTGACGATGTCGAACCGAGCCCGTATCTCCTGCGGGAAGAGCTGGTAGTTCTGCGGCATCTCCACCGTTCCGGGGCCGCCGGGACCGCCGGGGTTGAAGAACAGGGTGCCGATACGCCGTCCGGGGCCGGTCGCCTTCCGTTTGACGACCGCCAGCTCGATGGTGCGACGACCGGGGTTGCGGTAGTCCAGTGGCACCTTCACGGTGGCGCAGTCGAACTCAGGGCCCCGAGCGCAGGGTTTCCACTCCAACTGCGGGGCAGGCACCGACGGCGCCGGTCCGTCGGCCGCGGTGGCGTTCTGCGCGGTGCCCACGACCGTCAAGCAGCTCACCGCCGTGGCGATGGCGGCGGCACGACGCGCTCGGACAGCTGTGGGGCCGGATATGGCCATGCTCAGTCCTTCAGCTCTGTCCCTCGGCTCCGCCCCCGCGCAGCCAGGCGCCTCAGGCCACCAGCGCCTCTTGCGCCGGTGCGCATCCGCTTCAACGACACCGTGGCCGGACACAGTACGCGAGCCCATGACGGCCGAATGGAGCAAGCCTCAGCCCAGGACGAGCGGGAGCTTCGCCGCGAGGTCGCCGAGCGCGGCCTTCTCCGCGTCGGTCGGCGTCCGTCGTCCGGTGCCGATCAGCAGGGCGTCCTTGTCGGAGAACGAGGCGGGAAACGAGCTCCCGGCGATCCTCTCCAGCGAAGCGCGTGCCGAGGCGAGGGTCTCGGCGGGCGGCTGGGCGGCCGCGGGCAGGTGCGCGATCAGGTCGAGGTGGTGCAGGGTCCACTCGACGACGTATGCGGACAGGTAGTCGGCGACGGTCAGGACCTGGTCGCGGGTGCTGACACGCCGGGCGGGATCGGCGAGTTCGGCGGCGCGGCCCGCGGCGGAGCCGACGTCGTCGAAGTGGTGCCTGAGCCAGCGCGGCTCGCCGTACGCGGCGGCCAGCCGGGGGATCAGCGCGTCGAGCGGGTCCTCACCGGTGGGCGGTTCGACGAGCTGCCAGTAGGTGACCGCGTCCACGGTCGGTTCGGCGTCGGCGGGTGTGACCAGGGTGATCAGCACGTCCTGGGCGCCGATGAGCAGGTGACAGACCAGATCCCGCACGAGCCAGCCACCGCAGCCGGAGGGCTGCTCGAAGTCCTCGTCCGGGATGTCGGCGACCGTCGTTCGCAGTGCCGTCCACGAGCGTGAGAAGAGGTCCACCGCGGCACGGTATTTCAGGGCCGGAGCGGTGGACAAGCGGACGCGGGCGGTCGGTCGGCTCGGCCGTGGTCCTGGATCGGCGAGTGCGTCACGAGATGGCCCGGAGCACGCCCTGGGGCGGGACACGGAGTCGGTCGACGACCTCGGCCGTCCTGTCGTCCGCGGGGAGGAAGACGACCAGTTGCTGGCCGTCCGCGGAGAGCTCGAGCGTTTCGCGGAGCAGCCGAAGTTCGCACCCGGAGGGGTGGTTGAGCCGGAGGACTCCGCGTTGCGGAACCACGTGACGATTCAGGCGCTGGGTGAAGTCGGGGCCGGCGACGGGTGCGAGTTCCGCGGTGAACCACTCCGAGATCTCGACGGACGGCCCGAGCCACAGGTCGAATGCCTGCTCGTCCGCGACGTCACCCCAGTCGGCGAAGAACGTTCTGGCGCGAGGGTGGGTGAAGACGTACCGGGTGAGGTTCGGGGCGGCCGCGTCGAGCAGACCGCTTCCGTCCATCACCAACTCGTAGCCGCTGGTGCGGTCGAGGACGTCGCCCAGCCGGTTGGTCACCATGGCGATGCCCGGTTCGAGGAGACGGAGTGTCTCCCGGACGGAGGGGCGAACATCGTGGCGCGGTGGTGCCGGTTGGCTGTGCGCGGAACACTCGCCGCCGGTGATCTTCGCGAGATAGCGCAGGTGGTTGCGCTCCGAGGGGTCGAGGCTGAGCGCGTCGGCCAGCGCGTTCACCACCGCCACCGAGGGGTTGCGGTCCCGGCCCTGCTCCAGCCGGGTCAGGTATTCCACGCTGATGCCCGCCCGCACGGCCAGATCCGAGCGTCGTAGACCGGGCGACCGGCGACGCCCGTGATCCGGCAGCCCCAGCGATTCCGGCTGGGTGCTGTCGCGCTTGGCCCGGATGAAGTCCCCCAACGGCGTACCCATGCCGCGAGCATACGGCGCCGCACCCTGACGGCGGAGTGCTGAAGGTGGCCCTGCGGGGGCCAGCCTGAGCGCGGTCTGGTTGCGGTCACGGGGGAGGCCTGAACGTGGTGGTCATGGACAACAACAAGCCCAGGCTCGTCGTCATCGTCGGAAGCGTTCGGGAAGGACGGTTCGGCCCGGCCGTTGCCTCGTGGGTCGCCCAACAGGCAGACACACACGGTGGTTTCGAGGTGGACGTGGTCGATCTGGCCGAGATCGACATTCCGCTCGCGCTGCCCGCCGCATCCCCGAAGTTCGCCGGCGACGACTACCCCCGCCCCGCCGGAATGGCGGCACTGACATCCGCTCTGGAGGGCGCCGATGCGTTCATCGTGGTCACGCCGGAGTACAACCACAGCTATCCTGCCTCGCTGAAGGCGGCCATCGACTGGCACTTCACCCAGTGGACCGCCAAGCCCGTCGCCTTCGTCAGCTACGGAGGCGCGGCGGGTGGCCGGCACGCCGTGCTGCACCTGGAGAACGTACTGACGGAACTGCACGCCGTGACGATTCGCGATGGTCTCGCCTTCCCCAACTACTTCACGGCGTGGCAGGACGGCCGCCCGCTCGACCCCGAGGCCCCCGGGTACGCCAAGACGTTGCTCGACCAGCTGGCCTGGTGGGCGAGTGCGCTCCGGTCGGCGCGCCAAGCCGCTCCCTATCCGGCATGAAGTCCCGGCCGCGGCCGGCCCTACCTACGGACGTGACCGGTGATCTTCACCGGGTCGTTGTCGGCCTTGCAGCCGCATCCGTGTTCGCTCATGGCCGTGGACCCGCACGAGCATGAGGAGCGGCGCCGGCCGAACCACCACGTGGCCCCGGCCAGCGCGGCCAGAGCGAGGGCGAGGGCGGGAAGCCAGCCCACGAAGGCGGAGGCTCCCGCGCCTACGACGCCCGCCGTTATCAGGACGGGCAGCAGACAACAGGCCAGGCAGGCCAGTCCGGCGAGGCCCGCCAACGCCTTCGGCATCCGGCGGACACGCGGGTCAGCAGCAGGGTCCGGCATGACGGTGCTCCGCGGCGAGGTCGGTGAAGGGGATGGGGCAGCAGGCGCTGCTGGCGCACGCGGTCAGGTCGTCGCAGCCCGCGTCGACAGCGGCGACCAGGGCCGCGCGGATGGTGGTCAGGTCCGCGATCTTCGCGTCGACCTCGGCGAGCTTCGCCCTCGCACGCTCTTGCAGCCCGGCGACGGGGCGGCCGTGGCGGTGGCGGCCGGTCTCCAGCAACTCGGCGACCTCGTCCAGGGTGAAGCCGAGGCGCTGGGCCGCCTTGATCACGCGCAGTGCGGTGACCGCGTCGTCGCCGTACAGCCGGTGACCGCCGGGACTGCGCAGCGGCTCGGCCAGCAGGCCACGGCGTTCGTAGTAGCGCAGGGTCTGGACGTTCACTCCCGCAGCCTCGGCGACCTGACCGCTGCGCAGCCCCTCACTCACGGCTGTTCCCCCGCTCCGGCCAGGGCTCCAGCACGGCCGGCGAGCGCGTTCAGGACTTGTGCGTGCGCCTGATCCACCGCGATGTCCAGGCGCACTCGGGAGCCTTCGCCCGCAACGGTGAAGGTGAAGAACGAGCAGCAGCCGCTCTCCCGCTCGGCCAGGTCGCGGACCCGGTCCTGAACAGCGCCGCCGCCGGACAGCTCCAGGCGCAGGAGCAACGGTTCAGGCCGGGACACGTCCGTCAGCCGCTCGCTGAACAGCGTGTCCCACTCCGCCACCCGCAAGGGCCGCTGTGTCGTCGGCAGGGTGCAGGACTGGGGCACCCATCCCAGGTCGGTCATCGCGCTCACTCCCGTCATGGCGTCCCCGAGCACCGCAGCCCGGGACACCACTGACGGTAAACCTGTACCCAGGTACCGGATGCAAGCTCCCATCGGCGCCGGGCGAAGCTGGTGCCCGACCCGGCCGGTCGACTCAGCTGCCGCCGACGCCCACGGCGGTGAGCAGGACGAGAACGAGGGTCACCACGGCGAACAGGCCATGTGCCAGCACCACCGGCAGCGGGAAGTGCCGTTCGGCGGGGACGGCCGCCTCGGCGCCGTGAGCCGCCGCGGCGGCCGGTGCCGCCCCTGCCGCTGCCCGGTCCCGGTAGACGGGGATCCAACGGGCCAGCATCACGAAGCCCAGCAGGGCGACCGGTACCAGCAGACCGAACGCGGTCCAGGCCAGGGCGCTCTTGTCGGCCACGACATAGATGATCCACACCACCAGGCCGACGGCGGCCAGGGCGAAGTGTCCGAAGACGACCGGTGCGGGCATACGACTGGTGCCGGACTGCTGCTGCCGGATACCGCCTCGTTGGATCCAGGTGCCGAGCAGGTAGAAGCCGCCGGAGGCGGTGACCCCCCAGGCGACCAGTGCGGCGATGTCCATGGGGAACTCCCGAGTGAGGACGGGGTCGATCTCAGCCGGCCCATGTCGGGCGACGTGGGCCGCGCGTATATCCCTCGGCCTGGGTGCTCTCGTCGGCGACCCGTACGCCGTAGCGGTAGGCGAGCTTGCCGCCGAGAAATCCCGAGACGCCCAGGACTGCCAGGCTGACTGCGGACAGGACGAGCCTGCCGACGCCGACACTCCCGCCGTCGGCGTAGTTGCTGTACCGCCACAGGAAGTTGACGACGTAGGCGGCGGTCACCAGCAGGTTCAGCGTCATATGGACCAAGGCCGTACGAAAGGCCCTGCTGCCGGCGGGAATCGCGAACAGGTCGAGGAACCCGACCATGGCCGCGAGCAGGGCACCGATCACCCCCACCGCGATCAACCATTCCGAGCCCTGGGTCAGGAACCCCGGACGGTGGACGAAACGGGAAGCGATGTCGAAGACCAGACTGGCCACCCACGCACCGATCGGCACCGTCACCAGGATCGGGTGGAACGGGTGGCCGTACGGTCCGGCGAGCGCGGCAGTGACCGGTCGCTTCGCCTGGAGCTGAGACTCAGTGGCCATTGCAACCTCCCACCGGTTTCACCAACAATTCTTGGACTTATTGATGACGGGCGTCAAGGCATGCAGGCCAGAAGACCAGAATGAATGGTTGTGCCCATGCAAGCTGGAGTTACCGTGTTCTCGTGACTCCTGACTCGACTCCGCAGGCCGGCGCGGCCAGCGCCGCCATAGACTCCGTCAGCGTCCTGAGCGAGGACTCACGGCGGCGCATGTTCACGTTCATCCGGCGCGCCGGCCGCGCCGTCACCCGCGACGAGGCCGCCGCCAGCGTCGGCATCTCGCGCAAGCTCGCGGCCTTCCACCTCGACAAGCTGGTCGAAGCGGGGCTGCTGCGCGCGGGGTACGGAACTCCGGGCGGGATCCGCAAGGTCGGCAGACAGCCGAAGGTGTACGAATCCACGGACGCCCAGATCAGCGTCAGCATCCCCGAGCGGCGCCATGAACTCCTGGCGGACCTTCTCCTCGATGCCGTGCTGACCGAGCGTGCGGACGAAAGCGCCGCGCAGGCAGCGGTACGGACCGCCGAGCAGCGGGGCCGGCGGATGGGCGAGGCCGCGCGGGAGGAGACCCGCCCGGGGCGTCTCGGTCCGGAACGCGGGCTGACCGTGTGCGAGCGCCTGCTGGACGGGTACGGCTACGAGCCCGTTCGTGAAAGCCCGACCCACCTCCGACTGCGCAACTGCCCCTTCCACCCACTGGCCGCCAAGGCCCCCGACCTGGTGTGCGGCATGAACCAGGCCTTCCTCAGCGGCTACCTGAACGGCCTTGAGGTCAACGGAGTCCAAGCCGTGGCGGCCCCTGAGCAGGGCGAGTGCTGCGTCCGGCTCGGCCCCAGCGGCAGCGCCGACGATGACCAGGCACCCGAAGTCAGGGGCAGTCGTATGTGAGGTGGGTGGCGACCGTGCGGTGGGTGGGGGAGAGGATGCGCAGTTCGGCCTGTGCCTGGTAGTGGCCCTTGCCCTGGAAGGTCCACAGGAGGTGCAGTCGTGCGCGCTTCTGGCCTCGGGTCACCGTTTCGCGCAGGACGTCCGAGGTGGTGCCGTCGCTGCGGATCCAGCGGTAGGAGAGCTTGCCGGGTCGGCCGTTCGTCGTGACGACGCCGACGACGTCCGCGGTGTCGTCGCACCCGACGGCCGTCGGCCGGGCGGTGACCGCCACCGTGCGCACCTCCACCGACGGACCGAGGCGCTGCCAGAGCAGGAACGCGATGACGCAGATCAGTACCAGCGTCGGCAGGGCGTGTCTGCGTAGGCGGCGGTGCCGGGGCGGCGTCGGGGCCTGTGGCACGACGGGCAGCGTGCTGTGCGTGCGGTGGGCGACTGCGGCCGTCACTCCCGGGCCGAAGCGCAGCACGGTGCCTTCGACACGGTCCGGCTGTGTCGGTGTGGTCGGCGCAGCCATATGCGTGACGTTCGGCGCGATCTTCGTGGCGTTGGGTGCCACGAGGGTGTCGGTGTTCTCGGTGAGGTTCTTGGTGTCGTCGTGCTCGGGCCGCTGGATCCAGTGGCTGCCGAGCACGGTGGCGCTGTACTCGGCGTCCGCCGGGCCCGGTTCGTCGGCCGGGGGGCGTTCCCCGGTGGCGGGGAGGTGGACGGTCGGGGCGTGCTCGTCGCCGGAGCCGAGCACACGTGTGGGCTCGCTGTCCCCGGCCGGCGCGGGGGTGCTGTCGTCGTGCGTGGTCATCGGAGCTCACACTGCCTGGTCAGTAGCTGCTGGGAGGCGCCGCCGTCGGCGGAGGCCGGGGTCGTCATGGCCTGTACCGCCCAGTAGCAGTCCGTGCTCTGGAAGGTGTGGTCGACGGGGATCGTGTAGTGGGTGGCGCCGTTGCGCCGGAAGGTCTGGGACCCGCCGTCCGGGGTGCCGAGCACGCCTGGGACATTGCTCGTGAACCACGAGACGGTGAGGGAGACCGGCCCGGTGCCGTCCGTGGTGATGTCGATCGTCGCCGTGGCGGTGGACGGACCGGTCTGCCGGAAGGCCGACACGGTGACGTCCTTGACGGCGGGAGCGGCCGGTGGTGCGGGGGAACTGGTCGTCGGCGTCGGGTCGGTGGTCGTCCCGCCGGTCGTCGTCGACTCGGACGGAGCCGTGGTGGCGGACGCCGAGGGGTCGTCGGTGCCGGGAGTCCCCGAGGTCTCCGTGCCCGAGGGTGACGAACTGGAGGACGTGGTGGGCGTCGGGGACGCGGACGGGTCGGCCGACGAAGTCGGTGCGGTGGGCCCGGGCGATGTCACGCCGGGCTGGGCGCTGGTGGTGGCCAGGGCCTGTGCGGCCTGCTGCGGAGCCGGTGCCGGAGTGTGCTGGACGCCGTAGGCCAGGAGGATGCCCAGGAGCAGGGCCGCAGCGGTCACCAGCATCCCGGGCCGGCCGGGGAGCCACGACCCGATCCGGCCGTGGCCCGTCTCCTGGCCCAGGACCGTGCGTGCGATGTCCGTGGTGGTCTGCGGGGCGTGGCGCGCGGAGTGCAGCAGCAGCGGCAGCAGTGCCACCAGCGCGGCGAGCCGGCCGCGGCCGCGTTCCTCCCAGTCCGGCCCGTAGGCGGCACCGGCGGCCGCCTCCAGGTCCGAGACGAACGCCTCGGCGTGGGTGGGCCGTTCCTCCGGGTCCTTGGCCAGTCCGCGCCGCACCAACTCCCGCACCCCCTCGGGGACCTCGTCCGTGGGGATGGGCGCGTCCACGTGCCGCAGCGCGAGTTCGGCGAGGTTGTCACCCGCATACGGCTTGTGGCCCGTCAGGCACTCGAAGAACGTGGCCGTGGCCGCGTACACATCGGCGGTGGGCGAGGCGGGGGCGCCGGTCCACTGCTCCGGAGCCATGTAGGAGGGGGTGCCCGCGATGCCGACGCTCGTGCCGGTGTCCACGGCGATCCCGAAGTCGACGAGCTTGGACGAACCGTCCGTCACGACCAGGACGTTCTCGGGCTTGTAGTCGCGGTGCACGACGCCGACGCGGTGCGCGTCGGCCAGGCCGAGCAGCGAGCCCTTGAGGACGACGAGCGCGGCCTCGGGCTCCAGCGGACCCTCCCGGGTCAACAGGGTCCGCAACGAGACTCCGTCCACCAGCTCCATCACGATGGCGGCGCCGTCCGGGCTCTCGACGTATTCATACAGTTCGGCGACGTACGGGCTTTCCAGTCCGCCGAGCAGTCGCGCCTCAGCCCTGAACTCGTGCACGAAGCCCGGCCGGGTGCGCAGTGAGTCGCTGAGGTACTTCACCGCGACCGGAACGCCGGTCTCCTGGTGCACGGCCAGTACGACCCGTCCGCTCGCCCCCGACCCGAGCTCCAGCGACTCGGTGTATCCGGGCACTGCCCATGCGTTCATTCCGTCCCCCCGATCCGCGTGCCACCGGAATCCCATTCGCTCCAAGGCTTCGGGCACGCGTTGAGAGACATATTTTCGGCCACCACGGTTGCGATGCGATGCCGGGACCGTCACGGCTTCGCCATCGCGGACGGCAGGGACCCGAGGGTCACCTGGCGTCCGTACCGTCGCTCGGGAGGGTGTTGCGTTCTCCGCTGCCACGGACCGCCGCGAAGACCA
This sequence comes from Streptomyces sp. NPDC050625, assembly GCF_040654755.1. NCBI lineage: Bacteria > Bacillati > Actinomycetota > Actinomycetes > Kitasatosporales > Streptomycetaceae > Streptomyces > Streptomyces sp. NPDC050625. The sequence continues at coordinate 378,390 of NZ_JBFAIQ010000004.1, forward strand.
GCTGACCTCGAACACCGCTGCCCAGAGGGGGCGTTGGGGGTGGATACGGCCCCCTCGGCGCGGACGCCGCGGCGACCGACGGCCGCTACGACTTCTCCGTGCACGGTGCCGACGGGTTCGTCCGCCGCTTCTCCGGCACCGTCGTCCGTGAGGGCCAGGACGACGTGGCGGTGCCGGCGGTCACCGCGCGGCTGCGGCACTCAGGGCGCCCGGAGAGCGCGTCGCTGGAACTGGAACTGCGCAACGACGGCGGCGGTACGACGTCACCGTCACCGCGGGCACCGGCACCTGCTTCGTCCAGCGTTACGCGGGAACCGTGCACGCCGGGTGAGGCATGGCGGGTGGGGCCGGTCGCCGACTGTCGTGGGCGCGTCGGTCCCACCCGGTGGTCAGGCTGCCCGGGACGGGATGCTGAGCTGCCGGGAGTCGAGCACCTCATCGCCGTACAGGTCCGCCACCCACGCGGACTGGTAGACGGTCTCCAGATACCGCTCACCCAGATCCGGCGCGATGGCCACCGCGGTCAGCTCCCGCTCGTCCCGACGAGCCAGCCAGTCCATCGCGCCGCTGACCACGGTGCCGGTGGAACCCCCGAACAGAAACCCGCGCCCGGCCAGCCGGTGACAGGCCCGAATGGTGTCGGCCTCCGCCACGCGCACCACATCGTCGACATACGACTCGTCCAGCAGCGGCGGGCGCCTGCTGGTGCCCAGACCGGGAATCATCCGCCGGCCAGGTGCGCCGCCGAAGGTCACCGAGCCGATGGCGTCGACGGCCACGACGCGCACCGGCCGGTGCCACTCGCGGAAGTAGCGTGCGCAGCCCATCAGTGTCCCGGTGGTTCCGGCCCCGACGAACAGCACATCCAGGTCAGGGAACTGCCGGGCGATGGCCGGGGCCGTCCTTCGGTAGTGGGCCATGCCGTTGCTGGGGTTGGCGTACTGGTTGAGCCACACATACCGGTCGTCGGAATCGCACAGTGCGTGGACGTGCCGGATGCGTGCGCCGAGCAGGCCGCCGACCGGGTCGGGTTCGGTGATGATGTGGACCTGGCCGCCCAGGGCCTCCATCATCATCCGGGTCGCCAGGTTGCAGCGGGAGTCGGTCACGCACACGAACCGGTATCCCTTGTTGGCCGCGATCATGCTCAACGCCACGCCCAGATTGCCCGAGGACGACTCCACCAGAATCGAGTCCGGTGTCAGCCGGCCGTCGCGTTCGGCTGCCTCGACCATTTCGGTGGCGGCCTTCAGTTTGATCGAGCCTGCGAAATTGAATCCCTCGCATTTGAGGAACAAGGGGTGCTCGAAGATTCCCTCCAGGTCGACGTAGAGGTCGTCCTGGTTGAAGGCCTGGGGGGCGGATATGACAGGCATGCTCGTCTCCTCGATCGGGGGAGAGGAATTCGGCGGCGAGTTTCGACCCGCCGGAACGTCTCCAGTACGCCAATTCGGAGCGCCCGTGTCATGCCACCGAAATTCGGGGCTTGACATGCGCCCCGTGTGCGCATAGGCGGCCCCACCGGGCGGGGAGGCGAGCGGTCGGCTATCAAGACCGGCGTTCGGTGTCAAGACCCGAAATTCAGGGACGGGACAGGAATTCTCCACTCGGGCCTACTGAAGAGGCGGGCGTTACGAATCCGTACGCACCGACCGACACTCACCGCATCGTCTTCGAGGAGCAATCGTGCTGGACAAAACAGCGGGCCTTATGGCCGAGGTGCTGGCCGGCGTCGTACGAGTCGAGCAGGTATCTGCCCACAGTCACTTCTTCGACGACCTGGGTGCCGATTCCTTGGTGATGGCGCAGTTCTGCGCGCGAGTGAGGAAGCGGGAGGATCTGCCTACGGTGTCGATGAAGGACATCTACCGGTACCCGACCATCCGGAGCCTTGCCATCGCACTTTCCGACGCCGCGCCCATCCCGTCCCCGTCCTCAGCAGCGGAGGAACCGGCATCGGCGCGTCCGTCGGCCGACGCGGGGACAGCGGTCGCCACCCGGCGATACCTCGTCTGCGGAATGTTGCAGTTCCTGGTCTTCCTGGCCTATTCCTGCCTCGCCGCCTTCGCTGTCGCCGAAGGCTATGACTGGATCTCCGCAGGTTCGGGCCTGCTCGACCGCTACCTGAGGTCGGTCCTGTTCGCGGCCGCGGGCTTTCTCGGCCTGTGCACCTTCCCGATCGTGGCGAAGTGGACACTCGTCGGCCGCTGGCGATGCGGCGCGTTCCCCCTGTGGGGCATGGCCTATCTGCGCTTCTGGATCGTCAAGACCCTGATCCGCACCAGCCCCATGCGCCTGTTCGTCGGTTCACCGCTCTATGTGCTCTACCTCAGGGCGCTCGGCGCGCGAATCGGCAGAGGCGTCACGATCCTCACGCGCACGGCCCCGGTCTGCACTGATCTGCTCACCGTCGGGGACGGCACGGTCATCCGCAAGGACGTGCTGCTGTCCTGCTACCGCGCCCACGGCGGCCTGATCCAGACCGGTCGGGTCACGCTCGGCAGCAATGTGCTCGTCAGCGAGCACACGGTCCTCGACATCGACACCTCGATGGGCGACGACTCCCAGCTGGGCCACGCCTCCTCGCTGCACGCCGGCCAGGCCGTTCCCGTCGGCCGGCGCTGGCACGGCTCCCCGGCACAGCCGACCGACGTGGACTACCGGACCGTCCGCCCCGCCGACTGCCCCACCCGCAAGAGGACCGCATACGGCGCTGCGCAGTTGCTGAGCCTGCTGCTGGTGTGGCTGCCGCTGACGCTGGGTGGCGCGAGTGCCCTGCTGTCCGGCGTCCCGCAACTGCACGCGTTCCTGGAGCCCCGGCCGGTGGGCAGCGCGGCGTTCTACGTCGAAGCGCTGACCGCGTCCCTGGTGCTCTTCCTCGGCTCCCTCCTCGCCGGTCTCCTCGTCGTGGGTACCGTGCCGCGCGTCCTCAACCGGGCCATCGAGCCCGGCAAGGTCTACCCCCTGTACGGCTTCCACTACGGCATCCAGCGGGCGATCGCGCTGATGACCAACAGGAAGTTCTTCACCGCGCTCTTCGGCGACAGCTCCGCCATCGTGCACTACCTGCGCTACCTCGGATACGACCTGTCGCGTATCGAGCAGACCGGGTCGAACTTCGGCACCGAGATACAGCAGGACAACCCCTACCTGAGCTCGGTCGGCACCGGCACCATGATCGCCGACGGACTGTCCCTCATGAACACCGAGTTCTCCAGCACGTCCTTCCGCGTGTCCCGCACGTCGATCGGCCCCCGGAACTTCCTCGGGAACCGCATCGCCTACCCCTCTCAGGGCAGGACCGGCGACAACTGTCTGCTCGCCACGAAGGTCATGGTCCCGATCGACGGCCCGGTACGTGAGGGCGTGGGCCTGCTGGGCTCACCCAGCTTCGAGATCCCGCGCACAGTGATGCGCGACAACAGGTTCAACCACCTGGAGACCGGCGACCAACTGCGCCGCCGCCTGGCCGCCAAGAACAGGCACAATGCCGCAACCGCCGGCCTCTACCTCTCGGCGCGGTTCCTCCATCTCTTCGTGATCACCCTCATCACCATGGGTGCGGCCGCCCTCTTTCCCTCGCTCGGCGCACCAGCCATCGCCTTGGCCGGCGTCCTCACGCTCACGTTCACCGTCGTCTACTTCGCACTGATCGAACGTGCCTCCACCGGATTCAGGGCGCAGAAGCCGCTGTACTGCTCGATCTACGAGCCCCCCTTCTGGCACCACGAACGCTTCTGGAAGCTGGCCTCGGTCGACTACATCCAGATGTTCGACGGCACCCCCTTCAAGGGCATGATCTGGCGGCTCCTGGGGGCCCGGATCGGCAAGCGGGTCTTCGACGACGGCTGCTTCTTCCCGGAACGCACCCTCGTCACCATCGGCGACGACACCACGCTGAACGCCGGGACCGTGGTCCAGTGCCACTCGCAGGAGGACGGCGCCTTCAAGTCCGACCGCAGCACCCTCGGCAGCGGCTGCACCCTCGGGGTCGGTGCCTTCGTCCACTACGGCGTGACGATCGGCGACGGCGCCGCACTGGCCCCTGACTCCTTCCTGCTGAAGGGCGAGGAAGTCTCCCCGCACACCCAGTGGGCCGGCAACCCGGCCCGGGAGATGCCCGGCAACTGAGCCCGCGACCCCAGCACCGGCGACAAGCAGAGGAAACGACCCGTGGCAACGTATCCGAACCACACCCGAAACGGCCTGGAGTACTGGCGCGGCGTGCTGACAGCCGGCGGATTCACCGCCGCACCACGCTGGACCCTCCACCCGACGCCCGGCGTGGGCCAGTACGAGGCACATGCCCCCGACGGCACCATGGCCCGGCTGCGCCGACTGGCGGACGAACTGGCGGTACCGATCGATGCGCTTCTGCTGGCGGCGCACGCCAAGGTCCTCGCGGCACTGTCCGCGGAGCGCGAGATCACCACCGGGTACGTCACCGAGAACGGCCGCCCACTGCCGTGCCGGCTCACCACCGCGCCCGCCTCTTGGTGGGAACTCGTGCACACCAGCCGTCGGACGGTCGCCGAACTGCGGGCGCACCAGGCCGTTCCGGCCGAGGACTTCGACCGGCTCCGGCGCGAACTCGGCCTGACCGGGCCGGTGTTCGAGACCGTCCTCGATCTCACCGCGATCGACGGGGACCTCACCGAGGGCACCGCGCTGCGAGTGGGCATCCGGCACCGGGGCGGCCGGCTCATGCTGCGGCTGCGTTACCGCACCGACATGCTCGACGCCGCAAGCGCCGCCCGTATCGCCGGGTATCACCTGACCGCGCTCGCGCTGATGACCGCCGACCCCGATGCCGAACACGCCCGCCAGAGCCTGCTGTCCGCCGCGGAGAAGCGCTTCCAGCTGGAACAACTCGCCGGTCCCGAACGAGAGTTGCCGAACGCGCGGGTGCATGAGCTGTTCGAGGAGCGGGTGCGGACGCATCCGGATGCCGTCGCCGCCGTGCACGCCGGCCGGCAATGGACCTATGCGGAGCTGAACGCCCGGGCAAACCGGGTGGCCCGCGCCCTTGCCGCCCGCGGGTCGACCCGCGAGAACGTCGTCGCGGTGGTGACCGAACGCAACCTGGACTGGCTGGCCGCGGTCCTCGCGGTCTTCAAGTCCGGAGGCGTCTACCTGCCTGTCGAGCCGCACTTCCCGGCCGAGCGCATCGCTGCCGTGCTCTCCCGCGCCGACTGCACCCTGGCGCTGACCGAACCCGGCAGCACCACCACCCTCGACCGGGCCCTCGATTCGCTGCCCGGAGTCGAGAGGCTCTTCGTCGAGGCGGCGTACGAAGAAGACCAGCCGGACGACGACCTCGGCATCCACGTCACGCCCGACCAACTGGCCTACATCTACTTCACCTCCGGCTCCACCGGTGAGCCGAAAGGCGCCATGTGCGAACACGCCGGCCTGCTCAACCACCTCTACGCCAAGATCGACGACCTCGAGATCGGTGACGGACAGGTGGTCGCCCAGACCGCTCCGCAGTGCTTCGACATCTCCCTGTGGCAACTGCTCTGCGCCCTCCTGACCGGTGGGCGAACCCTGCTGGTCGAACAGGACGCCATCCTCGACGTCCCCCGATTCCTCGACACCGTCACCGAGGGCGGGGCCACCGTCGTACAGGTCGTGCCCTCCTACCTCGAAGCCGTCCTGACCGAGCTCGAACAGCGCCCCCGCGCGCTGCCCGACCTGCGGTACGTGTCGGTCACCGGGGAGGCGCTCAAGAAGGAGCTCGCCGAGCGCTGGTTCACCGCCCAGCCCCGGATCGGGCTGGTAAACGCCTACGGGCTCACCGAGACCTCGGACGACACCAACCACGAGGTCATGCACCGGGCGCCGGAACGCATCATGCTCGGCCGTGCGGTCAACAACGTGCACATCTACGTCGTCGACGAACACCTCGCACCGGTGCCGCTCGGTGCCCCGGGCCTGATCGCGTTCTCCGGAGTGTGCGTCGGCCGCGGCTACATCAACGATCCCGCACGCACCCGAGCGGCCTATCTCGACGATCCGCACCGGGCCGGCACACGCCTCTATCTCGGCGGCGACTACGGCCGCTGGCATCCTTCGGGCAAGCTGGAGTTCCTCGGCCGACGTGACGCGCAGGTCAAGATCCGCGGGTTCCGGATCGAGATCGGCGAGATCGAGAACGCCCTGCTGCGCCTTCCCGGTGTCCGCGACGGCGCGGTGGTGGTCACCGAGCGCGCCGATCGCAGCAAGCACCTGGTCGCCTTCTACTCCGCGCAGAACCCCGTCGACGCCGGGAACCTCGCCGACCGGCTGGGTGCCTCGCTGCCTGCCTACATGGTCCCGGCCGCCTTCCACTGGTGCGAAAGCCTGCCGCTGACCGCCAACAGCAAGATCGACAAGAAGGCGCTGACGCTGCTGGCCACCGATCAGGCCGGCAGCGAGGACGGTCACGAGCCCCCGGCCACACCGACCGAGCAGCGGCTGGCGGCCGCCTGGGGCCGTGTCCTCGGCGTGCCGCAGGACCGTATCGGACGCCGCGACCACTTCTTCGACCGCGGCGGCAACTCCCTCTCGGCGGTGAAGCTCGCCATAGCCCTGGACCGCACCGTGTCCCTCAAGGACGTCACGGCACACCCGGTCCTCACCGACCTCGCCGCCCTGGTCGACCAGCGCCCCGAGCACCACGCGCCCGAACCCATGACGTCCTGCCGAACCACATCGAGCTGAACCACATCGCGCCGAACCACATCGAAAGGAAAGCCACCATGTCCTACGCGACTCCGGCGTCCCTCCTCAAGGTGGACCTGAACCCCGCCAAGCCCCCGATCCTGCACGTGGACACCCCCGGTGATGCCCCGTCGTGGGCGGCCGACCACCGTCACGCCCTGCGCACCCTGGTCACCGAACACGGCGCGGTCCTCGTCCGTGGCCTGCATCTGCGCGACGCGGCCCAGGCCGGCGCCGTCCTCCGCCGTCTGGCCCCGGCCCTGATGACCGAGAGGGAATCGTTTGCTCCCCGCAGGACGTACGCCCCGGGTGTGTACTCCTCCTCGGCCTGGCCACCGACCCAGCCGATGTGCATGCACCACGAACTCAGCTACCTGCTCCGGCCACCCGGCCTGATGCTGTTCGCCTGCCTGACCGCGCCCGCCACCGGCGGAGCCACCGCCGTCGCCGACGCCTCCGCCGTCCTGGAGGCGCTGCCGAGGGAACTGGTCGAGCGCTTCGAGCGGGAGGGCTGGCTGCTCTCCCGTACCTACAACGACGAGATCGGCGCCCCCTACAGCGAGGCCTTCGGCACCGATGACCGCCGAGCCGTCGAGGACTACTGCCGCACCGCCGGCATCGCGTTCGCCTGGCAGCCCGACGGCAGTCTGCGCACCCGGCAGCGCCGCGCCGCCGTGACGGTCCACCCGGTCACCGGCCGCCGCTGCTGGTTCAACCAGATCGCCTTCCTCAACGAATGGACGATCGAACCCGAGATCCGCGACTACCTCGTCGACGTCCACGGCGCCGACTCGCTGCCGTTCAACACCCGCTTCGGAGGCGGCGACCCCATCGGTCCGGACGTCGTCCGGCTCCTCAACGACACCTACGCGGCCCACACCGCCCGCGCGCCGTGGCGGCCCGGGGACCTCATGCTCGTCGACAATGTGCGCACGGCACACAGCAGGGAGGCATACCAAGGACCACGTGACGTACTCGTCGCCATGGCCGAGCCGCTCGCGCCGGCCCCGTGCGCGCCGCCCGCCGAGACGAGCAGCCGATGACCAACGCCCCTTCCACGGCAATGGAGCCAGCCATGTCCCAGCCGTACACCGTGCCGTCGTTCGCAGTGATCGCCGGCGCACAGGTCCAGCACGCGCTGCAGGGCCGGGAAGCGCAGATCGTGGACCTCATCGAGGCCACCTATCTGCTGCACGCCGCCGGAGAGTCGGTCAACCCGCCGTCCTACTTCCTGCGGTTCCCCGACCGGCCCACCTCCCGGATCATCGCGCTGCCCGCCTCGATCGGCGGGCAGGACCGGGTGGACGGCCTCAAATGGATCTCCAGCTTCCCCGACAACGTCCAGGCGGGCATCCCCAGGGCCTCCGCCGTCCTGATCCTCAACGATCACGACACCGGCTATCCCTTCGCCTGCCTGGAAAGCTCCATCATCAGCGCCACCAGAACCGCCGCGTCCGCGGCACTGGCCGCCGACCACCTCACCCGCAACCGGCAACGGCCCACGCGTATCGGGTTCTTCGGCACGGGTCTGATCGCCCGCTACATCCACACCTTCCTGACCGCCGTGGGCTGGTCCTTCGACGAGACCGGCGTCCATGACCTGTCCGAGCAGAGCGCCGCGGGCTTCAGCGACTACCTCCGACAGACCGGCAGCGCCGGACGGATCACCGTGCACGACGACCCGGAGGAGCTCATCCGCTCCAGCGACCTCGTCGTGTTCGCCACCGTCGCGGGCGAGCCACACGTCGGCGATCCGGCCTGGTTCGACCACAACCCGCTGGTTCTGCATGTGTCCCTGCGTGACCTGGCGCCCCGGATCATCCTCGCCTCGACCAACATCGTCGACGACGTCGACCACTGCCTCAAGGCCGACACCTCCCCGCACCTGGCCGAACAACTCAGCGGCAACCGCGACTTCCTGCACGGCACACTCGCCGACGTCATGACCGGACGAGTGACGCCCCCCACCGACCGGCCCCTGGTGTTCTCGCCGTTCGGCCTCGGCGTACTCGACCTCGCCGTCGGCAAATACGTGTACGACGAGACGGCGCGCTCCGGACAACTCCATGTCGTCGAGGACTTCTTCCACGACCTGCGCCGACACGGGTGAAGGCTTCCGACACCGCCGTGACCTAGGAGCGCAGGAACCACTGCTGGTTGGTGCCGCCGTTACAGGGCCAGATGACCAGTTGGGTCCCGTCCGTCGTGGACGACCCCGGAACGTCGAGGCACTTGCCGGACTGCTCCGAGACCAGGCGGCCTCCGGCGCCCTGGGTCCAGCGCTGGTTCGAGCCGCCGGTGCAGGTCCACAGTTCCACCGGGGTGCCGTCGGCGGTGTTGCCGCCGGTCACGTCCAGGCAGGCACCGCCCAGCCGCAGGGTGCTGTTGGGGGCGGCGGTCCAGTACTGGGCGGCGCTGGAATTGCACGTCCACAGGTCGGCCTTGGTGCCGTTGGCCGCCGAAGCGCCGTAGGCGTCCAGGCACTTGCCGGACAGCCCGGAGGAGAGGTGACCGGACAGGCCGCCGGGCTGGTGGCGGATGAGCGCCGCGACGAGGGCGTGTCCCGGGAAGTCGGTCATGACGACGCCGGTGCGGGCGGAATAGCCTCCGCCGAGGAAGTCCAGCGTGCGTTGGTTCAGCCCGGTGCCGCCGCCGTAGCCGCCGGCCATGTCGGCCGGAGTCGCCCCGGTCGGCGCACAGTTGGCCGAGGTGTACGACACGTACATCGCGCCCGACGGATCGGACGCCGCCTCGGTCAGGTTGTCCCTGACCCCGTTCCACTTGGCGCCGAGATCGCACTGGCTCCAGTCGTCGGTGATGTAGTGGCCCCAGTCTCCGCTCGTCAGCTGGGTGAGCCCGTAGCCGGAGTAGGTCTGCCCGCGGGGCCCGGTGAACCGGGTCAGCACGATGTGGCCGCGTGCCTGGTCGAGGGTGGGCATGGCGGCGGTGGAGGTACCGGTGACCGTCGGCGCGTAGAACAGCCCGGGGTAGCGGGCCAGGTAGTCCCCGAAGATGCGCATGCGGTCCGCGGCGGTGGTGTCGGACGGGTCGTCGGCGCAGTGCCCGATCGACGTGCTGCCACTGCCGCCCTCGGTGGTGTCTCCGTCGCATTCACCGTGCAGGTTCATCAGGACCGTTTCGGTGGGGTGCGCGGTGAGGAAGTCGCGGGCCCTGGACAGTACGTCGTCGAAGTTGGCGTTCTGGTAGACGTTGGTGTGGTGGATGGCGAACGCACCGCCCACGACCCGTACCCGGATGTCGATCGCCCGGATGCCGGCGTCGAGTTGTGCGCTGAGGGTCGCGGCGCTGTCGCCCTGGTTCTCCTGGGTTTCGTACGCCGACGGGTAGAGCCAACCGCCGTGAATGGCCAGGGTGTCGTGGGTGCCGGGGATCGACAGGCTGCCCAGAGCCAGTGCGCCGTTCACTCGGCCCATCCAGTCCGGATGGCTCTGCGAGGTCAGGCTGTTGAAGGCGTCCGTCGAAGTGGACGGCTGCGCCGCGGCGGAGCCGGGAGTCAGCACGCCGAACGCGGCGCCCGTCAGGGCGAGGGCAGCGGCGAGGGCGGCGCGGCGGAGAAGCCGTGCGGAGCGCGTTGACCGGAACATGCCAGCAATATAGGGCCGGATTCTCGAACAGGTCCAGACCAGGGAGCGGTGAGTCTGGCCCCCGGCACCCGTGGTGCCGGGGGCCCGGCGCCCGTTCTTGATCAGGCGCAGGTCAGTTGCGGTGCCGCCCAGTCGGCGTGGTCGTAGTTGACGCCGTCTCCGGAGTCGGTGACGGAGAGGCGGAGCTCCAGTCCTCCGGTGAGGTCCGCGGAGAGCGTCCTGGCCGCGTCCGCGCCCGTCATGCGGCCGCTGTCCGCGACGAGCGTGTCGTCCCGGTAGAGGCGGAAGACGACGGACCCGTTGCTCCCGCCGGCCTCGTCGTCCACGCCCACGTTCACGGTCAGGCGTGAGCAGGCACGGCCGAGGTAGTACGTCACGTCGCCGGCCGCGTGGGTGCCGAGGCCCTTGGTGTAGGTGGTGCCGTTGACGGTGAGGGTGTGGCCGTCGCCGGCGGCCTTCTCGCCGTTGCTGCGGTCGCGCTCGACCGGACCCCAGCCGTTGGTCGCCGAGGCCCACGTCAGATCGCTGAGCGCGTGCGTGCCGGCCGTCGGGCCGCTGCCGCACGCGAGCCGGGCATCGGCCCAGTCCGCGTGGTCGTAGTCGATCCCGTCGCCGCCGTCGGTCACGACGAGTCGCAGCGTCGTCCCGCCGGTCAGATCCGCCGTGAGGCGCAGCGGCGGATCGGCGGCCGTCCGTACGCCGCTGTCCGCGACGAGCGTGTCGTCCCGGTAGATCCGGAAGGCGACGGACCCGCCCGCGGTCGACTCGTCGTCGACACCGACGTCCACCCGCAGGGACTTGCAGCTGCCGCCCAGGTGGTACGTGATGTCGCTGCTCGCGTGGGTGCCGAGGCCCTTGGTGTAGGTGGTGCCGTTGACGGTGAGGGTGCGGCCGTCTCCTGCTGCCTGTTCGCCGTTGCTGCGGTCGCGTTCGACCGGACCCCAGCCGTTCACCGCCGAGGTCCACGGCAGGTCGCTCAGCTGATGGATGCCCGTCGGCGGCGGGACCGGCGTGCCGGGCGTGACGCGGTACATCACCGTGCCGTGCGCGGGCACGGACGCGCTGATCGCACCCGTCGTGGTGGACTGCTGCTTGGACCAGAGGTCCTTGAGGGAGTACGACGTCGAACCGCCCAGGCCGATGGCCTCCGCCGTCGTCGACACCGTTCGCGCGGTCGTGTTCTCGTTGGTCAGCGTCACCGACCGGCCGCCGTCGGCAAGAGGTTTGGACATCACGACGAGACCGCCGGACGAGGACACCACCGTGCCCTGCCGGCCGAGCGGGTCCTGGTCGACGCCTATGACGTCGGTGTTCTTCAGGATGTCCAGCGAGGCCGACGACACTCCGCGCAGATCCGTGCCGATCAGGAGCGGCGCCGCCATCTGCGCCCAGAGGCTGAAGTGGGTGCGGTACTCGGTGTCGGTCATGCCGCCGTTGCCGACCTCCAGCATGTCGGGGTCGTTCCAGCCGCCCGGCCCGGCGTACGGGGCCAGGGACTGGTTCTTGTGGGCGATGCCGATCATGCTGGACCAGGAGTCGGAGATGTCCCCGGTCGTACGCCATGAATTCCCGTACTGCGCCGCCCAGTTCCAGGGCTGGTTCTCGCCCCACTCGCAGATGCTGTAGAGGATCGGGCGGCCGGTGGCCTTGAGCGCGTCTCCCATGGCCTTGTACCGCTGCTTGGCATCCACGGCGTTGTTGTTGCAGTTGTCGTACTTGAGGTAGTCCACACCCCAGGACGCCCACAGGTCGGCGTCCTGCTGCTCGTGTCCGAGCCCGCCGGGAAAGCCCTGTGTGTCGCAGGTCTTGGTGCCGGCGCTGGAGTAGAGCCCGAACTTGAGGCCCTTGGAGTGGACGTAGTCCGCAACGGCCTTGATCCCGTGGGGGAAGCGGACCGGGTCGGGCACGAGGTTGCCGTTCGTGTCCCGGTTCGGCAGCGCCCAGCAGTCGTCGATGTTGACGTACGTATAGCCCGCGTCCTTGAGTCCCAGGGAGACGAAGGCGTCGGCGATGCCCTTGACCATGTCCTCGTTGAACTCGGCCCGGCAGTGCGTCGAGTTCCAGTTGTTGAAGCCCATGGGCGGGGTGCGGGCGAGGCCGTTGTCCACGGCGGGGCCCGCGACCGGCATCGTCACCGTGCCCGACGCGGGCCCGGCCGCGACGAGGGCCGGGACGGCCAGGCACAGGGCGGCCATGGCCACGGCGAACTGCTTTCTGCGAAGGCGTCGTTCGGCAGACACGTGCGGCTCCCAGGGGGGTGAGTGGTGCACACGATCAAACGCGGGCGAACGAAAGTCACCACATCCCAGCGTCCTGTCTGGAGCATGTCAATACCTATGTCCCCTTGGCTGAGTCCGCTGCTGTGCCGCAGGGTTCGGATGCGCTTTCTCCTCATGTGCGCCGTTGCGCGGCTTCACCCTGGGCCAGGACGGGAAGCGCCTTCTCCTCGGCGTCCGCCAGCCGGAGGAGCACCGGCGACAGGACCAGTTCGATGACTCCCAGCGTCACCTGGAACGCATGCGGCCACCCGTGCGTGGCGAGCGAGAGCAGTCGCCCGAAGGCGCCCAGCAGGAACACACCGGCCAGCCATCGCACCGCCGCGGCCGGTATCGGGGAGTGCCGGGCCGCCCATAGCCAGGCAAGACCGTACCCGGCGAAGATCGCACCGAAGAACCGGCCCAGACTGTCGATCGTCGGCCCGGCCGACCGCTCGCCCGGGATCGCCGCGTTGCCGAGCAGTACATGGAAGAACCCGATCGCCACGCAGGCGTACCCCATGGTGACGACGAGTACCCGGAGTGCCTTGGCTTTGGTCATGACGTCAGCGCCCCCAGCTAGTAGACGTGTGTCTACTAGGCTAGAGCCCCTTAGTAGACATGTGTCAAGTAAGATGCGGTCGTGCCTCCCCGTCAGCGGCTCAGCCCCGCCGAACGCCGCGCCCAACTCCTCACGGTCGCCGCGCGCCTCTTCGCCGCGCAGCCGTACGACGAGGTGCTGATGGAGGACGTCGCCGAGCGCGCCGGTGTCTCCCGCGCGCTGCTCTACCGGCACTTTCCGAGCAAGCGGGACCTGTTCGCCGCGCTCTACCAGCAGGTCGCCGACGAACTGCTCGCCAAGACCCGGCTCGACCCCACCGCCACCCTGGTCGAACAGCTCACCCAGGGCCTGGACGCGCACATCGAGTACTTCGCGGAGAACCGCAACACCGTCCTGGCGGCCAATCGCGTGCTGGCCGGTGACCGCCTGATCCAGACGATCATGACGAATGAACTCGATGCCCTGCGGGAGCGCCTGCTCGGCGTGCTCCCGCTCGCCGACGACAGCACCCGGGATGCCGTGTCGGGCGTCCTGAAGAGCTGGCTGGTGTTCGTCCAGGTGCTGTGCGTGGACTGGCTCACCGAGGAGACCTGTACCCGTACCGAACTGCGTGACGTGTGCGTCGGCGCCGCGGTGGGCGCCATCCGGCCCCTCCTGGACGAGGACCCCGCGCCGGACTGGCCCCGCTGACATCGACTTGTCGATGCTCCGCCGGTGCGGGACACCCGCGGAGTGGCATGCTGATCAGACAGGGCGGAAACGTTCCGACGAGGTGACCGTGCGGCCGGGCGCGGAGCAGACGTGGTGCCGAGGCGATTCGACGAGGAGCTGCCTGATGGGGAAGTACACGGATGTCCACCGCCGAAGCCTGGCCGACCCGGAGGGGTTCTGGCTGGAGGCGGCCGAGGCCATCGAATGGTCCCGCAAACCGACCAGAGCCCTGGACGCCTCTCGGGCGCCCTTGTACGGCTGGTTCCCCGACGGTGAGCTGAACACGGCCCACAACGCCCTGGACCGGCATGTGACTTCGGGGCGCGGCGGGCAGACGGCACTCGTCCACGACTCCCCGGTGACCGGCACGAAGACCTCGTACACCTACGCCGAACTGCGCGATGCCGTGGCCGTCTTCGCCGGGGCGCTGTCCGCGCTCGGCGTCACCAAGGGCGACCGGGTGATCATCTATATGCCGATGGTGCCGGAAGCCATCATCGCCATGCTCGCCTGCGCGCGCATCGGCGCCGTTCACTCGGTCGTGTTCGGCGGATTCGCCCCCAAGGAACTCGCCGCCCGCATCGAGGACGCCCAGCCCAAGGTGGTCGTGGCGGCGTCCTGCGGAATCGAACCGACCCGCGTCATCGACTACAAGGCGATCATCGACGAGGCGCTGCAGACCACCCGGCACCAGCCGGAACACATCGTGATACTGCAACGCGACGCCGCACGCGCCGAGTTGAACCATCGCGACCTCGACTGGCACGAGCTGGTCGCCACCGCGAAGCCGGTCGATCCCGTGCCGGTTGCGGCAACCGACCCCCTCTACATCCTCTACACGTCCGGAACCACCGGCAGGCCCAAGGGCGTACTGCGCGACAACGGCGGTCACGCCGTCGCCCTGGCCTGGTCGATGAGCAACATCTACGGCATCGGTCCCGGCGACACCTGGTGGGCGGCCTCGGACGTCGGCTGGGTCGTCGGCCACTCCTACATCGTCTACGCACCGCTGCTGATCGGTGCCACCACGGTGCTGTACGAAGGCAAACCCATCGGGACACCGGACGCCGGCGCCTTCTGGCGAGTGATCTCCGAGTACGGAGTGAAAGCACTGTTCACCGCACCGACCGCGCTGCGGGCCATCCGCAAGGCGGACCCGGATGCCACCGAGCTGTCGCGCTACGACCTCTCCGCGTTCGACGCCCTCTTCCTCGCCGGAGAACGCCTCGACCCGGACACCTACCGCTGGGCCCACGACACCCTGGGCGTGCCCGTCATCGACCACTGGTGGCAGACCGAGACGGGCTGGCCCATCGCGGCCAATCTGCGCGGACTCGAACTGATGCCCGCCAAGCCCGGGTCGGCCACCGTGCCCGTACCCGGATTCGACGTCCAGATCCTGGACCCGGCCACGAGCGAGCGGATGCCCAGGGGCCAGGAAGGAGCGATCGCCGTCCGGCTTCCCCTGCCGCCCGGCTCGCTGCCCACGCTCTGGGGCGACGACCAGCGGTACATCGACGCCTACCTGGCCGAGCACGACGGCTACTACACCACCGGCGACTCCGGTTTCTTCGACGAGGACGGCTATCTCTTCGTGATGGGCCGCACCGACGACGTCATCAATGTCGCCGGGCACCGCTTGTCCACCGGCGCGATCGAAGCCGTACTCGCGGCGCATCCCGCAGTCGCCGAATGCGCGGTGATCGGTGTCCACGACGAGGTGAAGGGACAGCTTCCACGCGGACTGGTCGTGCTCAAGTCCGGTATGCATCCGGACGAGGCCACTCTCCGCGAAGAGCTCGTCGCCGCGGTACGCAGGGACATCGGACCGGTGGCGGCCTTCCGTGACGTGACCGTGGTCGACGCCCTGCCCAAGACCCGCTCCGGCAAGATCCTCCGCAAGGCGATGCGTGGCATCGCCGACGGCCGGGACGTGCCGATGCCCTCCACCATCGAGGACCCCGGGGCGCTGGACGACCTCCGGCCGATTCTGCGGCCGCGGTAGACGGAAGACGGGTGCTCAGGCCGACGGGCCGATCAGCTCGTCGGCAACCCACCGTGCGACGTCGGCGGGGTAGGGAGCAGGCAGCCCGAGGACGATTGCCGGAAGCCGGCGCCCGTGGCCTCGCCGATCGCGTCCCGGGTGACGGCGGGCCGGTCGTAGGAGACGGGCAGGTGGATGGACCGGGTGACCGAAGCGGGATCGCGGCCGATCTCGGCGCGGTAGCGGTCCAGCAGCGCGCCGCGGCGGACGGCGTCGTCGGTCTGGGGTTGCCGAACGCTCCGGTGAGGCGGGGATGGGTCCCGTGGAAGTCGAACGGCTCCTCCTCGGTCCACAGGCGCCGGATCACCGTGCAGGCCTCGGCGAGGCTTCCGACGGCATGCGCGGAATCGTGGAACGGCAGGCCATGGGCCTCGTAGTCACGCCGGGCCAGGGGGTGGCCGGGGCGTGAGCCGACGCCGATGCCGAAGTCGAGCCGTCCGCCGGAGACGATGTCGACGGTCGTGGCGATCTTGGCCAGCATCGCGGGCGGCCGGAACGGGTTGCTGGTCACCGGCACGCCGAGCCGCAGTCCTCGTAGGTCGGTCCGTCCGGGAGTCGCTGGTCCTCTCGAAGCTCATGGGCCGATCAGCGGCGTCGCAGTGACGGGTCGAGCAGCGCGGGCGGGGTGTCGTGCTTCTCCTGCGGGGCCAGGTCGGTGCCGGGGGCGACGACGGCGTCGATCGCGTCGAGTACGTCGGCGGAGAGCACGGTGTCTGCGGCGGCGAGTTGGGAGTGCAGGTGGGCCTGCGTGCGGGGACCGATGAGCGCGCTGGTCACAGCGGGGTGCGCGGTCACGAATCCGAGCGCGAGCTGGATCATCGTGAGACCGGCCTCGTCGGCGACTTCGGCCAGCCGCTCGACCGCGTCGAGCCTGACCCGGTTGGTGGGGCTGGTGATGTCGAAGCGTTCGGGCATGAACGTCGAGCGGTTGGTGGTGATTTCCTGTCCCGCGCGGATCGCGCCCGACAGCCAGCCCGCGGCCAGCGGGCTCCACACCAGCACACCGAGGCCGTACTCCTCGGCCACCGGCAGCACATGGGTCTCGATGCCGCGCTGCAGGATCGAGTAGCCGGGCTGTTCCGTGACGTAGCGGCTCAGGTGATGTTCGCGGGCCGCCCACTGGGCCTGCACGATGCGGTACGCCGGGAAGGTCGACGAGCCGAAGTAGCGGATCTTTCCCGCGCGTTGCAGGTCGGTCAGGGCCGACAGCGTCTCCTCGTCGCTGGTGCTCGGGTCCCACCGGTGGATCTGGTAGAGGTCGACGTGGTCGACACCGAGACGGCGCAAGCTGTTGTCCAGCTCGGTGATCAGCCAACGGCGCGAGCTGCCCCGGTGGTTGCGCTCGTCGTCCATGGGCATGGAAGCCTTCGTGGCCAGCACGAGGTCGTCGCGGCGTCCTGCGATGGCCTTGCCGACCATCTCTTCCGACTCGCCCTGGCCGTACATGTCGGCGGTGTCGATGACGTTGATGCCGGCTTCCAGGGCGGCATCGACGATCGCGGTGGCCTCGTCCTGCGTGGTGCGCCCGATCCTGCCGAAATTCATCGCGCCGAGCGCGAGGGGGCTGACCTGCACACCGGTGCGGCCCAAGGTGCGGTACTGCATGACCGTGTTCCTCCATTGAGGGTGCAACGTGGCGACAATGCGTGAAGTGGGTTCCGGGCCCGACGCTCTGGCATCATGAGCAAGCGGAACCTTGTTCCGCTTCAACGCTACGGAACACCGTTCCGTTTTTGCAAGCTCGACGACGGAGGCGTGGCGCGATGAACGACGGCGACGAGGGCGCAGGGCACGCGGCCCCGGCCAAGCGGAAGGACGCTCGGCGCAACAAGGAGACCCTGCTGGACGCGGCGGCCGCGGTCTTCGTCGCCTCAGGCGTGGAAGCGCCGGTACGCGACATCGCGGCCGAGGCGGGCGTCGGGCTGGGCACGATCTACCGGCACTTCCCGACGCGAGCGGATCTCATCATCGCCGTCTACCGGCACCAGGTCGACGCCTGCGCCGAGGCGGGCCCCGCTCTGCTGGCGACCAGCGCGACTCCGTACGCCGCACTGGGGCAATGGATCAACCGCTTCGTCGACTTCCTGGTCACCAAGCACGGACTCGCCGCCGTGCTGCAGTCCGACAACGCCGGCTTCGACGCGCTGCACGCCTACTTCCTCGACCGCCTCCTGCCCGTGTGCACCCAACTGCTCGAAGCAGCTGCCGCCGCCGGTGAGATCCGCTCCGACCTGGAGGCCTACGAGCTCATGCGCGGCGTCGGAAACCTCTGCATCGGCGCGGAGAGCGATCCCCGCTACGACGCCCGCCGACTGGTCGCCCTCCTCATCGCGGGGCTGCGCCAGTCCCACTGACCATCGGCAAGGCAGCTGACGCAGGAGCGCAACTGCCGCGCCGGCAAACCTGGTCGACGCAATGAGCGACGACGAAGCCTCGGCGGACGAGCGGGTGTGAGAAAAGAAGGCCGGTGCCGGACCCCGAATCACCGGCCGTCCTGCCCGGGGTCATCCGGACCGAGAGGGTGTGCGCAGGCGATGAGGAGGGCTACGTCGTCGGGGGCGCCGGGGTGGCGGAGGCGGTGGAGGAGGCGGTCGCAGGTGTCCTCCAGCGGGCCGAGTTCCTCAAGGAGGTGCAGGAGGGTGTCGAGGCGCTCGTCGATGGGGTAGTCGCGGGTCTCGACCAGCCCATCGGTGTACAGCACCAGCTTGTCGTAGGGGGCGAGTTCGATGACGGTGCTCTCGAACGGGACGCCGCCCACGCCCAGGGGAGCGCCGGTGGGCAGGTCGAGGAGCACGGGGCGTCGACCGACGCGTACGAGGACGGGGGGCAGATGGCCGGCGTTGGCGATGCGGCACTCGCCGCGGTGGGGGTCGTAGACGGCGTAGAGGCACGTGGCGATGTACTGCTCCAGCCGCCCGGTGATCGTGTCGAGGTGCTGCAGGACCTGGGCGGGTTCGAGGTCCAGGTCGGCGTAGGCCGCGGTGGCGGTGCGCAGGCGGCCCATCGTGGCGGCGGCGTCGATGCCGCTGCCCATGACGTCGCCCACGACGAGCGCCGTCCTGGCACTCTGCAGCGGCAGGACGTCGTACCAGTCACCGCCGATCTCGTAGGCGGCCTGCGCGGGCCGGTAGCGCGCGGCGACCTGCAGACCGGGAAGATCCGTCGGCAGGTCGGGGAGCAGACTGCGCTGCAGGGTCTCGGCCGCGCTGCGCACGCTCTGGTGCGTGCGCGCGTTGTCGATGCACATCCCCGTGCGGGAGGCGAGTTCGCAGGCGATGGCGAGGTCGTCCTCGTCGAAGGGGCGTGGGTCGCGGGCGCGGGTGAGACCCAGGAAGCCAAGGGTGCTGCCGCGAGCGGTGAGCGGAACGGCGAGGTACGAGTGCACCCCGGCGCGGGCCAGCAGGGTGGCCGCATGATCGTCACGGGCCATGCGCCTGAGGTCACTTCCCTCGGCGTGACTGACCAGTATGGGGCGGCCCGTGCGCACACACTGCGTGGCCAGCCGGTCGGCACCGTACGCCGCGAGCTCGCCGGGTGGGTCGGCGGCCCGCTGGGCATCGGTCGGATAGGCCGCCTTCACCGCCAGGGCACGGAAGAGCTCCGGGCCGGTGAAGGACCGGGGGCGGTGCTCGTCCAGGACCGAGTCGAGTACGTCGACGGCGACCAGGTCGGCGAAGTCGGGCACGGTGACGTCGGCCAGCTCCCGGGCCGTCTCGTCGACCTCCAAGGTCGTGCCGATACGAATGGAACCGGCGGCGATGAGAGCCAGACGCCGGCGTGTCTCGGTGGCCGCCAGCGCGGATTCGTAGCGCTCGGTGACGTCGACCACCCACTCGGCCACCCCGAGGACCTGGCCCCTGGCGTCCTCCAGCCGGTACACGGAGATCGACCACGCATGCCTGCGCCCGGGGTCGGAAGGTATACGGCCGACGACGGTCGACTCCTCCAGCATGGGGATCCCGGTCTCCAGGACCTGCCGCATCGCCGTCTCGGCCGCCTCGAACTCCGAGGACTTCATGACTTCGCGGTAGTGGCGCCCGAGATGGTGCTTCTCGGCAAGTCCGTGCATGCGCTCCAGAGCGGGGTTGACGGTCACGTACCGCAGGTCGGTGTCCAGGATCGCCACGCCGATGGGGGACTGGGAGACCAGCCGCGTGGACAGGGCGACGTTCTTTTCGAGCTCGCGCAGCGTGGGGGAGTCGGCCCCCAGGCCAAGGGCGTAGAAGTCGCCGTGGTCGTTGAGCAGGCGCATGTTGCGCAGTTCCACCAGGCGTGTGCTGCCGTCCGCGCAACGGATGGGGAACGTGCCGGCCCAGGGCTGACCCGTCTCCATGACCTCGGCGAATGTCTTGAGGACCCAGTCCCAGTTGTCTTCGTGCACGAGCAGCTGGGCCGCGAACTGGCCGAGCGCTTGCTCGGCGGTGTAGCCGTAGAGCTCCTCGGCCTGCGGACTCCACAGGACGATGCGGCCCTCGGCGTCCAGCAGTACGGCCGCGACACCGAGCAGGTCCATCAGCCCCTGCGGCGTCGACGCCTGGTCCTCCCGCCGGCCGCTGTTCTCCAGTCCGAGGTCGGCAGGAGGTTGCCCGGTCGAGCTTGCGCTCATCACCGGCCCTCCTTCCAGCCGCCGGTGTCCTACGACCCGCTCGCGGGACCGGTCCGAAACCCGGCCGCGAACGCACGTACCCCCGCCTCCAGGTACCCCGCCTCCATGGTCTCTCCCGGCAGCGGGCCGGGGCACCTCGGTAGGTCTTGCTGCCGACCGTCGTAGCCCTTCAGCTGGGGCTGTCCGGCTCTTGGTGCTTCTCCGGCCGCAATGACCGCAGTGCCATGGCCGTCACCTCGGCCTCGACAGTGTCCCGGTCGGAGACCATTGCCGCGCGGAAGGAACGGCCTGCCAAGAGAGACATGAGCCACCAGGCTGCGGTGTGCGGGTCGATGTCGTGGCGGATGTCGCCCGCGTCCTGGCCGCGGCGGAGCAGGTCGGCGAGCATGTCGGCGAAGTGCTGGTGGACCTGGCGGAGGGCGTCGCCGAGTTCCGGGTCGTGGGAGACGGCCGTGGCGTCGGCGAAGAGGAACCCATGGGATCCGGGTTGGTGGAAGCGGTCCATATGGGCCGGATCGAGAAAGGCCGCCAGCACCTCGGGGACCGGGCGTCCGGCGTCGGCGGCCCGGTTGAGCAGCTCGGACACGGCGGAGGTGGCGTGGTCGAGGGCCGCCCGGTACAGCGCGGCCTTGGACCCGAAGTTCTGGAACACCACCGGCTCGGTGACACCGACGCGCCTGGCGATGTCGGAGACCTTGCCCCGCTGGTAGCCGGTCTCGGAGAAGACCTCCGTGGCGGCCGTGATGATGGACGCGCGGCGCTGAGCCGCGGGCAGGCGCGTCCGGGTACGGGCTCGGGGCTCGGTCACGCCCGTCATCCTATGCCGCCCCTTGCCGTTTCTCTTAGTCAGGACTAAGTTATAGACAGTACTTAGTCCCGACTAAGTTATGGAGGAGGGCCCATGTCCCTCGGTCACCTCATGCAAGGCAAGCCGCGCCCGGACACACCAGGCGTGACGATCTCCACCCCGCGCGCGTACGAAGTCGTCGGCGCCCTCTGTTTCGCCGGTCGCCGCCACCGTGCCTTCACCCGGCTCGCCGAGCTCAGCGGAGCCGAGCCCGGTGACCGCGTCCTGGACGTGGGCTGCGGCACCGGCTACCTCACCCGGCACATGGCCACGCGTGTCGGCCCCGAGGGCGCGGTGACCGGTGTCGACGCGTCACCGCCGGTCCTCGACTACGCCCGCCGGCGCAAGCCACGGCCGGGCAGCGCCGCCTGCACTTACCGGGAGGGCATCGCCGAGTCCCTCGACCTGCCCGATGCCGCCTTCGACACGGTCGTCACCAGCCTGATGCTGCACCACCTGCCGGAGGAGCTCCGGCCTGCGGCACTTCGTGAGATGTACCGGGTTGTGCGGCCCGGCGGGCGTCTGCTGGTCGTAGAGTTCCGCCCGCCGAAGTCCAGGCTCGGCCGCCACCTCGTCCATGGCGGGGTGAGCCACGCCATGGCACACCACCGCGTGGACCTGCTGGAGGGACTGGTCACGGACGCGGGCTTCGAGGTGCGTGGCAGCGGCGACATACGGCCGTGGCTGCGCCATGTGCAGGCGGTGCGGCCGACACGATCCGAGTCCACGGAGGCATGACGGACGACGAACCGCATTTCGCGGCTGCCCACGTCGTCGTGGGCGTCTTCCGGGTGCGGGCATCCCCCGGACGGCCGATGGTGGAGGTGAGGCCTGGCCCGTTACCTGTGCGGATGATCACGGAGGTGTCGCACATGTCCACGATCGAGAACCAGATCGACGTTGCTGTACCCGCCGAGGTGGCCTGGGACCACCTGCACAGCGTGGAGAGCCTTCCGCGGTTCGTGGACGGCGTCCGCGAAGCGCGACCAGAGGGCAAGCGCCGAGCACATCTGGCCCTGGAATCGGCGGCAGGACCGCGAGAACTCGATGCCGAGTTCACCGACCGTGCCAAGGGCGGTGCGCAGGGCAGCGTGATGATGTGGCACACCGCGAAGGGTGAGGGCGCCGACCTCAAGGGCGCGTTCACCGTTCGGGCGATCGATGACGAGCACACACAGATACAGCTCCGCGTCGAGTACGACCCGGAGAAGACCCGCGAGACCTTCGGCGGCCCCAAGGGGTTCGCCCAGTCCGACAGGATCCAGCATCTGATCCAGCAGGATCTCGAACAGTTCAAGGACTTCGTCGAAGGCAAACGCTGAGCAGCACAAATTCGCTGGTGCGCCGGGCCGGGAGCCGCGACCGGCGGCGCGTCGAGCTCACACGCCGGGGCCCGTCCCCGGATCCGGTAGGTACGACGCGAGTTGCACCCTGCCGTGGAGCGACTCCTGGCCCGTGATCGGCTGGTGCGACGGAACGCGCAGTTGGCGCAGGCTGGGGTGGGCGGCCAGCGAGGACACGTCCACGGCCTCGGCGGCCGTGTCCAGGGTGAGGGTGTCGAGGCGCGGGAAGGCCGCCAGCCAGTACCAGGTGACGGATTGCTCGGCCGGGAGCCACAGATGGGTGACCCGGTCGGGGTGCAGGGCGTGGATCAGATCGATCGCGTCGAAGCCCTCCGACACACGCACATGCGAGCGGCCTCCCAAGGTGCTGAAGACCGCCAGCTCCTCGGGCGTGGTGACCTCGAAATAGACGTCTTGCTCGGGCAGGTCGGCCAGTACACCCTCGGCGTAGGACGCGGTGTCGAAGCGATGCCAGGCACTGCACAGCAGCTGTCGTACCGGCGGGTCCGGATGGTCCTGATAGCGGCTGAGCAGGGGGATGGCGGCGTCACCGCCGATGAGGACGGCCGTGTGTGCCGTCAAGAGCGCTTCTTCGTCCGACAGCCGGTCGGGCCCCGGCAGGAGTTCCAGCGCGACGGAGCCGATGCTGGCGAGTTCGTAGGCTTCGGAGGCGCTGCGGGGCGGAATGAGGGCGCTCGCGCGATCGCTGATCGCGGCCCGCACACGGGGCTCCAGCTCGGTGGCATGTTCGACGGCCGCGGTGGCGAGCAGGTGCAACTGGGCTCTGCGGTAGCCGGACGTCGAGCCGTCTCCGCGTCTGAGCAGGTCCATCAGGAGCTCCGCGCCCTCCCTGGGACGGGCATGCGCCACTGCCATGCGGATGACGTCCTCCCACTGGGACTCGACCGCGCGCAGGACGAGCAGGGCCATGTCGCCCTCCTCGACGGCGGCCTTCGCACCCAGGTAGTCCTGGAACGTCCGGTGGATGAAGTCGATGGTGCCGACGGCCGGCTCGCGCAGCAGTCCGCTGCGGAGCAGAAGGTGTTGGAAGATCGCCGCGGCGTCTCCCTGGGCCGCCGCGACCGGCACGCTGGGCAGAGTGTCCGCGATGATGCGTTCGGCGTGGCTGCGGTCGAGTTCGGACTTTCCGTTGAGGATGAACTTGTAGGCCAGGCGTTGCAGCAGCCGGACCTTCGGCTCCTCGGTGAGTTCGATCCCGTCCGGCGCGTCCATGTCGCGTTCCCGGTCGCGCCGTGCCAGCAGCATCGACAGCGCGGCGTCGTACAACTCCTTGCGGCCGCTGGGCAGATAGCCGCGCCGGTCGCAGTGCAGCGCGCAAATCAGGCCGCACATCAGCGGGTTGGTGGCGAGCCGGGCGAGATCCTGTTTGGTGCGGACGGCGGTGACCAGGGAGGCCTCGTACGCGTCGAGGAGGTTGCGCTCCTCCTGCTCGCTGACGCTACGGGCGGCGTTGTGCCATCGGTGGATGAACGAGGTGACGTCGTGCCGGCTCATCGGGGCGAGCGACAACTCGGTGAACTTCTCCGTCGCGAGCCATCGGTCGCGCACGGCCGAGGGGCGAGAGGTGACGAGCCAGACGTTCCTGTCGTAGGTCGCGAGCAGATCCTGCAGCCAACGGCGAGTGCGCTCGCGAATCTGCTTCGGCACCTCGTCGATTCCATCGATCAGAAGCAGCCCCCGGCCCGCGGCCAGCACTCGGTCCGCCCATCCGGCCGGCTGCGCCCCGGCCAGCGGAGAACGGGTGCGATGCAGAAACTCGTCCGGGGCCGGGAGGTCGTCGTGCTGACGTGTCAGCGTACGCATGGGCAGCACGAACGGCACCCGCCCGATGAGTGTCGCCAACGGGGCCTCGCTGTCCAGGACGGTCAGATCCTGCTGGGCCGTGGTCACCGCCAGCCACTGCACCAGCGTCGTCTTGCCGGAGCCCGCGACTCCACGGAGCAGCACGCGATCACGTCCGTTGAACGCATGCTCCGCCCGGATCATGGCATGGCGGGTGTCCCGGTCGAGGTCCGCCTCCAGACTCAAGTACGCGGTCCCGAGCGGCCATTGTTCGGGCGACCGGGAAAGGTCGATCCCGTAGATGGTGAGCATCCCGTGCTTCTGGGCGATGTGCGCGGCGTACCGCTCCTCGAAGAGGGTGTCCTTCGTGACGGGCGAGGGGTTTCGCGCCAGCAGCAGGTCCGTCTTGGCGATCACTTCCGCGAGCCGGTTGCTGTGCTCGACGAGGGTACGGGCGACAAATGTCGAGCGCTGGGTGAAGAAGTGGAGAATGTGCACGCACGCCGTTGCCAAGAGGGCGTCGTGGAGTTGGGCGGCGTCGGCGGACAGGTCGCGCGTGGCGTCCGGTCCTGCGGCCTTCAGTGCCTGGAGCAGTGCCTGCGGGCCCATCTGAACGGCCTGTACGTCGTCCATCTCCAGCTCGCCGAGATGCGTCAGGGTCCGGGCCAGCGCCAGGGCGACCGCCTCCTCCTCGTCCGGTGCGACGGGCCGCTCACCGAGGGGGGCGGACCCCACCGCACTGCGGAGCAGGGCCCGGGTGAGCTTGTGCAGGTCCGCGTCCGTCAGCCGGCGCTTCTCACCGGTGAACGACACCAGCGAGGAGATCCGCACAGGCCGGTCGACCAGGCCGGCCCCCGGACCTTCGCTGACGAACAGCTTCTTGACCAAGGGGGTGATGACACCAGAGGCGAGGCGAGTCGCGATCGCACCAGCATCCATCGTCCCCCCAGACAGCCGCACGTTCCCCAGTTCACTCAGCTGATTCTTGCCCCAACGGGCGCCGTCCATCCGGGACTTCGCCGCGAGCGTCCGGGAACTGCGCCCAGCGCGCCCCCCTGCTATGGTGCGCCGATGTCATCGATCAAGAAGTTCCAGGTCACCTTCGACTGCGCGGAACCTGAGCGCGTCGCTCGCTTTTGGTGCGAGGTGTTGGGGTACGTCGTACCGCCGCCACCGGAGGGGTTCGCCACGTGGGACGATTTCGATCGCTCGCTGCCGCCCGAGCGGCAGGGTTCGGCGTTCGCCTGCAGTGATCCCTCAGGCGTGGGCCCACGGCTGTACTTCCAGCGCGTTCCCGAAGGCAAGGTCGTCAAGAACCGGGTGCATCTTGACGTGCGGGTCGGCACCGGGCTCGTGGGTGAAGAGCGCCTCGCCACGCTTGAGGCCGAGTGCGCACGGCTGATCGCGCTCGGCGCGGTACGCGTGCAACTGCTGCTTGCCGATGACGAGAACGAGTCGTGCATCGTGATGCAGGACATCGAGGGCAACGAGTTCTGTCTCGACTGAGCATCCTCCGACCAGGCCGGTGCCCCGGTACCCGCCGACCGCGACGACTGGGAAAGGCGACCTTCGGCATGGCTGTCATCCATCACACCGAGCTCAAGCCCACCAAGCTGGAGCTGCTCACCTCCTGGCTGCCCTCCCGTCCGTGGTACCGCGGTGGCTCGGCCGAACCGAAGTTGGCCAAGGCCGGCGGCTTCCGGCTGGACGATCCCCAGGGCGAGGTCGGGATCGAGTTCATCGTGGTCGCCGACGCCTGCGGCCCTCACCCGACCACCTACCTGGTGCCGCTCACCTATCGCGGTGCTCCGCTCGACGGGGTAGAGCACGCCATGGTCGGCACCATGGAGCACGGAGTGCTGGGCCGGCGTTGGGCCTACGACGGCTGCCGCGACGCGGTGCTGGTGGCCCAGTTGCTGGCTCTCGTCGAGGGCAGGGTCCAGGCCCAGGACCAGAACATCAGCGACGTCCCCGACCTTGAGGTGATCGCCTCTTTCACCGGTGAAGGCTCCCTCTCCACAGACTTCACCAGCACCGGCGGCAGCACCACCACCGCCACTGACGATCAGGAAGGCACCGAACTGAGACTGCCCGCGCCGCAGGGCACGACCCTCCGCCTGCAGCGGGTCCTGCGGCCTGCCCCTGAAAGCCCGTCTCTGCCTCCGCTTCGAGCGACCGGCCACGTCGCCGGCTCCTGGCTCACGCCGGACGGCACCCGCGCCCGGGGGCTGTTCGCCGTCCTGCACACCGGCCACCGGGCTCAGCCGCCACGCCCGCGGTCACGACCGGAGCCGGACGAGGAGCCCGCGGCCGGCGTCAGGCACTCGTGAGGACGACGAGTTGTCGGGTCGCCCGGGTCATCGCGACATAGCGGTCGACCGCTCCTTCGATGCCCTCGCCGAACCCCTCCGGGGCGACGAGGACGACCAAGTCGAATTCGAGTCCCTTCGACAGCTCCGGGGTCAGCGACTGGACACGGGACCTCGCCCGGAATGCGGGATCGCCGATGACGCAGGCGATCCCGTCGGCATGGGAGGCGAGCCAGGTGTCGAGGATCGAGTCCAGGTCCGAAGCGGATCCGTGTACGACGGGGATGCCGTTGCTGCGGATCGAGGTCGGCACGTTGGCGTCCGGGAGTACGGCGCGGATGACCGGCTCCGCTTCCGCCATGATCTCTTCCGGTGTCCGGTAGTTGATGCTCAGCGAGGCCAGGTCGATCCGGTCGAGCCCGATCCGCGCGAGCCGTTCCTGCCACGACTCCGTGAAGCCGTGCCTGGCCTGGGCACGGTCCCCGACGATGGTGAAGCTCCGGGACGGGCAGCGCAGCAGCAGCATCTGCCACTCCGCGTCGGTCAGTTCCTGGGCCTCGTCCACGACGATGTGCGCGAACGGCCCGGCTGGGGGTCCCCCCACGCCATAGGGCAGTGGGGGACGGTGCGGGTCGGCGTCGGGCAGGGCGGTCTCGTCGACCAGGCTGTCCCGCAGGTCCTGTCCGCGCAGCATCGTCACCACACCCTCACCGTCGTCGTCGGCGGCGAGGACGTTGTCGATGACGGCCGCCATGCGCTCACGCTCCGCGGCGACGGAGGCCTCGTGCCGGCGCTTGCGTCGCGAGGCGTCCGGGTCGCCGAGCCGCTGCCGGGCCGCGTCCAGGAGCGGCAGGTCGGACACCGTCCAGGCCTGGGCCTCCACGCGCTGCAGCCGCTGAACCTCGTCGCGGGTGAGCCAGGGAGCGCACATCCGCAGGTAGGCCGGTACCGACCACAGGTCGCCGACGAGGTCGGCCGCTTCGAGCAGTGGCCAGGCGCGGTTGAAGGTGGTCAGCAGCTCCCTGTCCCGCAGCAGTGACCTCCGCAGCAGGTCGGGCGGGACATCGCCGTCGTGCTTGTCGACCAGGATCGTGAGCAGTTCCTCCCAGACCTGGTCGCGTGCCTCGTTGTGCGGAGTGCCGGGTTCTGCCGCATCGAACGCCCCAGCCCAGTCGTCGGCGCTCAGCCAGATGTCGGACCAGTGGGTGGTGACCGTCATCCCCTTGGCAGGCGGCTCCTCGTAGAACCTGACGGCCGTTTCGATCGCCTTCACCATGGTCGCGGACGACTTCAGGCGGGCCACGCCCGGGTCGGCCTCGCTCACCGCCCCGGCTCCCTCGGCGACGAGGTCGCGCAGGGTGCAGGTCTGCACGCCCTCCTCTCCGAGGCTGGGCAGGACGTCGGCGACGTAGCCCAGGTAGGGCTGGTGGGGACCGACGAACAGTACGCCGCCCCGGCGGTGACCGAGGCGAGGGTCGGAGTGGAGGAGGTAGGCGGAGCGGTGCAGAGCGACGACGGTCTTTCCCGTACCCGGACCGCCGTCGACGACGAGGGCGCCGCGGGATCCCGCCCGGATGATGGCGTCCTGGTCGGCCTGGATGGTGCCGAGCACGTCTCGCATCCGTGGCGACCGGTCGCTGCCCAGGCTGGCGATGAAGGCGGACTGATCGTCCAGCGCGGCGTGCCCGGCAATCCCGTCCGGTGCGAACACCTCGTCCCAGTAGTCGCTGATCCGGCCTCGGGCCCAGCGATACCTGCGGCGGCTCGCCAGCCCCATCGGATTGGCATGGGTGGCTCCGAAGAACGGCTCGGCCGCGGGGGAGCGCCAGTCGAGCAGCAGCCGACGACCCGTACTGTCCGTGAGGCCGAGTCGTCCGACGTACACGGGCTCGGGTTGGTCCGCGCTGACCATGTGTCCGAGGCACAGGTCAAGACCGAAGCGACGCAGTGCGCGCAGGCGGGCGGTCAGCCGATGGATCTCCGCGTCCCGGTCCATCGCCTGCCGGCCCGCGCCGCCGGGCGCCTTGAGCTCTGCTTCGAGGCGGTCGGACAGCTCGGCGATCGACTGCGCGAGGCACTCCCCGATCGCCGCGAAGTGCTGTTCGTCGGAGGAGATCAGTGCCGGGTCGGCCTTGGCGGAGAGGCGCTCGGGAAGGTCGAATGCGCTGGTGGTCAGGGGGTTCACGTGATCAGCTCCGTTTTGAGGTCGTCGGTGACCTTGGCGTGCGCCAAGGCGTGCGGACCGGCGTGACGAATCCGGCGGCCATGACGGGTGACGCTCCGCCGGCGTGGGCCTCGTGGCCGTTCACGTGGGCACGGGCGGCCTTTCTTGGCTGATCTCGTCCAGCAGCAGCTTCGCGGCCACCGTCGCTCCGTCGGTGCGGATCCTGCCGGCCACGGCGCTCGCTCGTGCACGTGTCTCGGGGGTCAGGGCCGCCTTGAGCGCGGCCGACAGGGACTCGAAGGTCGGGGTCGGGCCGTCGTGTGCCGTGCCGATGCCCAAGTCGGCCACCCGGCCTGCCCAGTACGGCTGGTCCGCCAGCTGCGGGACCACCACCTGAGGCGCGCCGGCCCGCGCGGCTGCCGTCGTGGTGCCCGCGCCGCCGTGGTGGATGACGGCGGCCATCCGGGCGAAGAGTGCCTGCTGGTTGACCTCGCCGACGACGAAGCAGTCGTCCTGGTCGTCGATCGGAGACAGATCGGCCCAGCCTCGGGACACGACAGCACGTCGGCCCTGCGCACGGATCGCCTCGATCGACACCCGGGCGACATCCGTCGATGCCCGCATGGGCATGCTGCCGAAGCCCACGTACACCGGTTGTGTCCCGGCGTCCAGGAACGCCGTCAATTCGGGCGGGAGCGGGCGTTCGTCGGGCAGGATCCACGCGCCGGTGTGCACGATGCCGAGCTCCGCACCTTCCTGCCAGGGGTCCAGGGCCGGGTCCGTCGCCAGCCACGGCCGGTCGCCGATGACGTAGTCGCGGACGTTGTCCACCGGCGGCAGGCCGATCGACGCCCGTTGGGTGTTGAGCGCCTCACCGAACAGCGCGTTGATGTGCTGGGCGTCCAAGTCCCACAGCATCCGGTTGTCGGTGACCTCCGGCGGGAACGGCCGCCCCGGATACGCCAAAGGCGCGTGGTGCGGCGACGGCAAGGTGAGTTGCTGGAAGGTCGCGTACACACAGCGGATGCCCAGTTTCTCGGCAACCGACCGCGCGCCGGCCGCCGCAGGCAGCACACCGGTCGCCACCAGTACGTCACAACCCTCGGCCGCCGCGGTGACCGCGCCGAGCTGATCGGCGATCAACTCGGCGGCGCGCCGCGGCAGATCCGCCGGCGACGGCGGCGCCCCGGTCGTCAGTGCGCGCGCCGACCGGCCGAACGGCACCATCGGCACGCCGACACCGGCCAGCCGCCGCGCGAAGTCCTCGTCCGGAGGAGCGCACACCCGCACCTCCGCGCCGAGTTCCCGCAACCGCACCGCGAGTCCCACCAACGGCTCGACGTCTCCGCGCGACCCATACGTCACCAACAACACACGCACTCAGCGACTCCGATTTCCGCAGCTTGTGGCCTCGGCCGGCGATTCTGCGCCACGACCCGGGGCTTGCCGCAAGCCCCCCAGTGCGCTATACGTTGAACATGGCAAGGAGAGGGCGACCTCCCTTGCCTTTCCTTGTGCCATCAGCAATTCCCTCGCCCGAAAGAGCCTGCTGTGGTCTCCGATGACAGAGCGCACCGAGGCGCTCGCCGAAGCTGAGCCGGCCGGGCTGGCCCGCGGACGAGGTGGTCGTGGTGCCCGTACGACGGGAGTCCGACCGCAGCGGATTCACCGCCCTGGACGCGGCGACCGGCAAGGTGCGCTGGACCCGTCGCAAGTCCGGGCTGCACCGGGTTGCCGCCGTCGGGTCGACCGTGCTGCTCTGGAACGACGCCAGCGACGACCGAGGGAAGATCGCCGGTTTCGACGCGCTCACCGGTGAGCCCTTGTGGAAGACGAGTTCGAGCGGATCCGGGGTCTGCTGGTGCGCGGGGACCGGGTGATCCTGGACGCCGGGGCCACCGCGCCCTGGAAGCCCGCACCGGCGAGGAACTCTGGCATCAGGGGTACGGCACCCTTCTCGGCCAGGGCGTGACGGGTGACGCGGAGTTCTTCCAGAGCTGGAATGACAGCTTCTACCCCGAGCTGTCCCTGCGCTCCTCCGACACCGGCAGACAACTGACCACGACCCGCTTCCCGAAGCGGGCGCTGAAGCATTTCTTCGGGCCGCCCGCACCGGCCGACGGTGGCCGGGTGGTGTTCGGGTGGTGTTCGGCAGGGCTTTCGAGCGCCGCGTGCGGATCTTCGCCCATGGCGGTCGGGAACGGGCCGAATCACTGTGCAGTCGGCGGCTCGGCCGATGGCGCTTCACCTCCTTCAGGGACCGGCCGGTCTGCGTCGGCGACTGGGTGTACGCGGCACCTGGCGCAACCGGCTCCACGCGGCCGAGATCGGCGGGCGGCGTGGCCTGCGGCGGCTGAGGGTGACCGCCCCGGACGGCCGGGCCGTGCGGAGGCCGACGGAGATCGCCGCCGGATCGGAACACTTGTTCGTTGCCGACGGCGACACCGTCGCGGCGGTCCGCGACGGCCGAGTGCTCTGGGCGGCGGCGACGCTCCCGTACGACGGGTCACCGGTGCCGCTCGGCACCGACCGCGTGCTGTTCCGCTCCCGAAGCCGGGACCGGATGGAGGTCCGGCTGCACTGTGCGGACGCGGCGACGGGGCGTCGCCTTCTTTGACGCGGCGGACAGCGCGGCGGTGAAGTCGTCCAGGGCCGCCAGGTTGTGGGCGCTGACGACGGCGTCGCAGTAGGGCAGCGCCGCGGCCATGCCGGCCACGAGCGGACGGTAACGAGGGCTTGCGGTGCGCGGGTTGACCCATACGACGCGGTGGGCGACCCGGGACAGCCGCGCCATGTGGGTGGCGAGGTCGGTGGGCGTGCCGGTGTCCCAGCCGTCGGAGATGATGGCGACCACGGCGCCGTGCGCCATGCCGCGCCGGCCGAACCGTTCGTTGAACTCCGCCAGGCACTCCGCGATCCGGGTGCCCCCGGACCAGTCCGGTGCCGCCCGTCCGGCCCGTGCGAGGGCGTCGTCCGGCCCGGCCCGTCGCAGGACGGGCGTCAGGCGGGTGAGGCGGGTGGCGAAGGTGAAGACCTCGGCGTGGGTGGCGCGGGCGGCACAGTAGAGCAGTTGCAGCATCGCGCGGGCATACGGCTCCATCGATCCGGAGATGTCGCAGAGCACGACGAGGTCGCGGGGGCGGGTGCGTGGCACGAAGCGGCGCAGCCGCAGCGGGTACCCGCCGGTGCGCCGGCTGTCGGACAGGGTGCGGCGCACGTCGATGCGCGCACCGTGGTGCGCGGTCCGGCGTCGGCGGGAGGGCCGGGTCGGGGTGCGGAGCACCATGCTGCGCATCATGTCGGCGAGCCGCGCCAGTTCCTCGGCGGACAGGTCCGCGAAGTCGCGGTCGGTGAGACGGTCGAGCGGACTGGCGGCGAGGGGGACGGGAGCCTTCTTCGACTGTGCGTCGGCCTCCCGGCCGGGTCTGTCCGCGAGGGCCCGCCGAGCGCCGGGGACGCGGCCAGGAACGGTGTTCGGGAGCGATCGGGCCGGGTCACCGGGTTGCCCGCGCTGCACTCCGCGGTCGCCCGGGCCGCCGAAGACCTCGCGGAAGACCGCGTCGAACGGCCCGATCTGCTCGCGGTCGGACACCAGGGTGGCGAGCGCACAGTGCCGTAGCTCGCGTGTCGTCGCCGGGGCCAGCACGGTGAGCGCGTGAGCGAAGCTCCGGGTACGGTCGGGGCCCACGGGGATTCCCGCGTCGCGCAGGGCGGCGGTGAACGACGCGGCCAGTTCCGGCAGGTCAGGCATCGGAGCCTGCCTCCGCGTCGATCAGTTCCGCCAGTCCGGCCCGGCGCACGGCCGCCAGATCCTCGGCGTACTTGAGTACCGCGCCCAGGGTGCGGTCGGCGGCGTCGGCGTCGAGGACGGACAGGCCCAGGGTGTGCAGCGCGCCGGCCCAGTCGATCGCCTCGGCGATGCCGGGCGGCTTGGTGAGCTCCTGCCGGGCGCGCAGCCGGGCCACCCCGCGGGCCACGCGCGGGGCCAGCCACTCGGCCGACTCCGGTACCCGTCTGCGGATGATCGCGGCGACTCGTGCGGTGTCCGGGTAGTCGATCCAGTGGTAGAGGCAGCGGCGTTTGAGCGCGTCGTGCAGATCCCGGGTGCGGTTGGAGGTCAGCACGGCCACCGGAGGCACCGCGGCCGTCCGGGTGCCCAGTTCGGGGATGGTGACCGCGGCATCGGCGAGCAACTCCAGCAGGAACGCCTCGAATTCGTCGTCGGCACGGTCCACCTCGTCGATGAGCAGCACCGCGGGCCGCGGTCCCGGGTGGCAGATCGCGGCGAGCAGCGGCCGCGGCAGCAGATAGTCCTCGGTGAACAGATCGGCGTCCCGCAGGGGCTCCCCGCGGGACTCGGCCAGCCTGATGGCCAGGAGCTGGCGTGGATAGTTCCACTCGTAGAGGGCTTCGGCCGAGGACAGCCCCTCGTAGCACTGGAGCCGGATCAGCGGGGTGTCGAGCACGGTGGCGAGCGCGCGGGCCGCCTCGGTCTTGCCGACGCCGGGTTCGCCCTCCAGCAGGATCGGCTGCCGCATGCGCACGGCCAGCAGCAGCGCCGTGGCCAGGGCGTCGTCGGCCAGATAACCGACGGTGTCCAGCCGGGAGCGCAGGGCGGAGACATCGGGTACGAGAGCGTCGAGGTCAGGCATGCGCGTACCGGGAGGGGTCGTCGGCGAAGGCGTGCTGGCACCCGGGCCCGCAGAAGTACACCGGGGTGCCGGCCCGGTCCAGTGACAGGGTGGCGGGCGTGATCGGTACTGTCATGCCGCACACGGGGTCCACGTCCTCGGCCACGGCCTGCGGTGCGGCGGCGTCGGTTCCGGCGTGCGCGGCGCGGGCCGTCTGCGGCCGCAGGGCGATGATCTCGGCGTACACGGACAGTGCGATCTCCGCCGGGGTACGGGCGCCGATGTCCAGGCCGGCCGGGGTGCGGACGCGCGCGCGTTGTTCCTCGCCGAGATCCAGCCCGGCGAGCACCGCCGCGCCCCGCTTCGGACTGGCCACCAGCCCGATGTACGGGACTCCGGCGCGCGCGGCCTCGATCAGTACGGTCTCCTCGTCGCGGCCGTGCGTGGCGATGACGACGACGTCCAGATCGGGTGGCAGCGGCTCCCCGGGCGAGGCGGGCCGGGCGTCGAGGCCGAGGACACGGCCGACGTCGAGCAGAGCGCGGGCGATGGGGGCGTGTCCGTAGACGTACGCCAACGCAGGGGGGAGGTTGGCTTCGAGGAAGATGTCGAGCGTGCCGCCCGACAGACAGGGATTGGCCACCGTGACCAGGCCTTCGCCGGACTCCTGCGCGCCTTCGGGCCCCCTGTCCGCGGTGGGCGTGATCCTCAGGAGTAGCGACTCGCCGGTCTGCAGCACCCGCAGGCCCTGCCGTTGCACCGTCGTCTCGGCGCATGTGCCGCCCACGAAGCCCTCGATGGTGCCGTCGGGCAGCACCAGAGCGCTGTCCCCGGGCTTGGCGCTCGTGGGCCGTTCCGCATGGACGACGGTGGCCAGGACGAACGGCGTCCGGCCGTGCCGGAGCACGTCCGCCCGGGTCAGCAGTTCGGTGTTCGTCATCGCGGGCGCCTCAGGTGATCGCCAGGTCCGTGCGCAGCGGCCGGCCCTGCGCGGCCCGCCACACCGCGGCGGGCGTCAGCGGCATGTCGACATGGCGTACGCCCAGCGGCTTCAGCGCGTCGACCACGGCGTTGACCACCGCGGCGGGTGAGCCCACCGTGGCGGACTCGCCGACGCCCTTGGCTCCGATGGGGTGGTGCGGGGAGGGGGTGACGGTCTCGCCGAGTTCCCAGGACGGGCACTCGACCGAGGTGGGCAGGAGATAGTCCATGAACGATCCGCCGAGGCAGTTGCCGTCCTCATCGAAGGCGATCACCTGCATGAGCGCCATGCCGAGGCCGTCGGCGAGTCCGCCGTGCACCTGACCCTCGACGATCATGGGGTTGATCCGGTTGCCGCAGTCGTCCACGGCGATGAACCGGCGGACCTTCACCTGGCCGGTGTTCGCGTCCACGTCGGCGACGCAGATGTATGCGCCGAAGGGGAAGGTGAGGTTCGGCGGGTTGTAGACGCAGGTGGCGTCCAGGTGGCCTTCGACGCCCTCGGGCAGTTCCAGGTTGGAGTGTGCGGCCAGCGCGATCTCGGCCATGGTCCGTCCCTGGTCGGGATCACCCGTGACGAACCAGCGGCCCTTCTCCCATTCGAGGTCGTCCGGGCTCACTTCGAGCATCGCCGAGGCGACGATCTTCGCGCGTTCGCGCACCTTGCGGGCGACCATCGCGGCCGCCGCGCCGGACACCGGCGTCGAGCGCGACCCGTAGGTGCCCAGCCCGAACGGAGTCTGGTCGGTGTCGCCGTGCACCACCTCGACGTCCTCGGGCGGGATGCCCAGCTCCTGCGCCACGATCTGCGCGAAGGTCGTCTCATGACCCTGGCCCTGGGTCTGCACGGAGATCCGCAGTACGGCCTTGCCGGTCGGGTGGACGCGCAGTTCGGCACCGTCGGCCATGCCCAGTCCCAGGATGTCCATGTGCTTGCGGGGGCCCGCGCCGACCGCCTCGGTGAAGAAGCTGACCCCGATGCCCATCAGCTCCCCGCGCTCGCGCCTGTCGGCCTGCTCCCGGCGCAGGTCCTCGTAGTGCGCGATGTCCATCGCCAGTCGCAGGGCGCGCGGGTAGTCACCGGAGTCGTACTCCCACCCGGTCTGCGTCCGGTACGGGAACTGCCCGGGCCGCAGCAGATTGCGCATCCGCAACTCGGCCGGGTCCAGGCCGAGTTCGGTGGCCAGTACGTCGACCATGCGCTCGACCAGGTACACCGCCTCGGTGACGCGGAACGAGCAGGCGTAGGCGACGCCGCCAGGGGCCTTGTTGGTGTAGACGCCGGTCACGGCGCAGTGCGCGGCGGCCAGGTCGTACGAGCCGGTGAACACGCCGAAGAAACCGGCCGGGAACTGCGTCGGCTGTGCGGTGGCGTTGAACGCGCCGTGATCGGCGATCACACGGACGCGCAGGCCCAGGATCTTCCCGTCCTTCGTCGCCGCGATCTCACCGTGCATGTGGTAGTCGCGGGCGAAGGACGTGCTCATCAGGTTCTCCGAGCGGTCCTCCACCCACTTGACCGGCTTGCCGGTGACGATCGAACCGACGACCGCGCACACATAGCCCGGGTAGATGCCGACCTTGTTGCCGAAACCGCCTCCGATGTCCGGGGAGATGATGCGTATCTTGTGCTCCGGGATGCCGGCCACCATCGCGTACAGCGTGCGGTGGGCGTGCGGGGCCTGCGTGGTGGACCACACCGTCAGCTTGCCGGTGATGGCGTCCATGTCCGCGACGGTGCCGCAGGTCTCCAGCGGCGCCGGGTGCACCCGCGGATACAGCATGTCCTGCGCCACCACGACCTCGGCGCCCGCGAACACCTCGTCGGTGCGCTCCTCGTCCCCCGCCGACCAGTCGAAGATGTGGTTGTCGCGCTGGCCCTCCTTGTCGTCGCGGATCACCGGTGCGTCCGGCTCCATCGCCCGCAGGGCGTCGACGACCGGCGGCAGCGGCTCGTACTCCACATCGATCAGCTCAAGAGCGTCCCGCGCGGCGTAGCGGTCCTCGGCGACGACGAAGGCGACCTCCTGGCCCTGGAAGCGCACCTTGTCGGTGGCCAGCACCGCCTGAGTGTCGTACGAGATCGTAGGCATCCAGGCCAGGCCGAGACCGGCCAGGGTCTCGCCGGTGATCACGGCCTTGACCTTGGGGTGCGCCTCGGCGGCGCTGGTGTCGAGCGACACGATCCGGGCGTGCGCCAGCGGACTGCGCAGAATGGCGCCGTGCAGCATGCCGGGCAGCCGGACGTCGTCGACGTAGGTTCCGTGGCCGCGGACGAACCGCGCGTCCTCCTTGCGGGTCAACCGTCCGAAGCCGACCGGCCGTTCCTCGGTGGTCGTCATGCCCGCACCCCCTCGCGGCCGTGCGCCGGCTCTTCACGAGCGGGCGCCGGC
This sequence comes from Streptomyces sp. NPDC050625, assembly GCF_040654755.1. NCBI lineage: Bacteria > Bacillati > Actinomycetota > Actinomycetes > Kitasatosporales > Streptomycetaceae > Streptomyces > Streptomyces sp. NPDC050625. The sequence goes on from NZ_JBFAIQ010000004.1 coordinate 415,346, forward strand.
TCGGTGCCCGTGTCCGCGGTCCGCGCCCCGCCGCCGTGCTCGGCGGCCCAGCGGATGGAGCGCACGATGTTCTCGTAACCGGTGCAGCGGCACATCTGTCCGGAGATCGCCTCGCGGATGTCCTCCTCGGACGGATCCGCGTTGTGGTCGAGCAGCCAGCGGGCGGTCATCATCATCCCCGGCGTGCAGAAGCCGCACTGCAACCCGTGGCAGGCGATGAATCCCTGCTGCACCGGGTCGAGTTGGATCCCGTGCGCCAGGCCCTCGACGGTGCGCACCTCATGGCCGTCGGCCATGACCGCGAGCACGGTGCACGACTTGACCGGCGTTCCGTCCAGCCATACGGCGCACACCCCGCAGTTGGAGGTGTCGCAGCCCCAGTGGGTGCCGGTGAGCCCGAGTTCGTCACGCAGGAAGTGGACGAGGAGCAGCCTGGGCTCGACGTCCCTCGTGTGCTGCTCGCCGTTCACGGTCACGGTGATCCGCATGTCACGCCTCCTGCCCCTGGGCGCGTGCGGCGGCGGCGCGCAGCGCCCGGGTGGTGAGCTCAGCGGCCAGATGCCGCTTGTAGTCGGCGGGGCCGCGCTGGTCCGCCGTCGGCCGGCACTCCTGCGAGGCGATCCGGCCCGCCTCGGCGAACGCCTCGTCGTCCGGCCGTCCGCCGCGCAGGAAGTCCTCGGCCTGCTCGGCCACGAACCGCGGCGCACCCACCGCCGTCAGGCCGATACCGGCCTCGGTGATGACCCCCTCGGAGATCTCCAGCACCGCGCCCGCGGCCACGACCGCCCAGTCGCCGACCCGGCGCTCGACCTTGCGGTAGGCACTGGCGTGCGAACGGATGGGCACCCGGACCTCCACCAGGAGCTCCGCCTCGTCCAGCGCCGTCTCGTACGGCCCGAGGAAGAACTCCCTGATCCCGATGGTGCGCCTGCCGCGGGGGCCCTGGGCGACAAGGGCCGCGCGCAGCGCCGAGAACGCCGCGGACAGGTCCTCCGACGGATCGGCCTGGCACAGGGAGCCGCCCACGGTGCCGCGGTTGCGTACGAGCGGATCGGCGATGACCCGTTCCGCGTCCCGCAGGATGGGGAAGTGCTCGCCGACGACCGGCGAGGCGAGCAGCTCGGCGTGGCGGACCATCGCCCCGACCGACAGGTCGTGCCCGTCCACCCGGATCCGCGCCAGCTCGCCGAGGCCGTTGATGTCGATCAGGGCTTCGGGCTGGGCCAGCCGCAGCTTCATCATCGGCAGCAGGCTGTGTCCACCCGCCACCACCCGGGCCTCGCTGCCGTAGCGTGTGAGCAGCTCGATCGCATGCTCGACGCTGGAGGCCGTCTCGTACTGGAAAGCAGCCGGAACCTGCATCGGGCCCTCCTGGAACGTTGTGCCCTCCGCCGTGCAGCGATGCTGCGCTCTTCCGCACCCGCCATGCAATGGGTCGATAAGCATTCACTTATCCTGCCAAACGCGGGAAAATCGGATGGTGACCGTCACCCAGCTCAGCACCTTCGTGCTGGTTGCCCGGCTCGGTTCGGTGAGCGCCGCGGCACGCACGCTGGACGTGAGCGAGTCCGCGGTGTCACAGGCGCTCACCGCGTTGCGCACCCACTTCGGCGATCCGCTCATCCAGCGCACCGGCGGCGGTGGAATGCGTCTGACACCGGCGGGGGCGCGGCTGCTGCCGGTCGCGTCCCGGATGGTTGCGCTGAGCGCGGATGCCGAAACGGCGGTGCGGGCGGCGCGGGGCGCGCCCGACGAGCTACGGGTCGTGGCCACGAGCACGCTCGCGGAATTCGTCCTCCCCTCGCTCGTGGAGGCCTTCGCCGACCGCTCCGGGCGCAGGACCGAGACCTCGTTCGGGGTGGCCGCAGGCAACGAGATCCGCGTGCTGGTGGAGAACCGGCTGGCCGACGTCGCGCTCGGGCCGTATCTCGGCGCCGTCCGCAGGGGCGAACTGGTCAGCGAGCCGCTGTTCCGCACCCAGCTGGTCGTGGTGACCGGCGCCAGGTCGCCACGCCCGGCCGGTTCACCCCCGCAGTGGTCGTGGCTGGTCGACTCCTCCGGAACCGACCCGGACGCGGATTCCGGGCGGCTGCTGCGCCGGCTCGGTGTGGCCGAGGGGCATGTGTGGGTGTTCCCCAACCAGGCCGCGACCTGGGCAGCCGCCGCGGAGGGCGCGGGCGTCGCGCCCGCGCCGGCCCATCTGGTGTCGCCCCGCATCCGTCGCGACGACCTGCGCATCCTGGAGACCCCGGCCACGCCCTGGGACGCCACCTGGCACGCCACCGTCCTGCCGCCCGAGCACCGCTCCCCGGCCACCGACGCGTTCCTGCACTTCCTGCACACCCCCGCGGCAACCCGCATCATGCGCGCACCCGGCGCAGGCGTCCCACCGTCCCGGTTCCGGCCGCCGGTGTACGTCACGTTGTGGGGCGGGTGAGGGGAGACCACCGATCACGATTGCCCCGCACCTCGCCGCCGTGGTTGTCCTGCCCCGGCGACGGCGCCGATCGGCTCAGCGGGAGGCGTCGCCGACCGCCCAGGACTCCAACGGCGTCAACCCTGGCAGCTGCCGCGCGTGTAGTCGTACGTGGCTGTTGCCCGGGAGTATGTCCACTGGGGGTCGAGCAGCTTCGCTTTGAGCTGTGCGGCGCGGTGACGAGTTCGAGCCGCTTGCGGAGCACGTCGCTGATTTCGTTCAGCGACTTGATCTGGGAGTAGCCCCCGCTGCCGATGGCTCCACGGTTGGTGGGGTCGCTGACCACGATGCGGACCTTCACGCCGTCGGCCAACTTCGCCGCGAGCGTGTCGTACAGGCGGATGTCGTAGCGCGGCAGCGGCGGACAGGTGGCGTTCATGTCCTGCTGGGAGATTTCGACATGGTCCTTGGCGCTGCCGATGAGCGTGCGCAGGCGCTCTCCTCGGGGTTCACCGTGTCGTAGTAGTCGCGGTCGGCATTGGTTTGACGTGCTCCCTGGCTTAAAGTCCAGGGATTCCGGCCTGGGTCGTGTGACCCTTCCGGGGGCTTCCTGCTTCACCGCGCTGTGCGGGCACGGGTGCCCGTCTTACCGACGCTCCACAGGCGCGTAGTCTCTCCGCCCGTCCGGCGGCGACGATACGGCGTCCTTCGAACAGGACGTTGCGTGCTGCGTTGTGGTCGCGGTCGTGCCGGGTGCCGCATGCGCCGCACGTCCACTGCCGGACGTGCAGGGGCTTGGGTCCGTCGCGGAATCCGCAGGCCGAGCAGACCTGCGAGGACGGGAAGGCCCGGTCCACCTTGGCGAAGGTACGCCCGTGCCTGGCCGCCTTGTACTCCAGCATGCCGACGAACGCGGACCATCCCGCGTCGTGCACGGACTTGGCAAGCCGGGTACGCCCGAGGCCGGACACCGCGAGGTCTTCCACATACACCGCTTGGTTGTCGCGGATGATCTGCGTGGAGGCCTTGTGGTGCCAGTCCCGGCGCCGGTCCGCCACGCGGGCGTGCTGGCGTGCGATCTTGATCCGGGCCTTGGCCCGGTTCTTCGAACCCTTCTGCTTGCGGGACAGCTCCCGCTGGAGACGCCTGAGCTTCTTCTCGGCCCGGCGCAGGAAGCGGGGGCTGTCGATCTTCCGCCCGTCGGACAGGACGGCGAAGGCGGACAGGCCGAGGTCGAGACCGGTGTCGGTCTGAAGGTCGGGGAGGATGTCCGGCTCGGTGTCGACGACGAAGCTGAGGAAGTACCGGCCGGAGCTGTCCTTGGTGACGGTCAGGGACGTGGGTGCGGCCGGAAGGCGGCGGGACCACGTGACCTTGAGGTTGCCGACCTTGGCCACGTACACCGTGGCGTCGTCCTGGAGGGAGAAGGCGTTGGTGTTGAGGCGGATCGACTGCCGGGTGTGCTTCTTCGACTTGTAGCGGGGAGGGCCGACCTTGCGGCCCTGCCGCTTGCCCCTGACCGAGTCGAAGAAGTTCTTGTAGGCGGTGTCCAGGTCCCGAAGGGACTGTTGCAGGACGACCGCTGAGACGTCGGCGAGCCAGGCGCGTTCCTCAGTGCACTTGGCCTGGGTGATGCGAAGCCGGGACAACTCCGCAGACGTCACGTACGGCAGCCCTGCCGCGTGCGCTTCCTTGCGGTCGCGCAGGCAGTCGTTCCACACCACGCGGGCGCACCCGAACGCCTGGGCCAGCGCACGACGCTGCGGAGCGTCCGGGTAGGCCCGGTAGTTGTAGCGCAGCTGCACGCCCAAGATCCTAGTCCGATTGGTCTCATGGACGGTCAGAATGACTACAGGCGTGGCAGGCACGTTGTTTCGGCGATGCATTGTGCACTTGGTCTTTGTGACGAGGTACCGGCGCGGAGTGTTCAACGACGAGATGCTGACGCGTTGCGAAGCGATCATGCGCAAGGTGTGCGAGGACTTCGAGGCGGAGCTGAGGGAGTTCAACGGCGAGCGTGATCATGTCCATCTGCTGGTGCACTACCCGCCGAAGGTCGCCGTCTCGAAGCTGGTCAACAGCCTCAAGGGCGTCTCCGCTCGCCGGATACGGCAGGAGTTCACCGGCCGGATCAACCCCGCCGTCATGCACGGGCATCTGTGGTCGCCCTCGTACTTCTCCGCGTCGTGCGGCGGAGCACCACTGGCGATCGTCCGCCAGTACATCGAGCAGCAAAAACGTCCGCTCTAGCCTGCGGGAAGCTCCTATAGATGGTCAAGTGGTCTGTGGAAGCGGGGTGGTGCTGCGGGTCATGTGGGGTAGGTGCTTGTAGATCTCGCGGGCGACGAACCGTTTCAGGCAGCGGACGATGTCCTTCTTGGCCATGCCTTCAGCGGTTCGCCGGGCGACGTATTCCCGGGTGCGCTGGTCGTAGTTCATGCGGACCAACACGATGGTGTGGAGCGCGTTGTTGGCGGCCCGGTCGCCGCCGCGGTTGAGGCGGTGGCGGTGGGTGCGGCCGGAGGAGGCCGGGACCGGGGCGGCCCCGCAGAGGTGTGCGAAGGAGGCCTCCGAGCGGAGCCGGCCGGGGTTGTCGCCTGCGCTCGCCAACAGTTGGCCAGCGGTCTCGGGACCGACGCCGGGCAAGGCGATCAGCCTGGGGGCGGCCTGGGTGACCAGCGGCCCGATCTCCTTGTCCGCGTCCTTGATCTCCTCGTCGAGCTGCTGGTAGCGGCGGGCGAGCCGTCGCAGGGCGATCTTCACTGCGCAGACGGGGTCGTCGAGTGCGCCTGCGGGACGGGAACGGGTCAGGGTGTCGACCAACTCCCGCGTGGACAGTCCCCGCAGCTTGTCCCGCACCGCGGACGGAGCCGTGACGATGAGAGTCCGGATCTGGTTGATGGCCTGGGTGCGGGCCTTGACGGCACTCTTGCGGACCACCCGCAGGGCCCGGATCGCCTCAACGATCCCGTCCCTCGACTTCGGTGTTCCGCCAGCCCGGCCGGACAGGACCGCGGTCGCGGCCCCGTAGGCGTCAATGGGATCGGACTTGCCGTTGTCCCGCCTCGCCTTGCGGTCCGGCCGGTCCACCTCGACCACCGTGACCTGGTTCGCGGTAAGGAAGCGGGCGATCTCGGCACCGTAGGCACCGGTCCCCTCAACCCCGACGGCGAGGACCTCGCCGTGGGACCGGAGCCAGTCCAGCAGCCGCTGGTAGCCCTCCGGGGTGGTCTCGAACTGCTCGGTGGCCAGGTGCCGGCCGATGCCGTCGATGACCGCGGCCTGGTGGAGGTCGGTGTGGGTGTCGATTCCTCCGACCACCGCTATCTCGTCTGCCATGCTGCTGTGTGCTGCCCTTCCAACGCTCACCAGTGGGAGGGCGCGAGCCGGTCGGGCAGACGGACAAGACAGTGATGGGACCTCTGGCCAGGCTCCTATTAGGTCACAGTCACCCGGCCGGCCACACGCCACGCGGCATCGCCCGGCAGGCCGACAGTTCCTGCGAAGGACAACCTGAGCGTCAGTCAGAGCACGAGTCAGACCTCCGGGCGATGCCACGATCAATTCTCACTGTCAGACCTCCGGGCGATGCCACGATCAATTCTCACTGTCAGAGCAGTCTTGAGATGCGTTTCATCCCCGGCGTGAACACCGGGGCTTTCACGCAAGATCGCCAGTAATCGTGCACGCCGACCAGGCACTTGGTGTCGGCAGCGGTGGGCAGAGCCGGCCGGAACGAGGACGACGGGTCGGCGTTCTTGATGCCGACTCCGAGGCCGCCCACTACCATCACCGGAGCATCCCCCTTCGCGAGCCCCGGGCGGACGTCGCCCTCCAACGACGCCATGCAGTAACGAGATGGTCTAAACGGCGACGGAGCCGGGTGCGAGCCAAAGTCTGAGTCCTTGTCGAAATGTCATGGCGCTGCGCGGGCGCCGGCAGGTTCGGGGCACCAGACGTCGTCTGTCTGCCGAGCCGCAGGTCAGGCCCACGAATGATCAAGCGAATGTATCAACGGGGGACGTTCTCGCGACTCGCGCCCTCAGCCGTGGTTTGCCTGCCGATTCGTGCCGGGGGCGGGTTGGGCGGATCTAAGTCCACTTCTGGCCACACAGGAGGGGGCGCGACGCCGGCACTCTTGTGTCCGGGGCGCCGCCGATGGCGTCACACGCCGATGATCAGGGCGAGCCCGAAGCCCGCGACCGCCAGGCACGCCGCGAAGCACAGCACCGCGGCCGCGGTGGCGGCTGTCCGGACGGCGCGGGCGTGTGCTCCGCCCCCGCCGTCGTCATGGGGCCAGGCAGCGATGCCGAGGGAGAACAGTACGACCGTGAGCAGCGTGATACCGAGGCTCACAGCGAACACGCCGCCGAAGGCGCCCCAGTCGATGTTCATCGCCCTGCTTCCTTTCGCTGATGGACGGGCCGGCCGCCCGGCTCTCACGCCGCGGTCTGCTCCGCGTGCTCGGACAGTCGAGCGGGCAGTTCATTGACGTTGTCCGGGGTCACGGCGCGACGGCGCGACAGGGCCCAGAACCCGGCCGCCGCGGCCGCCGCGGCGGCGGCCACCAGGGCCACGCCCGCCGTGCCGTGGTCGGCGATCCAGGCGGCCACACCACCGATGGCCGCCGCCGAGGGCAGCGTGAGCAGCCAGGACACTGCGATGCGCCCGGCCACGCCCCACCGCACCTGGGCCAGTTTGCGACCCAGGCCGGCACCCAGGATGCTGCCGGTGCACACCTGCGTGGTCGACAGGGGGAATCCCATGTGGGACGAGGCCAGAATCACGGTCGTCGCGCTGGTTTCGGCCGCGAAGCCCTGAGGTGCCTCGATGTCGGTGAGCCCCTTGCCCATGGTGCGGATGATCCGCCAGCCGCCCGTGTACGTGCCGAGGGCGATCGCCAGTCCGGAGGTGAGCACCACCCACCAGGGCGGCCCGGAACCGTGGGTGAGCACCCCGGCGGAGATGAGGGCCAGGGTGATGACCCCCATGGTCTTCTGCGCGTCATTGGTGCCGTGTGCCAGCGCGACCAGCGACGCCGAACCGATCTGGCCCCTGCGGAATCCGCTGCGCGCCTGACCGGGAGCCGTGCGCCGGGTGATGACGTAGGCGAGGTAGGTCGCCAGCACTGCCACGACGCAGGCGACGATCGGCGACAGGACGGCAGGGATCACGATCTTCTCGATGATCGCCCCGAACTGCACCGCGGACCCCCCGGCGCCCACCCACACGGCACCGATCAGCCCCCCGAACAGCGCGTGCGACGAACTCGACGGCAGCCCGGCGAGCCAGGTCATCAGGTTCCACAGGACCGCGCCGACGAGTCCGGCGAAGATCATCACCAGGGACACCTTCGCGTCGTCCACGATGCCGCCGGAGATGGTCTTGGCGACTTCCGTGGACAGGAACGCGCCCGCCAGATTGAGCACCCCCGCGACGATGACGGCCATACGGGGTCGCAGCGCCCCGGTGGCGATCGACGTCGCCATCGAGTTGGCCGTGTCGTGGAAGCCGTTGGTGAAGTCGAAGGCCAGAGCCGTCAGAATGACTACGACGAGGAGAAACGAGACGGTACCCACTGGGAGACCTCCCGAGGCAGGCTGGGCCCGCGCCCGCCTGCCGTCTCAGCTCGGACGCGTCGTGTCTTCCACGCTAAGCGGCGTCCTACCGGCCCGCGACCGTGAGCGGCAGCTCAGGCCTGGGGTTCAGCTCATGCTGTGAAGCCCGGGGCTCGGCTCATGGGGTGAAGAGGGAGGGCAGGGCCGCCCCGACGGGACGGCCCTGCCCTCGGCGTCGGTCACCCAGCAGGTTCGAGTACGACCGGCAGCTCCGCGAGGCCACGGAAGGCCGGGAAGGGAACCTCCAACCACCGTGCCTCGCCGCGGGGTTCGGCCGCCCTCATGCCGGGGAACCGGTCGAACAGGATGGTCAGAGCCAGCTGCGTCTCCAGCCGGGCCAGCGGGGCTCCCAGGCAGTAGTGGCTGCCGTGCCCGAACCCCAGATGGGCGTCCTGCGCGTTTCCCGGCCGCACCACATCCAGCCTGTCCGGGGCGTCGAACTTCAGCGGATCGCGGTTGGCCGAACTGAGCGCGATCTGCACCAGGGCGCCCTTCGGGATGCGCGTCTCGCCGTACTCCACGTCCTCGGTCGCGTACCGGAACGTCGCGGTCTCCACCGAGCCGTCGTAGCGCACCAGTTCCTCGACCGCCGCCCGGATCAGATCCGGGTTCTCCCGTACGGCGCGGAGCTGGTCGGGGTGGGACAGAAGGTGGTGGACCGAGTTGCCGATCAGGTACGCGGTCGTCTTGTGACCCGCGAACATCAGCAGGAACGCCGTGGAGACCAGCTCGCTCTCGGTGAGCCCGCCGTCGTCGTCCCGGGCGGCGATGAGCGCACTCAGCAGGTCGTCACCCGGGCGGCTGCGCTTGGCGGCGATGAGTTCCGTGAAGTACGCGTGCAGATCCTCCTCGGCCTTCTGCTGGGCCCGCTTGGCCTCCTCGTCGAATCCGCTCTGCGCCACCGTGGAGGACAGATTCTGCATCCGTGCCCGCTCCTGCGGCGGCACACCCAGCAGATCGCAGATCACGATGATCGGCAGCGGAAACGCGAACGCCGGCAGCAGATCGAAGGGCTTCGTGGCCGGGCAGCCGTCGAGCAGACTTCCGACGATCTCCCGGATCTTCGGTCGAAGAGCCTCCACGCGCCGCGGGGTAAACGCGGAGTTGACCAGTCGCCGCAGCCGCGTGTGCTTGGGTGCGTCGGAGTTGAGCATGTTGTCGTCCAGTGCGATGGACGAGTCCCCGAAGATCCTCCGATAGGCGTCCATGGCCCCGTACATGTCCTTGCTCAACCGCGGATCCGACAGGGCGGCCCGCGCGTCCTCGTACCGGGTGATCAGGTACGTCTCGTTGCCGTGCGGCGGTCGCATGGGGCAGACCGGCGCCGTGTCACGCAGCTGGGCGTACACCGAATGAGGATCGCGCCGGAACTCCGGGGTACAGCGTTCGGCCGCGGTGACGGCCTCTTGCGTGGTGGTCACGGACGGCTCCTGAGGTCGAAGAGAGCCTCGGCGTTGCCACCGAGGATGAGCTGCTGCGACGCCTTGTCGACCGGCAGCTTCTCGATCATGCGGATGAGCTCCTCCAGCGGCGCGGCCAACGGCGGTGAGTCGGTGCCGAACAGCATCCGCTCGGGCCCCAGCACCTCCGCGTTCAGGCTCAGATGCGCGGAACTGAACGGGCTCGTGTCGACGTACATGCGGTGCAGCGCCCCGGCTGGATCGGCCGACGGCTCCTGGGCCGCCGGCCCCTTCGCCGCCGGCGAAGCGGTGGCGGCATCGGGGCGCCCGGAGGGCGGCGCACCCCCGGCCCAGTGCCGGGGACGCGCCGCCGTGTGCAGACGCTCCGGCAGCAGCGCCATCGCGCCGCCGCCGGTCGCGCCGATCAGCCGTAGGTCCGGGTACTTGTCCAGCCACCCCGCGAACGCGATCATGGCCATGCCGACGGTGACGTCGCCGAACCGGCCGATCTGCTCGACGAAGCCGATCTCGTCGACCCGTTCCGTGCCGACCGGTTCGGCCGGGGCATGGACCAGGACCGGCACTCCCGCCTCCGCGGCCAGCGCGAAGAAGGAGTCGGCACGCGGGGAGCCGAGCAGCTCTCCGCGGACGCTGGACGTGGTGATCAGGCCGACGAAGGCCGGGTCCGCGAGCGTCTCCCGCACCCCTTCGAGGTGATCGTCGTCACCGAACGGGTTGGCGTACACGTAGCCGCGCAACTGGTCCGGGAACCTGGCGATCAGCCCCGACATCCAGGCGTGGAAACTGCGCAGCCGGTCTCGTGGTTGCGCGTAGTTGTCCACGCCCGGCACCCGCGCCATCGCTCCGGCGCCGACAGGGCTGCCGATGATGGTGAGGTCGATCCCGGCCTCGGCACGAGCGGCGAGCATGCCGTCGACGTCGGTCAGGCTCGGGGGCATGGGGAAGCGTTTGGCCGCCTCCGGTGGGGAGAGATGCCCATGGATGTCAATGATCACGTTTCGTGTCCCGGTTTCGGTGTGAGTGCGCGGGTGACCGCGGCACAGTCCTGGTCGCCCAGTCCTTGCTCGGCGGCGCGGACGTGGGTCTCTGCCGCGGCGGTCACCAGCGGCAGGCTCAGGCCGGCTGCTGCTGCCTGCTTGGAAGCGAGCATGAGGTCTTTCGCCATCAGCCGCAGCCGGAAGTCCGGCTCCTCGAAGCGACCGGAGACCAGGCGCCGGGACTTGAACGCCATGACCGGCGAGGCGAAACCGCTGCCCGCGATCGTCTTGAGGACCAGCTGCCGGTCGAGCCCGGAGGCCGCCGCCAGTTCGGTGGCCTCGGCCAGGGCCTGCACCTCAATGCCCATGAGCAGGTTGAGGCACAGTTTCATCCGCATGCCGGACCCGAGTTCGCCCAGATGGACGACCTCCTTGCCCAGCATCTTCAGCAGCGGGCGGCAGGCCTCGTACGTGCTCTCCTCGCCGCCGACGAACAGCCGCAGCTCTCCGTCGCGGGCGTGGTCGGCGTTGCCGAGCATGCCGACGTCCAGAACCGAGGGGATGTCCCCGGCGATCTGGACGATCTCTTCGGGCGCGACGGTGCTGGTGCAGATCAGGACACCGGGGTAGGGCCCCTCGGCCAGCACGCCGTCCGGACCGTGCAGCACGGTGCCTAGGGCTTCGCCGTCGGCGACGGCGCAGATGGCCACGGTCGTACCCTCGATGGCGTCGGCGGGGTGGACGGCGACGTGGGCGCCCGCCTTGGCGAGCGGTCCGGCCCGCTCGGCGGTACGGTTCCAGACCCGGACCTGTATGCCCTGTTCGAGGAGGCGGGTGGCGAGGCCGGAACCCATCGTGCCGAGACCGAGGACGGCGACGGGGCCGTTGGTGATCCGCGTCATGACATCGCTCCCTTGGTCTCCTTGACGACCCGGAACCGCAGCGACTGCGTCGAGTCGACCCACTGGCGCAGCGGAGCCACCAGCTCGCGGTGCTCCTCGCTCTGCTGCCACTTGAAGAAGTCCTCGGCGGTCTTCCACTCGCTGGTGATGACCCACTGACGGGAGTCGTCGACGGGTGCTCCCAGCCTCTCGACGATGTGGCCGGGGGTGCCGGCCACGGACTTGCGGATCTGGTCGTACAGATCCAGGAAGCCCTGCTCGCCGCCCTCGATCACACGGACCGTGAAAACGACGCACAGTTTGTCGGCCGAGTGGTCCTTCTGCTTGGTGTCCATGTCTCCTCCTGACGGTGAGATCCGGTGGGACACGACTCCCACGGACTCATGTCCCCCGTGCGGACGCAACTCCGAATGGGGGACATGCCAGTTGGGACAAGGGGTTTACGCTCCGCAGTAGGGCCGTTCGGGTGAGTGACGAGGTGTTCCGAACTTCCCGTTCGCCAGACGCGGATGGCCGCATCCGAATGGGTGCCCGATCGTCAGCGGCCGGGATCTGCTGGCCGACGTGTTTCCCCGTGGCAAACGAGTCGGGGAGCATGTGGTCGAGCCGGAGAAGACCGTAGTTGGGAGTGGCCGGCCGGAGCGGTCGCGAAGCTGCTTGAAGCGCGGCGCCTCCGGTCTTCCCGCCGCACACGTGAGGCGGCCCCCCTCTCCCGTTCCTAAAGGTGACCTCGCCACCATGGCACGTCCCGGCTCTCGGCCGGGATGACCTTGGACCTCGTCAGAATCTTCTCGTCGAGGGCCCACGAGCGCGCCGCTTCTCCCGTGGCTTCGGGCCAGAAGCGGGGTAGGGGGCTAGGCAGGCCCCCGAAACCGGACTCTCTGCCTCCTCGGCTGTGAGTCATCTGTTGCCTGCGTGACTGTTACCCGTGGGTAATCCCAGATGGTTTGATGTGCGGCGCCACTCAACCCCCTTCATCCACAGGGAGATCCAGTGACGCGATTCGTACCCCGCCGTGCCCTCGGGGCAGCCGTGCTCGCCCTCGCGCTGCCCGCGGCGGCACTCGCGGGTTCCGCACCGGCGGCGGCAGCCGGACCGGCGCCGGCGCTGAAGGTTCTGACGTACAACGTCTTCCTCATGAGCAAGAACCTGTACCCGAACTGGGGACAGGACCACCGGGCCGCCGAGATCCCGAAGACCTCCTTCTTCCACGGCAACGACGTGGTCGTCCTCCAGGAGGCCTTCGACAACTCCTCGTCCGACGCGCTGAAGAGCGCCGCCGCGACGGAATACCCGTACCAGACACCGGTGGTGGGCCGCAGCAAGAGTGGCTGGGACGCGACCGGCGGGGCGTACTCGGCCGTCACGCCCGAGGACGGCGGAGTCACCGTGCTGAGCAAGTGGCCGATCCTGCACAAGGAGCAGTACGTCTACAAGGACGCCTGCGGTGCGGACTGGTGGTCCAACAAGGGCTTCGCATATGTCGTCCTGAACGTGAACGGCACCAAGGTGCACCTGGTCGGCACGCACGCGCAGTCCACGGATCCCGGATGTGGCGCGGGCGAAGCGGCGACGATGCGCAGCCGCCAGTTCAAGGCCATCGACGCCTTCCTGGACGCGAAGAACATCCCCGCCGACGAAGAGGTGCTGGTCGCCGGTGACCTCAACGTCGACTCGTACAGCGCCGAGTACACGTCGCTGCTCAACGACGCCGGCCTCGTCGGTGCCGACGCGCGCACCGGGCACGCGTACTCCTTCGACACGCAGGACAACTCCATCGCCCGCTACCGCTACCCGGACGACCCGCGTGAGGACCTCGACTACGTGCTGAACCGCGCCGGTCATGCCCGCCCGGCAGGCTGGCACAACGAGGTCGTCAAGGAGCAGTCGGCGCCCTGGACGGTCACGAGCTGGGGGACGTCGTACACGTACACGAACCTCTCGGACCACTACCCGCTGCGGGCGTACGCCGGATAAGAGTCCGTAGGAGCGCTGCCGCCGGCGAGCTCGTGGCCCCGCGCACGGTCGAGCCGAGTGCCGAGAGGCATGCTGGCGGCGGCGGTCAGCGTTGGTATGTGCCCATCAGCGTGCCGCTCGCCAGCTCTCTGCCCTTCACGGCGTGATGTACCGCGTCGGCTGTCGGCCGGCCGTGCAGGGGGAGTGCCTCCGACAGGGCCCACAGGCGGAAGAAGTACCGGTGCGCTCCGTGCCCGGGCGGAGGCATCGGACCGCCCCAGCCCATCCGGCCGAAACCGTTGGGCCACTCCTGGCCGCCGGGAGGCGGCTCCCCCTCCGCCGTACCCGTACTCCGCGGATCGATACCGGTGACCAGCCAGTGCAGGAACGTGCCGCTCGGGGCGTCAGGGTCCTCGCAGAGCAGGACCAACTCCGATGTTCCCTCTGGTACCCCCGACCAGGTCAATGGTGGCGACACGTCGTCACCTTCCCCGCTGTGGTGGCGAGGGATTGCCGTACGGTCGCCGAATGCCGCGCTCGTGAACTCGATTCCAGTCATGCGCGCGGCCCTACCCGCAACAGCTTGGCCGGCAACAGCCCGGGCAGGCCAAACACCCCATTGGCCTAGTATGCCGACGAGAATCCTGCTTGAGGGACGCCCGGGCACGGGCAAGACGACCGTTGTCCGCCGGTTGGCCGCGCTATTGCGCACCCGTAGGGCCGTCGGCTTCACCACGGAGGAGATCCGGTACGGCGGTACCAGGAGCGGCTTCGCGCTGGAAACGCTGGAGGGCGGTCTGCGAGCCGTGTTGGCCCACGTCGACTTCCCGGGACCACCGCGGGTGGGGCGGTACGGCGTCGATCTGGGCGTCCTGGAGCGGCTCGCGGTGCCGCCGCTCAGGTCAGCGGCATCGGATCCTGCTCCTGGAGATCTTGTGCTGATCGACGAGCTCGGGCGAATGGAGCTGTCGTGCGACGCGTTCCGGGACACGGTCGGGGTCCTGTTCGAGTCCGATCTCGACGTCGTCGCCACGGTGCACGCGCACAGCGACCCGTTCACCGACGCCCTCAAACGGCGCCCTGACATCGCACTCGTCCAGGTGACCCGGTCCAATCGGGACGCCCTCCCCGGGGAACTGGCAGCACGGCTTGAAGGGCCATGACGCGGGCCCACCACGGCGGCCGGGATTTCCATGTCTGCCGTGTCTGCCATGTTTGCCATGTCTGTCGTGTCTGCCGTGTCAGCCCGTAACCCCTGCTCGGATGGCCGGTTGAGTGGGGTATGGATGAACTACTGGCTGATGTCTCCGACCTGCCGGATCGCGTCGAGCCCCGTCTGCCCTTGCTGACTGAGTCCGAGGCGTACCAACTGGTCGAGGTGCTGCAGCATTTCGGCACGATGGACCATGACTGGGGCGCGCAGGCCCGGCATTTCGCGGCGGAGCTGTCCGCCCGTGTTCCGTCGCATGACCTGTAGGCCTGCCGATGCCACCGCCGTGCCGGTCGTCCCTGCCATGGCAGGGGCGACCGGCAGTGGGCACGGGCCGGTCAGCAGCCGCCGCAGTTGTAGTAGAGGACGTCCCAGTGGTTGCCCTCGTCGGCGTAGATGTTGCCGGAACCGGAGCGCCACTGCGGCGCGCCGTCGCCGCGCAGGCCGATGTAGGTGAAGTTGTTCTTGATGTAGTTCCCGACGCAGGTGTACTTGCTGTAGTCGAGCTTGTAGCCGTTCCAGTGGGAGTACGTGCCGGAGGCGTGACCGGTTTCCGTGCCGCCGGTGATGTTGAGGGCGCAGCCGCTGGCGCGCTTGAGGGTCTGGGCGCCCTGGGCGGTGGCGAGGTTGAGCTGCTCGAAGGACGTACACGTCGGGTTGTTGCGGTCGGAGCAGTTGCCGGAGGACGACCATGTGATGCCGACCTGGCGGAACATGTCGGTGGCGGTGGCGTGGCTGATCTTGGTGACGGCGAAGGCATCGGTGGCGGTGCCGAGGACGGCGACGCCGGGCGCTACGACGAGGGCGAGTGCGGTCAGGGCGGCGCGGGTTTTCGTGATCCGGGTGGCCTTCATGGGAACCCTTCCTGCGGTTGGCCGTGCTTCCTCTGGAGCGGCTGTGCAGGCGGTGCAGGGAGATGGTGCCCGAGGTCTACGCGTGTCCGCCAGAGGGCGGCACGGGTTGTGGGGTGGTCGTGTCGACGGTCGTTCCCGGAGGGGGCGCAGGGGTCGTGGAGGCCGGAGCCGGGCCGCCGGGGGTGAAGGTGACGGGCAGGTGCTCGGGGCCGCGCAGGCCGCCGGGCCGCCAGCGGAGTTCGCCGGGTGGCACGGCCAACTCCAGATGGGGGAGACGGCGCAGGACGGTGGCGATGGCGACCTGCCCCTCCAGCCGGGCCAGCGGTGCCCCCAGGCAGTAGTGGATGCCGTGCCCGAACGCGAGGTGCCCGTTGTCCCGGCGGCCGATGTCCAGGCGATCGGGATCGGGGAACCGCTCCGGATCGCGGTCGGCGATGGCGGAGGCGATCAGTACGGTCGCTCCCCGCGGGATCGTCACGCCCGCGATCTCGACGTCCTCGCGTGCGAACCGGGCGATGCCGGGGTTGACCGGCCCGTCGTAGCGGAGGAACTCCTCGATCGCGTCCGGCAGCAGGGCCGGGTCGTCGCGCAGCATCCGCAGTTGGTCGGGGTGGGCGAGCAGTGCGGTGATGCCGCCGCCGATCAGGTTGACCGTGGTGATGTATCCCGCCACCAGCAGCAGGAACGCCATGGCGATGAGCTCGTCCTCGTCCAGCCGCTGCTCCTCGTCACGGGCGACGATCAACGCGCTGAGCAGGTCGTCGCCCGGCCGGGCTCGTTTGGCCTCCAGGAGCTTGGTGAGGTACGAGCGCATGTGCCGCCAGGCTCCGTCCACCACGGCCGGGTCCGGCGGCTCCACGGCACGCCTGGTCATGTCGTCGGTCCAGCGCTGGAAGTCGTGCCGGTCCGCCACGGGCACCCCGAGGAGCTCACTGATCACCGTGACCGGAAGCGGCAGTGCGAAGTCCCCGATGAGGTCCGCGTGGCCTGTCGGTACGACCGTGTCGAGCAGGCCGTCGGCGATCGCCTGAACGCGGGGCCGCAGCTCGGCCACCCTGCGCGCGGTGAACGCCTTCGAGACCAGGCGGCGCAGCCGGGTGTGATCGGGTGGGTCGGCGCGGAGCATGTTGCGCATGAAGGACTCGCGCTCTGCCGTGGGCAGCTGCTGCACGAGACGTGGGTCCGACGCGTCGCGGACGTCGCTGCTCAGCCGCGGGTCCGACAGCGCGGCGAGGCCGTCTTCGTAGCGCGTGACCAGCCAGGCCTCCAGGCCGCCGGCGAGGACGGCGCACCGCACCGGACCCTCCTCGCGCAGCTGCCGGTAGAACGGAAAGGGGTCCGCGACGAAGGCCGGGTCGGTGTAGGGCAGAGGGACTGGCTGCTGACTCATGATGCCTCCCGGGCTGCGCTGCGACCTGGTCGCAACATTTGCACAATCTTGATGCTATATGCATCGGTATTGTCCGGCTGGTTCCGCTTCGCCGAGGCGCGGGCCCGTGCCGCGCGCCCCCTTGCCCGCTGGATCTTCACCCCGGTTCCATGGTCGTCACGGGCGTCTCACCGACACCGGTGAGGTGCCCAACCAAGCCTGTGGGGGGCACAGTTGAATACAGCACACCGATCCAGACGGCTCGCGGCGACGCTGCTCACCGCCGTACTCGCCGGGACCGGCCTGAGCGTCGCGGCGGCGCCCGCGGCACACGCGGCGGCCGAGGAGGCCGTGGCCAAGCTGCCGATCTCGTCGTACTCGGGGCTGGCCGTCGACTCCGTGCACCAGCGCGTCTACATCGCCGACCAGCACGAAGGCCAGTACGTCGGCACCGTGCTGGTCTACAACTTCCAGGGCCAGAAGGTCACCTCGTTCCAGCACGAGAACACGGTCTCGGGCCTGGCCCTCAGCGAGGACTCCATGACGCTGTACGTCGGCGAGCGCGGCCGCGTCGTCACGTACGACACCGACACGCTCCAGCAGAACGGTGCGTACAGCGCCGCCTACGACACCTGCGGTCGCCAACTCGCCTTCGCCGGCGGCACGGTGTGGAGCACGGACGCCTACGTCTTCCAGCCCTACCAGTGCGCCACGGCCTCGACAGGCCTCGACACGCTCACGAACGGCACGGTCGCCCGGACCGGCTGGAACGACGTCGGCAGGCTCCAGCTGGCCCCCAGCGCCCGTGGGCAGAACCGTCTCCTCATGGGCCAGCCCAAGGAGAGCGGCGCGGCGGACCCGTTCCTCGCCTCGTTCGACGTCAGCGGCACCACCCCGGTACGGAACGCCTCCCGCCGGTTCGCGGACACCGACGGCAAGGGCGCCCTCGACCTGAAGGACATGGCGGCGAACGCCGACGGCAGCAAGGTCGCCGTGGCCGACGCCACCGCCGGTACCCGGCTGCTGAACGCCGGAGACCTGTCGAACGCGCCGGACCAGTACCAGGCGCTGCCCGACGGCGCCAACGCCACCGCGGTCGCCTTCAGCGGTGACGGGAAGTACCTCGCCCGTGGCGCCCAGGCCACCGGCAGCACCCCCGACCTGCTGGTGCAGAGCGCCGACCCGACCGACGCCACGCCGCCGCTGGAGTTCGCCTTCGAGGGCAGCCTCGACGGCGGCTCGGTCACCCCGCGGGGCCTGGCCTGGTCCCAGGACGGCGCGCGGCTCTTCGCGATCACCCAGAGCGCCGGCGGCACCGAGTACTGGCTGCACGTCATCCAGCCCCCGGCCGCCCAGTACGACACCCTCTTCACCGGCGACCTCACCCACAGCCCCGCCCAGGCGGTCGCGGGCGAGCCGCTGGCCGTGCGCGGCCGACTGGAGTGGGACGGACCCGCGCCCGCCGAGCCGCTGAAGGTGACCGCCGTACGCAAGGACGCCACCGGCACCCACCAGCTCGGCACCGCCACCGTCAAGGACGATGGCACCTTCACCGTCCTCGACGAGCCCGACCTGGTCGGGGAGGCCACGTACACCGTCTCCTTCCTCGGTGACCCGACCCACCGCCCCGCCGGCGACCTCACCCACACCGTGACGGTCGGCAAGGCGGCCGGCACGATCGCCCTGACCGCTCCCGCGGAGGCCACGATGAGCGGCGGCGTCCACATCACCGGCACGTTCACCGCCCAGGGCAAGGCACTCCCCGAGCGGGCCACGCTCACCGTCCGGCGCACGGACCGGCTCGGCACGGGCACCCTGTCGTCGGTGACCGTCGCCGCCGACGGCACGTTCACCATCGACGACCTGCCGCGCACCCGGCGTTCGGTGACCTACACCGTCAGCTGGCCGGGCGACGACCTGCACACCGGCTCGACGGCGTCGGCGACCGTCAACGTCACGCGCTGAGTTCGCCGTTGCGGTTCCCGCCCCGGTCCTCCAGGTACCGGGTGTGGGACTCCTGGCGGCGGGCCTCGGTCTCCCCGAGCTCCGCCGCCAGCCGCTCGGCCTCCTGCCGCAGCAGATCCAGCTGCCGCTCCAGATGCCGCTCGGGCGGTTCGGCGCCCGGGGCCAGCCGGGTCCACCACCGGGTGCGTACGAAGGTGTCGACGGCCTCGGGGACGTCCTGCCGTACGGCCCGGGACAGGGCGTGCACGGCCTCGGGGTCCTGGGCGAGCACCTCGGCGACCCAGCCCGGCTCCAGCAGCGCGCCCAGCACATCGGTCAGTTCGGTGAGCCGGGTGCGCAGTGCCGGTGGCAGGTCGACATCGGTGAGATAGCCGCCGAGCTTCGCGAAGTCCTCGCGCACCGCGTCCAGTTGTGCCGACGGGCTCGGGAAGTCGGGCAGGGCCGGCCGCTCCGGCGGGGCGATCAGCGCGCCCGCGCCGTAGAGCCCGGCCACCACGACGGGCCAGTACGGGCCCGCGACCCCGGTGAAGGTCAGCACCAGGCCGAGCAGGCCGCAGGCGCCGCCCGCGAGGTTCTTGCTGGATTCGAGATAGCCGAGGACCTTACTGGTAGCCACGGATCTCCTCGAAGGCGCCGTCCAGCGAGCCCTTTTGGGCGTCGAAGAGGCGGCCGCCGGTCAGGTCGGCGATATGGGCCAGCTCGGAGCGGTCGGAGTCGCCGAAGACGATCGGGAAGACGGGGATGTCCCGCCGGGTGCCGGTGAGCCGGCGGTAGAAGCCGTCGAAGTCCCCTGCCTTGGCGCCGGTGGTGTTCTCGCCGTCGGTCATCAGCACGATCGAGGTGAACGTGTCGCGGTCGGCGCCGAGATGGTCGTAGGCCTTCTCCAGCGAGGTGTAGATCGCGGTGTCGCCGTCGGCGTCGAGAGCGTCGGTGTCGCGCCGGATGGCGTCGAGGCCGGCCTTCGGGTCCTTGGGGTCCACGACATGCGTCCGTACGCTCTTCACGTCCGAGCCGAACGGCATCAGCGTGACCTCCTCGCGGTCGTGGAAGTCGCCGGTGAGGTCGGTCAGCGCCTTCTTCAGCGCCGCGAGCCGGTCGCCCTCCATCGAGCCGGAGGTGTCGAGGACGTACACCGTGCGCGAGGGGCGGCGCAGCTCGTTCTCGTAGGAGTCGAGGAGGCCGTCGGCGACGGAACGGCTGCCGGGGAAGGGCAGTTCGCGCCGTCGGCCGGTGTCCAGGCCGGACGCGGGCGCCACCGAGGCGACGACCGGGCGGCGGTGGGTGGTGTCGGTGATGAGCTTCTGCACGGCGGCTGTGCGCAGGTCGTCCGCCACCCTGCGGACGTCCTCGCGGGTGCGGGCGTCGCTCGCGGTGAGTGAGGACAGCGGGTAGTCGGCGGTCACGACGCCGTCTTTGGGGCGGATCACCGTCAGGCCCGGAATGCCCTTGAGGACGGACTCGTAGTTGAGCAGGGCGTCGACGTTGCCGCGCCGCTTGTACGCCGTGGCCAGCCAGCCCGACGAACCCGACGTCAGCTTCTGGCCCTGGAAGAACTTCTTCAGCCTCGGCGTGGCCTTGGCGACGTCCGCGTCCGTCAGCGCGGACTGGGCGCCGGACAGGGCCGACGCGACCGAGACGAGGGTGGAGAAGCCGGAGTTGGAGCGGGCCGGGTCGGTCATGCCGTAGGTCAGCTTCCCGTCCTGCACGGCCTGCTCGATCTGGGACCAGGTGACCTGCTCGGGCTTCCAGCCGAGGGCCTGGACGGTGGCGTTCTTGACGCCGATGGCGACCGGGCTGGACATGACCGGCGTCTCGGAGACCACCTTCTTCGCCGCGTCGGGGCGCAGCCGCAGATAGTCGTCGGAGGACAGCCACAGCGCGTCGTACGCCCCGTCGGCCTTGCCCTTGGCGACCAGGTCGACGGCGTCCAGGGTGCCCATGTAGGTGGGCCGGATGGTGACGCCGGTGTCCTTGCGGACACGGTCGAAGACGGCGGTCATGTCGCTGAGTTCGCTGGAGGCGAGGATGCGCAGCGTGCCGGGCCTGGGCGCGGTGGAGTCGTCCTGGCCGTGCTCCTCGGCCGTGCAGGCGGTCAGGAGAGCGGCTGTCGTGGCGAGCACCGCGAGTGCGCGGGTGGTCCGTCTCGTCATGCGAGTCCGCCCTCCAGCGCGCCCTGCGACCGGCTGCGCTCCAGGTACGCGCTCGCGTTCTGCAACTCGTCCGTCAGCGACTGGACCGTCGAGGCCATCGCCTCCGTCGCCTGCACCTTGTAGGTGTCGATGGCGTCGAGGGTGCGATAGATCTGCTGGAACGCCGAGCGCAGCGTCTCCGCGCCCACGGCCGGGTCGGCGGCGATTCGCTGGATCTCACCGCTCTGCGTGGCGAGCATCTCCGCGTTGCCCCGGATGAGGTCCTCGGTCGTGCCGCGAAGGGCGTTGACCTGCTCGACGACTTTTTTCTGGTTGTCGAGCGCGGAGGCCAGCATCACGGAGATGCGCAGGGCCGAGACGGTGGTCGTGGCGGCCCGCTCGACGCCCTTGATCAGCTCGTCGTTGTTGCGGCGTACGACATCCATCGCGAGGTAGCCCTGTGCGCACACGGCGAGCTGGGTGAGCAGGTCCTGGTGCTTCTGCCGGACCGGGAAGAGCACATCGGCGCGGAGCGTGTCGGCGGCCTCGGGGTCGCCCGTCCCGACGCCGGAGATGTGCTGCTCGACGGCCGTGTCGAGGGCCTGGGTGAGGACCACGTACTCCTGGAGCTTGCCCATGGTCTCCCACAGCCGGACCCGCTCGGTCTGCAACGCGGCGTTGTCCCGGCGCAGTTCGTCCTGCCCGCCGCGCAGTGAGCCCACGATCTTGTTGAGGGTGCCCTGTGCGGAGGCGTACTTGGCGACATGGTCGCGCAGCTTGTTGCCGCCGGGCAGTTTGGAGAGGAACTTGCGACCCTTGCTCGCGGGCAGGTCACGCGGATCCAGGTCCTCGACGACCCGGCGCAGTTCCACCAGCGAGCCGGCGACCTTCGACTGGGCGTCCCCGCCCTTGTCGGGCAGGCTGCGCACGGCCCGCTCCAGCATACGGTTGGACTGGGCGGTGGCGGTGCGCATCTCACCGGAGCCAAGAGCGGTGATCTCCCCGACCTTGCCCGCGAACTCGGGGGAGCGGGCGTCGAGTTGGGCGAGGCCCTCTACGTAGGCGGTGGCCTTGCGTGCCATGTCCGTACGGACGCTGTCGTCCACGGGCACGAGTCCGCCGGCCCTGTCCCGCGGCACGGGCGTGACGGCCTCGGGCGGGGTGAGGGTGAACTCGCTGTCGCTGGGCGGTGTGAGCGTGAACTCGTTGTCCCTGCTGGTCACTTGCAGATCCCCCGTCATCCGCGCGCCCGGCGGGCCATCTCGTGCAGCACCGCGGAGGTGGGCACGGGCGCCTGCCGGACGCCGGTCAGCTTCTGGTTGAGGTAGGCGGTGCGGCTTGCGGTGGCCGCGACGAACTCGGCGGCGTCGCCCTGCGGCCGGAATCCATGCCGTACGGCGAGCTTGCGCAGGGCCGGGTCGGTGCTCAGGAGCTCCCCGAGCGCCCGGCCGTTCGCGTCGAGCGGTACGACGGTGTGGTCGCTGTTGACCGTGGTGTCCGGGTAGAGCACCACAAGGTCATCTGCGTCCGGGCCGGGCTGCTGTTCGGCGAGCAGCGAGGCGACCTGCGACTCGTACACGAGCACCAGCGGGTTTCCGGCGCCGCTGATGAAGTCCCGGAAGACCGCGTCCGAGCTGGACTGCTGGGCGCCCTGAACGCTGACCAGTTGGTGCAGCAGCGGTGCGGTGCGGTCTACGTCCGCCTTGCCCGCGGCCACCTTGCCGCCGTTCGCCACATAGGACGCGGCCGCGAGGTACAGCGCACCGGAGTTGGAGGACTCCGGGTCGGTGCTCGCGATGTACAGCGTCCCGGTCAACTCGCCATGGGCGGACGCCCCCTTGAGCTGCTGCCAGGTGCGGTTGTGCCGGGCGGCATCGAGATACGCGCCCATGTTCAGGGTGCCCCGGCTCTTCCCGTCGAGCACGGCGAGGCCGTTGGCCGCGAGCACGTCGGCCGCGCTGCGATGGGCCACGACCACGAGGGGCGAGTAGAACGGCCGGGGCAGCGGCTCCTGCACGTGGTACTTGGCGGCCAGTTGGTCGGCGGGCGCCTTGCTGGAGGGGAACGCGAAGTCGTACCCCTTGAGGTTCAGGCCCTCCATGGCCCAGGACCCGGACGCCTCCGTCTTCACGGTGAAGCCCTTGGCGGCGAGGGCCTTCACCACGTCGGGATCGGCGAAGAACTCGGCCTTCTCCGATCCGATCACTCCACGCACGGTCTTCGTTGCCGTGCCCTTGTCCTCACCATGCCGCCCCGCGACGACGGCGGCCACCACGCCACCGATCAGCAGGACCGCGAGGACTATTCCCGCGATTCGTCTCACGCCGGGGAGCGTGCTCCCGGAATCACACGTTCCCCGGTTCCTCGGGTGAACAGAAGGTGACCGACCGTTCCCGGTATGCAACCGGAGGGGGTGCCTCCGGCGGTTGGGCGACGGAGCAGTGGCTGGCGCTGCCGGGCACCGTCAGTGGGAGGCGCGTCGAGCGGTCACCAAGGCACCTCCCCCGCGTCGTCGAAGAAGCGGCCGGTCGGGCCGTCGTCGGGCAGGGTCGCGAGTCGGATCGCGATCGCCGCGCCCTGTTCCGGGGTGCGGACGCCGCGGAAGTTGTTGAGGTCGGTCGCCGTGAAGCCGGGGCAGGCGGAGTTGATGAGGATGTTCGTGTCGTGCAGTTCCTTGGCGTACTGGACCGTGACGGCGTTGAGGAACGTCTTCGACGGCGCGTAGGCGACGGCGATCGGGCCCGTCTCGGCGCCGGGAGTGCTCTGCAGGGTGAGGGAGCCGACGCTGCTGGACATGTTCACGATGCGCGGCGACGCCGAGCGGCGCAGCAACGGCAGCATCGCGTTGGTGACGCGGATGACGCCGACCACATTGGTCTCCACGGCCGCCCGCACCCTCGCGAGGTCGACCGTGGTGGGCATCTGCGGTGCGCCGCCGGTGATCGCGGCGTTGTTGACGAGTACGTCGAGGCGTCCGGCCCGGTCCTCGATCAGTGCGGCCGCGGCGGTCACACTCGCGTCGTCGGTCACGTCGAGCGGTACGCCGAACGCGTCGACGCCGGCCGCACGCAGCTTGGCCACAGCGGCCTCGCGACGCTCCTCGTTCCGGGCGCCGACACCGACGGCCCAGCCGAGAGCGCCCAGACCGGCCGCGATCTCGTACCCGATGCCCTTGTTCGCGCCGGTCACCAGCGCGATCGTCTGTTCAGTCATACGTCCCATCGTTTCCGGGCCCCGCCGGAGCGGTCCAACACCCATTGGGTGGGCGGCGATACCGCACGGGTATCGATCCCGGTCGGCGGGCGGATAGCATGGCGGCGTGGAGACGCGGGAATTGCGGTACTTCGTCGCCGTCGCTGAGGAGCTGCACTTCGGGAGGGCCGCGCAGCGGCTCGGGATCGCGCAGCCCCCGCTGTCGCGGGCGATCCGCCAGCTGGAGCGGCGCCTCGGGGCGACGCTGCTCGAACGCACCAGCCGCGCGGTCACCCTGACCGCGGCCGGGCTGGTGCTCCTTCGCGAGGCCCGGGCGGCGCTGGACGCCGTCGAGGCCGCCGAACGTCGCACCCGCCGCGCTGCCCTCGCCGCGACCGGCCACGCCGAAGTGGTCCTTGCCATGAAGGCCGGCGCGTCCAGCGAACTACTGGCGAAACTGCTCGACGCCTACGCCGCCGAACCCGACGCCGTCACCGTCGATGTGCTCCTGTGCGGGCCCGGCGAGCAGGAACGGCTGCTGCGCGACGGCCGGGCCGACGTGGCGGTGCTGCACCGGCCGTTCGACTCGACGACCGGGTTCGACACCGAGGAGCTGTGCACGGAGGGACAGGTCGTGGTCCTGCCGGCCGGGCATCCCCTCACCGGCCGGACAGACCTGCGCATGGCCGACGTCGCCGAGCTGCCCGGCCTGCCCCTGCCGCGCTGGCCCCGCCTCGACGGTACGTACCCGGACGGCCCCGGCCCCCAAGTTCGCGACCACACGCAGTTGCTCCAGCTGGTCGCGCTCGGCCGTGCCTGCGTGATCGCGCCGGAGTCGTCACGGGCCCACCTGCGGGGCGACATCGCGGCCGTGCCGGTACTGGACGCGCCGACGGTCACGACGGTGATCGCATGGCCACCGCACAGCCGGTCGAGAGCGGTGGCCGGCCTCGTCCGGACCGCGTCACGTCTTTGACGGGCAATGCCGCCGGACACATGCACGCGCTCAGCGGACGGCGGCGCCGAACCACTTGGGCAGCCGGCCGAGCAGATCCTGCTGATCCTCGCCGACCCACGCCACGTGGCCGTCCGGCCGGAGCAGTACCGCCGGCACGTCCAGGTCCTCGCTGACGTCGACGACGTGGTCGACACGATCCGCCCAGCCCGCCACCGAGAGCCGCCCGGTCTGGTCCAGCAGCAGTCCCCGGCCGTCGTGCATCAGCGCGTACAGGCGCCCCCGCTTCAGCTCCACGTCCCGCATCCGCCGGCCGAGCAGGTCATGGCCCTCGCCGAAGTCGTAGCGGACCCCGATCGCAGTGATCTTCTCGATCAGGTACCGGTTCACCTCCTCGAAGTCCATCAGTTCCGACAGCAGTCGGCGCACTGCCCGGGGACCCGGCTCGGGGGACAGCAGCTCCATCTGCGCGCGGGTGTTGGCCAGCACGTCGGCGGCCACCGGGTGCCGTTCGGTGTGGTAGCTGTCCAGCAGCCCCTCCGGTGCCCAGCCGCTCACCTCGGCGGCCAGTTTCCAGCCGAGGTTGAACGCGTCCTGGATGCCGAGGTTGAGCCCCTGCCCGCCGGTCGGCGGGTGGATGTGCGCCGCGTCGCCGGCCAGCAGCACCCGGCCGACCCGGTAGCGCTCGGCCAGCCGGGTGGCGTCACCGAAGCGGGACAGCCAGCGCGGTGAGTGCACCCCGAAGTCGGTGCCCGCGAACACCCGCAGCTGTTGCTTGAACTCGTCGAGGGTCGGCGGGACCGAGCGGTCCTCGGCCAGCCCGTCGGCGGGTACGACGACGCGGTACACGCCCTCCCCGAAGGGCCCGAGACCGAAGCGCTTGTGAGTCTCGCGGACCTCGGCCACCACGGCGGCGACCTCCTCCGCTGGTACGGCCACCTCCATCTCGCCCAGCAGCGTCTCGACCCTGGTCGGCTCACCGGGGAAGCCGACGCCGAGCAGCTTGCGCACCGTGCTGCGGCCGCCGTCGCAGCCGACGAGGTAGCGCGAGCGCAGCCGCGTGCCGTCGGCCAGCTCGACACTCACCCCGTCCTCGTTCTGGCTCAGCCCGACCAGCTCGCAGCCGCGCCTGATCTCGGCGCCGACGGCGACGGCGTGCTCGGCCAGCAGGCGATCGGTGACAGTCTGCGGGATGCCGAGGACGTAGCCGTGCCGGGTGTCCAGCCGTTCGGGCGCGGGTTTGGCCATACCGGCGAAGAAGCCGCCGACCCCGTACTGCTTGCCGTGCGCGAGGAACCGCTCCAGCAGACCGCGCTGATCCATCACCTCGATGCTGCGCACGTGCAGGCCCAGCGCCCGGACGTACGGGGCCGGTTCCGCATCCTTCTCCAGCAAGAGCACCTGCACGCCGTGCAGCCGCAGTTCTGCGGCCAGCATCAAGCCGGTCGGTCCGCCACCGGCAATGATCACGTCGATCATCAAGTCCCCCATTCAAAAGGCCCTGCGGCGTGTGCCCGCAAGCGCATCGCGGAGCCCCGATTTCCGCAGGTTCTGGCTTCGGCCGGAGATTGTGCAGCACGACCGGGGCCTTGCCGCAAGGCCCCCTGTGCGCTATACGTTGAGAGTGGCAAGGAGTGGCTGACCTCCTTGCCTTTGCTTTTGCCCTGGGGCTTGTTCCCGGCCGGAACCCCCCGTGGGTCTACCCGAGTCGACCTCTTGGCGGGTCTGACCCTCCAGGCAGGACCACCAGCCGCTCACCTCCGCCTGGAGACCGGCCGAGGGCGCGACCGCGGCCTGCTGCATTGGCATTACCGACATCACCGGGTCGGGGGACTGCGCCGTCGGCTGCCGGGCCGGATGTCCCGGATGAGTGTGATCATCACCTTAAGGTGACGTGGGGACTCCCGACCGTCACCACGGCTGGCAGGAGGACCAATCGATGAATCTCACTCTGAAGCGCCTGTTCGGCGCTGCTGCGGCGGTGGCCATGGGCACCACGGCCCTGCTCGGCACCGGTGCCGGCACCGCCAACGCCACCGGCAGGGCGTACTGCGACCGCGCCGAACGGGACATGTGGCACGAGGGGCCCGGCACCGACGTGATCGGCCACAACTGCAGCATCCCGAACAACAAGCGCCGCTGGTACACCATCGAGATCGACACCCTCGTGGAGACCTACTACAAGTCGGAGCATCTGGACGAAGGCGTAGCCCGGACCGAGACCGTGCACGACAGCACCGTCAGGTGCATGGGCTACACCTCCGACAACGGCACGGTGCACTGGTTCGGCTGCCCGCCCTCCTGAAGCGGCACCCGATGATTTTGCCGATGCGACTCACTGCGGCCCGTACGGCACTTCAACGGCGCACGTGCCTTGTGCGGCGATGGGTCAGGCCGGGGTGTCGGTGTCCTGCGTGGAGGCCGAGAACGCCTCGGGGCCCTGCTCCGCCGCCGCCGGGTCCATCCACATGACCTGCCAGCCATGGCCGTCGAGGTCGAAGAAGCTGCGTGAGTACATGAAGCCGTAGTCCTCGGCGCCATCCGCCTCGGAGCCGCCCGCCGCGAGCGCAGCGGCGCTGACCGCATCGACCTCATCGCGGGACGACACGCTGAAGCAGTACAACGCCAGCGTGTGCGTGGTGGGATCGGCCATCGGCAGCTTCGAGAACTCCGCGAACTTCTCGCGGCTGAGCAGCATGACGAAGGCGTGCTCGCCGACCAGCATGCAGGCGGCGGTCTCGTCGGTGAACTTCGGGTTGAAACCGAACCCGAGCTTGGCGAAGAACGCCTTGCTGCGCTCGAGGTCCGCTACGGGGATGTTCACGAACAGCATGCGGCCGGGGTGTGCGGGATTGGTCATGGTGGGTCTCCAGTCGGCGTCTCGATGGCGTACGTCCGGTAGACCGGCCCGGGCGGCGGAACTCATCGGTGAATCGTCGCTGGCTGTCCGAACAGCAGACGCCTTCGCTTGGATATCTCCGCCCACCGCGTCGAGTTGGCCTCCAAGGCAAGGCCGTCGCCAGACTGGCTGTGTTGTCAGTGGTGGGGGATACGGTGCGGTGCGATGGGCCGGACGGAGATCGTGAGGGACTCGCGGCCATGGGGGGTGGGTCGTACAGGCCCCGGCAGCCGGCTCGGGACTGGAGATGTCTTGCCGTTTCCCCACCCCCCACCTCCTCACACTGGCTCCGAGGTGAGGTTCCGGGTCCGGCGAGCATAGCCTCCTCGGCTGACCGGCCGCTCGGAGGCTTAGGACTTCGTGCGCTGGTTCGCTGGTGAGTGGATCGGCAGCCCTCTGCAGTCCGAAGACGGCTGCTCTGTGGACGAGTTGAGAGCCGCGGAGAGCGACCTCGGCTTCGAACTCCCCGCCAACTTGCGGGAGGTATGCGCACTTCTGGGTCGCCGAGACGACCTGACCCGACAGCAGGACCCCTTGGTACCCCAGGCCGGGCTCTATGTCGACGACGCCCAGGGAGGC
Source organism: Streptomyces sp. NPDC050625 (assembly GCF_040654755.1). NCBI lineage: Bacteria > Bacillati > Actinomycetota > Actinomycetes > Kitasatosporales > Streptomycetaceae > Streptomyces > Streptomyces sp. NPDC050625. The sequence continues at coordinate 443,788 of NZ_JBFAIQ010000004.1, forward strand.
GTCCTGGTCTTCCGCCGCGAGAACCAGGATTGCGCGTCGTGGGCGATTCCCCTCGCTCAGATCGAGCAGGACGATCCTCCGGGGGTGGTGGAATCGCACCAGGGCTCCTGCGAGCTACCGGACGCGCTGGCGCCGCGCCTCCACGCTCGATACGCCCGGGTCGAACTGCCTGACTACGCGATGTGGGCGAGCGAGGAGGACTCACCCGTACGCTGGTACGCGGCCCCTGGCCGATTGCTGCGCCGGGACGGCCTGCAGGACCACTGCTGGATCCACGCATGCGGATGCGCGGTTGCCGACCTTGAGGTCATCCGTGCAGACCTCCCCGGTTCTTGGGTTCGCTGACCCCTTGCCCGCCGCTGCCGGCGGACCTCGGCAGTTTGCTGCAGGGCGGAGGACCACGTGCCGCAGTTGACGGAGACGATGCGGACGCTGCCCTGACGGAGCGCTCCCCGTGGAGCTGTCGGACCACGGCCGGGTCGTCGGCCCAGAAGTGACCGAACGGTCGATCACCATCACTTCGACCAGCTGCGCCGCATTCCCACGGTGATCCATTCGGCCGACGGAGCCGAGCAGGCCGCCACCGGCATCGTCATCGATACCGCCGTCGCCGACTACCGCCTCGGACGACCCGGGCGACCCGGACGAGCGTCGTCCGGCTCGTGGCTGTCGTGGATTCGGGCATCGCTGCCACCCGATTCGGTTGGCAGGGGACGGCGATCATGCCACTTGCAATCCGATGACCTGCAGAAATCCCGTCCGGCGCGCACACCCAATCGGGCAATATCCATGAAGGAACGGGCGTCTCACCCGGTGAAGTACGGCGATATAAATCCATGGCCGAAACAGACGGGCAATGTTCGCCCGAACGGGAAAACCAGGGAGGTGCTTGCGCGTGAAAGCCGAAGAGCGACAGCATCGGATCCTGGCTCTCGCCCGCCGCAGCGGAAGAGTGGAGGTGTCCGCCCTGGCCGCCGACTTCCGGGTGGCGCCGGAGACGATCCGCAGGGATCTGAACGAACTCGCGCGAGGCGGTCTGGTCCGCAGGAGCCACGGCGGTGCCTACCCGGTGGAAAGCGCCGGGTTCGAGACCTCGCTGGCCCAGCGTGAGACTCACCATGTGGAGGACAAGCGCCGTATCGCCGCCGCTGCCGTGCACCTGTTCGGCGAGGCGGAGACGGTGTTCATCGACGAGGGCTACACCCACCGCCTCATCGCCGACCTGCTGCCCTCCGACCGGAATCTGACCGTGGTCACCGCCTCCCTGCCCACCGCCGCGGCGGTGGCGGAAGCCTCCCAGGCCACGGTGTTGCTGCTCGGCGGCAAGGTCCGCGGCCGCACCCTGGCCACCGTCGGATCCTGGACCAACCAGATGCTGTCCAGCTTCGTCATCGACCTGGCGATCCTGGGAGCCAACGGCATTTCCCGCGACGCCGGCCTCACCACACCCGACCCGGTGGTGGCCGACGTCAAAGCCCAGGCGATCCGCAGTTCCCATCGCCGGATACTCGTCGGAATCCACACGAAATTCGGAGCGCAGAGCTTCTGCCGATTCGCCAAGATCGGCGACTTCGAAACCATCATCACCGACACCGGCCTGCCGGTTGCCGAAGCTCATCGCTACTCCCTGCACGGACCCAACGTCATCCGGGTCTGAGTTCCTGCCCGAGCCGCCAAGCCCGAGGTCTTTTCCTCGCCGGCTCTTTCAAGCACGCCGTCATTCCTCGGCGTAAGACCCCGTTCCCAGCTCGCTGTTCCCCCAAGAAAGGTGCTCCCATGCGCTACGGACCCACCAGGGCCAGACTGACGACGGCGGCCCTGACCGGCCTCACCTGTACCGCCCTGCTCGCCGGCTGCGCCGGTGCGGGAGGCAGTGGCGGGGGCGACGGCGACAAGACCGTGAACGTACTCATGGTCAACAACCCTCAGATGCTCGACCTCCAGAAGCTGACCAAGGATCAGTTCACCAAGAAGACCGGCATCAAGGTCAACTTCACCGTCCTGCCGGAGAACGAGGTGCGGGACAAGATCACGCAGGATGTCGCAACACAGGCGGGCGGCTATGACGTGGTCACGGTCGGCGCCTATGAGGTCCCGCTGTGGGCCAAGAACGGCTGGCTGTCACCGCTGGACAACACCGTCGCCAAGGACCCCTCCTTCAAGCAGGACGATGTCTTCGCGTCCATGACGGACGGGCTGCGCGGCGCGGACGGCAAGCTCTACGCCGAGCCCTTCTACGGCGAGTCCTCCTTCCTGATGTATCGCAAGGACATCTTCGACGCCAAGCACCTGACCATGCCGGACCGTCCGACCTGGAAGCAGGTCGCCGACCTGGCCGCCAAGGCGGACGGCGCCCAGAAGGGCATGAAGGGCATCTGCCTGCGGGGCAAGCCGGGTTGGGGTGAGCTCGGAGCCGCCCTGACCACCGTGGTCAACACCGAGGGCGGCACCTGGTTCACCAAGGACTGGAAGGCCCAGGTCAACGGCGAAGGCTTCACCAAGGCGACCGAGGACTACGTCGATCTCGTCCGCAAGCACGGCGAGGCCGGCGCCCCGCAGGCCGGATTCGCCGAGTGCCTCAACAACTTCACGCAGTCCAAGACCGCCATGTGGATGGACGCCACATCGGCAGCGGGCCTCCTGGAGGACCCCAGTTCGCCCGTCGCCGGCAAGGTCGGCTACGCGCAGGCACCGGTGACCGACACCAAGGCCTCCGGATGGCTGTGGACCTGGGCCCTTGCGCAGCCGAAGGCGGGCAAGCACCAGGATGCCGGCGCCCAGTTCGTCCAGTGGGCCGCGAGCCAGGACTACGAGAAGCTCGTCGGTGAGAAGCTCGGTTGGTCCCGGGTCCCGGCCGGCAAGCGGAAGTCGACCTACGACAACCCGGACTACCAGAAGGCCGCGGCGCCCTTCTACCAGGCCACTTTGACCGCCATCAGCGAGGCCGACCCGAAGAACCCCGGGACACAGCCTCGTCCCACGGTCGGCGTGCAGTACGTGACCATTCCCGAGTTCCAGGACCTGGGCACCAAGGTCACCCAGGAAGTGTCCGCCGCGATCGCCGGACGCCAGTCGGTCAAGCAGGCCCTCGACAAGGGCCAGAAGCTGGCCGAGCAGGTCGCCTCCAAGTACCAGAACAACTGACCGCAATCCCCATGCCCCTTGTGCGGCCCTCTTCCCCTCGCACAGGGGCAAGGGGGCCCCACGGAGCGGAGAGACACAAGTGAGTAGTGCCCTGATGCAGAAATCAAGACGTCCCGCCGGGCCACATGCGGCCGCGGTTTCTCGTCAACGGTCGGGCCGCGCAAGGGCATGGGCCAGGCGCGCCCCGATGATGCCGGCGCTGGTGTACATGGTGATCGTCACCCAGCTGCCGTTCGCCGCCACACTGGTGATCTCCTTCATGAACTGGGACGCGCTGCGGCCCGAGGAGCGCGGCTGGGCCGGGTTCGCCAACTACAAACTGGTGTTCAACGACCCGGACATGCGCGCCTCGGTGATCACTACGGTGTGGCTCACCGCCGGTGTGGTGCTGCTGAGCCTGCTGCTCGGCCTGGGTGTGGCGCTCCTGCTCGACCACAAGTTCCGCGGGCGCGGAGCGGTGCGGACCATGATGATCGCCCCGTTCCTCGTCGTGCCCGTCGCGGCCGCACTGCTGTGGAAGCATGCGCTCTACAACCCTGAGTACGGTCTCCTCAACGGCGCCCTGACCTGGATCTGGTCGCTGTTCGGCTCGGACAACCCGCCACAGCCCGACTGGATCAGCTCCTCACCCCTGGCCGCCGTTGCCGTCTCCCTGATCTGGCAGTGGACGCCCTTCATGATGCTGATCCTGCTCGCCGGACTGCAGAGCCGCCCACTGGAGATCATCGAGGCCGCCCGGGTGGACGGTGCCAACGCCTTCCAGATATTCCGCCATCTGACGCTGCCGCACCTGCGCCGGTACATGGAGCTGGCGGCCCTGCTCGGGTCCATCTACATCGTGCAGAACTTCGACGCGGTCTTCACCATCACATCGGGCGGGCTCGGCACCGCGAACCTTCCCTACACCATCTACCAGACCTTCTATCAGGCACATGACTACGGTCGTGCCTCCGCCGCCGGCGTCATCGTCGTGCTGGGCACCATCGTGGTGGCCACCTTCGCACTGCGCACGGTGTCGACGCTCCTGCGGGAGGAGAAGACCTCATGAGCACCACCCTTGCCCGTCCCCGGCCCCGCCGGCAGCGCGACCCCTTCCTCAGGCACCACACCAAGGCCGTCATCGGACTGGCCGGCTGGACCGTAGGCCTGCTCTTCTTCGCGCCGTTCGCGTGGATGGTCCTGACCTCCTTCCACAGTGAGACGGACGCCGCCACCAATCCGCCCTCCCTCGCCGCGCATCTGACCCTGCACGGGTATCGCGAGTTCTTCGGCGCCTCGACAGGGGCCAGCCCCTGGCCCGCTCTGATCAACTCCGCGACCGCAAGCGTGTTTTCGACCCTGCTCGTCCTCGCGCTGTCCATCCCCGCGGCCTACGCACTGTCGATCAAACCGGTGCGCAAGTGGTCCGACGTGATGTTCTTCTTCCTGTCCACCAAGATGCTCCCCGCAGTCGCGGGCCTGCTCCCGATCTACCTGGCCGCCCAGAACCTCGGGCTGCTGGACAACATCTGGCTCCTGGTCATCCTCTACACGACCATGAACCTGCCGATCGCCGTATGGATGATGCGGTCCTTCCTCGCGGAGATCCCCGTGGCGATCCTGGAGGCCGCCGCGATCGACGGCGCCGGCCTGCCGACCGTCTTCCGCAGGATCATCATCCCGATGGCGGCGCCCGGTATCGCCGCCACCTCACTGATCTGCTTCATCTTCAGCTGGAACGAGATGCTGTTCGCCCAGGTCCTCACCGGGGTCCAGGCTTCGACCGGGCCGGTCTTCCTGACCAGCTTCGTCACCAGCCAAGGTCTGTTCCTGGCCAAGGTCTGTGCCGCGGCCGTCGCTGTGTCCATCCCGGTTCTCATCGCCGGATTCGCCGCTCAGGACCGCCTGGTCCAGGGTCTGACCATGGGAGCCGTCAAATGAAGGCCGCACTCATCACCGAGCAGGGGACCATCGAGATGGTCACCGTGGAGGATCCCACTCCCGGCCCCCGAGAGGTCGTCGTGGCCGTGGCCGCCTGCGGCCTGTGCGGCACGGACCTGCACATCCAGCAAGGCGAATTCGCCCCCGAACTGCCCATCGTTCCCGGCCACGAGTTCGCCGGTGAGGTGGTGGCCGTCGGCCGCGACGTCACCGAACTGGCCGTGGGTGCCCGCGTCGCCGTCGACCCCTCACTGAGCTGCAACGAGTGCTACTACTGCCGCCTCGGCAGGAACAACCTGTGTGAGCGCTGGGCGGCCATCGGGGTCACGACCGCGGGCGGTGCGGCGGAATACGCCGTAGCACCGGTCGCCAACTGCGTCGTCCTGCCCGACCACGTCTCCACCCACGACGCTGCCCTGATCGAACCGCTGGCCTGCGCGATACGCGGGTACGACGTCCTGCGCAGCAATCTCGCCAACCACGTGCTCATCTACGGCTCGGGCACGATGGGCCTGATGATGCTGGAGCTGGCCAAGCGCACCGGTGCGGCCAGTGTCGACGTCATCGACATCAACCCCGCACGCCTGGAGACGGCGCGGACGCTGGGCTGCGGCAACGCCGTGACATCCGCGGACCAGATCGACATGCCCCGCGGCTGGGATCTCGTCATCGACGCCACGGGGAACGAGAACGCGATCCAGGACGCCCTGGGCAGGGTCGGCAAGGGCGGCACCTATCTGCAGTTCGGCGTCTCCGACTACGCCGCCCGGGCGACGATCGAGCCCTACCGCATCTACAACCAGGAGATCACCATCACCGGTTCGATGGCGGTTCTGCACAGCTTCGAACGCGCCGCAGAGCTTTTCGCCGCCGGCGTGCTGGACCCGGAGATCTTCATCAGCGACCGCCTGCCGCTCGCCTCCTACAGCGAAGCACTCAAGCGATTCCAGGCGGGCGAGGGCCGCAAGATACAGGTGCAGCCGGGCCTGGGCGTCTGATCACCCCGGCAGACAGAACACACGAGGCCGCCACGCCCACTCGCTCAACCGGGCAGTGGCGGCATTCGCCCAACCACCCACCCGCGGCAGGGGCGCGCTGGGCTAGAGGAGGCCGAGATCGCCGAGTTCCTTGTGCAGGTCCGCGCGGGGATTGTCGGCGTGTACCTGTGGGGCGCGGACAGCGGCCGTCCCAGGGGTGCCGTCGGAGTGGGCGGTCGGGCGGGGCCGTGCGCGGCGATCCCGGAAAAGCCAGGCTCCGGCCAGACCGCCGATCAGTCCTCCGAGGTGTCCGAGCCAGCTCACTCCCGGTGTCCCGGGTACGGCAACGGTGAGCATGTAGGCGAAGGACGCCCCCATGACGACACCGATCAACGTGTCGATCAGATGCCGGTCGAAGAGCCCGCGGACCACGACGTAGCCGAAGTACCCGAAGATCAGACCGCTGGCACCGACCGTCTCCACACCGCTTCCTTCGAGGAACCACACCATGAGCCCACTGGTCACCGCCACCAGCAGACTCAACCCGAGGAAGCGGACCACGCCTCGGTAGGCGGCGAGGAATCCGAAGACGAACAGAGGCCCGGAGTTGCTCTCGATGTGTGCCCAACTCCAATGCAGGAAGGGCGCGATGAGTATGTCGGGCAGCGTGCCCAGGTCGCCGGACATCACGCCGTAGTCCCGTGAGAGGGAGTAGTGGTCGGCATAGTTGATCAACTGCACCAGCCAGACGGCCAAAAGGAACCCGAACATCACGAAGAACGCCTTCCGCGCCTCCGCGATCATCTGCTCAGGCCCGACCGGCCCTCTGCCCGCCCGATCCTGATCCGCCCCACCCATGGCAGCCCCCTCCCCGGCGGATCCGTATCCGCATGCTGCGAATTCTATGGCTCTGACATCATGCGGCCGTGATCACCGCGGACAACCTGCTGGCCGGCCTGGACGAAGTGGACTGGGCGAACCTCAACCACGCCTACGGGACGGCCGACGATGTCCCCGGCCAACTGCGCGCCCTGTGCGGAGACGACGAGTCGGCACAGCAGAAGGCCCTCGCCAGTCTGTTCGATCATCTCGTGCACCAGGGCACCCGCTGCCAGGCGTCTCCGCACGCGGTGCCGTTCCTTGCCCGGATCGCTCTGGCCGGCCCGAGGCCGGCGCGTGAGCACGTGGTGCAGCTCCTGACCGGCCTCGCGGTCAACTGGGACGAGGAGCGCGAGATCATCGACGGGGCCGACATCTCCGCTTGGCGCGCGGAGGCCGCCGAGAACTCCTCCGACAACCTCCTCCCTCTGTACGAGGAGGCTCTGGCCACCGAGCAGGACGAGCGGCGACGCCGGAACCTGCAAGACATCCGGGACTGGGTGGCGGCCGGCAATCCGATCGACGCCCGTGACTCTACGATGCGTTCGTACGACGCCGTCCTCGCCGAGCTTCCCGCCCTGCTGACCCTCCTCGACGACGACGACCCCCGGGTCCGGACCCGGACCGCCTATCTGCTGGCCTGGTTTCCCGAACGGGCGGACACCACTCTGCCGCTCCTGCTCGACCTTGCCGCACACGAGCGCGATGCGGTCGCCAAGGCCACCTCGCTCGTAGCTGTCGGCATCCTCGGCACGACCGCTGTCGCGGAGACCCTCGCCGCCGATCTCGACGCCGAGGACAGCCTCGTACGCTGGGCGGCGGCCGTTGCTGTCGCCCAGACCGCCCGAAGCGCCGACGCGGAACTCGACGGCCCGCTCCTCGACCGGGCCGTGGCCGAACTCGCGGCCGCGGCGGCGGCCCCCACGCCCGTACCCGCGACCGACTACAACCTGGGCGACTTCCACGGGCACACCGCCGACATTCTGCTGGCCCTCCCGCCTTCCCCCACCTCGCGCGCCGCGGTCGCCGCCTGTCTGCCGTCCGTCAGCCCGTGGCAGAGGGCGTTCAAGGCGAAGGCGGTCCTGCCGGACCTGTTCCCAGGCCCCCTGCCCGATCCCCGCCCTGTGTACGCGAGCCTCACCCGTCCCCAGCAGCAGCTTTTGTATGCCCTCGCCGACCTCGGCGAAGGATGGTGGAACTCGGCGGGTGACATCGGCGAGAACCTGACCACATATGGGCTTCCGGCCACTCATGCAGGGCTGCGCGCGTACATCGGGCTCCCTGCGGCAGACTGCGGAGCGGAGTGAGCAAGCGCTTAGTAAGATGGTCTGCGGGTAGTCCATCTGGCAGGGAGGGACAGTCATGTCGATGTCGCAAGTCGAGGCCTTCTACGAGCGGGAGGCCGACGACCGGTTCCTTCCCAGCGCCTGTACCCGGGGCCCCTGGGACGCCGACTCCCAGCACGCAGGGCCGCCGGCCGCCCTGCTCGCCCTGGCCGTCGAGGAACGGCCGGGCGGACGCCCGGACATGCGGGTCGCCCGGCTCACCTATGACATCATGCGCCCGGTTCCGATACGGCCGCTGACCGTGACCACGCGCCTGCTGCGTGCCGGGCGCAGTGTCGAGCTCGTGGAGGTGGCTCTGACACCCGACGGCGGCCAGGAAGTGATGCGGGCGACGGCGTTGCTGATGAAGACGGCGCCGGACTCGGTGCCGCAGGTGTCGCCGGGCCGGCAGGTGCCCGGGCCCGGGACCGTATCCGAAAAGGCGTTCTTCCCGGTCCCCTGGGACCAGGGCTACCACACGGCCATGGAGATACGTTTCGCGGGCGGCTCGTTCCTGGAGCCCGGACCGGCCACGGCGTGGATGCGGATGCGGGTTCCCCTGGTCGCCGGAGAGGAGATCACACCGCTCAGCAGGGTGCTGACGGCCGCCGACTCGGGCAACGGTGTCAGTGCCGCACTCGACTTCCACCGCTATGTGTTCATCAACGCCGACCTCAGCGTCAATCTGCACCGCCAGCCCGAGGGCGAATGGGTCTGCCTGGACGCCCGGACGATGGTGGACGGCGCGGGCATCGGCCTCGCCGAGTCCGCCCTGCACGACGAGAAGGGCCCGCTCGGCCGCAGTACGCAGAGCCTGTACGTGGCCGAGCGCACCTGAGCCGAGCAGGGCCTCCTCGATCAGGCGGCGCGGCCGGCCTTGAGCGCGGCCGCGGTGTCGACGACACGGCGAGCCTGGTGGCGTGCCGCCTGCAGGGTCACTTCACCGGGCGGGCCGTCGCCAGCCACATGGGAAGTGCCGTAGGGGTTGCCCGACTTGAACTGGATGGGGTCGGTGTAGCCAGGAGGCACGATGATGCCGCCCCAGTGGCAGAACGTGTTCGCCAGCGCCAGGAGGGTCGATTCCTGCCCGCCGTGGGCGGTGTTGGACGCGGTGAAGGCCGAGTACACCTTGTCCGCGAGCTTGCCTTGGAACCACAGCGGGCCGCGTTCACCCTACGCGACGTCGCCTACACCTTCGTCACCCTGGTCATCGCCCTGTGCGCCGGGCTGCCGCAGCGCCAGATCTGGCTCGTCGCCGTGCTGGGCGTGGCGGTTCTGGTGGCCGTGCTGCTGGTCGACGACCCCGGCAGGTACGAGCCGCCGACCCGGACCGTGAAGCTGACCCTCGACCGGATCTACCCCGAGCCCGCGCTCATCGCCCAGGACGTGGCGTTCCGCTTCGGGCAGGCTCCGGTGTCCGTGGAGGTGGACGAGGTGGACTACGTACGCGAGACCACGCGCGTCTCCGCCCGCTACCCCGCCGGGCCCGACGAGCCCGCAACCGCCGTGGACGCCGAACCGCACGAGCCGGTGGTGGTTCCATGACCGCCGCGTCCGCCTTCGAGGCCCGACTGGGCCTGCCCGCCCTGCGCGGTGCCACGCTCGCCGAGGTCGACGCGGTCGCCGCCCTCCAGCACCGCACCGACCGCAAGTACCTGCTCCCGCTCGACCGCGCCCGCGCCTTCGTGGACCGGCTGGCGGACAGCCACCACGTCCTCGACCTCGACGGACGGCGTACGACCAGCTACCTCAGCACCTACTTCGACACCCCGCAGCTGGGCGCCTGGCACGCTCACATCCAGCGCCGGCGGCGACGCTGGAAGGTCCGCACCCGCCTGTACGCGGAGGACGGGCTGTGCCGGGTGGAGGTCAAGACCAAGGACGGACGCGGCGCCACGGTCAAGCACGCCCTGAAGACCGAGCCGCACACGTACGGCCGACTCGGCACCGAAGCCGCCGAGTTCATCGACGACGTGCTGCACCAGGCCGCCGTTCCGGTCACCACGGCCGACCTGGGACCCGCGGCCGAGATCCGCTACGTCCGCGCCGCCCTCGCCGACCTCCACCACGGCAGCCGCGTCACCCTCGACGGCACCCTCACCTGCCACCACGGACACCGCACGGCCCTCCTCGACCCGCAGACGGTCCTCGTCGAGACCAAGGGCGGCATCCGCCCCGCCCCCGCCGACCGGCTGCTCCTGCGCCTGGGCGCCCGCCCGGTCTCCCTCAGCAAGTACATCGTCGGCCAGTCCCTGCTCACCCCCGGCCTGCCCGACAACGACGTCCGCCGCGTCCTTCGCACCCACTTCCAGACGGTCCCGCACCTCGAAAGGACCCGTGCCGCATGAACGCCCCGCGCCGCATCCCATGGCCGTACGCCGTCATCGCCCTCCTCGCCGTCGCAGCCGCCGCCTTCGGCGTGCTCCGGCCCCAGACCAGCCCGGCCGCCGCGTCCACCACCGCGAAGAAGAAGCCCGGAGCCACCGAACGCATCAAGCAGAACCCGCCCCCGAAGCTCTTCACCGACGCCGCCATCGCCCCGATCGGCAAGCAGGCCGCCGCCCAGCGCAAGAAGGCCGACGCCGTCTTCGCCCAGTGGAAGGCCGAGCACGGCACCGCCCGCGACGACAAGGCGTTCGCCGCCTGGGCCGCCCAGCAGGTCCCCGCCCCGCCCACCGCCGCCGAGCGCGCCACCGAACTGCGCGAGGTCCAGCAGCTCGGCAAGACCCGCACCGCCGCCGGCAAGAAGGCCGCCACCTGGCTGGAGCTCTACGGCAAGAAGGACATCTGGAAGCTCTACCTCCACGACCAGCGCGAGCTCATCCCCGCCCAGCAGGGCACCGCGGAGAAGGCCGAGCTGAAGTCGGCACTGAAGCTGGCCAAGACGATCAGCGACCAGCTCGCCGCCAAGGACAAGCAGCCCGCGCCCTTCGTCCTCGACCCCAGCCTGCGCCCCGACAAGCACATCAAGCCCGGCGCCAAGGGCCCGTACTCCTACCCCTCCCGGCACGCCGCCCGCGCCGCCACCGCGGTCACGATCCTCAGCGCCCTCTCCGCCCACCGCGCCGAGGACTACCGGTGGATGCAGGACGAGGTCATCTACTCCCGCCTCTACATGGCCGGTCACGTCCAGAGCGACCTCACTGCCGGCACCTTCCTCGGTGACCTGATCGGCGACTACGAAGTCGCGGTCAACGGAAACTGACTCCGCGTCCGGCAGACGGAATCGGCACGGCCAGGATGGTTTCGGCACGCCCATGATGGTTTCCGGGCCGACTTTGGGAACATGGCCGGGTGGACGGGAATCCGGTGTTCGGCGGGGCCGGGGCCGGGCCCGAGGACGTGCTCACCGTGGCACCGACGCCCCGGACCGCGGTGGCATGGCTGCCGCCGCGGGAGCTCTGGCCGGTGATCCAGGACATCCGCTGGGAACACGATCCACAGGTACGGCGGTGGCCGCCGCATGTGAATCTGCTGTTCGGCTTCGTGCCGGAGGAGGAGTTCGCGCGAGCCGTCCCGCTGCTGGCCGCCGGGGCGGCGCAGAGCGCGGCGTTCACGGCGCGCCTGGCCGGGGTGCGGTACTTCCGGCACCGGGCGTACGCGACGGTATGGCTCGACCCGGCCGCGGCGAGCCCGGCGCCGTGGGCCCGGCTCCAGCGTGAGCTGCAGCAGCGGTTCCCGCTCTGCCAGGGGCGCCGCGGCCGCTTCACCCCGCATCTGTCCCTCGGCCGCACCCAGGACCCCAAGCGACTGGCCGCCGAGTGCGCCGTGCGGCTCGGCACGCTGTCGGCGGAGGTCGAGGAGGTGGTCCTGCTCTCCCGACGCGGCGAGGGGCCCATGCGGCCCCGGGCCGTGATCACACTCGGCACGGGCGAGGTCCACCGACCACAGGAAGGCGGTTGAGCGATCGACGCCGATCGCTCGACCGCCGCTTGCACGTGCCTATGTGAACGGGCCCTCGACCGTGAACCGGCGCAGATGGCGGGCGAACGTCTCGGCCTCACCCGGCGGCCATGACGACAGGCCGGCCATGATGTGGGCGGCCAGTCGCTCACGCAGCTCCGCCACCGTCGACCGGCCCCGCTCGGTGAGAACGAGCAGGTGCGCACGCCGGTCATGGGGGTCGGCCTCACGGCGGACGAGTCCGGCGGCCTCCAGTCGGGAAGCGCGCCGGGTGACACCGGAGCGGTCGACTCCGGCGTCGGGAGCCAGGTCGGCCGCGCTGCGGGGTCCGGTGCGGGCCAGTGCGCTGAGCACCGGGTACGTCAGTTCGTCCACCGCCTCGCCCATGCCCTCGGTGAGTTTGCTGTGCAGCTGTGTGCGTGTGGTGCGCCTGAGCAGGATGCCCAGCGCGTCCGCGATCTCGTGTCCTACCTCGTTTTCCACACCACAAGAATAGCGTGCGCCGCGCACGCATTGGGTGCTACGGTCGAGGAGATGCGTGCGTGACGCACGCTTCATGGTCTCCATGCTCCTGCCCTGAAAGGAACTCCCATGACTCGCACGGGAATCAAGGCCGCCCTCACCGACCTGCTCTTCAGCCGGGACATCACCGTGCGGGAGGCGGCGGACCGACACTTCACCCCGCAGTACCGCCAGCGCACGGACGGGCAGTGGGCCGACCGTGCCGAGTTCCTCCAGCACATCACCCACCTGCGGGACGTGGTCGCCGGCGGCCACGTCCAGGTCCACGAGGAGCTGTACGACGGCAGCAAGTACGCCGACCGGCACACCGCCCACATCACGAAGAAGGACGGCTCGGCCGTGAGCATGGAGGTCTACGTGTTCGCCGAGCTCGCGCCGGACGGCCGATTCAGCCGCATCGAAGAGACGACGCTGATGCTCCAGGGCGACGAGGCCGACCGCAACCTCGGCAGCGCCCGCTAGAAGCGTCGCGATCGCATGCGCCCATGCCGATCGCACCCGTTCATAGGAGCCCGCCGCCGGGGCCGGGTTTCTGAGTCGGCGTCGGCACCGCGCCGCATTCCGCCCAGGTGATCTCGACCCCTGGCAGAACCCGGCTCCACCTGTCGGTGGTTTCGGCCAGGCCTGCCGCATCGGGCGGGTCGAGACCGAGTCCGATCGCGTACCGGGCCGAGCGCGGGCCGGTGTCGAAGGGGTGGGGCCAGGCGTGCGCATCGGTCGTCCCCGCCTCTTCGAGGGCGCTGACCAGACCCCGGACCCGGCCACGGAAGCGGCCGAGGGATTCCTCGAACTCCTCGCCACGGTACGGGCGTACGGTGAGGATCGCCCATGCCGCGTGCCGACGGTGCAGCGGTGGGGGTGACAGCAGTTCGGGCCAGGGGGTGCTGCCCGACCTGGCCGCCTTCTCCAGGGTCTCCCAGGCCTGGTAGAGCTCCTGGGTCAGCAGGTCCCGGAGGCCGGCGGTGACCTGTTCGGTGCACGAACGGACCGGTGCGGTGGGTGTCATGACCGTCACCGCGGCGTGCGGTGCCGGGGCGGGGGCCGCCGCGGGTGACAGGGTGATCGGCTCTCGCCAGTCCCAGGCCGCCCAGGTGGCGAAGAAGTGCCGGAGCAGGTCGGCGGCGGGAAGGGGCCCGGCCTCGCATGCCGTACGCGCCGCCAGGACCGTCCAGGCCAGACCGGGCAGTCCGCCGAACGGCGCCGAGTCCAGGCCGCGCGCCTTCGCCCACGCCTTCACCTGCCGGGCCAGCCGGGCGAACGACGGGTGGGCGTCGCCGATCACGGCACGGACGGCGTCGGCGTCGCTGACCGCGCTCAGGGCGACAGCGCTCGCCTCGCCCAACTCGGTCCGGCGATCCACCGCCTCACCACAGGACACCGGCCCGGCGGAGACCACCACCACATCGACGTCCAGCCCTCCGACGGTGAGCCTCAGACCCGGCACCCGGGCGCCGCTGACCCGGCGTACGCGGGTGACGTTCGGCAGTGCCACCGTCACGTGCTCGGTCACCTCTGCCATGTCGACGGGGTCGGGCAGAACCGCCACAAGATCGAGGTCGGCTCCCGCCAAGTGGCAGCCCATGCGCCGGGATCCGACGACGTGCACGGTTCCTTCGGCCAGTGCCTCGGTGATGCGCCGCGCCGTCCGCCCGGCATCGGCATCGCGCCACACGTCCTCCGTGGCCGGATCCTCAGCAAGCGCACCTGCGCTGCCGGGCACCGCACCGGTGTCGGGCAGCCAGCGGACCTCTCCCGTGCCCAGGGCGATGATGGCCCGCTCCCGCATCGGCTCGTCGCCGCGGCGTGACAGCAGTACCAGCTCCCCGACCTCGGCCGTCATGCTGTCGAGCCGGGCTGCGCAGAGGGCGGCCAGGCGCTGCGGGTCCTGGGTGCGGCCCAGCGTCAGGTGCGGGGTGAAACCCTCCGCGCGGTCCCGGCAGCGGGGGAAGCGCCGCTGAAGGGCGTGGGCAAGCGCCGCCCAGGGGGCATCGCCGTCCGCCGCGGGGTCGAGCCAGACGGTGGCGTCCTCCCGGTGCCCGAAGGTGTGCACGCCGTCCAGCCGGGTGGTGAAGGCCGGTGTCTCCTCGGCCGCGGCGGCCAGCAGGGGTGCGGCCCGCTCGAAGTGCGACTCCGGTACGAAGCCGAAGAGAAGGTTGACATGGGGCGGCCAGCGATGGACCTGCGGGTCGTGCTGCCGGCGCAGTTCCTGGATCTGCGGCCACAGTTGCCGGGGCGGGAGCCACGCCAGAGCCGTACGGGCGGTCGGCGGCACGTCGAGGACGTCGCTGTCACCGGACAGCACACCGGCGGGGCAATCGGGGGAACCGCCCAACCGCAGGACGACCTCCACGCCGTAGTGGTCCGACAGGTAGAGGCCTTCCCGGGTGGGAGAGTCTCCCCGCAGGGTCGCCCCGGCCACGGACAGCGCGTCGCCGCGCAGCAGTACCCGGTCCAGGCGGGAGACGCGGCCGGACAACGAGGAGACGGCGGCCAGCGGATTGGCGACGGGATCGAAGGTGGGGGTGGTGTCGTCGGGCCCGTGCGCATCGGTCCAGGCATCACGCATCCCGAGTACGGCGGCCGGTCCGTCGTGCCCGTTGCCGCCGTCGTTGAAGTCGCCCAGCACGACCAGGTCGCAGTCCACACCCGCCATTCCCTCGGCCAGCTGGGCCAGTTCGGCCTCCCGCCGGGCCGGGCCGTTCTCGGAGTGGTCGCTGCTGAGGTGGGTGGCGGCCACCACCAGCGGACCGGACGCGGTGTCCACGGTGAGCGCGGTGACTGCCTTGTGCGGGCCGAGGACGTGCCGCCCCGCTTCGCGCACCGGCAGGCGGCTCAGCAGCAACAGCCCGTTGTCGTCGACGTCCTTGCCCTCCGGATCGGTGTCCAGGGTGTAGCGGGCACGGACCCAGTCGGCGTTCAGGAGCATGTCGAGCAGGTACGGCTCGACCTCCTGCAGAGCGATGACGTCCGCGTCGGCGTTCTCCAGAGCGTCGACCAGCAGAGGACGGCGGCGTGCCGTGTCGATCAGGTCACTGTCGTAGCGGTCCCACAAGGTGTTCCAGGTCAGTACGCGTATCGTGCCCGCCCCGCTCGGCGAAGCCGCCCCGGAGGCGTCGGCCACGGGGCACCACCCGGCCTCCTCCTGCCAGGCGTACGGCGTGCCGGCGGTGAAGAACGGAGCCCTCAGCAGGCGCGGACGCCGTACCCGGCCCGCGTCGCAGTCGTCGAGGCGGTCCGTGCCCGTGGCCCGGTCCCACACCAGCTCGCCGTCCGCCTCCACGAACAGCACCCGGTGCCAGGGGATGTCACCGCCGGGCGTGAAGGAGGGCAGCGGGACGCGCTTGACGTCGGCCCCGCGCTGATGGATGCCCAGCACGAACCGGGCCGGGTCGAACCGGGCATCCCAGCGGACCTTGTGGTAGATCTCCTCGCTGGTGCGCATCACGCCTCCTCTCCCTCCAGAGTGCTCTCCAGGGCACCCGCGATGTCGTCGACCGATCCGCCCGCCCCGATGTACCAGGTGCGGTGCGCCTGACCCGGATAGGGCGGGTCGAACCGGCGCAGCTGAGCACTGAGCACCTCCGCCGGCACCGGGTGCGTCCGGTCGGCGTTGCGCCGCGCCGCCTCTTCCTCGTCGACGAGGACGACCGCGTGGGTCACCAGCGCGTCACGGCGCCGTGCCACCGCAAGTACCAGGGAACGCTGCTGGCGGCTGAGGGAGGTGGCGTCCCACACGACGGTGCCGCCCCCGGCCAACGCGGCATCCAGCCTGCCCAGGCCCTCGCGCAGGATCTCCGCGTTGGCGCTCTGGTCCGCCCGGGAGCCGCGTGCCTGACGCAGGTCGTCCAGGCAGACGAGCGCATCGACACCGGACAGGCCCGCGCCGAACGTGCTCTTGCCGCTGCCGGACGGCCCGACGAGGTGGATCAGCCGGGGAAACGCCCCCGACCGCCACCGCCAGGTCGCCGCCAGCGCCTCCTCGACGCTGACGATCCGCCCCTGGGCACACATCTCCCGTGCCTGGGCCCAGCAGCGGTCGGCGGCGTCGGCGTCGAGGTCCGTCAGCGCGTCGCGCAGGCCGCTGCGCAGCGGTTCGAGCGGTGCCCGGCCGAGCAGCCCGGCCTCCTCGGCGTGCAGCGCGGACCACTCCACCTGCTCGCGTGCCTCGGCGGCCGCCACGTCCCCGCGTCCGGCCAGTACGGCGCCCGCCACCGAGTGCAGCACCCCCAGATCGACCGCCGTGGTCATGCGTATCAGCCCGCCGCGGCGCTCCTCGTCGGGGAACGGGCGGTGCAGCCCGGTGTGCAGCCCGACCAGGTCGCCGACGCGACGGGCCAGCGGCATGCCCAGCGGGACCGCGAGCCGTGCCATCAGCCGGGCCCGCGGGCGGCGGTGCAGCAGCGCGGCCAGGACACCGGCCAGTCGCGCGTCACCCAGCCGCCCCAGCAGATCCAGTCGCGCGGCTGCCTCGGCCACGGCCGCCTCGACGGCCACGGGTTCGGCGGCGAACGAGGAGCCGTACTCCGGCACTCCCACCGCGGCCAGCAACGACGGCACATCGGGCGCGGCGCCGGAACGCACGGCCCACAGGGCCGCGCCCGGACCAAGTCCGTTCTCCACGACGGGCGCGTGCATCCAGTGCGTACCGGTCTGTACGTGCCCCGGGCGCACCCACTTGGCGACCCGCTGCCCGAACTCCGCGCGCTGGAAACCGTCCACGGCCCGTACGACGTACCCCTCCTGCCGCGCGGCATCCAGCCGCAGCGCACGCACGGCCCGCTCGTCGAACGTGCCACGCCACAGCACGCGCGGGACAGGTATCCCGAGCCGCCGCAGGAACCGCACGGTGCCGTCCCAGTCCAGGCACCGTTCCCCGTCCCAGACCGAGAAGCCGTAGAACCAGCTCTCCAGGCGGTCGTAGGCGATCGAGTGGCGGGCGTAGAGGTTCTCTCCGCATATGCGCCGGCCCGCCGGAATCCCCGGTCCGATCCGTCCCTGAAGGGCCTTGACCCAGGCCCTGGACGGATGGTGCCCCGAATCCAGTGACCGCGCATGCAGCCCGTCCGGGTAGAGGGTGGTGTTCTCCCCGTCGAGCTTCTCGGTCACCACGACCTCCCGGCCCTTGAGCCCCGTCAGGTCACCGGCCCGCACATCGTCGGCCGTCGCACCCGGGGACCATGGCAGATGCGGTGTGCGCGGATAGTGCGTCCGCATGATCCGAGAGCCTCCCCGTGGCGATGTCGTGCCTGGCCACTGTAGGGATCGGGCAGAGGCGCAGCCACGCAATATCCGCCCGGGCGGGGGCAGTCGCGGCGCCCGTGGCTGCGATGGCGGGCCAACTGCTCGCAATCCGGGGTCGGATGAGGCGCACGGCCGCCCAAGGTGTCGCGGCCGGAGTCGTCACGGCTGTGCGGTCCGGTCCCGGGCCGGAGGCGGGCTTTCGAGGCGACGGGCCAGGGCCGGCTCCTGGGCCGCGACGGCACCCGCGCTGATGCTGATGGCGACGGCGACACAGACCACGATCAGCCACGACAGCATGATGAACACCGAGCCGAGGGGGCCGTATTCGGCGAGGGCGTGGTTGAGCGCCCGCGGCAGATACAAGCGGGCGGTCCCCGTCAGCGCGGTGAGGGCGACCGCCGTGATCACCGCTCCGGGCAGCAGCGGTTTCCAGCCGATCAGACCGCCGAGCAGCAGGTGCTGGGTCCACCACCACAGACCCGTCAGACCCACCAGGCTCATCGGGATCCCCAGCCAGGCCCCTACGCCGAACCCCTCGCGCAGGGGGCCCTGCACCAGCAGCGCCCCCAGCCACAGTGCGAGCCAGGCCAGCCAGCGCCAGGCGGCGATTCTGGTCCCGGCCCGGGGAATCTCCCAGGCACGCTTGCACAGCCGCTGCATCGCCCTGCTCACCGCGGTGGCCGAGAGCAGCACCATCAGGCCACCCACCACGCCGGTCGCCTGCCGCAGATTGCCCGTCGTGGGACTGAGCGCGTGCACGAGCTGGGCGTCTGCGGCACCAGTGAGCCCGAAGACAGTACGCACAGACGTGATGAGCTCGTGTCTCACCGGAGGCGGAGCGTACGCCCCGATCACGAAGAGCAGCGGAACCGCGGTCAGGAAGCACTCCGCCGCCAGGCGTGTCGCGGAATCGAAGATGTTGACCGACACCATGCGGTCCACGAGGTGGGTGAGCACCGGAAACCGGGTCGCCGCCCGCGTGTGCGCGGACCGGGCGGAGGCGACGAGCCGACGTGTCCACCTCTGCCGGCGGGACGTGTCGGCGGGCTCGCGCTGCGAACGGAGCATGCCCGTTGGCGGCACCTTTCCGGTACGGGGCATGAGGTTGCTCCTTCCTCCCACCAGGTTGGGGGACGGGGCGCTGCGCGGCACGTCAGGTACGCCCCACCGACGGAGGACCTGTCGGAGGACCCGACGGAGGCCCGCGCAGACCACGACATGCCGCGGACCGTCCGGGTCACCTCACCCGGTCACCGGTACCGGCACAGGCGCGAGACATCCGGTGCGGTGCAGTTGCGCCACCAGCCCGGCGCACACGAGCCCGGTGCCCGCCAGCACCGCCCACGGCAGCCACCGCACGCCCGTGTCGAACAGCGCCCCGACCGCGAGGTTCCCGAGGGAGATCGCGATGCCGCAGACGGTGTTGTAGGCGCCGTAATAGGTCGCGATGAGCCGGTCGCTGGAGAGACGGACCACGGTGTCCATCTCGAACGGGTACAGCAGGGCCCCGCCCCAGGCCAGCAGCGCGGCGCAGAGCACGAGCGCGAGGACGCCGGCCGCCAGGCCCACCGCCCCGTCGTACGGACCCGGCAGAACCAGCAGGAAGGCGGCGCTCATCACCACCAGCCCGTACGCAATGGCCCGTGGTCCGGGCAGAGTTCGTTTCGCCCACGCCGTCAGCTTCATCTGCCCCGACAGGGCGGCGAGCGCGGAGACGGCGAAGACGGCCGCGGTCACCGGTCCCGTTCGTTCGCCGAAGAGTTCCCGGGCCCGCAGGGGGAGGGCCAGATAGACCTGGAAGCCCAGGACGTAAGAGCCCGTCATGGCGGCGGTGAACAGGAGGAACGGCCGGTTGACGGCGACGGCCCGCCAGTCGGCGGCCACGGCGCGCCAAGCCGGCTCCGCGCTCCTGCCGACCGGAGCGCGGGCCGGCAGGGCCCGCGCCTGGAGCACGGCAAGGACGGCGAAGATGAGCGCCGAGACCGTACACACCGCGCTGAAGTCCCAGGTCAGCAGGGCCAGCCCCGCCAGCGGGCCGATCAGGATTCCCGCCTGGTAGAAGACGTTGAAGGCGGCGAAGGCCTCGACGCGGCGCTCCTCGCCCGCGTCGGCGGCCAGATACGCCCGTACGGCCGGGTTGAACAGCGCACCCGCCAGCCCGGTCAGGGCGGAGGCCAGGACCAGCGCGGCCAGGGTGTCCGCCACCGCGAGAGTGGCGAAGGCGACCGTCCGCAGGGTGCAGCCGATGAGAATCATCGGCTTGCAGCCGTAGCGGTCGGCCAGGGTGCCGCCGATGAGGAACATGCCCTGCTGGGAGAGGTTGCGCACGCCGAGGACCAGGCCGACCGTCCAGGCCGCGAGGCCGAGGCCGTGAGCCAGGTGATCGGCCAGGTAGGGCATGAGCATGTAGAAGCCGAGGTTGATGGCGAACTGGTTGACCATCAGCAGCCGTGCCGGCCGGTCGAAGGAGGCCAGCTGGGCCCTCAGCCCCCTCATCGAACGCCCGCCTCGGCAGGCTCCGCGGTCGTACGGCCGAGCGGGTCGCGGACCTTGCCGCACCGGGTCCAGCCGGTCACCTCGCGCTCGTCGGGCTCGGCGATCTCCTCGGGTGCCGGCGGCGGTTCCTGGCCCAGGAGCTGCTGGTGGCGGCACCACGCGTCGTTGTAGACGGTGTCCAGGTAGCGGTGCGGGCCGTCGGGGAAGACCGCCGCGACGCGGGTGCCGGTGGGATACGTCCGCGCGACCCATCCCGCGACGAGCGCGACGGCCCCGACACTCCAGCCCCCCGTCGCGAAGTGGCGGCGGCCCAGCTGGCGGCAGGCCCACACGGCTTCGGCCGGCGCCACCCAGTGGACCTCGGCGAAGGCCGCGTAGTCGACGTTGCCCGGATGGATGCTGGAGCCGAGACCGCGCATCAGCCTCGGCCGGGCGGGCTGCCCGAAGATCGTGGAGCCGACCGCGTCCACGCCGATCACGGTCAGCGCGGGGAAGGACTCGCGCAGCACGGAAGAGACGCCGGCCGAGTGACCTCCGGTGCCCACCGACGCCACGAGGACGTCGATACGGCCGAGTTGCGCGATCAGCTCGGTGGCCAGCGGCCGGTAGGCGGCCACGTTGTCGGGGTTGTGGTACTGGTCGGGGCAGTACGCCCCCGGCGCACGGGCCAGCAACTCGGCGACGCGCCGACGGCGGGCCTGCTGCCAGCCACCGTCCGCATCCGGGACCGCCACCTGGTCGACGTGCGCGCCGAGCGTGGTCAGCAGCCGCAGCACCGACGGCTCCATGCCGGGGTCGGTCACGACGGTGACCGGATGACCGAAGGTCAGCCCGGCCAGCGCGAGCCCCAGGGCGAAGGTACCGCTGGAGGACTCGACGATCGGGGTCCCCGGCGCGAGATCCCCGCGCCGGCGGGCCTCCCGGATCATGTGCAGACCGGGACGGTCCTTGATGCCGCCGGGGTTCGCGCCTTCGAGCTTGGCGTAGAAGCCGCGGTCTGGCGGGGCGAAGGGCTCGTCGATCCACAGGACCGGGGTGCGGCCGACCAACTGTGCGGGGCGACGGGCGACAGCGGGGAGCGAAGCGCGGGCTCCAAGGGTTTCGGACAGCGGGAAGTTCATGCGTGTACGGCTCCTTCGCACCGCGCACGGCAGAGGGGGGCGCAGTGCGGTCGTCATGGGTCATGGGCGCGCGAGCACGCCCCTGCCGCGCAGTCTCGGGCGGGGTCGGGGCGTGCGGGCGGTGCTCAGAGACGCCAGACGCAATGGAGCGCGAGCGTACCGGGGCCGCCTGTGGCGCAGGCAGCGATGTCGACCGGCCGGCCCCAACCGGTGGGCATGACCGCGAAGCCCGCCGATCCGGATGCGGCGGCTGCCGGATCGCTCTGGTCGCACTCGGCGAGGGCTTCGTCCGCCGTGGCCCTGGGACGGTCGGCCGCGTGATCGATGTGGCCCCCGGCGCTGTGCCGGTGCGCGGGGGCCGGTTCGTGACCGTGTCCGGCGCCGGCCGGCGGCTGAGCGGCCGTGGCGGCCTCGACCGTCACAGGCGGCCCCGTGAAGGAGGAGGCATGGACGGCACCGGCGAGGTGGGCGGTGATCAGGAGGACGAGGCCGAGGAAGAGCCCCACCCGGCCCGGCCGCATCGCGGCCCGTCGCACCACCCGCACTCCGATCACATGCACAGAGTATTTGACCGGTTACTGAATGCGTTGCAGGACGGGGCGGCGGCCGGGCACGGGACCGCCGTCACCCTCGACCGGCCCCACTCACCGGCGCGCCGCCCGACCCATGCAGCGGCGACGTACGGTGGGCACATGGCCCTGCCCCTCCCGGGCCCGCTGGCCCACTTGGCCCCGCTCCTCAGCACCTACGGCTACTGGGCGGTCGCCGCTGTGGTTCTGCTGGAGGACTTCGGCGTTCCCGCCCCGGGGGAGACGATGCTGATCGCCGCAGGGATCTACGCCGGGGCCGGGCAGCTGAACATCGTCGCTGTCGCCGTGCTCGCGTTCGCCGCGGCCGTCGCAGGGGACAACATCGGCTACCTGATCGGCCGGTCCGGCGGCAGAGCCTTCGTCCACCGCTGGGGCCGCTATGTGTTCCTGACCCCGGAGCGCTTCCACAAGGCCGAGGAGTTCTTCACCCACCACGGCGGGAAGATCGTCACCATCGCCCGCTTCGTCGAAGGGCTGCGCCAGGCCAACGGCATCATCGCCGGCACCAGCGGCATGGCCTGGCCCCGCTTCCTGGCCTTCAACGCACTCGGTGCCGCGCTGTGGGTCGCTCTGTGGGCGACCTTGGCCTACGTGGCCGGCACCCACATCACCGCCATCTACGACGAGATCTCCCGCTACCAGCTCTACGCGCTCATCGCCCTCGGCCTGCTGGCCGCCGCGCTCCTCGCCCGGCATGTGCTGCGGCGCAGACACCAGGACTGAAGCCGTCCTTGCGCCCGTTCACCTGTCCGTCCCGGGTTTGAGGACGACCGACGCCGGGCGGCGGTGCACGATCGCGACCACCGCGCCCGTCCCGATCACAGCCGCGAGCGCTCCGAAGCCGTAGGTGAGCGTGGTGAGCGAGGCGACGGCGGCGACGAGGAGGGGCCCGCCCGCGTCGCCGAGTTCGCGGCCGAGTTCGGCGGCGCCCATGGTCTGGCCGAGGCGCTCGGTGGGGGTGCTCGCGGCCAGCGCGGCGAAGCCGAGCGGGGTGATCAGTCCCGTGCCGACGCCGATCAGGGCCGCACCGAGGAGGACGCCGGTCAGGCCCGGCAGCATCGCGCAGGCCAGACCGGAGGCGGTGGCCAGCAGTCCCGCGGCCAGGCCGGTACGAGTCGT
Source organism: Streptomyces sp. NPDC050625 (assembly GCF_040654755.1). Taxonomy (NCBI): domain Bacteria; kingdom Bacillati; phylum Actinomycetota; class Actinomycetes; order Kitasatosporales; family Streptomycetaceae; genus Streptomyces; species Streptomyces sp. NPDC050625. Next base: position 467,025 of record NZ_JBFAIQ010000004.1, read on the forward strand.
GAGGCGTCCGTCGTCCAGAGCGCGCCCCGCTCGCGGCTGGACGACAGCGGCACAGCCGGCGAGCACCGACACCGCCGCACCGGTCGCGACGGTGCCCAGCCCGGCGGCACGGCCGGAGACCGGAAGGAAGCCGACCCCGACCGACAGGGCCGCGGTCGCCGCGGCGAGCGCGGCCGTCGGGGCGAGGAAGGCAGGATCCGCCAGACGGCGGGCCAGATCCAGCACCGTCTGCCGGGCCTTGGGCAGCGGAGGTACGACGGGAACGGCGACGGTGGCCCAGACGGCGACTGCCGCGCCGAGCACGGCGAGAACGGCGAACAGCAACCGCAGGCCCCCGGCCCACACCAGGACGCCGCCGAGGAGGGGACCGAGGGTGTAGCCGATGGACTTGTAGAAGCCGTAACTGCCGAACGCGCGGCCGTGTTTGGCGGCCGGGTTGAGGCGGGCGACCAGTGCCGAGGCGGACGGGGAGAACGCGGAGGCCGCGGCGCCCTGCCCGAGCCGGGCGGCCCACAGCCAGCCCGGGCTGTCCGCCATGACATACAGCGCGGACGCGGCGGCGAACGCGACGAGCCCGCCGAGCAGGACGGGGCGGGCCCCGACGCGGTCGGCGAGGGTGCCGAAGAGCGGCTTGAGGAGCACCTCGGCGCCGTCATAGAGGGCGAGCAGTCCGCCGAGGACAAGCAGCGAGGTGACCGCGTCCTCGGAGTTGCTGCCGAGGCTCGCGGCGATGCCGTGGGCGCCGAAGGCGGTGGTGAACCCGGCCGCGTACAGCGGCCACATCTGCCGTGCCGGAGCAGCCTGCGCCGTCATCGTTCCCCCTCCGGAGTCTGGTGCAGTGCTGCGAAGACCCGCTCGGCGTAGTCCTCGCACGCCGCGGCGCACTCCTTGAGCCGCCGGCCGGCCTCGGCCGCCTCCGGAGCGCCGAACACGTCCCGCGCGGTCAGGTCACGGTGCCAGCGGCGCAGCCGCTCCAGCGACTGCTCCTCTTCCTCCAGTTCGGCCAGCGTGAACTTGGCGATACGGATCTCCTTGGCCAGTTCCTGTTCGAACTTGCCGCAGTCGGCCAGGAACTCCGTCCAGTCCGCGGACCGGGCGGCCGTGAACAGCGCCTCGAACCGGGACGCGTCCTCGGCACTGCGCCCGGAGGCGTTCAAGGTCATGGCCTGTCCACCGGCCTGCTCCGTGAGGGTGAGCGCCCGGGCGATGCCGTCGGCGAAGACCGGCACGTCCGGAACGGCCCAGATCCCCTGGCCGAGCGAGAGTGCACCGCACTTGCGCAGCTCCCGCCAGACCCCGACCCGGTGCCGGGTCGGCTCCGCCGGAAGTTTGATCACGAGGACGAGCCAGCGGCTCCCCGGTTCCATGTTCGCCACGAAGACGAATGTAGCAGGCGTTACATCGGCTGATGTACCCGCTCATCAACAGAAAGCGTGGTGCCGCTGTGCGCGTCGTGCGGGGGGATCAGGATCGGTAGGCGACCAGCGCCATCATGCCCGCCTCGCCGTGGTAGGCGTTGTGGCAGTGCAGCATCCACTGCCCCGGGTTGTCGGCGTCGAAGAACACCGACACCTTCCTCTTGGGCAACACGATCGTGGTGTCCTTGCGCGGTCCGCTGTCGCCGAGTTGGTAGGTGTGGCCGTGCAGGTGCATCGGGTGCCACATGGTGGTGGTGTTGACGAAGTCGAGCCGGACCCGCTGGCCCTGTTCCACCGCGATCGGATGCGCGGTCGGGTTGTTCATGTCGAACCGCCGGCCGTTGATGGCCCAGTTGTACATCATCATGCCGCCGGTCAGTTCGATGCGGTGGACCCGGTCGGTCTTCTTCGACGCCAGTCGGACGTCGTCCGCCGCGTGCAGTTGCGCTGCGGCCAGGAGCTTGCCGTCCAGTTCCGTGGGGCGGACGGTCGCCGGGGGAGTGCTGCCGGAGCCGGTGCGGATGACGGCCATGCCGGTGGCGTTCTTGCCCTCGGCCGACGCCACCAGGGGGAAGACGCCGTCGTCCAGGGTGACGAGGACGTCGTAGCGTTCGCCCATGCCGATCAGCAGGGCGTCGACCTGCTGGTGCTGGACGGGGAAGCCGTCGGTGTGGGTGATGGTGAGCTTGTGGCTGCCGAGGGCGACGCGGTAGGCGGTGTCGCTGCCGGCGTTGACCAGGCGGAGCCGGACGCGCTTGCCGGGCTTGCTGCGGAAGATGGCCGGGTCGGCCGGAACGCGCCCGTTGACCAGGTGATACGGGTACTTCACATCGCCGGCGTCGCCCCCGAGCAGTGGGCTCTGAGCGCCCATCAGCATGTACTTCATGCCCATGTGTCCGCCGGAGGACGAAGCGGAGGGAGAGCTGGGCATGCCGTCCGTGCCACCGCCCATGTCCATGCCGTCGCCCATGTCCATGCCGCCCATCCCGTGCCCGAGCTCGGCGAAGACGTCGTCCGGGGTGCCGGTGACGCCGTCGAGCCAGTCGTCGAGGACGATCACCCACTCCTCGTCGTACGACAGCGGCTCCCTCGGGTCCTCCACGATCAGCGGCGCGTACAGGCCCCGGTCGAGCTGGACACCGACGTGCGGGTGGAAGAAGTAGGTACCGGCGGTGTCCGCGGTGAACCGATAGGTGAAGTTGCGTCCTGCCCGGACGGCACTCTGGGTGGCCGGCGGTGCGCCGTCCATGTCGTTGCGCAGGGCGATGCCGTGCCAGTGGATGGAGGTGGCGGTCTGATTCGGCAGTTGGTTGGAGAGCGTGGCGGCCAGCGTGTCACCCGTCGAGACGCGCAGCTCCTTGCCCGGGATGCGACCGTCGTAGGCCCAGGTCCTGGCCGTGATCCCGGCGCCCAGGTCGACCTTGGCCTGTGCTGCGGTCAGGGTCAGCTCGTGTGTCCTGCCGCTCCTGCCGCGCTTCTTGTCGACGGCGGCCACGTCCGCCCCGGAGGGGCTGACCAGGGCAGGCGTGCTGCCGGAATCGCTGCAGGCGGCGAGCGCGCCCGCGCCCGCGACGCCGAGTCCGGCGAGCAGGACGGAGCGGCGGTTCATGCTGTTCACGGAGGTGTCCTTCTTCTCGATATCGCTTCTGTCCGACGCGCGTGCGGACGGCTGAGAGCACGGTTGAGTGCGCGCGGCCGCCGCGGGCGCGGCCTACAGCAGGAATCGAGAGAGGGCGGAGAGATCGGGCGGTGCCCGGCCTGTGGTTCCCGGGATGTCCCGGCCGACGGCCGCGCTGGCACACGGGGCCGGGGCGCAGTCGACGGAAGGCTGGTGGGGCGGGGCGAGCTTCATGCTGTCGACCCCGGCGGCGGAACAGTGCTGCATTGCCGTGCCGGAGCACGCACCGCCGTCGTCGTGGCCCGCGGTCGGCACGGTGACACCGGACTGACCGGCGTGCCCACGCGTGTGGACGGACATCGCCGACGTGGCCGTATGGTGCATGCTCGCCATGGCCCCGGTGGGCGGCACGTGTGTGAGGGCGGCGGCCGTTTCGTGGTGGACGAGCACCGCGAAGGCCGCCAGCAGCGCGATGACCGCAGCGCGGGTCAACCGGAGCGCGGCGCTGCGAGCGCCGTCTGACCGGTGGCCGGCTGTCGTCATGGCTTCCGTCCGTGCTTCCGCCGAGTACGGTTGATCGCCGCCAATATACCCCGGAGGGGTACGGGGCGCGCCCGGAACGGTGAGGTGCTCGGATGCGGGGTCGAAGAACGCGAAGTCGCCGCCGGGTTCGCTGCTGATGGAGCGCTACGCTGACCACATTCCGGCATTCCGTTTGAAACTGTGCCATTGGGCATCGGATGAGGTGAGCAACGATGAGGGTGCTGACTTGGCTTCTCGTCGCCGTCGGCCTCATCACCGTCGCCGCCTGCGGCGTTCGGGTGCACCGCGAAGGCGGTCCGTCGCGTCAGGTGGCGATCGCGCTGCCGACAGCTGTTGTGCTCGCCCTCGTCGCGCTCCTGGCCGACGAAGCGCCCGCCGCTGCCTGGGGCCTGTGGGGTTCTACGGCCATCGCCGCCGCCTTGACCTGGGCCGTCGCCGACGCCTTGCGCGACATGCCCGACCGCACAACAGGCAAGCCCTGAAAGTCGTCATGACGCCTGCTGTCCCCCGCCCTGCGGGCCGACGCTCGGAAGTGCCCGGACTGTAAGCGCGCTCACGGTGCGCGGGCGGAGCAGCGATCTAGCTTCGCAGCATGAAACGTCGAGGGACGCCCAGAGGTGCATGATCATGTTGCGTGCGGTGTGGAACGGCGCGGTGCTGGCGCAAGCGGAGCGCACCGTGGTGGTGGAGGGCAATCACTATTTCCCGCCGGAGTCGCTCAACCGGGAGTACTTCACCGACAGCCGGTCGAGGTCGCTGTGCCCGTGGAAGGGCGTGGCCCGCTACTACACGGTCACCGTCGCCGGGCAGGCCAATCCGGGCGCGGCCTGGTACTACCCGCACCCCAGTCCTCTGGCGAGGAAGATCAAGAACCATGTGGCGTTCTGGCGCGGTGTCGTGGTCGAGGAGGCGGAGCCGGGGACCGGACGGTGACCCTGCTCGGCGCTGAGAAGCCCTGGTCAGCACGATGTTCTGAGAGGACGTGAACGTCATGGCAACCACTGTGCAGGCCCCGCAGGGGACTGCCGTCATTCCGGTCCATGCGATCGTCTTCGCCGGTACCGGATTCGGGGTACTGCTGGGGCACCTGGCCCGGAAACCGGCCCCCGCCGCCCTGCTCGGGCTGATTTACGGCACTGTGTGGTGGGTCCTCGGCGCGCTGTGGATCATGACCGCCAATATGCACCTGCCGGTCTTGACGTGGAACGCCGTCACGAGTTCCAGCCTCGGCGCCCACCTGGTGTACGGGCTGCTCCTCGGCCTGGCCTTCTCCTGTATCGCCCAGGCGACGGCCAGGCGGACGGGCTCGGTCGGCCGATGACGCCGCCGCATGGGGCGGACGGCTCTCCCGCACCGCCTTGGGGTACTGATCAGCGCGGTAGCACCCCGGATGGCAGGGGTGCCGCCTACTGTCTGGCCGAGGGCCTCGACGCTCTGGCGAGCCCGGCCTGGGGTGCCGCACCCCGCCCTGGGCCCCGGGGCGACGCGAGGAGACCATCCACATGATCGAGCGCGATGACGAAGCCGACCGCACCTGGTGCATCTCCGAGGTCGACATCTTCCGTGACCTGTCCGCGGCCGTGATGGACGCCATCGCCGCCGCGGCCCCGATGAGGGCCTACGGCGCCGGCGAGATCCTCCACTCGCCCCAGCAGCCCTGCGAGGTGCTGTTCATCCTCAAACGCGGACGCGTCCGTATCTTCCGGGTCTCCGCCGACGGCCGCGCCCTGACCACCGCGATCATCAGCCCCGGCACGATCTTCGGCGAGATGGTGCTGCTCGGCCAGCGCATGTACGACAACTTCGCCGAGGCCCTCGACGACGTCACCGTGTGCGTGATGAGCCGCGCCGACGTCCACAGGTACCTGCTGTCCGACCCCCGTATCGCCGCCCGGATCACCGAGATCCTCGGCCGCCGCCTCGCCGATCTGGAACAACGCCTGTCCGACAGCGTCTTCAAGTCCGTCCCGCAGCGCATCGCCACCACCCTGAGCACCCTCGCCGCCCGCGCCGACACCCGCACGGGCCGCCTGCGGCCCGGCACCCGGCACGCCCAGATCGCCCTCACGCACGAACAACTCGCAGCCCTCGCCGGCACCTCACGCGAGACCACCACAAAGGTCCTGCACGAGTTCGCCGATCGCGGCATGCTGCACCTGGCCCGAGGCCGCATCACGGTCCTGGACCCCGGGCATCTGAGCGACGCCGCCGGGTAGCCCCGCACAACGACCGAGCCAAGGAGACGGAAATGGACCTGACCGTGCTGGTCGTACCCGCATGCCCGCACGCCGCCCTGCTGCGCGAGCGTCTGGCCCTTGCCCTGGAGGAGCATCCCGGCACCGAAGTGACCTGGCGTGAGATCAACGACGCCCAGGAAGCGGAGCGCCTCGGCATGCACGGTTCGCCCACGCTCCTGATCGACGGAGTCGACCCGCTGGCACCTCCGGGGCAGGCGCCGAGCCTGTCCTGCCGAGTCGGCGCACTGCCCTCCGTGGACCGGCTCCGAGCGCTCCTCACCGAGGCGGCACCACCGAACTGAAGCAAGCGGTGCGCAACGACGCGGCGAGACCTCAACCGCGGTTCGACGCGCCGCTGTGCGCGTGCGGGGGCGTCGCGTGGTGCATGCGGATACGGCCTTTGCCCGCGGCCTTGGCCGCATACATGGCCAGGTCGGCTTGGTGCAGCAGCTGGTCCGGAGTGCTGTCCGGTACCGCCACCGCCATGCCGATGGAGGCCGACACCACTACGTCCTTGGTGCCGATCGGGTACGGCTGCGTCAGCGCGGTCAGGATCCGCTGGGCGATGTCCCGCGCGCTCCAGGGAGACGCTCCCGCCTCCCGCTCCAGGAGGGCCGCGAACTCGTCGCCGCCGAGCCGGGCCACGGTGTCGCCCGCCCGCACGGATGCCTGGAGCCGACGAGCGGCGTGCCGCAGGAGGGCGTCGCCCGCGGCGTGTCCGGCCGTGTCGTTGACCGCCTTGAAGCCGTCCAGGTCCAGGAAGAGCACCACGGGCGGGTCGGCGCCGGGCGTCCGCTTCCGCAGGGCATGACTGACCTTTTCGGTGAACAGGGCACGGTTGGGCAGTCCGGTCAACGGGTCGTGGAAGGCGAGGTGTTCCAGCTGCACCTGCTGGGCGACGCGCTCGCTCACATCGCGACTGATGAAGGTCATTCCATCGGGGTGATGGCTGATCGTCGACTCGACGTGCCGCCATGTTCCGTCGGCGGCCATCACCCGGCACGACACCCTGAGAGCCGGCCCGCGGGTGTCCGACTCGGCTTCCTGCCGCAGCGTCCGGACCGCCTGCATCAGTGTCTCAAGATCGTCCGGGTGGCAGAACAGGGGCAGGCGAGCGCCCACGAGGTCCTCGGGCCGGTGGCCGAAGACGGTCAGGGCGGCCGGGCTGACGTAGAGCAGAAGACCGTCCAGGGACACGATGGTGATCACGTCGGAGGTGCGGTCGACCAGCGTTCGGTAGTGAGCCTCGCGTGCCGCGGACTCATGTGTGATCCGCAGGTGGTCGGCGTGGATGACGCCCTGCCGGACACCGAGCGCGAGAAGCACCGAACCCGCAAGGCCCGATGTCACCGTGTCGATGGGACCGCCGGCGGCCGTGTGCGCCGTGATGGCCAGCGCGCAGACGACCACGGGCACGAACGCCGCCACCACGCCGATGACGGGCATCATCCGCTGGTCGAAGCCCACGACACTGACACCGCCCGGCAGCCAGGGCGCGGCGGCGACGAGGATCAGCCCCGTCACGGAGCATGCCGCCGCGAGGGGGACCGTGTGCCATGTGTCCGGCTCGGGCCGCAGGACGCGAAGCACGTCGCCCGTGGTCAGGACTGCGAGCGCCAGGGCGGCCACCGTGGTCGCCGTGCGTTCCGTCTGCTGCAGACCGAACCGCAGGGTGACCAGCAGGCCGAACACGAGGATGTCCGCCACCACGCGGGTCAGACCGAGAAACGATGCCGACACGTCACCGCCGTGGTCGGCACGATGGAGCAGCAGGACCCAGCCCACCGTGAACAGGGACCCCGCGATCAACCAGCCGTCCAGGAGCCGCCGTAATCGGATCAGGGCCGTACCGTTCTCCGCGGCGGCCATGACCAGCGCGGCGACCGCGGCCCCCAGGCATGCGGCGATCCCGGCGCATGCCAGCACCCGGACGAGGGGTTGGAGGTCGCCCGCGGCAAGCGGCTGCGAGGGGCCCACCTGAGCTCCGAGGGCGTAGTGAAGTCCGCCCGCGGCCACCGAGACGACCGACAGCCTGAGGCGCAGACGGACTCTTCCCGTGACGGTCTGGGCACGCGCGAGGAGGGACACGGCGGCTGCGACGTGCGCCGTCGTCACGGCGATGCCGGTCGGCACCACGAGGGCCACCAGCACGCCTGCTCCGACGGCGACCGCGACCGCAGCGCCCTCGGACAGGGTCCTGCCTGCTTTCGCGACATGCGTTCGGCCGACGCGAGCAATCCGGCCAAGACAGCCTCGACCGGCCCACGCCTGCATCATGCGAACCCCCACGACGATGATCGAGCCTGAAGAGCAGAGGCACACGACGTCCGGGACTGCTCGAGCGCTTACGAGAGTAGGACGATCACTTCGCGCGCTGCACGGTCGCCCACAGGGATTTCACCTGAAGTAGCGACAACTCGGCACGCCGGGCATGGGGTTGCCCGGACACGGGTAACCGAAGGAATTCCAGCGGCACTTGAGATCTGGCGTGCCGCGCCCGCCCCGCCTCGGGCCCCTGCGGGGTGAGGCCAGCGGTCCATCATCAATTCGGAGTAATCCGATCGTCCGTCGATCGCATGTCACCCGTTCGGAGTGGTCGACGGGGAGCGTCCGAGCGACGTCGGTCCATCCAGGTCCGACGGACACCGACCAGTCAGGCGCGCAGAACCCCGATTCCGTCCCCGAGGAGCTTCAGTCCGAACACGAAGAACAGAACCGCCATGACAGCTGTGTTGTGCCGCGCCGCCCATTCTTTCCAGTTGCCCAGCATGCTCTTCGCCCGCTCACCCATGACCAGGAAGACCCCGAGCGGGATCAGCAGCCCGAGGGAGGCGATGACGATGAAGATCGCCAGCGTGACGATCTGCTCCGCGACCGGCAGCCCCGATGCGCTGATGGACGCTGCCGCGGCAATGGTCAGCGGGGCGTTCTTCAGGTTCCCGGCCGACAGAAGGAGGGCGAGGAGGAAGACCTTCACCGGTGTGAAGCGGTCGAGCGCGGACATCCATTTGGGCAACTGCGCCTGCGTGACATCGGTAGGGCGATGACGCCACATCCTCGCGGCGAAAAGAACGAGCGCCACTCCCAGCGCGAGCTTGAGAGCCCCGACCCAGTCGGCCGGCTGCCCGTGGGAGGTGGAATTCCCATGGCTGCCGATGGCCAGCATCACCGCGCCCAACGCCGACAGACCCACCAGCCAGCCGAGGGCGAACACCAGTCCGTTCACGCGTCCCCGAGGCGTCGCCAGCACGATGATGATGGCGATGATCGGAAGAGGACTGACGGCGACACCGGCCGCCAAGCCCAGCACATCACCCAGAACCTCACCCATGCGTGCCTCCGGCACATCCAAGAACTGCACTCAGCGGTCTCCAAAGAATCAACGACAGCGCACGGTTCTCGCCGCAGGGGCGCGCGGCGTGCGAGTGAATGATGGTCACGGCGGCCAGGTGGCTCCGGCACCGAAGCGGCAGGACATCCCCTCTTCCTTCCCGGGGTGCGGGTGATGTGCCCGCGGGATAGGCTTTTGACGGCAAGGTCATGATCTCTGAGCGGTTATACAGACGCCGGTCGCCTCATTCGCGACGATCGGTTCCTTCCGTGGAGACCCGACGAGCGCGGTGCGCCCCCTCGAACTTCCCAGGCGTGGGCAACGGCCGAACCCCATCTCTCGCAGCCCGTCTCGCGCTTGTGCGCCCGAGTGGCACCGGCTTCCGGGTCCGCAGCTTGCAGTCCCTGTGGAGGTCGGGATGAGAGTTGTCGTTGATCTTTCCCGATGCGAAGGGTACGCGCAGTGCGCGTTCCTCGCTCCGGACGCGTTCCGGATGCACGGCGAGGAAGCCCTGATGTACGACCCGAACCCCGATGACACCCGGCGCGAGCAGGTCCTGCGCGCCGCGGCTGCCTGCCCGGTCCAGGCGATTCTGGTCGACCAACTGGAGGGGCAGGACGTACCGGTGGAGGCGTCGACGTCATGACCAGCGCCGACACACTGCGAGCGTTCAAGCGTGACGGCCGCATCGTGGTCGTCGGGGCGTCACTGGCGGGACTGCGGGCCGCGGAGGCTCTGCGTGACGAGGGTTTCACCGGATCGCTGACCATGATCGGTGACGAGCTGGCCGAGCCCTATGACCGGCCCCCCTTGTCCAAGCAGGTACTGACCGGGTGGGTGCCGGCCGAAGGCACCGCGCTGCCGCGTCGTCGTGACGTCAACGCGGAGTGGCTGCTGGGCGTGCCCGCCAGCGGGCTGGACCTGGCGACCAACCACGTGCGTCTCGCCGACGGACGCGAGATTCCCTTCGACCGGGTGTTGATCTCCACCGGGGTACGGGCCAGGCCCTGGTTCGTCGAGAGCGAGGCGGCCCTGGACGGCGTGTTCGTCGTGCGTACGCGCGAGCACGCCGAGGGCCTGCAGCGAGCCCTTGCCGCCGGGCCCTCCCGCGTACTGGTCATCGGCGCGGGATTCACCGGCTCCGAGATCGCCTCGATCTGCCGTGAGCGGGACATCCCGGTGACCGTCGCGGAACTCGCGCCGGCCCCGCTCGTCGGCGCGCTCGGGGCCATGATCGGCGAGATCGCGTCGGACATGCAGCGCGCTCACGGCGTCGACCTGCGCTGCGGTGTCAAGGTCACCCGACTGGAGGGCGACGCGCAGGGGCACGTTCGCCGCGCTCACTTCGACGACGGCAGCACGATCGACGCCGATGTGGTGGTCGTGGCACTCGGAGGCATCCGCAACACCGAGTGGCTGCGCGGCTCGGGACTGGCGGCCGGCGTCTGGGGGATCGCCTGCGACACGGGGTGCCGCGCCCTCGACCTCAACGGCCTGATCACCGACGACATCTTTGTCGCCGGAGACGTGGCACGCTGCCCGAATCCGATCTACGAGTACCGGCTCATCTCGCTCGAACACTGGGCCAACGCCGTGGAACAGGCCGAAGTCGCCGCGCACAACATGGTCAGCGGCCAGGCGGACCGCTGGCCCCACCTGTCCATCCCGACGTTCTGGTCGATCCAGTTCGGCGTCAACATCAAGTCCGTCGGCGTGCCGACCTTCGCCGACGAGGTGGTCGTCACCCAGGGCTCCGTCTCCGACCACCGCTTCGTCGCCGCATACGGCTATCGGGGCCGTGTCACCGCGGCGGTCAGCTTCAACAACGCGAAGTGGCTCGACCACTACCGGCAGTTGATCGAGACGGCCGCGCCCTTCCCACCGCCCTGCCCCACGCCCGACCAGCCCGTCGACATGAAACCGGTGCCCGTCGACTTCCCCGGCCCCGTCCTGCTCGCCCAGGGCGCCACCGTCGTCGTCACCGGTCACGATCCGGGTGAGCGGCGCGTCACGGCAGCGCAGCAGCACCGTTAGGAGGGAAGGCGAGATGACCACGACCGAGATGCCCGACACGCTGCACCGGATCCTCGACTACTCCTCCCGGGCCGACCCGTACCCGCTGTACGCCGAGCTGCGCGAGACGCCGGTGGCACCGCAGGAGGACGGCAGCTATGTCGTCAGCACCTATCGCGAGATCACGGAGCTGCTGCACGACCCGCACCTGAGTTCCGACGTCCGCAATCTGTCACGTCCGATGCCCTCGGCCGAGGGAGGCACCACGCCGGCGTTCATCAACCTCGACCCGCCCGAGCACGACCGCCTGCGGCGCATGGCGATGCGCCACTTCGGCCCCCCGCACACCCCGGGGCTGGTGACCGGCCTGGAACCCGACCTGACCGCCATCGTCGGCGGTCTGATCGACGACTTCGCGGGCAAGGAACAGATCGACATCGTCGACGACTTCGCCTACCCGTTCCCCGTCACGGTGATCTGCCACCTGCTCGGCGTGCCACGCGAGGACGAACCGACGTTCCGCCTGTGGGTCAACGACATCATCAACTCGATCGACTACGACCCCAGGACCGACCCGAAGGAAAAACTGGACAACGGCGTGCAGGCCCGCAAAGCCCTGCGCCAATACCTCGGCGGGCTGCTGGAGCAACGCCACGGCCGACCGGGTGACGACCTGTTGACCCGGCTGGCCAACGATGACGGGCCGGACGGGCGGATGACCGACGAGGAAATCATCAGCACCGCGAACCTGCTGCTGATCGCCGGCCACGAGACCACCGTCAACCTCATCACCAACGGCATGCTGACGCTCCTGCGCCACCCCGAGGTGCTCCAGCGCCTGCGCGACGAACCGGATCTGGTCGTCCCACTGGTCGAGGAACTGCTGCGCTACGAGCCCCCGGTGCACATCATTCCCTGGCGCGCGGCCTACAGCGACATCACCCTCGCCGACACCGTCATCCCCAAGGGCTCACAGATCATGCTCATGCTGGCCTCGGGCAGCCGCGATCCCAACCGCTTCCACGATCCCGACCACTTCGACCCCGATCGACGTGACAACCAGCACCTCGGATTCGGCAGCGGTATCCATCTGTGCTTCGGTGGCCCCATGGCCCGGCTGGAAGCCCAGATCGCACTGAGCGAACTGGCACGCCGCCTCGACGGGCCCAGCCTGGTCGCCGACCCGCCGCCGTACCGGCGCAGCCCCGTTCTTCGCGGTCCGATCCATCTGCACATCGAGCAGACCTAGCGCAAGTCTTCGGAATGCGCGTCGGCACATGGAGCATGATCGAAATGCGATGAGCGTCGTTCGCCTCGACGATGGCGATGAAGGGCGGAGCGCAAGGCCATTGACAGCCGAGCGCTCCGCTGAATCATGCGTCAAAGAAAGAGGAAAACATGACGGCAACGACGGAGACTCCCACCCGGGAAAAGGCAGGGGCAGGCCAGGAAGAGTTCGGCGAGGAAACCGGCTTGGGTCCGCTCCTGCTGGCAGCGATGCTGGCCCGTGGTGAGGAGCGCGGTGAGGAGCCGATCATCGAGCACCCGCTTCTCCTCGCTGCGCTGATGCGCGGCCGCGAGCAGCGCGGCGAATCCCTGATTCAGCATCCCCTCCTGCTCGCTGCGCTGATGCGTCGTCGTGAGGAGCGTGGTGAGGAATCGATCATCGAGCACCCGCTTCTCCTCGCCGCACTCATGCGCCGCCGTGAGGAGCGCAGTGAATCACTCATCCAGCACCCCCTCCTGCTTGCCGCGCTGATGCGTCGTCGTGAGGAGCGTGGTGAGGGTTCGATCATCGAGCACCCGCTTCTCCTCGCCGCGCTGATGCGTGGCCGTGAGGAGCGCGGCGAATCCCTGATCCAGCACCCTCTCCTGCTCGCCGCGCTCATGCGTGGCTGATGAGAAATGGTGACATCCCTGCCCTCCGGTTGTTGCAGTCGTCAGCAGCGGAGGGCAGGGCCCGTACGGAAATGGAAGACTTGAGGAACCACAATGGCAGCTGAGTCCGGCGCAGAATCGGAACGGGACCCCGTGGAGGCCTTCATCGACGAGGTCTTCGAGGAAATTGTGCGCGAGGCCGGAATCCCGCATACCGGCATCGGTGTCAGGCATGGGAAGGACCCGCTGGCGGGAGCCCTGATGGAAGCGGCCGTGGCATCCCTGTCCCAGCCGCCCTCCCGTTCCTCGGAACTGGAAAGGGTGCTGTTCGCGCAGACGCTCGCGACCGCCCTGGCGGAATCTCTCGCACCCGCCCTGGCGGACGCGCTGTCCTCGGAGATCATGAAGGTGCTGACCCAGCATGCCTCCTCCCAGGGCGGCAGCACCCACGAATCCGTCGGCGGGACCGGCCGCAGCCACCGTGCGTCCGGCGGAAGCGGAGGCTCCTGACCGACCGTCGGCCCGGCGCCCACATCACCGCCCGCCCTCGCCCACCACTTCACAGGCGCGGGTGGGCGGCAACGTGTCTGCGCCGCCCGGCACTTGGGTCTGTCACAGGGGTTGCGTACGGCGCAGGGACGGGGGCTCGCTACGATGCGCTGCCGGTCGCGCCCAAGGCGGCGCGGATCCGCTTCCGGAGGGGGACCACCTGTGTTCGTGCTGTCCATCCTGCTGCTCATAGCGGCGGTCGTGCTCTTTCTCGTCGGCCGCACACGCGACGCCGGGAACTGGAAGCTCGGTGCGGTGCTCAGTGCCGTGGCGGGCGTACTGGCCGGCGTCTTCGCCTGCGTCTATGTCGTGAGCGCCTATGAGGTCGGCGTGCCGGTGACCTTCGGCAAGGTCGGTACGCCACTGTCCTCCGGGATCCACTTCAAGTCGCCCTTCACCGACGTGACGTCCTACTCCACCCGCCCGGTGGACCTCGACCTCTACGACAAGGACGTGGTCGAGGTCCGCTCCTCGCAAGGAGGCGTGCTGTACGCGGACGTCACCATCAAGTGGGCTGTGGTGCAAGGGAAGGCGGTCGCGCTGTACCGGCTGGCGGGCAGTGAGGAGTCGATCCAGGCGCGCCTGGTGCTGCCGGACAGCCGCGAGATCATCCGCAACGTCTTCGCGAAGCACACCAGCGAGGAGGGCTACGCCTCCGCCCGCGAACAGATCAGCTCGGAGATCGAACGCCTCATCAAGGAGCGCCTGGCGCCGCGCGGGATCGACGTCACGGCCGTCAACCTGCGCAATGTGAAGCCGTCGGACAAGCTGCAGGAACAGATCGACAAGAAGATCCAGCAGGAACAGGCCACCGAGCGGGCTGTCGAGGCGTCACGCACGGCCAAGGCGGAGGCGGAGCGCAAGCGGATCGAGGCGGAGGGCATCGCCCGCGCCAACAGGATCATCGAGAAGTCACTGAGCGACAAGGTGCTGTACAACCAGTGCCTGGAGGCCTACCGGGAAGCCGCCAAGGCCAACCCGGTGTACGCGGTGCCGTGCGGTACGGACTCGAACGGCACCCCGGTCATCGTGGACAACAGCAAGAACTAGCCGGCACCTCGACCCCGCTCATGGGCGGCGTCTTCCGTGCCCGTCCCGAAGAAGGCCTCATCGCGGGGCTCCCTCGATGAGGTCGGCCGCCTTCTCCGCGGCCATGATGGTGGGCGCGTTGGTGTTCCCGCGCGGAACCGTCGGGAACACCGAGGCGTCGACGACCCGAAGACCCGGCACATCGAACACGCGCAGCTCGGGATCGACGACCGCGCCGATGGCACACGTCGACGTCGGGTGGTACAGCGTCTGTCCGGATCGCTGCGCCCAGGCGAGGAGGTCCGCGTCGGAGTCCGATGCCGGTACGTCGCCGTACGGCCCGGTGACGAGATCGGCCACCGCCTGCTGCGCCGCGATCTCCAGGGCGATCCGGATCCCGGCGACGATGCAGTCCCGGTCCTCGGACGTCATCAGGTAGTTGTGCACGATCCGGGGCGCGGCGTCCGGGCGCGGGGAGCGCAGGGTCACCGCGCCGCGGCTGGTCGGGGCCAGCACACACGGGCCGAAGGCGAAGCCGTGCTCGGTGACGGGGCCGAGCCCCTCCTGGTGGAAGAGTACGGGGGCGGCGTGGAACTGGATGTCCGGGGCGCCCATGCCGTACCGGCTGCGGAAGAAGCCGCCGGCCTCGCCGATGTTGGAGGTCAGCGGGCCGCGCCCCTCGCTCTGCAACAGGGCGGCGTTCTCCGGGCTCGCCGCGCTGATCAGCGACTCGGTGTCGGTGCGGAAGTTCAGCAGCGTCATGTAGTGGTCCTGCAGGCCCTGGCCGACCGGCAGATCGCGGATGACGTCGATGCCGAAGGCGGACAGGGCTGCGGCGGGCCCGATCCCGGACAGCATCAGCAGCTTCGGGGACTCGTAGGCGCCCGCGGACAGGATCACCTCGCGCTCGGCGCGGACCAACTCGATGGTGCCGCCCCGCTCCACCTCCACACCCGTCGCCCGGCCGCTCTCGATCACCACGCGGTGTGCGCGGGCCGCGGACAGCACGGTGAGGTTCGGTCGTTCGAGAGCGGGGTGCAGATAGGCGACGGCGGTGCTGCAGCGCATGCCGTCGCGCTGCGTCAGCTGGTAGCGCCCGACACCGAACTGCGTCTCGCCGTTGAAGTCGTCGGTCGCCTTGTGTCCCGCCTGCTGGGCAGCCTGGACGAAGGCCGAGGCGAGCGGGTGCTCGGACCTGCCGTCGCTGACCGTCAACGGCCCGCCCACGCCATGGAATCGGTCCTCGCCACGCTCGTTGTCCTCGGAGCGCCGGAAGTACGGCAGCACATCAGCGTAACCCCAGCCCTCGGCCCCGGCCGCGGCCCAGCCGTCGTAATCGGCGCGATTGCCCCGGATGTAGACCATCGCGTTCATCGAACTGGAGCCGCCGAACATCCTGCCCCGGGGCAGATAGCTCCGCCGCCCGCCGATCCCCGGCTCCGGGTCGGTGTCGAGGTCCCAGTCGAGGTCGGACTTGAACAACTGGGGGAAGGCGGCCGGGACATGGATCTCCTGCGCGGTGTCGGGGCCGCCCGCCTCGATCAGGGCGACCCGGACAGCGAGGTCTTCCGACAGGCGTGCCGCCAGAACGCAGCCCGCGGATCCGGCGCCGACGATGACGTAGTCGTACCTGCTCATGGCAACCCCTTTGGTCGAAAGGCACTACCGAAGAGCCAAAACGGAAGAGGGCACATCTGAAAAGGCGTTTTCACGCCCGTGCCGCGCAGGGCGGCGCCACTCGTGGCAGCACGCGACCCGTCAGGGGGAGCGACGGGAGTTGAGCCGGGCCGCCTGGCGCGTCAGGTGGTCGCGCTCGGCGAGGTTGGGTGCCTTCCGGGCCGCCTCGGCGTACAGCCGTGCCGCCGTCCTCAGGTCGCCGTCGCGCTCGTGGAGGTACGCCGCCACCGCGCTGTGGCGGGGCAGCGAGTCGTCCAGCGCCGCGAGTGCCGCCAGCCCGGCGCGCGGTCCGTCGGCCTCGCCGACGGCGACCGCGCGGTTGAGCCGGACGACCGGGCTGTGGGTCAGGCGCGTGAGCTCGTCGTACCACTCGACGATCTGCACCCAGTCGGTCTCCTCGGCCGTGGGCGCGTCGGCGTGGAGTGCCGCGATGGCGGCCTGGGCCTGGAACTCGCCCAGCCGGTCGCGGGCCAGGGCCGCCTGCAGGATCTCCACGCCCTCGGCGATCGACTCGGTGTCCCACCGGCCGCGGTCCTGCTCGGCCAGCGGTACCAGGCTGCCGTCGGGCGCGGTCCGGGCGGCGCGCCGGGCGTGGTGGAGCAGCATGAGGGCGAGCAGCCCCGCCACCTCGGGGTGGTCGATCGCGGCCGCGAGCTGCCGGGTGAGCCGGATGGCCTCGGCGGCGAGGTCGACGTCGCCGGAGTAGCCCTCGTTGAAGACCAGGTAGAGGACACGCAGCACGGTGGCGACGTCGCCGGGCCGGTCGAACCGCACGCCGGAGACGGTGCGCTTGGCCCGGCTGATGCGCTGCGCCATGGTCGCCTCGGGCACCAGGTAGGCCTGGGCGATCTGGCGGGTGGTGAGCCCGCCGACGGCGCGCAGGGTGAGCGCGACCGCGGACGCGGGCGTGAGTGACGGGTGGGCGCACAGGAAGTACAGCTGGAGCGTGTCGTCCACCGCGGGCGCGGGCCCGGGCGCGGGTTCCTCGTCGACGAGGTCCTCACGCCGACGGCGGGCGGTGTCCGCCCGGGTCGCGTCGAGGAACTTGCGCCAGGCCACGGTGATCAGCCAGCCCTTCGGGTCCCGCGGCTGGTCGGCCGGCCAGCTACGGACGGCCTCGACCAGCGCGTCCTGCACGGCGTCCTCGGCCGCCGCGAAGTCGGCTCCGCGGCGGACGAGGATCGTGAGCACGCTCGGCGTGAGGCTCCGGAGCAGTGCTTCGTTCATGCGAGAGGTCACTCCGTGATGGTGGGGGCCGCGGCGAGGAACGGGCGCACCTCAAGCCACTCGTGGATCGGCTTCCCGCCCGCGCCCGGAGCGGCCGACAGCTCCCCGGCCAGCTCGACGGCGCGCTCGTAGCTGTCGACGTCGATCACCATCCAGCCGGCGATGAGGTCCTTGGTCTCGGCGAACGGTCCGTCGGTGACCGGCGGGCGCCCCTCGCCGTCGTACCGGACCCAGGTCCCCTCAGGGGCCAGCGCCTGGCCGTCGACGAACTCGCCGGTCTTCTCGAGCCGGGCCGCGAAGTCGTGCATGTACTGCATGTGCGCCGAGATCTCCTCCGGCTTCCACTGGTCCATGGGCACGTCGTTGACCGGAGCCGGGGCGCCGCGGTAGTGCTTCAGCAGCAAGTACTTGGCCATGGTGATTCTCCTCGGTACTGGTGCGACCCATTGTGGTCGCGTTCACCACGGGGACGGAGCCGACCACAGGTTCTCGACATCGCCGGCCGAACTTTTTTTGGGATCTCGTGGATGAGCCCGGGCGAGCCGCCTCGCGGCGCCCGCGCCACGGCACGAACACACCGCCACTGTGCCAAGCGGGCGCCGCCGGACGGGCGGTCCCACTGTGCCTGGACTGTGCGACCGCCTGCCCGTCGGCGGATGCGACGGTCGGAGTCCAGCGGCGCCCGAGCGCGTGACCGTCCCCGCTGTGCAATTCAATTGCCACTCGAAAAGCTCAATGAGACGCGTCGCTCAAAAGGCCCAATAAAATTTGCATCACTCGAACGCCGGACCCGCCATGCGGACAGTTGCCATGCCGGGAAGCCTAGGATCCGTCACCGACAACGGGTCATCGTCCGCCGTGCCTGAGATGAGCGGGCCGATTTGACGACTGAAGGAGACGGGATGTCGCACAGCGCAGGCAGAACTCGTTGGAGACGCTTCGCGGCAATTCTGGTCCCCAGCGTCGCAGCTGGCGCAACTCTTGCCGTCGCCATGGCTCAGGGAGCACTCGCCGCGTCGTTCCTCATCTCCGGCCAGAAATTCCAGGTCGCTGCGGACACCATGACCGCCCGTGGAGTCAGCATCTATGGCATGGTCGACGTGACCCGGAAGGGCAAACTCGTTCCCGTCGTGGTCACCGGAGCCCGGCGCGCGTCGATCACCGGCCTGTGCCAGTCCGTTGTGGTCGAAATCCCGGTGCTCGGCCCGTACACACTGAAAGTGACCGGCGGCAATGAACGGCCGGCCGAGGCATCGAATCTGTTTCTCGACGCGACAAGTCAAACGGCCGACGAGGTGAAATTCAGGGACCTCGACATCGGAATCGCACAGGGGGAGATCACCAAGGGGCCGATCAATCCCGGGGACAGGCACTCGCGATTCTTCGACCCCGACGGCGTCGGCCAGCAGGCCGAGTCGTCGACGCTGATCAACGTGCGCTGGACCACGGTCGCGGTATCGGCCGGCACGTTCAGCATTCCCGGTCTGTTCACTCGGATCAAGCCAGGCCTCCACGAATGCTTCTGATTTCCGCTCATCAGGACAGGACACGTGATCACCAACTTCTTCGGCAGACAGCGTGATCTGCGCGTTGTCGTGGCAGACGCCCGGTGCAGATTCAGGACCTGGCGTGGTGTACGGCCCTTCTGGGCCGGGCTGTTCACGTTCCTGGCCGGCCTGCCGATCCTCTACTGGCCGTACGCGAACCTGGACTTGAGCGGCATTCCGCTGGCTCTGTCGACCACATCCGGTGCCGGGTCCCTGGTCATCGGCGTCCTCCTCATGGTCTTGGGGTTCACCCTCTGGTATCACCCCGACGTTCGCGTGTTCGCGGGGATCGCCACCCTGCTGCTCGCGCTCATCTCCTTTCCCGTCGCGAACTTCGGTGGCCTGTTCCTCGGACTGATCTCCGGCCTGATCGGCGGCTCCCTGGCGTGTGCCTGGCTGCCACCCATCGAATCCGAACCCTCCACGGGGCCGACGGACGGCGCGTAGCGCACTCGCACATGGCTCAGGAGCCGGATCTGAGGAAATCGATGAGGGCCGCGTTCACCTCGTTCGGGCGTTCCTGCTGAGTCCAGTGTCCGCAGCTGCCGAGTCTGAGGGGCTTGCGCGACAGGTTCGGCATCAGGTCGGGGAGTCTGTCGATGAGATCGGGTGTGCCGGGGAAGGCCGGGACGGCGTCGCGGTCGCCGTAGATGTACAGACTGGGCCGCGTGACGACGGCGCCGTGCCAGGGAGCGGTCAGTTCCCAGTTGCGGTCGAGGTTGCGGTACCAGTTGAGCGCCCCGGTGAAGCCCTTGGAGAAACTCTCGGTGAGTGCGTCGAGATCATCCTCGGTGAACCACTCCGGCAGGACCTCGGGGTCCGGCATGGTCGCGAGCCAGCCGCGCTCGGGGTCGACCAGTGGCTGCTTGCCCTCGCCGGCGTCGGGAGCGTCACCGGAAGCCCAGTAGAAGAACTTCCGCAAAGCGGTGCGCGTGTCCTTGGCGAACTCGGCATCGGCGACGCCGGGGCGGTTGAAGTAGTTCCAGTAGAAGCGCCCGCCGAATCGGTGGTCCATGGCGGCCAGGGGAGGCTCTGTCCCCCGGAAGGGGGGCGGCACGCTCAGCCCGGCCACCCCGAGCACCATGTCCGGTCGCAGCAGCGCGGTGTGCCACGCGACGGGCGCGCCCCAGTCGTGTCCGACGACGTACGCCTTCTCCTCACCCAGGGCCTGGATCAGCCCGACGACATCGCCGACCAGGTGGAGGATGGTGTACGCGTCGACGTCGTCGGGATGGTCGCTGTGTCCGTATCCGCGCTGGTCCGGGGCGACGACTCGGAAGCCCGCGTCGGCCAGGGGCCCGAACTGGTGGTGCCAGGAGTGCCATGACTCGGGAAAGCCGTGCAGGAGCACCACCAGGGGACCGTTGCCCTGCTCGGCGATGTGAAGCCGAATGCCATTCACGTCGACCATTCGATGCTCAACCATGTGCATGAGCGTATGCGTCTTGATCTTCGGACGGCGGCGTCGCTCCTGGTCCTGTCGCGAGCCTCCCCCGTTTGTCTCACAGAGGGCCGCCTCTACACGGTGACACGCAGCGGTGTGCTCGAAGTGATGTCGTACGCCTCGGGGTCGAACTCGGCCAGGCGCCGCCGCATCCGACCGGTCGACCAGGGCCAGCTGAAGCTGTTGCGGCCGTTGTCGTCGAGGTAGTAGCTGGAGCATCCGCCCGCGTTGTAGACGGTACGCGGCAGTGCCTGCTGGATCTCGGCGCTGAAGGCGGCCTGGACCTCGGGGCGTACGTTCATGCTCGTCCAGCCTGACGCGCGGAATTGACGCACCGCGGCTGTGACGTAGTCCAGTTGTGCCTCCAGGATCGTGTAGGCGGAGGAGTGCCCGGTACCGAGGTGTGGCCCGAGCAGGACGAACGCGTTGGGGAAGCCACTGACCGTGGTGCCCAGATAGGCGTCCGGGCTGCCCTTCCAGTGGTCGTCGAGGCTGGCGCCGTCGGCATCGAACACCCGGTGGGCGATGGGCATGTCGAGGATGTGGAAGCCGGTTCCCAGGATGATGGTGTCGACGTCCGCACCGCTGCCGTCCGCGCCGATGACGCGGCTGCCGCGGACGGCCGCGACCGCCGTGGCGTGGACGGTGACATTGGGCCGGGTCAGCGCGGGATAGTACCTGTTCGACAGCAGCAGCCGCTTGCAGCCCAGGGTGTAGTCGGGTGTCAGGGCCTGGCGCAACAGCGGGTCCTTGACCGTCGCTTTGAGGTGGAGCGTGCCCACCTTCTGCACCGCGCGCAGAAGGGACGGGTGTCGGAAACCGACTCCCAGGGTTTCCAGCGCCGCGTATTCCGCGTTCCGCAGGGCGCGTTGGGCTGCCGGAAGGCGTCGCATCAGCCAGCGCTCGGCACGGGGCACGTAGTGGTCGGGCTTGGGCAGCACCCATTGGGCGGTGCGCTGGAACAGGTGAAGTCGCCCGACGTGTGGCTGGATGGCGGGGACGAACTGGACGGCTGACGCGCCGCTGCCGACCACGGCGACACGTGTGCCCGTCAGGTCGTGATCGTGGCGCCAGCGCGAGGAGTGGAAGACCTCGCCGGGGAAGTCGGCCAGGCCGGGGATGTCGGGGAGCAGGGGTTCGTGCCAAGGGCCTGCCGCCGCGATCAGGAAGCGGGCCGTGTAGCGGTCCCGGTTGGTCTCGACATGCCAGCGGGCCTGGTGGGGGTGCCATTGGGCACGTATGGCCTCCGTGCCGAAGTGGATGAGCGGGGTGATGCCGTACCTGGCCGCGGTGTCACGGAGATAGGCGCGTATCTCCGGCTGGCCCGCGAAGGCTCGCGTCCACTCCGGGTTGGGTGCGAACGAGTACGAGTAGAGGGCGGAGGGGACGTCGCAGGCGCAGCCTGGGTAGGTGTTGTCCCGCCAGGTGCCGCCGAGGTCGTCCGCCTTCTCCATGAGGACGAGGTCGTGGATGCCGGCCTGGCGCAGTCTGACGGCGGCTCCGATGCCGGACAGACCGGTGCCGATGATGAGGACCTCCACGTCGCGGGTCGCGCCGGTGACGGTCGCCGCGGGAGCGTTGGGCTGGGGCATGTCAGGCTCCTGTCCGAGCGTCGAGGCCGTGGCCGGCGGGGATGTGCGGAGCGGGCGAGCCGGCCGATCGCAGGCGTTCGCGCACGGTGGCTCGCGTCGTGCGCAGGGCTGTCTCCAGGACCGCCAGGCGGCGTCGGCCGTTCATGAAGTTGCCTCCCATCACCTTCAGGTCGGTGGCGGTGGGCTCGATCCGGATCACCCGTGTGCCCGCTGCCTGCAGCGCGGCGCATTCGGCGGTCAGCGTGCGGGTCATCACGCGGCGGAGCAGCGCCTCCGCGCGGCCGAGGCCTGTACGTGGTGCGGGCAAGGACGAACTCATCGGCGCCACGACGTACACCTCGTCGAGGCCGCGGGACACCAGGAGGTCGGCCGAGGCGGTGGAGACGATGCCGCCGTCCGCGTAGCGCCGGCCGCCGATGCGTACGGGGGGAAACCATCCCGGGACGGCCCAGGACGCGCGCAGAGCGTCACGCAAGGCGACCGGCGCGGTGTCCGGATGCCCGAAAACGGTGCGGCGCCCCATGTCGAAGTCGGTCGCCACCAGCCAGGTCGCGGGATGGGTGACCCAGCCTCCGGCAGGGGCGAGGAAGTCCGCCAGGGCTGCCAGCCAGTCCGCTGAACCACGTCCTTGCGGCAGCAAGCCGGACAGGCCCGCGAGAGAGGGAGCGTCGCCGCCCAGCGTGCGGCGCGTCAGCCGGGGTGATCCGGGGAAGAGCGCGGGCCGGGGTGGTAGGCCTCGGGGAGGGGCCGCGAAGTGGCGGCGGAGTTCGGGTCGGGCATCGGGGCGGGCGAGTTGTGCGGCCAGGAGTTCTGCCGCTTTGATGCCGCTGCCGAGCATGGCCGCCAGTTCAGCCCCGGCCGAGGTGCCCACCAGGACATCGGCGTCCCGCACGTCCCACTGCACGATCTGTTCGAGTGAATGCAGAGCGCCGATCGTCCAGGCAGCGCCGAGGGTTCCGCCACAGCCCAGTACCAGTGCGCGGGATGAGGTCGTTCGCGTGCCAGTCATGGTCACTGAGTACTCCGCCCAATCGGGACATCGAGCCATCGGGATTCCGGCGAGATCGGGATACCGGTGGTATCCGAATTCGGGATACTAGCGGTATCCGGGTGGGGTGGACAGCCCGTGTCGGGGTTAGGATCCGGACTTCGAGAACGTCCGAGCCTGCCCGCCGAGCCGCGCAGGACGGGAGAGGGAACAGGAACATGGCCCGCCTCAGTCGCGTCGAGAGCCAGGAGCGCACGCGCGAGCGACTCGTCGCCACCGCGCGGGACCTGTTCTTGCGCAACGGCTACGGCGCGACTTCCCTCAGCGAAGTGGCGGAGGCGGCCGGGTATTCGAAGGGCGCCGTCTACTCCAACTTCCGCAGCAAGGGTCACCTGTGCTTGGCCGTCCTCGATGACATCCGTGCCGAGCAGCTGACCCTGCTCACCGACTCCGTCATGCATGACGTCCGGATCGAAGACCGCCTGGCGGCGTTCACCGCGTGGGGCGAGGCACATATCGGTGACGAGGCCTGGACCACGCTCGAAGTCGAGTTCCTCACCCAGGCCCGCCACGACGACGAACTCCGGCACGAGATCACGGCGCGCGCCGTCGCGATCCGCGAGGCGCTCGCCCAGCTGCTCGACGCCCTGGCCCAGGAGTTGGGCGCCTCCCTGGCCATGCCCGCCGAGCAGGCCGCGATGACTCTGCTCAGCCTCGGCATCGGACTCGGCCTCCAGCGGATCACCGACCCCGCCGTTTCCACCGGGGTCCTCACCGACACACTGCGTCTCATCCTGCGCTGATGGCCGTGCGCACCCCGCGGAGCTGACCGGGAAGACCCCGGTGATCCAGCGGTGAGCCGTGGCGGCCGCCATCCGAGTGCAGTTGGTGGCGAGGGCGATGGGGAATGCCGTGGCTGCTGTGGTCCGGTGGGACTGTGGTGGCCTCATTCCGGCGTCGCTATGCCACGATTCGTCCATTTTGTTCGAGCATCTACCCGTGAACGAAACCTTGCGGCCGCTGCCGCGTCATACCTAAAATACTTTCGCTGCTACTCGTATTCGGCGAAATATATTCGGTGAACGGCTATCGAGAGTAGGTGCCTCCATGACGGTTGCTGCTGCGTCGACGGTCCACCCGGACGAGGTGCACGACAGGCTCGGCCGCTATGTGCTGACCGACGGTTTCAAACTTGTGCTCGACCCGCTTGCCAGCCACGGCTCGTGGATCGTCGATGCGCGCACCGGTGAGAAGTTCCTCGACCTCTACTCGTTCTTCGCGTCCGCTCCGCTGGGGCTCAACGCGCCGGGCATCGTGGAAGACCCGGCGTTCATGACCCTGCTCGCGCAGGTGGCGGCGAACAAGCCCGCCAACCCCGACATCTACACCACCCACTACGCCGAGTTCGTCGAGACGTTCGTGCGCGTGCTGGGCGATCCCGACCTGCCTCGACTGTTCTTCGTCGAGGGCGGCGCGCTCGCCGTCGAGAACGCGCTCAAGACGGCGTTCGACTGGAAGAGCCGCCACAACGAGGCCGCGGGCCGCTCACCCGAGCTCGGCACCAAGGTGCTCCACCTGCGGCGGGCGTTCCACGGCCGCAGCGGCTACACCCTTTCGCTGACCAACACCGAGCCCAACAAGACGGCCCGCTTCCCGAAGTTCGACTGGCCGCGCATCGACGTACCCGCCGTGCGGTTCCCCCTCGATCGCCACCTTGCCGAGGTCGAGGCGGCCGAGCGACGGGCCCTCGAACAGGCGCGGCGAGCGTTCGAGGACAACCCGCACGACATCGCCTGCTTCATCGCCGAGCCGATCCAGGGCGAGGGGGGCGACAACCACATGCGCGCGGAGTTCCTGCAGGCGATGCAGGCGCTCTGCCACGAGTACGACGCCCTGTTCGTGCTCGACGAGGTGCAGACCGGAGTGGGCATCACCGGCACCACCTG
The DNA here is from genome assembly GCF_040654755.1 of Streptomyces sp. NPDC050625. Lineage (NCBI taxonomy): Bacteria > Bacillati > Actinomycetota > Actinomycetes > Kitasatosporales > Streptomycetaceae > Streptomyces > Streptomyces sp. NPDC050625. The sequence goes on from NZ_JBFAIQ010000004.1 coordinate 492,062, forward strand.
GGCCTACCAGCAGCTCGGTCTCGAACCGGACATCGTAGCCTTCGCCAAGAAGGTCCAACTCGGCGGCATCATGGCCGGCCGCCGCGTCGACGAGGTGCCCGACAACGTCTTCCAGGTCTCCGGCCGGATCAACTCCACCTGGGGCGGCGGGCTGGTCGACATGGTCCGGGCCCGCCGCATCCTGGAGATCATCGAAAGGGACGACCTGGTGGCCCATGCCGCTGCCGTGGGATCGTGGTTCCTGGCCGAACTGCGTGATCTGGAAGTCCGGCACGCACCGGTGGCGTCCAACGCGCGGGGACGCGGACTGATGAGCGCCATCGATCTGCCCGACACCGGCGTCCGCGACGAGGTGGTACGCCGGTTGCGAACCGAGGAGCAGGTGATCGCATTGTCGTGCGGTGAGCGTTCGGTGCGCTTCCGCCCTGCCCTGTCCATCACCCAGGACGAGCTGTCGATCGCCCTGCGGGCCCTCGACCGGATTCTCGCCGGTCTGCAGTGACCCCGTACCAGCCGACAAGGAGCAAAGTCATGGCCCGTTCCGTCGCCTCGATCGTTGCCGGCCGCATGGTCGCCGGCGCTCCCGGCGGGACTCTTCAGCGCCCCAATCCCGGCCGTACCGCCGAGCTGGTCTCCGAGGTCTCGCTCGGCGACGCCTCGACGTTCGTCGCGGCCGCCGAGGCCGCGAAGGCGGCTCAGCGGTCCTGGGCGGACATCCCGGCGCCGGTGCGCGGATCGGCGATCGGAAAGATCGGCCGGCTCGTCGAAGCCAACAAGGACCGGCTCGCCCGCATCGTGACCGAGGAGATCGGCAAGCCGTACGCAGAGGCACTCGGCGAGGTCCAGGAGATCATCGACACCTGCGACTTCTTCCTGGGCGAGGGCCGTCGGCTGTACGGGCAGACGGTGCCCTCGGAGATGCCCGACAAGCAGCTGTTCACCTTCCGCAACCCCGTCGGCGCGGTTGCGGTGATCACCGCGGGCAACTTCCCGGTGGCCGTGCCGGCCTGGTACCTCGTACCGGCGCTCGTGACCGGCAACACCGTCGTGTGGAAGCCCGCCGAGTACGCCGCCGCGAGCGCCAAGGCCCTCTTCGAGCTGTTCGTGCACGGAGGTGGCCTGCCCGACGGCGTACTCAACCTCGTACTCGCCGACGGAGAGCAGACGTACGCGGGCCTGGAGGCCGCTCTTGAGGCCGGGCTGGTCGACAAGGTCGGCTTCACGGGGTCCACGGTCGTCGGCCAGAAGATCGGCGCCCTGTGCGGAAGCCATCTGCAGACCCCCTGCCTGGAACTGGGCGGCAAGAACCCCCAGGTGGTCACCCCGAGCGCAAACCTCGACCTGGCGGTGGAGGGCGCGCTGTTCTCCGGATTCGGCACTGCCGGGCAGCGCTGCACCTCCCTCGGGACGATCATCGTCCATGAGTCGGTGAAGGAGGACTTCCTCGCCCGCTTCGACGCCGCGAGCCGCGCGGCCCGGATCGGCGACGCGTTCGAGGACGTCCTGTACGGCCCGATGCTCGACGAGCGGTTCGCGCAGCGCTACGAGACCTTCCTCGGGTGGATCAAGGATCACCACCGGACGTACGGCTCCGACGGCATCGGGCGGATCACGGCCGACAATCCCCGCAAGGGCTTCGTCGGGGACCCCGAAGCGGGCATGTTCTACCACCCGGTGATCGTCGACGGAGTGCGCCGCGACGACGAGGTGTTCCTCAACGAGACCTTCGGCCCCATGGTCGGAGTGACCACCTACCGGGACTTCGACGAGGCCGTCGAGCTGGCCAACGCCCACGGCTACGGCCTGTCCGCCGCGATCTACACCACCGATCCGCACGAGGTGTGGACGTTCCGGCGCGGCATCTCCGCGGGCATGGTCAGCGTCAACAACACCACCTCCGGAGCCGAGGCGCACCTCCCGTTCGGCGGCAACGGCAAGTCGGGCAACGGCAGTCGCCAGTCGGGACAGTGGGTGCTCGACCAGTTCACCCGCTGGCAGTCGATGAACTGGGACTACTCCGGCCGTCTGCAGAAGGCGCAGATGGACGTGGCCACGCTCGAACCCGACATGGCCTTCCGCCTGTGAGCGGCGTCGAGGACCTGGACCGGCACTTCCGCGAGGAGGTGGTCGGTCTCCGGTCCGCTGCCCGCGCCGCCGGTCCGGGGCCGACGGGCGGTGCCGCCGGTTCCGGGTCGCTCACCGGGAGCGGGGACGCGGCGCGCCGGCCCGACACCGGCGCACTGGACACCCGTACCGCACTGAACGGCCGTACCGCACTGGACCTGTTCGACGCCCAGCTGGAGAGCCGGCACGCCGACGCCGCTGCGCGCTGGATGCAGCAGCAGGGCCGCGGCTACTACACCATCGGATCGAGCGGGCACGAAGGCAACGCCGCGGTCGCCCTCGCGCTGCGCCCCACCGACCCGGCGTTGCTGCACTACCGGTCAGGCGCCTTCTACTGCGCCCGCGCCCGGCAGGCCGGCGGCGTCGACGCGGTCAGGGACATGCTGCTGGGGGTGGCCGCCGGGGCCGACGAGCCGATCGCCGGTGGCCGGCACAAGGTGTACGGGCGCCACGAACTGGCCGTCATCCCGCAGACGTCGACCATCTCCTCCCACCTGCCGAGGGCAGTCGGGGTGGCATGGAGCATCGCCCGCGCCAAGCGGCTCGGGACCGAGTGCGCCTGGCCCGACGATGCCGTCGTCTGCTGCTCCTTCGGCGACGCCTCCGTCAACCACTCCACCGCGGCCGGCGCCATCAACAGCGCCTGCCACGCGGCCTACCAGGGCCTTCCGATGCCAGTGCTGTTCGTCTGCGAGGACAACGGCCTGGGAATCAGCGTGCCGACACCACACGACTGGGTGCGGCGCGCCTACGGCAACCGGCCCGGTCTCGCCTACTTCGCCGCGGACGGGTGCGATCCGTCAGCAGCCTTCGACGCCGCGCGCGAGGCGGTGGCCCATGTGCGCAAGAGCCGGCAACCCGCCTTCCTGCACCTGTCGATGGTGCGATTCCTCGGCCACGCGGGCTCGGATGCCGAAGCCGCGTACCGCATGCCGTCCGAAGTCGCCGCGGATCTCCAACGCGACCCGTTGCTGGCCACGGCCCGGCTGCTCACGACGACCGGCGTCCTCACCCCGCAGCAGGTGCTCGAGCGGTACGACGAGGTGGCCGGGCGGGTGTTCGCCGTCGCCAAGGAGGCCCTCGACAGCGAGCCCCTGACCACCGTCGCGGAGATCGCCGCGCCCGTCGCCCCCCGCCGTCCCGACCTCGTGGCGGCTTCGGCACGCCGTACGAGCGAACCACCCACGGCGCCCGTGGGCGAGCCCGTCACCGTCGCCCAGGCCATCAACCACACACTCGCCGACCTGCTCGGAAGCTACCCGGAGATGGTCGTCTTCGGCGAGGACGTCGGCCGCAAGGGCGGGGTCTACGGACTGACCCGGGGTTTGCAGCGGCGTTTCGGCACCGCCCGGGTCTTCGACACCCTGCTCGACGAGCAGGCCATCCTCGGCCTCGCGCTGGGTGCGGGGCTGTCCGGGCTGCTGCCGGTGGCGGAGATCCAATACCTTGCGTATCTGCACAACGCCGAGGACCAACTGCGTGGCGAGGCCGCGACGCTCCAGTTCTTCTCCCAGGGCCAGTACCGCAACCCCCTCGTGGTCCGCATCGCCGGCTACGGCTACCAGCGCGGGTTCGGCGGCCACTTCCACAACGACAACGCGCTGGGCGTCCTGCGTGACATTCCGGGCCTGGTCATCGCCTCCCCGTCCCGCCCCGACGACGCCGCCGCGATGCTGCGGACCTGCGTGGCGGCCGGCAAGGTGGACGGGACGGTCAGCGCCTTCCTCGAACCGATCGCGCTCTACCACACCCGAGATCTCCACACGGAGAAGGACGACGGCTGGCTCGCCGCCTACCCCCCACCCGCATTGCACGTACCGATCGGCCGGGCACGCACCTACGGCACAGGCACGGACCTGACCCTCGTGACCTTCGGCAACGGCCTGCCCATCTCGCTTCGAGCCGCACGCCGACTGGAACAGCAGGGCATCGCCTGCCGGGTCGTCGACCTGCGCTGGCTGGCACCCCTGCCGGTCGACGACCTGCTGCGCGAGGCACGTGCGACGGGACGCGTCCTCGTGGTCGACGAGACCCGCCGCACGGGAGGGGTCTCGGAGGGAGTCGTCACGGCTCTGGTCGACGCCGGATTCACCGGCGCCGTCCGACGGGTCACCAGCGCGGACACCTTCGTCCCGCTGGGGAACGCGGCGCAGTTGGTGCTCGTGTCCGACTCCGACGTCGAGCACGCGGCCGGCGAGCTGCTCTCGGCGGGTGAGTCTGCTGAGCGTTGACAGCTGGTCAGCCGGTCGGGGCGTCACCCGAATGGACGTCACCGAGCCGCAAGGGGCCGCACAACACGCGGCGTGACCTGCAACCTGCCTGTGTTCAGGATGCGTTCAGGATCTCTGTGCCACGGTCGAAGATCACGGTCGCCGCCGGCGGCCGAGTCAACTCACAGGGCGCTCGTCCCGGATCCCAGGGGCGAGCGCCCTGTCGTTCGACCGAACAGGAGGATCCGAGTTGGAGAAATCCGAGGTCCTCACCGACCTCGACGTGGCGAGCACGTCGAAGACCAAGTCGGTGATGAAGAAACTGCCCGAGGTTACGCTGGCCTTCTGGATCATGAAGATCGCCGCGACGACCTTGGGCGAGACGGCGGGCGACCTCTTCGCACAGACCCTGAAGCTGGGCTACTTCCTCACCACGATCGCGCTGTTCCTGATCTTCGTGGTGACGCTGGTGGTCCAGCTGCGATCCAGCCGCTACAACCCGTTCTGCTACTGGACCGTGATCCTGTCGACCAGCATGGCCGGCACCACGATGTCCGACTTCATGAACCGCGACGCCAGCGCCAAGTTCCTGTCGAACGGCGCGACCAGGCTGGGCTGGGGCCCGCAGGGCCTTGGCCTGGGCTACCCCGTCGGAGCGGCGATCCTGATCTCCATCCTCCTGGCGATCTTCCTCGCCTGGAAGCTGAGCGGGATGACCTTCCAGATCCGCGACATCGTCACCTTCAAGGGTGAGGCCCTGTTCTGGTCGGCGATCCTCGTGTCGAACACCCTCGGCACCTCGATGGGCGACTTCCTGTCCGACAGCTCCGGCCTCGGCTTCGCCGGTGGCGCGCTGCTCGTGACCGGCGCGCTCGTCGTGCTCGTGGCGCTCATGAAGGTGCCCACCGTGCCGAATGTGCTGCTGTTCTGGATCGCCTTCGTCCTCACCCGACCACTGGGCGCCACCGCGGGCGACTTCCTCACCAAGCCGGTCGCCAAGGGCGGTCTGGATCTCGGTACCGTGGGCTCGTCCGCCGTGCTGCTCGTCGTTCTGTTCGGCCTGATGGCCTATGCCCACGGGCAAGAGCGCCGTACCGCCGCTGGACAGGCGCGGGAGGAGCGGGAGTCGGTCACCCGGCGGGGAGACTGACCGTGAACCTGGCCCCGGGCGCGTGTCCGGGGTCGTAGGAGACCTCGCCGCCGACGGTGCGGGCCAGACGTCGCGCGAGCGGCAGCCCGAGGCCCGCGCCGTCGTGCCCGTCGTCGGCGTCGGCGCGTCGGCCGGGCTGGAACAGCTCCGCCACGAACGCCTGCGGTACGCCGGGGCCGTCGTCGACGACATCGATCCGCACCGCACCGGTCAGGCGCCGCGCGGACACGGTCACGCTGGAGCGGGCATAGCGGACGGCGTTGGCCAGCAGCGGGCTGAGGATGCGTTCGAGGAGGGCGGGTGCGACTCCCGCCTCCAGTACCTGAGTGTCCGTCGCCACCGTGGCCTTGACCCGATCCCCTTGGTCGACGTGCTGGAGCAGGCGGCCGAGGAGGGGAACGACGTCGGTCGTTGCGGGGGAAGTCGCCGGGTTGAGCGCATTCTCGCGGGCGTCGTCGAGGAGCGTGTCGCAGATCGTGCGCATGGACTGCGCGGCCTCGGCGATCACCTCATGGGTGGCGCGGGTCTGGGCATCCGTGCGCGGACGGGTCTGCCACCAGTCGAGTTCCATGATGATCCGGGTGAGGGGCGTGCGCAGTTCGTGGGACAGTTCCCCCGTCAGCTGCCGCTCGTGGCGCAGTACGGTGCGTATGCGGTCCAGCAGCGCGTCCAGTGAGCCACCCAGGCGGGCGAGTTCGACCGGGTGATCTTCCGTACCGAAGCGGTCGTCGGAGCCGGCAGCGCTCCACTGCGTTGCCTGGTCGGTCATCGTCCGCACCGGTCTCAGTGCCCGGCCGACGGACAGACGCGTGAGTACGTATGTGCATCCGAGCATCACGGCGTCCAGGACCAGCGACCCCAGCAGCAGGGTGTCGGCCGAACTCCGGTACGGAGCCAGGTCCAGGGCGGTGACGACAGTGGCTTTGGCATCGTGGCCTGGGATCGGCTGGGAGCACAGCCGGACGGGCCGGTGACCGTCGACGGTGGTGCAGGCGTGCTCTCGCTGTGCGGCCAGCCGGTCGGCGGCCTGGGTCACCGGGCTCCCGACGGTGGCGGACGGCGGGCCCTCCAGCAGGCGGGTGTCGGCGTAGATCCACACGTTCGCGTCGAGGAGGCGGTCGTTGACGGTCTCCAGGACGCGTACCCGGGGACCGCTGGTGTCGACGGTCGTGGTCACCGCGGCCGCTCTGGTGCGCAACTCGTCGTCCGCCTGGCGTTGCAGATGCTCGTCCATCACGGCGTTGAACGCCACGGTCAGGACCGTCATCAGCAGTGCGGCGGCGGCCAGCGCCACGAGGGAGAGCCGACCTTGCAGGGTGCGCGGGGCCAGGCGACCGAAGACGCGGGAGGCACGGGTCATGACAGGCGGTGTCCGACTCCGCGTGCCGTGTCGATCGTCAGACGGCTGCTCGCCTCGCGCAGTTTGCGGCGCAGCCGGCTCAGGTACTGGTCCAGCGTGTTGTCACTGACCTGCGCGCCCTCGGGCCAGCCGGCCCGCACCAGGTCACGGCGGCGCACGAGGGCCCCGTCCGCGGCGACGAGCGTGGCCAGCAGCCGGAACTCCGTCGGGGAGAGGTCGACGCGTGCGCCGTCGTGCACGGTCGCACTGTGATCCACCGCGTCCAGCACCAGATCGCCGGTGGTGGCGCAGGACCGGGGAGCGGCCCGTCTGAGCGCGGCGCGCAGCCTGGCCGCGAGTTCGGCGAGGTGGAAGGGCTTGGGCAGGTAGTCGTCACCCCCGGCGGAGAAGCCGGACAGGCGGTCGGTGAGCTGGTGCCGGGCGGTCAGGAAGATCACGGGGGCGAAGAATCCGTTGGCCCGCATCGCCTGGCACACGTCCCGTCCGTCCGCGTCGGGCAGGCCGACGTCCAGTACGGCCGCCGCGATGCCGGCGGTAGCCAGCCGCAGGGCACTGGCGCCGTCGGGTGCGAGGACGGGCTCGAAGTCCTCGTCCTGCAGGCCCCGCCGCAACACGTCCCGCAGGGCGTGATCGTCCTCGACTACCAGGATCTTCGGGTGCATGATCCTCTGTCGGTCCTCCGGTCATGGTCGTGGTTGCGAACCCCTGTGTGTAGCGCGCCGCGCACGGGCCGAACGGGTGACTACAGGAATGTAGACCGTCTATGTCACTGTAGACGAGTGGCGGTCGAGGTACGTTCCGAGCCGCGGGTGCGTCCTGGTGGAGCCGGAACAGCTCCGGGTTGCGGCGAAGGGGACGCGGCCTGAGCGGGCGGCGGTCCGGCGTCGGCCTTGATCAGTGGTCGTGCTGTGTTCGCCGATGTGGCCGGGTGTGGTGGTCGTGGCCGTCCGTGGGCAGGCCGAGCCCGGCGGTCGTCAGGTCCACGAGGCGATGGACGGCTCCCGGGTCGGGTGCCGTGGCCGCTGCTGCCAGGGCGTGGACGCAGTAGTTGGCGAGTTCACCGGGGGGCACGTCGGAGTGAGCCGGCCGTCTGCGGCGACTTGGGTCAGCAGGCCGGTGAAGAGTTCGGCGAGTTGGCGCTGGGCGCGGGCGATGGGCTCGCCGCGGTGGACGAGGGCTGCGATCTCGCCGGTGTCGCGCCCGCGATGGTGACAGATGAACGCGTAGGCCAGGAGCACGCTGCGCAGGGCCTGCTCGGGATCTTCGGCGCGGTCGCGCAGTTCGGCGAGCTGGGAGACGTGCTCGGTGACGTGCCTCTCGTGCCAGGCGATGAGGATCGCCTCGACATCAGGGAAGTACTTGTAGAGCGTCGCCCGCCCGATGCCGACCTGTTCGGCGATCTGCGCCATCTTCACCGACGCGAGTCCATGCTCGGCGACGAGTGCCGCCGTGGTCTCCAGGATCGCGTCGCGCACCGCGTGGCGGTGCGCCTCGATCGTCTCGTTCCACAGCTTCGGCACCCACCGATCACGCCGGCGCAGGACAGGGCCAGGGTTTGGTGAGGGGCCCGGCGTGCAGTGCGTTCAGGCGGCGCCGGTAGTCGTCCTCGTCGATCTGCCGGTCGACATCGCGAACCAGCCCCAGCCGCTGACATTGTGGTCGTACCAGAACATCATGCTGTTCACCTGCTTCGGCCTTGTTCTGCGGCCGGATACGAAGGGGCATCCGGCGACCTTTGCCTTCTCCTGCATCGTCCCGCCGCTGGGCATGGCCGTCCGGGGCCGGACGGTCCAAGACCGTTGGGCCACTGCGCCCCTGCCGGGTAGGGGGAGCCGGGCGCAGGCTGGAGAGTGACCCGACAAGGGAGGTGAGCAGCCCATGGGCGCCCTTGAAGTCGTCGTCGTCCTGGCCTCGGCAGTGCTGATCGCCGCGCTGGGCTGGTACTTCTTCGGCCCGCGCCGGGCCGGTGCCGCCCGGCTGGAAGGCGGGGTGCAGCGGGTGGACGTGACGGTCCGGGGTGGCTACAGTCCTGACCTGATCAAGGTCCGCCAGGGCATCCCGGTGGAGTTGGTGTTCGACCGGCAGGAAGCCGGCGAGTGCACCTCCCGTGTGGTCTTCCCCGATCTGCAGGTCGGAGCGGGCCTGCCCGCCCACACGCGCACCACCGTGCGGCTGAACCCCGACCGTCCGGGTTCCTTCGGCTTTGCCTGCGGTATGAACATGATCCACGGCACCCTGCTGGTCGAGCCCGCGGACGGCGCCGTACCGCCTGGACCGGGCGGTCACGGCGGTACGGCCGCAGCTCCTGCTGCTGCAACCGGCGGGCCGGCGGCGGGTGCGGAGCGGACGGCGGCCGAGTCGGAGACCGCGGACGCCGCCGAGCGGCAGGCGGAGATCAAGGACCTCACCCGCAGAGTCGTGGTCGGCGCGGTGCTCACCGCCCCGGTGCTGTTCGCGGTGATGGCGCACGAACTGTTCGGCGCCGACTGGGTGCCTGGATGGATGCTGAACAGCTGGCTGCAGCTGGCGCTGATCACGCCGGTGATGTTCTACACCGGGTGGCCGATCCATGTGACGGGCTGGCTGACCCTGCGCCACCGGGCCGCCGACATGAACTCGCTGATCACCCTGGGTACGAGTGCCGCCTACGGCTACAGCCTGCTGGTCACCCTTGCGCCCGGTCTGCTGCCTCAGGACGTGCGGGAGGTGTACTTCGAGACCGTCGGCGTCATCCTGACCCTGATCCTGCTCGGGCGGCTGCTGGAGGCCCGGGCCAAGGCCGGCACCGGTGAGGCCATCCGCGCTCTCCTGGGCCTGCAGGCCCGTACCGCCCGTGTCGTGCGGGACGGACACGAGAGTGAAATCCCCGTCGAGGACGTGGTGGTCGGAGACGTGCTCGTCATCCGGCCGGGGGAGAAGATCCCCGTCGACGCCGAGGTGCTCTCCGGCTCCTCCGCCGTGGACGAGTCGATGGTCAGCGGCGAGCCGATGCCCGTCACCAAGCACACCGGGGACACGGTCATCGGGGCCACCGTCAACGGCACCGGGTCCCTGCGGGTGCGGGCGGCCAAGGTCGGCGCGGACACGATGCTCGCCCAGATCATCCGCCTGGTGCAGCGGGCCCAGGCCTCCAAGGCCCCCATCCAGCGGCTTGCGGATGCCGTGTCGGCGTACTTCGTGCCCGCGGTCATCGCCGTCGCGATCGGCACCTTCGCCGTGTGGTTCGCTGTGGGACCGTCTCCCGCGCTGACCCTGGCGCTGGTCTCGGCGGTCGCCGTGCTGATCATCGCCTGCCCGTGCGCGCTGGGCCTTGCCACGCCGCTGTCGGTGATGGTCGGTACGGGCAAGGGCGCTCAGGCCGGCATCCTGATCCGGTCGGCCGAGGCGCTGGAGACCGCGCACAAGCTGGACACCGTCGTGCTGGACAAGACCGGCACCGTCACCGCGGGCAAGCCCGTGCTGACCGATGTCCACCCCGTGGGCGGGTTCGACGAGCCCGGGCTTCTGCGGCTGGTCGCGGGGGCCGAGGCCGACAGCGAGCACCCGCTCGCGCGGGCCATCGTCACCGGCGTCCGTGACCGCGGTCTTCACCCGCCGGCGGCGACCGGCTTCGACTCGGTCACCGGCAAGGGCGTCCAGGCCACCGTCGACGGGCACGCTGTCCTGGTCGGCACCGCCCGGCTGCTGGGTGACGTCGGTATCGACACCGCCGCACTGACCCCCGTGGCGGCTGCCCTCTCCGCCGAGGGCAAGACACCCGTCCTCGCCGCTGTGGACGGACAGGCCGCCGGTGTGGTCGCCGTCGCCGACACCGTGAAGGACGACTCCGCCGCGGCGATCGCCGCCCTGCAGCGTCTCGGCGTCGAGGTCGTCATGCTCACCGGCGACAACGCCCGCACCGCCGCCGCGATCGCCGCGCAGGTCGGCGTCACCCGGGTGCTCGCCGAGGTGCTGCCCGAGCACAAGGCCGACGAGATACGACGGCTCCAGGCCGAGGGCCGTACCGTCGGCATGGTCGGCGACGGCATCAACGACGCCCCCGCGCTGGCCGCCGCCGCCGTCGGCCTGGCCATCGGCACCGGCACCGACGTGGCCATCGAGGCCGCCGACATCACCCTGATCTCCGGCTCGCTCGGCGGCGTCGTCACGGCGATCCGGCTGTCGCGGGCCACGATGCGCAACATCCGGCAGAACCTGTTCTTCGCCCTGGTCTACAACGCCGTCGGCATCCCCCTGGCCGCCGGTGCCCTGTATCCGCTGTGGGGCATCCGTCTGAGCCCGATCGTCGCCGCCGCCGCCATGGCGCTCAGCTCGCTGTCGGTCGTCACCAACGCGTCCCGGCTGCGCCGCTGGAGTCCCCAGCCGCTGCCCGATGCCCGGCCCGCCCGCAGCCGCCCCCGTGTCGAGTCGGCCGCCGACCGAGCACCGGCCGGCAGCTCGACAACCATGGCGGGCGAGGGGCACCACCGCCGCATCTCACAGGGCGACAGCGACGGGGCGGTCGCCGACCCGGTGTGCGGGATGCGGCTGGACAAGGCGACCGCCGCCGAGCACCGGCACACCGCAAACGGCTCCCACTACTTCTGCTCCACCCATTGCGCCGCGGCGTTCGACGCCGACCCGGACCGCTACACCGCCCCGACCACACGTGACACGCGCGAGGGAGGCGAACCTCGGTGACCACTGCCGCCACCCCGCGCGACGCTCATGAGCGGCTGTATCGACGTCCTCACCCAGATCGCTGCCGCCGGCCGCGCACTGCGGGTGTAGCCGCTCAGCCCTCCTTGCGGCTGGGCAGGCGCCATCCCGGGCGCGGGAAGTGGCAGGTGTAGCCGTCGGGGTAGCGCTCCAGGTAGTCCTGGTGCTCGGGTTCGGCCTCCCAGAAGGGGCCGACCGGCTCTACCTCGGTGACGACCTTGCCCGGCCACAGCCCGGAGGCGTCCACGTCCGCGATGGTGTCCTCCGCGATCCTCTTCTGCTCGTCGTCCACGTAGTAGATCGCCGAGCGGTAGCTGAGACCGATGTCGTTGCCCTGGCGGTTCTTGGTGCTCGGGTCGTGGATCTGGAAGAAGAACTCCAGGATCGCGCGGTAGTCAGTCTCCTCGGGGTCGAAAAGGATCTCGATGGCCTCCGCGTGGGTGCCGTGGTTACGGTACGTCGCGTTCGGCACGTCACCCCCGGTGTATCCGACCCGGGTCGCTGTCACGCCCGGGAGCCTGCGGATGAGGTCCTGCATCCCCCAGAAACATCCGCCCGCCAGTACGGCCCTCTGCGTCTGCGCTGCCATTTCGGCCCCTTCGATGTCTTTCGTCGGTCATCCGGGCTGCCCGGCTCGCCTGCCGCCGGCATCCCGTACCTTCCGGCTCCATCAGCACCTGAAGCGTGCAAACAATTCCGCGCCCGCCCGCCCATGGCTCAGTGTCCCGCGGACCCCTCGGGGCGTGCATGGCGCGGCAGGAGGAACGCGAGCAGGAAGGTCAGGGCGAGCATGCCGTCGACGATCCACAGCAGCGTCTTCATGACGGAGCCGAAACCGCTCCGGAAGGCGGACGACGCGGTGGCCTTCAGCGCGGCGGGTATCCGGTCACCGGCCTGAGCTGAGGACATGGCGGGCCCGGTGTCCTTCTCCAGGCGCGTGCAGGACGCCGGGGTCGCGGCAGGATCCTTGGCCACGGCGCGGTCCGAGGTGCAGGTACGCAGATCCGCCACGATGCGCTCCTGAGCGGCGGGCGCGACGTGCGCCGCGGCCAGCTGCCCGCGCAGGCCGGCCGAGTGGTGGTCTACGGCGGAGGCGATGCCGCCGCCCAGCAGACCGAAGAACACGGTGCCGAGGACGGCTACCCCGAAGGCACCGCCGAGCTGCTGTATCGCGGTCATCGTGCCGGACGCCGAGCCCGTCTCGTGCTGCTCGACACTGGCGAGCACGATGTCGAAGAACGGCGCCATGAGCAGGCCCATCCCGATGCCGGTGACGAGGAGGGACGGCAGGAGCTGCCAGGGGCCGACGCCGCTTCCCACCACGTCGAGGGTCAGCCACACGCCGAACACGCCGAGGGCCATGACCAGCGTGCCCGCCTGCAGGACGGTCCGTCCGAACCGGGCCACACCCTGAGCGATCCCGAAGCCGACGATCATGCCGCCCGACCAGGGCACCATCACCAGTCCGGCCTTGAGCGGCGAGTAGCCGAGGCCGATCTGGGTGTAGAGGTTGAACACCAGCATGAAGCCCTGCATGGTCGAGAAGAACACCAGGCCGAGGGCCATGCCGCCACTGAATCCACGCTTGCGGAAGAGGCTGGGAACGACCAGCGGGTCCCGGCCGGCCTTGCTGCGGCGCGACTCGTACATGGCGAAGGCGACGAAGACGACCACCGAGCCGGCCATCATCAGGAACGTCCACATGGGCCAGTCGTACTCACGGCCCTGGACCAGCGGGAAGATGATGAGCAGCGCGGCCATCGAGACCAGGAGCATGCGCCCGCGTCGCCCCCGTGCGCGCCCCGCTGTCGCGCGAACGAGTCGTCGAAGCCGCCTTCACCGTGCTGGACCGCCAGGGGCTCGACGGGATGTCGATGCGTCAGGTGGCGGCCGAGCTGGGGGTCACGGTCTCCGCCCTGTAGGCCCACGTCAGCTCCAAGGACGACCTCTTGGAGCTGATGTACACACGGCTCTTCGACAGCTTCGAGATGCCCGCGCCCGACCCGGAGCGGTGGCAGGAGCAACTGCGCGACTTCGCCCGCTCCGTACGGCAGCGCCTGCTGTCCCACCGGGACATGGCCCGGATCTCCATGGGGCACGTGCCCTTCACCGCCGAACTGCTGCCGCACGTAGAGGCGTTGCTCGCCGTCTTTAGGACCGCAGGGCTGCCCGACCGCATCGCCGCGGAGGCGGGCGACCTCATCTCCACCTACGTCGACGGGTTCGTCCTGGAGGAGGGCATGTGGCAGGACCGGGCCGCCCAGCAGAGCGGTGACGATCCCTCCATGGCCCGCCCCGACTGGCGCGAGATGGCCGACGAGATGCAGAAGTACTTCGCGTCCCTGCCGGCGGCGGACTTCCCCCATCTGCGTGCCCTGGCCGGACTGATGGTGACGGACTCCTCCGACGAGAGGTTCGACATCGGCCTGGAGATCATCCTGCGCGGCCTCGCGAGCTACCTGCCGGACCCGGAGGCGCGCGCGAATCCTGGCGATCGCCGGGCTCCGGACGCCACCTGATGGTGAGTCATGGGTCCGGCGAGGCCCGTGGTTCGGGCCGCGCCGCGATCGAACCACCAGCCTGGAGCGGCGTCGCCCGACTTGCAGCCACGCGCACGGAAGTTGTGGCGGTACGCAGCGCGCCGCAGGCGGTCTCGTGCGGACACGCTACGGCCGAGTAGCTTTGCGGCTCGTACAGAAGTCCGAGTGCCAGGGAGGCCGCGATGGGAGACCCCCGCCCCTTAGTCATCGACGCGACCGGTCGTGACATCCACGCCGAGGCTGCCCGGATCCGAGAGAGGGGACCAGTGACCCTCGTCGAACTTCCGGACGGTGTCGAGGCATGGGCCGTCAGCAGTCCGGAGCTGCTCAAACGCCTGCTCACCGACCCACGGGTGTCGAAGGACCCGCGCCGCCACTGGCCGCGGTGGATCAACGGTGAAATCTCCCCGGAATGGCCGCTGTTCACCTGGGTCGCGGTGCAGAACATGTTCACCGCGTACGGCGGTGAGCACAAACGGCTGCGCGCCCTGGTCGCCAAGGCGTTCACCGCCCGACGCACCGCGGCGCTCCAGCCCCGGATCGAGGAGATCACCAAGACGCTGCTCGACGGACTGGAGGAGGCCGGGCGGCGGAACTCGGTGGTCGATCTGCGGGAGGGGTTCTGCTACCCCTTGCCGATCCAGGTCATCAGCGAGCTGTTCGGGCTGCCCGAGGAACAGGGCGAGGAACTCCGGGCCGTCGTGGACGGCATCTTCCACACCTCCGCCGAACCGGAGGAGGTCATGGACATCTACACCCGGCTCTACGCGGCGCTCGGTGAGCTGGTGGCCCTCAAACGGCGGTCGCCCGGCGACGACCTGGCCTCGGCCCTCATCGCGGCCCGCGACGACGAGGGCGACACCCGGCTGAGCGAGCAGGAACTGCTCGACACCCTGGTGCTCATGGTGAGCGCCGGCCACGAGACCACGGTCAATCTCATCGACAACGCCATCCACCTCCTGCTCACCCACCCGGAGCAGCTCGCCCAGGTCCGCTCGGGCGGTGCTTCCTGGGACGACGCGATCGAGGAGGCGCTGCGGGTGCAGGCGCCGGTGGCCAGCCTGCCCTTGCGGTACGCCGTGGAGGACCTCGGCATGGAGGAGTTCGGCGGCCCGGCCGGAGTGGTGATCGGCAAGGGGGAGGCGATCCTCGCCGCGTATGCGGCCGCCGGACGTGACCCCGAGAAGTACGGCGCGGACGCCGACAGGTTCGACGTCGCCCGCGCCGACAAGGAGCATCTGGCGTTCGGCTACGGCGTGCACTTCTGCCTGGGAGCCCCGCTGGGGCGGCTGGAGGCCCGGATCGCGCTCCCGGCGCTCTTCGACCGCTTCCCCGGGCTCCGTCTCGCCAAGGAGGGGGAGCTGGAGCCCGTCGACTCCTTCATCTCCAACGGCCACCGCGCCCTTCCCGCACTGCTGTCCTGATCACTCCCCGCGCCACCAGGACCGCAGCCGCGTCAACCAGCCGAGGCCCGTCCGGCTGGCCGGCGGCGCCGTGGGCGGCCGTACCTCCGATGAGGAACTCGTGCGCCGTGGGGACCGGTCGTCGTCCGAGGCGGACTCGGCGGGTGGCAGGAGCGGGGCCGCCGGGTAGACGACGGGAAGCGCGGCCAGCGCCCGGTGGAAGGGACCGGGCCGCCAGGTCAACTCCTCCACGGGGACGGCCAGTTCGACATCGGGGAGGCGGTCGAGCAGCTTCTCGACCGCCACCGCCGCGATCAGCCGGGCCGGACTCTGTGCCGGGCAGGTGTGCGGGCCCGCGCTCCAGGCCAGATGGGCGCGGTTTCCCGCGCGCTGATCCGAGGTCAGGGACGGGTCGGTGTTGGCGGCGGCCAGGCTGACCACGATCGGGTGGCCCACCCGCAGGGTCACCCCGTCGTGGACGACATCGTGCACGGGATAGTGCACGGCGTAGTTGGCCATGGGCGGGTCGGTCCACAGCACCTCGTCCAGCGCGTCCTCCACCGGCAGGCTGCCGCCGGACAGGGTGCCTTCGAACCGGTCGTCGGACAGCAGCAGCCGCAGACTGTTGGCGATGAGGTTCTGCTGGGGCTCGGTGCCCGCGCCCATCAGCAGGACCAGGCTGTGGACCATCTCCTCGTCGGTCAGTGCGGCGGGATGGGCCATGAGCCAGGACGTGACGTCCTGCCCGGGCCGGGCCCGCTTCAGTGTCACGAGGTCGAGCAGGGTCGTGGCGAGCAGTTCGTTCGCCTTCTCGGCGTCCACGCCGTCGAAGATCCCGGACATCCCCTCGACCAGCCGCACCCCGTACTCGGGCGGGCAGCCGAACAGCCGGTTGAACACCAGCAGCGGCAGGACCTGGGCGTACTCGCCGAGCAGGTCGGCCTTCCCGGCCGGCGCGATCCGGTCGATCAGGGTGTCGGCACTGGCCTCGACGTAGCCGCGCAGCGTGTTGGGATCCACCTGGGCCAGGCTGTCCGTGATCGCGTCGCGCAGTCTGCGGTGCTCGGCTCCGTCGGTCCACAGGGCGTTCGGCCGGTACATCATCATCGGGACGACCGGGCTGTCCATGGGGACGGTGCCGTCCGCCAGGTCCTGCCAGCGGCGGGGGTCCTTGGAGAAGGTCTCGGGGCTGCGCAGGACGTGCAGGGCCGCCTCGTAGCCGACGACGAGCGATGCGTGTACGCCGGGCGCGAGTTCGACCGGCGCGATCGGGCCCGCGGCCCGCAGCCGTCGGTAGGCGGCCGCGGGGTCGGCCGCGAACTCGGGCCCGTACAGGGGCTCGTGGGCGGGGCAGCGCGGTGGTGGTGTTGGCGAGGTCACGCGTTCTCCAGTGTGCCGGTGCGGGTCAGGAGGTATTCCACGAGGGCGATCAGGGCGTGGGTGGACGAGATCCGGTCGCGGGCGTCGCAGCGGACGAGCGGGGTCTCGGGGAGCAGGTCGAGGGCCTCGCGTATCTCGTCGAGGTCGTGCGAGGGCGCGTCGTCGAACTGGTTGAGGGCGACCGCGTACGGCAGTCCCAGCTCCTCCAGCACGCCCATGACTTCGAAGGACTGGCTCAGCCGCCGGGTGTCGGCGAGGACGAGGGCGCCGAGCGCGCCGCGGGTCATGTCCTGCCACAGCTGGGTGAAGCGCTGCTGGCCGGGGGTGCCGAAGAGGTAGAGCACCAGGCGGTCGTTGAGGGTCAGACGGCCGAAGTCCAGGGCGACGGTGGTGGTCGTCTTGTCCTTCATGCCGGCCAGGTCGTCGACGAGTGCGCCGGCCTCTGTCATGACCTCCTCGGTGCGCAGCGGCCGGATCTCGGAGAGCGTGCCGACGAGGGTGGTCTTGCCGACCGCGAAGTGGCCCACGACCAGCAGCTTGGCCGCGGTCTGCACGCTGGGGCGCAGATACAGGTTGCCGGCGGCGTGTTCAGAGGCGGGCGCGGAGCCCATCGAGCACCTCCTGGAGGATTCGGGCGTCGGTCGGCCGGGCCGCGGGGATGGGCGCGCGGGTGACGATGTGACCGCTGTCCATGAGGTCGGCGATCAGGACTTTGGTGACGCCGACCGGGAGGCCGAGGTGGCCGGCCACCTCGGCGACGGACAGTGCTCCCGGCCGGCACAGTTCCATGAGCCTGCGCTTTTCCGGGTTGAGCCCGGTCAGCGGCAGATCGTCGGTGGCGATCAGCAGCGTGACCAGGTCCAGGGTGTTGCGGGAGGGCTGGGCGCGGCCGTCCGTGATGACGTACGACCGCACCAGCCTGTCTGCGGGCCGGCGCCGGGGAGTCATGCCGGGCTGCCGGTGTCCTGCCGGGCCGGGCTGGTCAGCTCCTTGCCGAGCCGGTCGACGAGCTTGTGCATGCGGTACGTCACCGCCTCCATGTCCACGTCCTGGCTGGTGGAGACCGCGAGGTAGGCGCCTTCGCCGGCGGCGACGAGGAACACGTAGCCGTGCGCGAACTCGATCAGGGTCTGTCGCCACGGGGTGTGCGGGGTGCCGCAGAACTCGGCCGTGCTGCGGCTGATCGACTGGACCCCGGACAGGCCCGCGGCCAGCCGCTCGGCATCGTCCCGGTCAATGTCCTTGGAGTGGGCGCGGAGCATGCCGTCGGCGGAGAGCAGGATCGCGTGGAGGGCCTCCGGCACCTTCAGCACGTCGTCCAGCATCCAGCCCAACTCGTTGTTGGTGGGCCCGGTCATTCGTGGCTGTTCCCTTCGTCTTCCTGGGGTGTGTGCTGGGCGGACCGGCCGGAGCGGGTGCCGCGGGCGAAGGCGCCCATGCGCCGGGCGTTCTCCTCGGCGGAGCGTCCGCCGACCTCGTCGGCGGGCGGGGGAGCGGGCTGTACGGCGGTTTCCCGGAGGGCACGGCGACGGCGTTTGGGCAGGCCTCCGGACGTGGTCGCCTCCGTGGTGCCGGGGTCGGGTTCCGGGTCGGCAGCCGGTACTGCGTGCGCGGTCGGCACTGCCGTGGCCGCGGCAGGGGATGCGGGGGCGGACACGGTGGGGGAGTCCGCGGTCCGGGCGGGTGCCGCGTCGGGGGTGGGTGCGGCCGGCGCGCCGGACGGCTGCCGTTCGGGCGTGGCGTCCAGGTGTGTGAGCAGGGCGGACGGCAGGAACAGTACGGCGCGTACGCCGCCGTAGGGGGAGACCGTGTCCACGGAGACGTTGAAGCCGTAGCGCCTGGCCAGCACCCCGATGACGGCGAAGCCGAAGCGGGGCGGGTCGCCGAGGCGGGTGACGTCGGAGGTGTGCCCGCCGCTCAGCAACTCGGCGGCATGTCCGGCGGCCTGGCCGTCCATGCCGACGCCCGCGTCGTCGATCACCACGCAGGCGCCGTTGTGCACCGTCTGGATGGTGACCTCGACGGTCGTGTTGGGCTGCGAGTGGCGTGCGGCGTTGTCGAGCAGTTCGGCGACCGCGAGTACCACCGGTTCCACCGTCCGGCTGGCCACGGCGATGGCGACCTCCCCGTGGATGCGGATGCGCCGGTAGTCGCGGATGCGGGAGGTGGCGCCGCGTACGACCTCGATGAGTGCGGAGGTGGCACGCTGGCGGCCGGGCCATGAGCCGCAGAGCACGGCGATGGCTTGGGCCCGGCGGCCGAACTGGGCGTTGGTGTGGTCGATTTCGAGCAGGTCGCGCAGCACGTGGGGGTGGTCGTGCCGGTCCTGCATCTCCGCGATGGACACCTGCTGTTCGTTGGCCAGGGCCTGGATGGATCGCATGGACGCCTTCAGGGCGGCCTTCGCGGACTGGTCGGCGCGGGACTGCGCGTCCTCGACGGCTCCGGCGAACCGTGCCAGCACCTCGTCCAGGCACTTGGCGAACTCCGTGTCGGCGAGACGGTCGTCGAGCGGACCGACGGCCGGGGACTGCTGCCGGGCCGTGTCCTCCAGGGCCGGCAGCCGGGCGGACACGAGGTGACGTACCTCCTCGTCCCGCGCCCGCAGGCCGTCCGCGAGTTCGGCGTTGCGACGGCGCTGCCGTGCGGTGATCCCGCGTTGGCGCACCAGCAGCACGGTGGCGGCGAACAGGCATACGGCCAGGCACCAGAACACCGCTTCCGGTATCTGTTCGGTCATGAAGTCCTCAAAGACGGACGTGAGTTGACGGGCGCTTGACGGTAGCGACGGTTCCGCACCCGTACTTGTGCGTGCGCGCAAGGAAGTTGTCACCAGGCGCAAACAGGCCGGATGAGACGTTTCAGGCGACCGGCTTACCTTTGGCATATGCCAAACGGCTGAGATTGCCTTACGGGGACCGGCTGTTGCCCTAGTCTGACTACGCGTAACGGCCGATGGCGGCGAAGGACACGAGCCGCTCGTCAAGCGCCGTCGTGACGCGTCGCAGCGGAGGAGATGGGTTGTCCGCGGGAAGCTACTTCGTGGAGACGACCAGGACCGGCGAGGTCTCGTCGCGCGAGGGGACCGACCTCTGGAGCGAGCGCATCGACGTCTACCAGACGCGCATGGACCTCCGGTTCACCCGACCCGACACCTTCCGGGGCGAGCTGGTCCGGCAACGCAGTGACAACTACCAGCTCGTCAAATGGCGCAGCGACCAGATCGAGTACGTCCGCACCCCCGGCCTGATCCGCCAGAAACCCGACCCCGACTACCGGTTCGTCCTCCCGCTCGCCGGCGAGGTGGTCCTGCGGCAGGACGACCAGGAGTCACGGCTGACGCCGGGGACGGGCAGCCTGATGACGCTGGGCGCGCCCTTCGAGCTGCTCCACGACGCGTCCTTGGACGGATTCATCCTGTCGATCCCGGCCCGGGAGATCGACAGCCCGCTGAACCGGAAGGCCCCGCTGGCCACCGGATTCGATCTGGGCCGGGGGCTGGGCCGCATCGTGCTCGGCATGGTGCGCACCCTGCACGAGGAGCGCGACCAACTCACCGCCACGGCGTTCGACGCGATCGCGGACCGCATCGTCGAGCTTCTGTGCATGCTCGCCTGCGGCGACGACCGCCCCGACGTCCCGGGCCATCTCGTCGAGGTCGAGGCGCTCGTCCGGCGCTACGTCCGCGACCACGCGGCCGATCCCGGTCTCACGGGTGCGTCCATGGCACGCGCCCTCGGCTGGTCCCTGCGCCAGATCCAGCTGGCCCTCCAGTGCGTGGGTACCACTCCCCGTGGACTGATCCGCGAAGAGCGCCTGCGCCTGGTTCGCGACCGCCTCCAGTGCGCCGACTGCGAGCACATGACGATCACGGAGCTGGCCTACGCCTCGGGGTTCTCCTCGGCCAGCGCGCTGAGCACCGCCTTCCGCCAGCGCTATGGCCTCAGCCCCCGGGAGATGCGCGACAGAACCCGTCGGGCGTGCGTGCCGGCTCCGGCCGACGCGGACCTGCGCTCCGTGTGAGCGGCCGTTGGCAGCACGGTGTGGCTGCGGCCCGGGTGAAAGACCTGGTCAGCCGACCTTGAGGAGGCCCGCGTCGACGACGGCCCGGCCGAAGGGGCTTGCCAGTTCGGCAAGACGCTCGCAGTCGGCGTCACCCAGGGCGGCGTAGGCGGGGAGGGCCAGGCGGTCGGTGCGGTCCTCGATGTGCCGGCGCAGGCGTGCGCCTTCCGGACTGAGGGAGTCACCGTCGAGGAGGCCTCGCGTGCGCAGGCGCTCTTTGGTGGCGGTCCACTCGTCCTCGGGCCATGCGCGGCTCGCCTTGAGGAAGTCGACGGGGATTTCGGCGGTGGCGGCGTGCAGGATCAGGGCCTCCAGGCCTCCCACGCCTTCGTTGAGCAAGCACGCGACATGGCCGTCTCCACGGAACTCCCGGAGCAGCGTCTGGGCGTGCCAGAGTTGCAGCACCGGTTCGTCGGGCCAGGGCAGCGCGGCATGCGCGGCGAACAGCGGGCGGCCCTGAGCGTGCTCGCGGGCGGCTTCGGCGGCCCGGCGCGTCAGTGCCAAGACCTCGTCGAGAGCGGGGAGTTCGTGGATCCCGGCCCGCCGCAGGGCCTCACTCGCGCCCGCGTACCGCGCGTCCAGCACCTGCTGTGGTGTCGTCGCGTCCCAGACCCCGTGCACCGCCTTCCGTACCAGATCGGGGTTGAAGTTGTAGAAGGTCGCGATGACGAGCTCGGCGGACGCCCGGCCGAAGGCGGCGCTGCGGGAAGCGAAGTACCCGGCCCGTCCGCCCAGTCCGAGCTCCGCGTAGCGCCGCCTTGCCTCGGGGGCGAAGTAGATCATGCCGTGCACGGGTTCGAGCCGGCGCCAGGCTGCTCGCGCTGTCTTCATTGAAGTCACCTTCCGGGATTCGGCAGACGGGTGTTCGCCGTGTTTCCTCACTCGCCGTGCGCGCGCAGATGTTCGAGCAGCAGTCGGCTCAGCGTCTCGGGCGCCTCCTCGGGGACCCAGTGGCTGACGCCCTGGAGGGTCTCGAACCGGTACGGCCCGTTGACCCACTGCCCCGTCTCCTGCGCGGCCGCCGGGCCGAACGCGCTGTCCTCCGTGCTCCAGACGTACAGCGTGGGCACGTCGACGGCGCGGATCGCGCCGTCAGGGCGGCCGGCCCGGTACCAGTTCAGCGCCGCGGTGAGAGCGCCGGGCTGGGAGAGGTGCCGCACGTAGGCCTCGGCACTTTCCTGCGGGATCTTTCCGGCGTAGACGGAGCGAAGGGCCTCGGCGTTGTCGGCGAGCATGAGCTCTTCTGTCGCGGGCGTTTCGCGCCAGTCGATCATGTAGCGCGAGCGTTCGCGCTGGTCCGCGTCGGTGCGCAGCGTGGTGGCGAGGGCGCCCGGGTGCGGGGTCGAGACAACCGTCAGGGTGCGTACGCGGCCGGGGTGGGCCTGGGCGGTCCACCATGCAACCGCGCCTCCCCAGTCATGACCGACCAGGTCGAACGAGGCCCAGCCCAACTCCTCCGTGATCGCGACCACATCGTCGACCAGGACGCTGATGCGGTAGTCCTCGGGCCGTTCGGGGCGAGCCCCGGGGGAGTATCCACGCTGGTCGGGTGCCACGACCCGGTATCCGTGCGCGGCGAGCGTCGCGAGCTGCTGCCGCCATGCCAGGCCCGTCTGCGGGAAGCCGTGCAGCAACAGCACCGGGCGACCCTCGCACGGGCCCTCCGCGACCGCGTCGAACAGTCCCGCCGCGGTGGAGATGCTCAACTCGGTCACGGCCCGTCCCTTCATACCGACTGGTCGGTCAGCATTTCAGCTGTGCCAGGGGGTTTGTCAAGGGTGAGAGAGACGCACGGACGGCTGTGCGGCCTGTCATCCCAGGTAGGCGGGGGCGACGGCGGAGGTCATCAGTCGGCGGGCCGTGCCGGTGCCGTCGGCGGGGACGGTCCACAGGTCCGAGCCGTAGTCGCCGGGAAGGGCGTAGACGAGGGTGGAGTCGTCGCGCCACAGGGCCTGGTCGTCGATGTTGCGCTGCTCGGCGGTCGCGGTCTCCTTCATGGTGCGCAGGTCGAGGACGTACAGCCGCCAGGGAGCGTCGGACGAGGCCCCCGGGACGCGCTTCTTGTAGGCGATCCGGGTGCCGTCGGGCGAGAGGGACGGGCATTCGACGTTGCGGTGCACGGTGGTCAGGGTGCGTGCGGCGACGTCGCCCCGCACGAGGTAGGTGCGGCCGCCGGTGGCCAGCGTGGCGTAGAAGCGGGTGTCGTCGGCGAAGGTGACACCCCAGACGTTGATGTCCGCGGCGCGGTGGGTCCGGCCGTCCTTGATGACGCGGAACGTCTCCAGGTTGTCGTCGATCGCCCAGGTGCGGGTGTCGACGATGGCGGTGCGGGTGGAGAAGTGGGTGCCGGCATAGGAGTCCCCGCTGACGAAGACCGTCCAGGCCACCAGGTGCCCGGAGGGTGAGACCCGGGCCCGGGTGGGGATGCCTGCTGCCGGGAAGTGGTGCAGTTCGTGCAGCCGCGAGTCGAGTACCACCGCCCGGTAGGTGTCCTGCAGCGTGCCGTGCACGGCCTGCAGGCAGATGCCGGTACCGGCCGCCGCGTGGAAACGCAGGCACTTGACGCCCGACGCGGTGCGCGGCCCCTGCGGATCGTCGGCCGGCACGGTGGCGATCTCGTCACGGTGCGGGCCCCAGGCCAGGTTGCGTACCAGCAGCCGACGGCCACCGGCCGGCCGGAGCGAGACGGTACCGGCCCGCACGGTCGGACCGTTCGCCTGCTGCTGGTCACGCATGCTTGAGCGGTGGGCGGCGTACAGCACCGCCCCGGTGCCCACGCTCCCGAGCACCACGACGGCGACCAGCAGGATCACGAGGCGGGTGGTTCTTCTCATGCGGGCACCTCATCGGCGGTACGGAGGACGAACCAGGCCACGACGGCGCTGACGGCCAGTGCGACGGCGGTGACGGCCAGCGCGTTGCGCCCGCCCCACAGGCTCCAGGCCGCGCCGAAGGCGAGCGAGCAGGTGAATCGGGCCAGCGCCTGGCCGGTGCCGACCAACGCCTGCCCGGCACCCTGGTGCTGCGCCGGGACGACCCCGGCGGTGGCGGCCGCGAGGACTCCGTCGGTGGCCGCATAGAAGGTGCCGTGCAGCACGAGAACGGCGACCACGGTCGGGACACCGCGCCAGGGGCCGAGCACCAGGCCGTAGCCGAGCAGCAGGACGCCGTGGCCGGCCAGGAAGAGCCGGCGTCGGCTGATGCGGTCGGCGAGTGCGCCCAGCGGGACGGCGAGCAGTAGGAAGACAGCGGCGGTACCGAGCGGCAGCAGCGGGAACAGGTCGGCAGGCAGGCCCTCTTCGCGCTGGAGCAGCAGATAGAGGAAGGAGTCGCTGACGGTGGTCAGGCCGAGCAGAGCCGCGCACACGGTGAGCCGGCGCAGCTGCGGGCGGCGCAGCAGCCCGATGGCGGCGCGCAGCGTCGGCCGCTCTGCCTCCTCGGGCGGCCGTGCGGGACCGGCGGGGGAGATGTGGCGGGGCACGAACAGCACCAGCACCAGGACCCCGAGCACGGCGACGCAGCCGCTGACCGCGAAGACCGCGTCGTAGCCGTCGACGGTGGCCCGCAGTACGGCGAAGGCGACGAGCGGACCGAGCAGCGCACCGGTGGTGTCCATGGCGCGGTGCACCCCGAACGCCCGTCCCCGGTGCTCGGGTTCGGTGGCGAGCGAGATCATCGCGTCCCGGGGGGCCGTGCGCAGCCCTTTGCCGGTGCGGTCGGCCGCGAGCACGGCGCTGATCACGGGGAGGGTGTGGGCGAGCAGCAGCAGCGGCTTGCACAGCGCCGACAGGCCGTAGCCGACGCCCGCCACGATCTTGTGTCGGCGGCCTCCCCGGTCGGCGAGGTGGCCGCCGGCCAGCCGGACCAGGGCTCCGACACCGTTGTTGATGCCGTCGAGGAGACCGAACCCGAGGGGCGACAGGCCGAGGCCCGCCACCACGTAGAGCGGCAGGACGGCCGTGACCATTTCCGAGGAGACGTCGGTGATCAGGCTGACCGCACCCAGGGCCAGCACGGCGTTGGGCACAGCGGCCGGCCGCCGCCCCGGACGGGTGTCCGGGGCGACGGCGGGCTTGGTGCTGCGGGAGTCCGCGAGATACACGGGCGTCAGTTCCAGATGCCCGCGATGTCGGATGCCGAGGCGGCGTTGCCCGCGTGCGTGGTCAGACCGGCCAGGTCCTCGACGGTGCGCAGCACGTTGTAGTGGTTGTAGGTGGTGGAGGTGGAGCTGCCGGGCGCGACGTGCTGCCCGTAGAAGACGGTGGGGATGCGGTTGCCGGACAGCTTGTTGTCCTCGTCGAAGGTGACGGCGAGGATGCTGTTGTGGCTCTGGGCCCAGGTGGCGTAGGCACCCAGGTGGTTCTGGATCCAGGTGTCGCCCGTGGAGACCGAGCAGTCGTGCATGTCACTGCACAGGTTCGGCACCACGAAGGAGACCTTCGGCAGGGTCGTGTAGTCGGTCGGGAACTGCGCCATGGTCATGGCGGTGTTGGTCGGCACGTTGGAGAAGCCGAACCACGGGTTGTGCTTCTGCGCGTAGTTGCCGCTGCTGCAGGTCGTCGAACCCTGGCTGGGCAGCGACTCGTTGTAGCTCTTCCAGGTCTTCCCGGCGGCGATCAGCTCGGAGGCGAGGTTGGGCGCGGAGATGGAACCGACGGGGACGCAACTGTCGTCGGTGCGGCCCTGGTTGGAGCCCGAGAAGAGCATGTAGTAGTTCGGCTCGCTGGGGTGGGTGAGGCCGTAGGACTGGGTGAGGTTGGCGCCACCCGCCTTGAGGGTGTTGTTGATGTACGGGGCGCTGGAGCTGCCGATGATCTGCGAGTAGGCGTGGTTCTCCATCACCACGACCACGACGTGGTCCGGGGTCGGGAGAGCGGCGGCCTGAGCGGGGGAGGTCGTCGCGGCCCACAGACCGATCGACGTGGCGGTGAGGGCGACGGCCCCGGCGAGTGCGGCGAGCGGGCGACTGGTGCGCTTGGGAGCCTTGACGGCGGTCATGACTGTCCTCCGGGCAGGGGTGACGGTCGTACGGGGAGCGGCGCGGCAACCCTAGGAGTCTCAAGCAGGGTCCGTGTGAAGGACAGACGAACGGTGGACACCGGCAAGCAAAGGCAATGTACAAGTCACGTAAAGCAAAGGCTTGCTGAGCAGGCGTCAGCCACGGTCGGCACAGGACCGGGACCGGCGTCGCCGTTCAGCCGGGCGGAGTCGACAGGTGGGTGAGGATGCCGCACACCTCGTCCACGATCTCCCGGGCCTCCGTCTCGTCCGCGCAGTCGCCCAGCTCGCGCGCCGCTCCTCCGATGACCGTCGTCAGCACGATCACCCTGACCCGGCCCGCGCGGTGCCGCTCGTCCACCTGCAGCAGTCTGGCGTTGCGCCGTACCCAGGCCCGGTCCCATTGGCGGCGCAGCGTGTCGAAGCCGGCCGGACCGTCGTCCTCGGCGAGGAGCCTGCCGAGCGGCCGGTTGTTCCAGATGCCGTCCAGGTAGGCCCGCGCGCCCGCGGTGAACACGGCGACGGGGTCGTCCACCCCGCGGCTGCGCGCCGCGGCCAGCGCTGCCGCGGTCCGGCGTTCCTGCTCCTCCCGGAACTCCTCCCACAGCGCCAGATACAGTCCGCGCTTGCCGCCGTAGTGCTGGAAGAGGCTGCCCACGGGGATGCCGGAGTGCGCCGCGATCTCGGCGAGGCCGGCATCGGCGTAGCCGCGCTCGGTGAACACCTTCAACGCCGCGTCCAGAAGGGCCCTTCGAAGGGGGAGGTCCGGCTCGCCGGGTTCCTCCGGCACGCCCGACGCCGCGTGCTCGCCGGGCCGACGGCGTGCCGCCACCCCGGTCTGCGCAGGCTCAACGATGCCGCTCACGGGCAGTCCTCACCTTCCCCGGCCTCGTCGCGGATGGCGAGGGCGACCAGCAGTTCCATGAGGTCCGCGATCCGGCGCGGATTGCATCCGGTGCGTTCCTCGATACGGCGCAAGCGGTAGTGCGCCGTGTTGTGGTGCACCCGCAGCCGGTCGGCGGCCAGCCGCAGGTTCAGGTCCGCCTCCGCGAACGCCCGTATGGTGGCCGCCAGCGTGCCGCCGCGTCTGCGGTCCTCGTCCAGCAGCGCACGCACCCGGGGATCGACCAACTGGCGGGCGAGGTCGTCGGCGCGCAGCGCCAGGTAGTCGAAGGGGGACAGCCGCGGCAGCGCCGCAACCCCGCCCCCCATCGGCACCAGGTCGAGGGCGGCCCGCGCCTCCTGGTAGGCACGCGGCAGTTCGGCCGCGCCCCGGGCGACCGTGCTGATGCCCATGGACAGCACGGTTCCCTTGCGGCCGAGCCGCTGCTGCACGCCCTCGAAGTGGCTGCACATGTCCTCTTCGTCCATGCCGGCGCGCATCACGGGTACGGCCACCACCTCGCCCTGCCGCACGACGACGAGTGTCCTGCTGGCCCAGAGGCCGGCGACGCTGATCGCCGCGCTGGTGGCGTAGCCGCTTTCGGCGGCGGCGAGGTCCCCGCTGGAAATACTGCTGTCGCAGACCGCCACCACCACCATCATCGGTGAGTGCGGTCCGATGCCGTACGCCTGTGCCGCGGCCAGCAGCGGCCCACGCGTCGGTGCCACGCCCGCCAGGAGCTGCTCCAGCAGGTCCCGGCGCTCGCGGTCCGCGTCCGCGACGACGTGCTGTTGGTACTCCACATAGGCCTGCGCCGCATGCGTGCTGGCGTAGTCCACGTACCGCATCATGGGGGTGACCAGGGACAGCGCGGCCTGGTGTGCCGCCTCCGAGGCGCCCACGTCGGCCACCATCGCGTCCCAGAAGACCTGCCGGCCGATCCGGAACGCGCTCATCCAGTCCTCCAGGGCGAACCCCGCGCGCGCTCTGCGCATCGCCGCCGCACGGCTGAAGCCCAGGTCCTCCGGGGCGATCTCCCGGTCACCGGCCAGTGCTGCCAGCTTGATGCGGTAGTGCGTGAGCACCTGGTCGCGTACGTCGTCGAAGAACGGCTCGCTCTGGAGCGCGTACGAGGGGATCTCGGCACGCATCACGGCAACGGCGGTCTCCACCACGTCCTCCAGCCGCTCCTCGACGGCGCGCAGGATCCGCCGCCGCTCCTGGAGCAGCGGTTCGGACAGACCTGGGGTGCCCAGGGCGAGACCGCGAGGCATGCGCAGATCGTGGCCGTGTCCTCGTGTCCCGTCAACAGGCCCGGCGGGGGAGATGTCCGAGGCATTGTGCGCCGCGCACAGGCCGGCGGACCCGAAGTTGGGTGCTCGCACCCAATGTGCGCCGGGAAGGCCCCCACCTACTGTGACGCTCGCCCACATCCCAGCACATCGGAAGGGGCGTCACTCATGCTCACGGTCGACGGTATCACCGTGCGTTTCGGCGGCATCACGGCACTGGACGGTGTCGCGTTCACCGTCGAGCCGGGCACCGCCGTGGGGCTCATCGGGCCGAACGGAGCCGGCAAGACCACGCTGTTCAACTGCCTCACCCGGCGCTGCGCCCCCGACGCGGGGTCGGTGTCGTTCGACGGTGAGGACCTGCTCGCCGTGGCGCCGCACGCCGTGGCCGGGTGCGGCATCGCCCGCACCTTCCAGAACCTCGGCCTGTTCACGCGGCTGACGGTCCGGGAGAACGTCATGATCGGCGCCCACAGCCGGGGGCGTACCGGACACCTCGCCGCGGCGCTCCGGCTGCCCCGCGTCCGGCGGGAGGAGGCGGAACTGCGTGATCGGGCGGACGAACTGCTGCGACGGCTCGGCCTGGAGGACGTCGCCGACCATCCCGCCTCCGGGCTGCCGTTCGGCACGCTCAAACGCGTCGAACTCGCACGAGCCCTCGCGGTTCGGCCCCGGCTGCTGCTGCTCGACGAACCCGTCAACGGTCTCAGCCACGGCGAGGTCGGCCAATTCGCGGATCTGGTCCGTGCGGTGCGCCGGGACTTCGACGTCACGCTCGTCGTGGTCGAGCACCACATGGGGTTCGTGATGGGTCTGTGCGACAAGGTGGTGTGCCTCGATTTCGGGCGCAAGATCGCCGAGGGTCCGCCGGAGGAGATCCAGCGCGATCCGGCCGTCATCGAGGCGTACCTGGGGGTGGCGGCGTGAGCGGGCCTTCCCTCGACGGCACCGAGGCCGGGGCGACCGCGGAGCGGGACTTCCTGAAGGTCTCCGGCCTGCATGCCGGATACGGCCAGGCCCGGGTGCTCCACGGCCTGGACTTCTCCGTCGCCCGGGGCGAGGTGTGCGCCGTCCTCGGACCCAACGGCGCGGGCAAGACCACAGCCCTGCGGGCCCTGTGCGGCATGATCCGCGGCCGCGGATCGGTGACCCTGAACGGTGCCGAGTTGCTGGGCCGTTCCCCGGAGCAGGCCGCCCGGCTCGGTGTGGCGCACGTGCCCGAGGGCCGTGGCACCTTCAACGAGCTGACCGTCGAGGAGAACCTGCGCATCGGCGCGCACCTGCGCACCCGGGGCCGGTGGCGCGGCCGCGGCGAGCGTGCGGCCGTGGCGGCGGACCTGGAACGGATCTACGACCACTTCCCCAAGCTGCGCCGGCGGTCCCGGCAGGCAGCGGGCAGTCTCAGCGGCGGCGAGCAGCAGATGCTCGCCATCGGCAGGGCGCTGATGCTGCGGCCCGCGCTGCTCCTGCTGGACGAACCGTCGCTGGGGCTCGCGCCCCTGGTCACGCGTGAGCTGTTCGAGATCGTCCGCACCATCAACGAGGAGGAGCGCACCACCGTGGTCGTCGTCGAGCAGAACGCCCAACTCGCGCTGGACATCGCGCATCAGGCCCACGTACTGGAGGCCGGACGGCTGGTGCTGTCGGGACCGGCCGCGCAGATCCGCGAGGACGGGCAGGTCGCCGAGGTGTACCTCGGCGTTCCGGCCCGCTCCGGGCAGGGCGGGTGAGCGCCTTGACGGATCTGCTCCAGCAAGTGGTGGAAGGGATCGGCTCCGGAGCGGTGTACGCCAGCCTGGCACTCGCGCTGGTACTGATCCACCGGTTCACGGGCATCGTCAACTTCGCGCAGGGTGAACTCGCGATGCTCTCCACGTACGTGGCCTGGCAACTGATGGCGTCCGGAATGCCGTTCTGGCTGGCGCTGCCGGTCACCCTGGCGGTGTCCTTCGCCGGCGGCATGCTGGTGGAGCGGATCGTCATCCGCCCTGTGCAGGGTGCCCCCGAACTGACGGTGGTCATCGTCACCGTGGGCCTGTTCATCTTCGTCAACGCGGCGGCCGGTCTGATCTGGTCGTTCACCGTCAAGGACTTCCCGCAGCCGTTCCCCGACGGCGGGATCGACCTGGCGGGGGTGAGCATGGACTGGTCCACCCTCGGGATCATCGGCGTGGTGGCCGCGGTGATGGGCCTGCTGTACCTGCTCTTCCAGCACACCTCGATCGGCCTGGTGATGCGGGCGGTCGCCGGCAACCCCGTGTCCGCCCGGCTGTCGGGCATCCGTGTGAGCCGGGTGCTGATGCTCGGCTGGGGGCTGGCCGCGACGGTCGGCGCGGTGTCGGGCGTGCTGGTCGCTCCGGTGCTGTTCCTGGAGCCGAACATGATGGGCGGAGTGCTCATCTACGCGTTCGCCGCGGCCACCCTCGGGGGCTTCGACAGTCCGGTGGGCGCCGTCGTCGGCGGCCTGTTCGTGGGAGTGGCCGAGACGCTGGCGGGTGCGTACGTGGACGTCATCGGCGCCGATCTGAAGGTCGGCGTACCCCTGGTGATCATCCTCGCGGTGCTGCTGGTGCGGCCCCAGGGCCTGTTCGGACGGGCGGCGGTGGAGCGGGCATGAGAACGATGACCGCGGTCCTCGACCGCACCCGGCACGCGCGCCTCGCGCTCACCGCGCTGCTCGCGGCGGCCGTCGCCCTGGCCGTGCCCTTCTACTTCGCCCCCTTCCAGGTCTTCCAGTTGAGCATGGTGCTGGTGTACGCCGTGGCGCTGGCCGGACTGAACCTGCTCGTCGGATTCGGCGGACAGATCTCGCTCGGCCACGGCGCGTTCTTCGCGGCCGGCGCCTACACCGCGGCGATCATGCTCGACCGGTTCGACACCGGCCACCTGGCCACCCTGCCGGTCGCGGCCGCGGCATGCTTCCTGCTGGGACTCGGCTTCGGGGTGCCCGCACTGCGGCTGCGCGGCCTGTACCTGGCGCTGGTCACCCTCTCCTTGGCGGTGTTCCTGCCACCGCTGCTCAAGCGGTTGGAGGCCGTGACCGGCGGCTCCATGGGCCTGACGGTGGCAAAGCCGCAGCCGCCGGCCTGGAGCGGGCTGGCGGAGGACCAGTGGACGTACTTCGTCGTCCTCGCCGTCGCCGCGGTGGCGCTGTTGCTGGCCCGCAACCTGCTGCGCTCCCGGGTCGGGCGCGCGCTGCTAGCGGTGCGGGACCACGAGAGCGCGGCTGAAGTCATGGGCGTGCGGCTGTCGGTGCACAAGACCCTCGCCTTCGCATGGAGCGCGATGTTCGCGGGTGTCGCCGGGTGCCTGTACACCTGGGTGATCGGCTTCGTCTCGCCGGACTCCTTCAGCTTCGTCCTGTCCATCACGCTGCTGGCCGGCCTGGTGGTCGGCGGGCTCGCCTCGCTGTACGGGCCGCTGCTCGGTGCGGCGTTCGTGATGTACGTGCCGAGCGTGGCCCAGGACCTCAGCGAGGCGGCACCCGGTGTGGTGTTCGGCCTGCTGATCATCGCGGTGATGTTCGTGGCTCCGACCGGGCTGGCCGGCCTGGCGAGCCGGGCCGGGGGTGCCCTCGCCCGTCGCCGCGCCCGCGCAGCCCCGTCCGACCGGTCGCCGTTGGCGCGGTCCGCTCCCGAGTCCACGTCCGAACCCTCCGCGCCCCCCACTCCTGCGGATCCCGCAGTTGTCGAGGCCGAACCCGTGGGCGCACCGCCCCGCACGGAAAAGGAATGAATCACATGCGCAACATCACCGCTCTGCGGGCGGCGGCGGCAGCGACCGCCGCGCTGCTCACCGCGACCGCCTGCAGCACCCAGCGAGGTCAGGACGACCAGGGCACCGTCGCCGGCGGCGCGTGCAAGGGCCAGCAGACCACGGGCATCACCGACAAGACCATCAAGCTGGGAGGGATCTACCCGCTGTCCGGGCCGGCCTCCGCCTACGGCACGATCAGCAAGGGCGTCGGTGCCTACTTCCGTTACGTCAACGACCACGGCGGCATCGGCGGCCGCAAGGTGGAGTTCGTCGTCCGTGACGACGGCTATCAGCCGCCCAAGGCGGTGGAGGAGGCCCGCCGGCTGGTCGAGCGGGAGAAGGTCTTCGCCGTCTTCCAGACCCTGGGCACTCCCTCCACGGCGGCCGTGTGGGACTACCTCAACCAGCAGAAGGTGCCGCAGCCCTTCGTCGCGACCGGTGCCTCCGTCTGGGGCACGGACACCAAACACCCCTGGACGATCGGCTGGCAGCCCAACTACGTCGCCGAGGCACGCATGTACGCCAAGTACCTCAAGGACGAGAAGCCGAAGGCGAAGGTCGCGGTCCTCTACCAGAACGACGACTTCGGCAAGGACCTGCTCGGCGGGTTCAAGAAGGCCGTCGCCGGCAGTGGCGTCAAGGTGGTCGCGGAGGAGAGTTACGAGGTCACCGATCCGTCCGTCTCGGCGCAGATGACGAGTCTCGCCCGCTCCAAGGCGGATGTGCTGCTGGATGTCACCACACCCAAGTTCGGCAGCCAGGCCCTTGCCGCCGATGCCAGGAACACCCGGTGGAATCCGCTGCACATCGTGAACAACGTGTCCTCGTCCGCCGCCGTGCTCAAGCCGGTCGGCTTCAAGAACGTCCAAGGGGTGGTGTCCGCCACGTACTTCAAGGACCCGGCCGACCCGCGGTGGGCGCAGGACCCGGAGGTGAAGACGTATCAGGACGCCATGCACAAGTACGCACCGGACACCGACCCGGCCAACCAGTTCAACGCCTACGGCTGGGCGGTCGCGTCGAGCCTGCACAAGGCCCTGGATGCGATGAAGTGCCCGACCCGCGAGGGGCTGCGGGACGCGGTGCGCAACCTCAAGGACGTGAAGGTGGGCATGCTGCTGCCCGGGGTCACCCTGTCCACCGGGCCGGACGACGCCTTCCCGATCGAGACGCTGCAGTTGATGCGGTTCAAGGGCGAACGGTGGCAGCTCTTCGGCAAGCCCGTGGACACGCGTAAGGAGTTCGGCCCGCTCACCGGTTGAGCACGGGAGGGTCCGGGGGCGGATCGCGTCGCCCCCGGACGTCCAGGACATACCGACCAGTCAGTATTGCCTTCGGGTGTCAGTTCTGGCACCCGCAACCGGACGCCGCCTTGGCCTCGGTGACGGTGAGCGCGGGATCGGCGGAGGTCTCCGCCGGTGTGCAGCAGGCGCTGACCCCGCAGCATGTCTCGTCCGATGCGGCCTGGGCGGCGGCCTCCTCGGCGCCGGCGGGCTTGATGGCGCGGACGATGGCGGAGTGCATGCCGTCGGCGACGGGGTGGGTCGGGGTGATGGAGATGTAGGTGAAGCCGGCGGCCTCCAGGCCTGCCCGGTACTCGGCGAAGGACAACGCACCGGCGATGCAGCCGGCGTGGTCGCCGCGTTCGGCGCGCTGTGCGGGGCTGAGGGCGTCGTCGGCGACGACGTCGGAGACGCCGAGGCGGCCGCCGGGCCTGAGGACGCGGAACGTCTCGGCGAAGACGGCGGGCTTGTCGGTGGACAGGTTGATGACGCAGTTGGAGATCACCACGTCGATCGTGCTCGCGGGCAGCGGGACGGCCTCGATGGTTCCCTTGAGGAACTCCACGTTCGTGGCGCCCGCCTTCTCCGCGTTGGCAAGGGCCAGGGCGAGCATCTCGTCGGTCATGTCGAGTCCGTAGGCCTTGCCGGTGGGGCCGACGCGGCGGGCGGACAGCAGGACGTCGATACCGCCGCCGGAGCCGAGGTCGAGGACGCGTTCGCCTGCGCGCAGTTCCGCGACGGCGGTGGGGTTGCCGCAGCCGAGCGAGGCGGCCACGGCCTCGGCGGGCAGGGCGTCGCGCTCGTCGGCTGCGTACAACGTCGAGCCGAAGTTCTCGTCGGTTTCGACCGGCTGCGGCCCGCAACAGCCGGCGCGGCCCTCGGTGACCTGCACGGCCGCCGCCGCGTATCGCCGACGGACGGTTTCACGCAGGTCGGTGGACTGCTCGCTCATGACTCACTCCCAGGTGACGGGGCACAGCATGGCCCCTGAACGGCCTGTATTGACGTTCATTGATGCAAGCTTGCGCCTTGAATCGAAAAACGTCAACATAGAGGCATGTCGAAACAAGAGCTTGAGGTGATCGGCCAGGACGCCGGCTGCTGCCCGGGCCTGTCCACCGCGCCGCTCGACGAGGACCAGGCGACCGAGCTGGCCAAGGTCTTCAAGGCCCTGGGTGATCCGGTCCGGCTGCGCCTGATGTCGATGATCGCCTCACGCGGCCAGGGCGGCGAGGTCTGCGTCTGCGAGCTGACCCCCGCCTTCGACCTCTCCCAGCCGACGATCTCCCACCACCTCAAGCTGCTGCGTCAGGCCGGGCTCATCGACTGCGAGCGCCGCGGCACCTGGGTCTACTACTGGGTGCTGCCCGGCGTCCTGGACCGACTCGCCGCGTTCCTCACCACGCCCCACAGCGCCGGAGTCACCGCGTGAGCGCGCCGCTCGTCCGCCGCGCAGCGGCCGAGGCGATCGGGACCGGGCTGCTGGTGGCGGTGGTGGTCGGCTCGGGCATCCAGGCCACCGAACTGTCGCGCGACGTCGGCGTGCAGCTGCTCGCCAACTCCCTCGCCACCGTCTTCGGCCTGGGCGTGCTGATCGCCCTGCTCGGGCCGGTCTCCGGCGCGCATTTCAACCCCGCCGTCACCCTCGCCGCCTGGTTCACCGGCCGCCGCGACGCCGACGGCCTCACCCTTCGCGATGTCGCCGCCTATGTGCCCGCCCAGATCTGCGGCGCGATCGGCGGTGCCGTCCTGGCCGACGCGATGTTCGCCAAGCCGCTGGTGAAGTTCTCCACCCACGACCGGTCGGCCGGCCATCTGTGGCTCGGGGAAATCGTGGCGACCGCCAGGCTTGTCGCCCTGGTCTTCGGCCTGGAGCGCATCCGCCGGGCCGCCCTCGGCCCGGTCGCGGTCGCCTGCTACATCGGGGCCGCCTACTGGTTCACCTCCTCCACGTCGTTCGCCAACCCGGCGGTGACCGTCGGCCGGGCCTTCACCGACACCTTCGCCGGGATCGCGCCCGTCTCCGTCGCCCCGTTCATCGCCGCCCAACTGCTGGGCGCCGCGCTCGGGCTGGGCATGGTGGCCGTCGTCCACGGCCCGAACCCCGCCCCGGCCCGTCGTGAGGCGGCCGCGCACGGCGAACCCGAACTCGCCTCCTCCTGACCACACCCCGCCCTCCGAGAAGGAACCCCGCCATGAGCACGTCCGCCCCGCGCCCGTCGGTGCTGTTCGTCTGCGTCCACAACGCCGGCCGCTCCCAGATGGGCGCCGCCTTCCTCACCCACCTCGCCGGTGACCGGGTCGAGGTCCGCTCGGCGGGCTCCGCGCCCGCCGATTCCGTCAACCCGGCGGTCGTGGAGGCGATGAAGGAGGTCGGTATCGACATCTCCGACCGGACACCGAAGGTCCTCAGCACGGAGGCCGTGCGGTCCTCGGACGTGGTCATCACCATGGGCTGCGGGGACGCCTGCCCGGTCTTCCCCGGCAAGCGGTACCTGGACTGGCAGTTGGACGACCCCGCCGGCCAGGGCGTCGACGCGGTACGGCCGATCCGGGACGCCGTGGAGCAGCGCGTGCGCGGTCTGCTCGCCGAACTCGGCATCGAGGCCTCCGCATGACCTGATTCCACCACCCCGAGCGGTGTTCGGTTATCGGAGCGCGGGTACCGTGAACACGACAGTCACGGCGCTACCGAGAGCGGAGCGCGGAGCGATAAGGGGGTGCAGCGGTGGCCCGACCGACCAGGCCGATCCTCAGCCGGGCACGGATCTGCGCCGCGGCACTGGCCATCGTGGACCGTGACGGGCTCGCCGAGTTGTCGATGCGCAAGCTCGCCGGGGAACTCGGCGTCCAGGTCTCCTCGCTGTACGAGCACGTCAAGACCAAGGACGACGTCCTTCACGATGTCGCCAACACCATCATGGAGAGCGTGGACGTCTCCGCCTTCGGCACCGGCGACTGGCGGCACGCCGTGGCGTCCTGGGCCCGGTCCTACCGCGCCGCCCTCGCCGCACATCCCCACATCGTGCCGTTCCTGGCGTACGGACCGGCCCGCCGTGAGGCGTCGCTGCGACGCGCCGATGCCGTGCACGGCGGCCTGGTGGGGGCCGGGTGGCCGCCGCGGTACGCCACGATGATCGGGGCCTCGACCAAGTATCTGGTGATCGGATCGGCGATGACCTCGTTCGCCCGGGGGTTCGAGGACGAGGCGCAGGTCTACGGCGAACGCTACGCACACCTGGTGGACGCGCACCGGCTGCGTGACCATGCCGACACCATCGACCGGGACAGTTTCGAACTGGCCCTGGAGATGTTCCTCGACGGCCTCGACCGCCTGCACGCGCGCGTCGCAACACCTCAAGGGTCCGTCGAGGGCACTTGAGCCGCACAGCTTGCGGCCCCACCCTGCCCGTCACCGACTTTGCGCCGGTGTTATGCGCCGATGCCTTGTACGGCGGTGTGACCCGCTCTAAGCTCCCACAACCGAACGGCGTTCGGTTTTGTGGGGTTGCAGGACCCCGGTGCGGACACGACCACGCGCCACCGCTCTCAGCGAGGAGTTGATGTCGTGTCCGGAATCCATGAGCCGCCCCACGGGCTGCACGAGCCACGCAGACGAACGCCGTCCCCCTTGGGGGGAACACCCGAAGGTGGCACCACGCCCGAGGCGATGGCCTCTCTGGCGGGACTGCGCGCCGCGCGCCGCTCCCGGATCGCCCCCGTCGCCGCCGCCGTTGTCGTCCTGTACCTGCTCAACGCCCTCCTGGCGAGCACGGCGGCAGACGTCATGGCGCTCAGAATCGTCGGTCATGTGAACGTCGGGCTGGGGCTGGCGCTGCTGCAGTGCGGCACCACGCTCGCGGTCTGCCGGTGGTACGCACGATACGCACGCACCACCGTGGATCCGCTCGTGGAACGAGCCCGCGCCGGGCTCGGGTACCGAGGGGAGGAGCGTTGAACACTGCCTCCGTGCTCGCCCGGACGACCCACACCGGACTCGTCATCACCGTCTTCGCGGTGTTCGTCGTCGCAGTCGTGCTCATCTCCCTGCTGGACGCCTCGCAATCGGACACGCCCCGCCGCTTCTTCGTCAGCGGTGGCCGCCTGTCCTCCGCCCGCAACGGCATCGCAATGTTCGGCGACTTCATCTCCGCCGCGACGCTGCTGGGCACTCCCGGGCTGATCGCACTCGCCGGGTTCGACGGCATCCCCTATCTGCTCGGCCCCATCGTGGCCTGGGCCGTCATTCTCCTGCTGATCGCGGAGCCGTATCACAACACGGGCCGCTACACGGTCGGCGATGTGCTGGCGCACCATCTCCGGCCCCGCCCGGTCCACTTGGCCCTGGGGGTCGCCACCCTGGTGATCTCCCTGTTCTATCTGACCGCGCAACTGGTGGGCGCCGGCGCCCTTGCCGCCCCTCTGCTCGGCATCACCGGAGCAGTCGCCCAGCACTTCATGATGCTGTTCCTCGGCATCCTGATGATCATCTACGTGGCTCTCAGCGGTATGCAGGGAGCGACGCTGGTGCAGTGCTTCAAAGCCGCCTTCCTGATGGTCGCCAGCGCATACCTGGCCCTGCTCGTCCTGGCGAAGTTCGGCTGGAACCCCAGCGACCTGCTGGAGGCCGCGGCCCACCGCAGCGGCGTCGGTGAGCACTTCCTGGCACCCGGGGCACGGTCACCGGGCGGTGACGCAGACACGCTGGACTCGCTGAGCCTCCAACTGGGGGCGGTGCTCGGGGCCGCCGGCCTTCCGCATCTCCTGCTGCGCCTGTGCGTGGTGTCCGACGCACGCGCCGCCCGACGTTCCGTCCAGTGGACGGCGGTTCTGACGTGCGTCTTCTGTCTGATCGCCGGTGTACTGGGGTTCGGCGCGGCAGCCGTACTGGGCCCCGAGGCGATCACGAGCGGCAACTCCTCCGGGAATACGGCCACTTTGCTGCTGGGCGGCTCCCTCGGTGGGTCACTGCTGCTGACGGTGATGTCCTGCGTGGCGTTCGCGACCATCCTGGCCGTCGTGGCGGGCGTCGCCCTTGCAGCAGCCACCTCGGTGGCGCACGACATCTACGGCGTGGTCATCAGGAAGGGCCGAGCCACCGACTCCCAGGAGGTGCGGGTGGCCCGGGTCTCGGTGGTGCTGATCGGCTGCGCGGCGACGGCCCTTTCGCTGTGGGCCACGCGCCTCAACGTGTCCTTCGCCGCCGGACTGGCCTTCGCCGTCGCTGCTTCGGCCATCCTCCCCGCGCTGCTGTACGGCCTGTACTGGCGCGGCTTCACCACCACCGGAGCGGTGTGGAGTGTCTACGGCGGCCTGATCTGCTCGGTGTCCCTGGCGGTGTTCTCCCCGGCCGTGTCCGGAACTCCGTCGGCGTTGTTCCCCGACATGGACTTCGCCGTGTTCCCGCT
Organism: Streptomyces sp. NPDC050625; assembly: GCF_040654755.1. Classification (NCBI taxonomy): domain Bacteria; kingdom Bacillati; phylum Actinomycetota; class Actinomycetes; order Kitasatosporales; family Streptomycetaceae; genus Streptomyces; species Streptomyces sp. NPDC050625. Next base: position 530,609 of record NZ_JBFAIQ010000004.1, read on the forward strand.
GAAGTATCCGAGCATCGTCTCCATCCCTCTGGCCTTCCTGCTCGGATGGCTCGGCTCCGTACTGGGCAGGGACAAACCCCACCCGGCTGCCCGTTCGGCGTTCGAACTCCGCATGCTCGCCGGCAGCGACGTCGAAGCCGCCGAAGCCTCGTGAAACGAACCGCCGTGGGCGGGAAGGCTCCAGAGCCGGCCCGCTGACCAGCTGGGCGTCTCCGTGCTTCGTAGGAGACGGACTCGCGCAGGCCTCCGGAACCTTGCCCCCGGAGGCCTGCGCCATCCGAAAGCCGGCGGTCGCGGTCATGAGCCGACCCGAGTGATGAGTTTTCCCGCCCGCACCCGTCACACCTACGACGGGACACGACGAGGCGGAAGGAAGACGTGATGAGTGCGGACACGCGGCTGGAGGAACTGGGCGTGAGCGGCCTGGGCGAGGTCGACGAGTCGGCGTTCTCGGGGCTCGCGGAGCGGCACCGGCGGGAGCTGCATGTGCACTGCTACCGGATGCTCGGGTCGTTCGAGGACGCTGAGGACACCGTGCAGGAGACGTTCCTCCGTGCCTGGCGGCGACGGGAGACCTTCGAGGGGCGGTCGACCTTCCGGGCCTGGCTGTACGGGATCGCCACCAACGCCTGCCTGGACCTGCTCGCCAAGTGCCGTCCGGAGCCTGCGAACGGCGGCGAGGTGTTGTGGCTGCAGCCCTACCCGGACAGGCTGCTCGACGAGCTGCCCGCGAGTGACGCGGACGAGCCGGAGACCGTCGCCGTCGCGCGGGAGACGATCGAGCTGGCGTACCTGGTCGCAGTCCAGCACCTTGCGCCGCGCCCGCGGGCCGTGCTGATCCTGCGGGACGTGCTCGGCCGGCCGGCGAAGGACGTCGCGGAACTCCTCGGGGACTCCGTCAACTCCGTGAACAGCGCACTGCAGCGGGCCCGCGCCGGGATGCGGGAGCACCTGCCCGCCGAACGGCAGGACTGGACCGGCGGCGAACAGGACACCGGGACGCGCGAGCTGGTGCGCCGCTATACCGACGCCAGCGTGGCCGCGGACATCCCGGCGCTCGCCTCCATGCTGCGGGACGACGTCCGGTGCTCGATGCCGCCCACACCGGGCCTGTACGTCGGCCGTGACGCGGTGGTGAACGACTGGGTCGAGAGCGGCTTCGAGGGCATGAAGGGCCTGCGCGGCGTCCTCACCTCCGTGAATCGGCAGCCCGCCGTCGCCTTCTACCTCTGGCGGAAGCAGGAGGGCGCGTACCTGCCGCTGACGATCGACGTCCTGCGCGTCACCGGCGGGGCGATCACCGAGATCGTCACGTTCCACGACGACCGGTTCCCGCGACTCGGGCTGCCGGAGCGCCTGCCGGCGGACGGCACGGAGTAGTCCCGGTGTGGGCCAGGACCGTCACATGCCGGTCAACCCCCCCGTACACCAGTTGCCGAATGATGAAGGAACGACATGAACAGCACGAACGACAACGGAGTCGTCGCAGGCCCGGCATCGGGCCGGACCAGCCACACCCACCGACTCCGCGGGCTCGCCGGCACCGGCTTCATTGCCACGCTCGCGGCGATGGTGGCCACCACCCTCGCCGCGACGCTCGCCCGGGCCGTCGGCGTCGACTTCGAGGTCCCCGACGGCGGCGAGACGATCCCGCTGTCCGGGTTCGCCGTAGTGACCGGCTTCTTCTCGGTCGTGGGCATCGTCATCGCCGCCGCCCTTCTCCGTTGGAGCGCTCACCCCGCCAAGCGATTCGTGTGGACGGCGGTGTCGCTGACCGCGATCTCGTTGGCCCCGCCCCTCCTCTCCGGGGCAAACACGGCCACCACCACCGCCCTCCTCGGGCTGCACCTCGTCCCCGCGACGGTGATGATCCCCACCCTGGCGCGGAGCCTCCGCACCCGGACCGATTGAGCGCACTCTCAAGCGTGGTTACGGAACAGCCCCGAGTTCGGGTTGCAGTTCCGTTTGGGGCGCTGTTACGGCCTTGGGTTCCCACAGTTTCGTGGTCCGTACGTAGCCGTAGACCACTGAAGTCATCGCCAGAATGAGCAGCGGGCCGAACACCAACGGATACTTGGCCATCTCCATCGGCAGATAGCGATACGACAGCAAGAGCGCGGCGAAGACCGTTGCGCCGTAGGCGACGAGCTGGATTCCCGACCGGTCCCAGCCACGCGCCTGCAAGCGCAGCGCTGACTCGATCGTGACCGTGAACACCACGCCGGCAACGAGATCCGCACCGTAGTGGTAGCCGAAGCCCAGCGTGACGCCGAGCGTGGCAATCAGCCAGAACGTGCCTGCGAATCGCAGAATCCGTGGGCCCTGGCGGGAATGAATGAAGATCGTGGTAGCCCACGCGGTATGCAGGCTCGGCATGCAGTTGCGTGGGGTGATCTCGTCGAATGGCATCGTATGCGGGGTATTGACCGGCGGCGGCGTGTCCGGCCACAGGTTGGCCAACGCCCAGTGCCCGCCGTCGGCGCCGTAGGCGAAGACCGGTCCGACCACCGGGAAGATCATGTAGATGCCCGGCCCGAGGAGGCCGATCGCCAGGAAGGTGCGCACCAGATGATGGCGCGGGAACCGGCGCTCGGCCGCCACGTTGCGCAGTTGGTACAGCGCGACGATGACAGCGGCCATGGCAAGCTGGACGTAGACGTAGTCGAGAACATGGGCGCCGATCGGACCGGTGGCCCTGACGAACCGGCCCACCAGCCACGACGGATTGCCCAGCGCGTGATCGGCGATGGCCACGTACTGGTCGAGCACCGCCGGGCGGGTCTTCGACGTGATGAGCAGCCAGGTATCGCCGGTCTTACGGCCGGCCACCAGCAGCAACGCCAGCCCGACACCCTTCAGCAGCAGGACACGTTCCTGGCCGGTGCGGAGCGTGATGGCGATGACCGTATATCCCAGAATCACCCACAACGCGCCGTTGCCGAAGGGATGGCCCTCGGTCAGCTCGGCACCGACAGCCCATCGCACCAACAAGAAGACGACGTCGATGCCGATCGCGACGGCAGCCGCGATGAGCCGCTGCCGCCGGGGGAGCACCACCATCATCAACGCCAGACTGGCGTACAACAGGAACCCCGACTTGGGCGGGAATATCACCTCTCGCACCTGATTGGTCATCGGCCCCGGTAGGCCGTAGCGACGTGCGGCGACCTCCAGAGCGATGAGGAATCCGAGGGCCACCGCGCCCGCGCCGGCCCACAGAATCGCCCGTGGCTGACGCCACGCGGCGAACGGCACTCTGCTCTTTATTTGCGAAAACACCCGGGATGCTATCGATATCAACTTTTTGGCCGGTTTGTTAGAAGTTGGCAACTAGGGGTCTTGTCATGCCGGATGGCATGGTTTTCCGGTGAACAGCAGGCAAGGACGATCATCGTGAGTTCGAACATGTTAACGGGGGAGAGCGCGAGGATTGCATCGGAGTTACGGTCCCGACCATGGTCGCTCAGACAGCGACGATCGTGGGAGTACCCGTGGGTGTACTCGTCGGCGCCCTGACCGGAGGCCTCGCACATGAACAGATTTCACTGGGCGGTCTCGTCGTCAGCCCGTACTGTTTGCGGCGGGACCGAGGGCTATGAGACGCACCGTCTGCTGACGCCTCGCTGGGAGGCGGCCGAGCGGCGCCGGCTGACTGAGTGGGGGCTGCCGAACAAGTTGCACCGAGTCGACCCCCGGTCCGGTCTGGTGGCCGATGATTTTGCCGCGCTGACGAACTGGGCAGCCAACTTGGCCCTGCCGCCTTGCTGAGGACCTAGCGGACCGTGACGCTGCCGAACGCGTCCAGCAGGCGGACGTCGATGCCTTCGGCCTTGGCGCGGGCGAGCACCGTGTCGAATGCGGCGGGGGTGTTGTCGATCAGTTTGCGGTGCAGCGGAAGGCCCTCGCGCGCCGGGCAGAAGAAGTCGTTCCAGTGGGTGGGGACGACAAGGGCGGGTTGGACGGCGCCGATGGTCGCGCTGAGGAAGCCCTCGCTGAAGCGTTGTCCGGCGCGTCCCAGACCGCCGATGCCGAGGAACAGCGCATCGGCGCGAACTCCGGTGAGCGCGCCGGGAATCCAGTTCGCCGAACCTTTGAACAGGATGCTCGTCTCCGGTGTCGCCACGAGGAAGTCGTAGGTTCCGCCCTCCTTGTATGCGCTGATGGGCGCCGGTTGCAGCAGAGGCCTGTCAATGGTCGCACCCTCACCGCCCATCGGGTTGGGGGAGTGTTTGGAGACGATGGTGCGTACCGTGAAGTTGCCCACCTCGACTGGATTCTCCGGGTTCAGGAGTGCCAGGCGGTCCTCGGGGACGTTGCCGCCCCTGGCGATGTTCAGCGTGGAGGGTGAGCCGTAGACCGTGGCCCCCGTACGGGTTGCGATGTAGGCGACGTCCAGCGCGTGGTCATGGTGGGAGTGAGAGATGAAGATGGCGCGCACGCGATCCGCCCCCACCTTGTCGAGCGCGGCGTCCACCGCGTTGCGGTCCGTGCAGACCGGTCGCCCGAGCGCGGCGTCGAGAAGTGCGGCCGGGGTGATGAAGGCGTCGATGAGAATCTGGGTGGTGCCGTCATCGACGAGCATCATGGTGGTGCCGAGCGAGGTCACCTTGACCGAGGCTCCGTCCGGTGCACCGGGATCGTCCACGAGAAGGTCTCGGTAGTCGTCGAGGTCTCCAGAGCGACGGATCTTGGTCTGCCACACCACGCCCAGGGCCACGGCGGTCGTCAGCTTCAGCGCGAGGGCGATCGAGAGCACCGGGTGTCGCCGCACGGCGCCGGCCAACCGTGTTCGTAGACCCGGGGCGAACCCGCTGATCTCTGGCATGAAGTCTCCTTGTTCATCCTCGCAGCGCTGCTGAGACGGGTGCCCGTCATGATGCCTGCTCCCCACTGCGGGGGATGCCAGTGGCATGGGCTTGACTGGCCGCCATGGGAATCAGCGCATTCGTCGACAGCGTCTGGCGTGAAATCGAGGGGCATTCCCCTGATCGGGACCAACCCATCGTCATGGAGGCCCCGCAGGGCACGGACCTGCATGAACTCGTTGCGGAGATCGGTTCGTGGGCAGGGCAGCACCGGAACCTGGCAGCAGGGGCGTTCGTCGATCCGTCGCTGACCGAACGTACCGGCCTGCCGCTGGTCGAGGCTTTTGGGGCAGGGGAGTTGTTCGAGATGCGGGGCTGGGGCTACCGGAACCGCTGGGTCGGGTGCGGCATGGTGGCTTCGCCGCAAGGGCCCCGTACGGTGGCTGTGATCGCTCACCGCGAGGACCCGGCATTGGCAGGTTTCCCACAGAGCGCGTCCTGGGCCGAGAAACTGCGCATCGTCACGGGCTGGGAACCGATACCTCGGCCCCGCATCGACTGGCCCACCATCGAGGCCGAGCTAGGCACACGGCTGCCCGGCGACTACAAGGAGATCGTCGACCTGTTCGGCGCGGGCAGCTTCGACGAGTACGTCGAGCTTGCCGTGCCCCGCGATTCCGGCGCCGGCCGAAATCCGTGGAAGAGCGACGGATTCGACCCGGCGCACGGCGGACTCCTGCCTTTCGGCTGGTCCGAATACGAGCTCCTCATGTGGAGCACGGGCTCGGCCGATCCCGACTCGTGGACCGTGGTCACGCAGTCACATGACGGCGACGATCAGCGATTCGAAGGCGGGGCCGGCGAGTTCATACTGCGCATGCTGACGGATGTGCAGCTGGGACACCCCATGAGTCACGCCTCCGGACACTTCTTCGTGAGCCATGGCGAGCCGGACCTGTGAGAGCGAGCGCTGAGCCGGCGTGATCCCGGACCTGGGGCCCGCAGGTGGTGGGTTCGGCGCCCGCCTCGCGCGGGGCATCCTCTGTCCGGCGGCGTCGGTCCACGGACGGACCGACGCCGACGGGCCGAGGCGCCGTTGTGCTCTGGGCGTACCAGGGCACCCCCGTGACCCTGGCACGCCATCGGGCACGTGAGCCTGTTGAGCGGCCGGATCAATGATGTGCGAGTGCGTCGGGGGTTGTCGTTCGCACGGCGTCCACGGCCGTGTGCACACCGTCCACGGCTGTTCGGTTCAGCGCCTGGTCCCGCAGCTCACTGGGTGCCATGCCATGTGCGGCGCGGAAGGCCCGGGTGAAGTCGCCCGGGCGGGGGTAGCCCCAACGGGCGGCCACGGCGTGGACCGGGAGTGTGCGCAGGACGGGGTCGGTGAGGTCCCGGCGGGCGTTGGCCAGCCGCTGGTCGCGTATGTACGAGGCCACGGTCAGGCCCTCGTCCTGGAAGAGTCGGTAGAGGTAGCTGCGCGAGATGTGGTGGGCGGTGGCGATGTTCGCGGGGGTCAGCTCCGGATCGCCCAGATGCCGCCGGATGAAGGACTTGATGCGCAGGGTCAGGGTGCGGGCGTGAGTCTCGGGCGGCAACTCCGGCTCCGCGTCGAGGGCATGAGCGAACACGGCAGTGACGAGATCGGTGACGACCATGCCCAGCCGCTCCGCGTCGGCCGCCCGGTAGGGCGAGGTGTCCGAGGTCAGTTGTACGAGCATCCCCGCGAGCAACGCACCCATGCCCTCCCGGCCGGATATCCGGCGTCCGACCACCCGGTCCGCCCGGTCGGCCGGGAGATCCAGGGTGGCGCGCGGGATCTCGACGCCGACGATGGTGACCGGGTCGGGCCCGGTGGATATCTCGTAGGACCGGGACGAGTAGTTCACGTGGAAGTCATCGATCCGGTACGCCACCTGCTCCTGGCCCCAGCTTGCCGCGCCGTCGCCGTGCCGCAGCAGGGACAGGTGGAACACCTCCGGGTCGGACCGGCGCACGAGCCTGGCCGTCCGGCGGAAGACCAGTTGGTCGAAGGTCGCGGGCCACAGCGTCACGTCGCCCAGCCCGATCACGCGCTGGTGTCCCCGGTAGTCCGCGGTGCGCTCGCTGCTCAGCTGCATCGGCGCGTGGGTGCGGCCCAGTTGCTCCGTCCAAGCCTCGAAGCGGTCGCTCGCCGGAAGATCCTGGGTGGTGAAGACGGTTTCGGGCAACACGGTGGTAGTCAATCACAGGGCTGGTCACCGCCCGCGAGGCATGGACGCGTGGCTGTCTCGGAGCCTTGCAGCGGCAACGTCCTCTCCAGGGTGGGGAGTTTGGGGTGGGGCGGGAAGCGTCCGCCCCAGGCGGGCGAGTGGGGACAGGGCCATCAGCGCCGGTGACAGCAGCATGCCTGCGGCTGTCGCCAGGAGGCTGGTGCGCGTTCCCCACGCTTCCGCGAGAAAGCCGCCGAGCAGTGAGCCGAGCGGGGTGAGCCCCATGCCGACACAGTTGATCGTCGCGGCCGCGCGGCCTTGCAGGCCGTCCGGAGTGACGGTCTGCCGGACGGCCATGACCGTGACATTCACCAGCTGGCCGAAGGTCCCGAAGACGAAGTTGACCGCGAGGAGCGCGGGAACCGTCACCACTGAGGAGCCGTGCAGTGCGGGCACGAACAGGAACACGCCGTCGCCGAGGACAGCCGCGAACACGAGCACAGCGCCATGTCCGAAGCGGCGCGGTAGGCGGGCGGCCAGCAGCGAGCCCAGGAGCGCGCCCGGCCCCGTCGCCGCGAGCGCCAGCCCGACGGCGGTGCCCGACAGGTGCAGGTCCCGCGGCAGGAGCAGCAGATAGACGGTCATCACGGCCGCGAAGAAGAACTGGAAGACGGCTGATGCGAGGCACACAGTCCGCAGCGAGGTGTCGCCGGCGACAAAGCGGAGACCCTCATGGATCCGCCGCCAGACGCGAGGAGGACGTTCCGAGCGTTCCGGGATGGATTCGCGGCGACCGATCCGTCGGATCGACAGGAACGACAGGGCGAAGAACACTGCGCTGGAGGCGACGGCGATCGGCGCCGAGAGCGCAGATACCAACGCACCGCCGAGGGCGGGACCGCCGATCTGCGCCGCGGACCGGCTTCCTTCGAGTGCGCTGTTGCCCCGTACCAACTGATCGCGTTGCACCAGCCGTACCAAAGACGCCTGGTATGCCACGTCGAAGAACACGGACAGAGCCCCGACGGCGAAGGCAACCACTAGCAGCGCCGGCAGGCCGAGCGCACCGAGGAGGCCGGCCACGGCGGCGGCGCCCAGTGCCAGGGCCCGACCGGCGTCCGTCAGCACCATCAGCGTGCGCGTCCGCCACCTGTCCACCCACGCACCGGCGAAGAGAGACAGCAGCAGGATCGGCGCCTGCCCCACCGCACGCAGGACGCCCAACTGGCCGGCACCGGCGTTGAGCGTCAGGACGGCGAACAGCGGCAGAACCACCAGACTTGTATGTTCGCCCAGTTGGGAGGCCGTCTGGCCCACCCAGAGCCTGCGGAAGTCCACGTCCCGCCACAGGCTTGACGGAACACGTCGACCGGAATCGGATACGTCGGAGGAAGAAGGCGGCACAGGGACCCCTCGGATGACCGGAGACAAGACCCGCCAACCGGCGCACGAGAGGTGCATCGACCACTTCAGGCAGCGGGAAAGGAAGGCTCGCTGTGCCGCGCATCAAGGGCAGCACGCGATGACAGGCCGCTCACGGCCTCAGACGTCAACGCGTGCTCGGACGACCGACCATGTCTTCGCTCCTCGTGAGTCACTCGCTGTACGAAGAATAGCTCCCGCTCGTCGACGGCTTCGTGTCACATTCCCGGCGGCTGCCTCGTCCTACTGCTGAGACACCGTCCAGCACAGAGCAGAGGAGAGGCCGTATGCCGGCAGCCGGGGCACCACTCAACACAGCGACGCTCCACCGCTTCCACTCCGCCATGAACAGCGGCGACCCGGAAACGGTCGCGAAGGCCATCGACGAGTTCGTCGCGCCGGACGTGCACTTCCACGCGCCGGTACCGATGGGCGCGACGGGAGCGGAGGCCCTGAAGCGGGTGTGGGAGGTACTTCTGCGTGCGTTTCCCGACATCCACGTCGCCGTCGAGGAGACGATCACGGAGGGCGACAAGGTCGTCTCCAGGAACACGGTGACCGGGACCCACCGGGGCGAGTACCAGGGCCTGCCGCCCACCGGAAAGACCGTCACCTACAACGAGATCTTCATCTTCCGCTTCACCGACGGGCGGATCACCGAGATCCGGGGCATCGTCGACGTCCTCGCGCAGCTCCGCCAGCTCGGCGCCCTCCCGTCCTGACGAGGCCCACGGGCCGCCGACGCCGTCCGGCGCCTGCCCGGGCCGACAGCGACCACCGGAGGTCGGAGACGTCCCTGTTCCGTAAGGGTTCACATGCTCCGAAACGGCCTTGTGGCGAGTGGGATGGAGGGCATGAAACTGCATGTCTCCCCACCGGTGTTCAAGGGCAGGCTGCACGATGCCCGCACGGCGACCTCGATCGGTCGCTGGCTGGGTGCGGCGTTCGTCGTGTGCTTCATCACCGGTCTCATCAGCCACTTCATGCAACATCCGCCGGGCTGGCCGGCCATCGACATCCCGAGCCGTCCGGTATGGGGCTATCGGGTCACCCAGGGCCTGCATGTCGCCTCCGGTATCGCGGCGGTTCCGCTGCTGCTGGCCAAGTTGTGGACCGTGTATCCGCGCTTGTTCGAGTGGCCGCCGCTGCGGTCGGTCCGGCACGCGCTTGAGCGGCTGTCGGTCGCGGTGCTGGTCGCCGGGGCCGTCTTCGAACTGGCCACGGGGCTGCTGAACACGGCCCAGTGGTACCCGTGGCCGTTCTCGTTCGTACCGGTGCACTACGCGGTGGCGTGGCTGGTGGCCGGGGCGCTGGTCCTGCACATCGCGGTCAAGGCACCCGAGATCCGGGCGCACTGGAGCCGACGGTCGCCCGGGACCCTCGCCCTGCCCGCGCAGGACGGTCTGGACCGGCGGTCGCTGCTGGCCGCGGTGGGCGCGGCCGTCGGGGCCGTCACGCTGACCACGGTGGGCCAGTCCTTCACCGCCCTGAAGGACTTCATCCTGATCGCGCCCCGCCATCCGGACCACGGCCCGCAGGCCCTGCCCGTCAACCGGACCGCTGCGGCGGCCGGAGTCGGCCGGATCGCCGACGAGGAGTACCGCCTGGTGGTGGCCGGGCCGCGGCCGTACACCCTGACGCTGGACGAACTGCGTGCCCTGCCCCAGCACTTGGTGGAGTTGCCGATGGCCTGCGTGGAGGGCTGGAGCAAGTCGGCGCACTGGACGGGCGTGCGGATCGTGGACCTGCTGGATCGGGCCGGCGCTCCGCCCCATGCGCGGGTGAGGGTGGTGTCGTTGCAACTGCGCGGCGGCTACCGGGTGTCGGAGATGGGGCACGAGCACGCCCGCGACCCGCTGACCCTGCTCGCCCTGCGCCTGAACGGAGAAGAACTCGACCCCGACCACGGCTACCCGGCGCGGCTCATCGCCCCCAACCGTCCGGGCGTGCTGCAGACCAAGTGGGTGGGTCGGCTGGAGGTGCTGGCATGAAGGTGACGCGTTACCTCGCGGGTGCGCTCGGCGTGGCGTTCATGGGTGTCGGCGTGTTCCTGCTGCTCGACGTCCGTGACTTGACGGACGTACTGGTCTGGCTGGGCGGGGCGATCCTTCTGCACGACGCGTTGATCGCGCCGTTGGTGCTGCTGGCCGGGCTGGTGCTGGTCCGTGGCGGCGTTCGCGGGCCGGTCCGCGGGGCGCTGCTGGCCGCGGGTGCGTTGACGGTGGTGGCGCTGCCGGTTCTGCTGCGCCCGGGGCCGCGGGCCAATGCCTCGGTGCTCCCCCTGGACTATCCGCGCAACTGGCTCATCGCGCTGGCGGCCGTGACCGCAGTGACGACCCTCTTGGCCGCCTTGCGGGTGTTCGCCCAGGCCCGGTCCCGGTGGCGACGTCAGCGAACTGTAAGGAAGGGCGACGTCAGCGATCGGTAAGAACACCAAACCCCTTATGTCCGCTTTGTGTTCGTAGGGTGAGTGGGGTGATCGAGACATCCTCCTTCCCCGTGGACGTTGTACTGCCCCGCCTCGACGAGGCAGAGGCGCTGCCGCTGCTCGGGACGTCGACACCGGCGGGACCGCATCCGCAGATCGTGATTCCGTTGCCCGCACGCCGCGTTGCGCCGGCACAGCCCGCCGATCGGCTGGCGCCCGCGGAGCCCGGTGAGCCCTGGACGGACGATCCCTACGCCCGTGCCCTGCGCACCGGCCGCGGTCCGCTGTACCTGCGCCGCATGACGCCCTGCACGCCCGGGACGGCAGAACTGCTCCCGCTGGACGTGGAGCGCTGGTGCGCCGCCCCCGACACCGCCGACACCGGCGTGCTGCGCCGCTGCACCGGTCCCGTCCTGGACGTCGGCTGCGGACCGGGACGCCTGGTGGCCGCCCTGGCCGCGCGCGGCGTACCGGCGCTGGGTGTGGACATCAGCCCGGCCGCCATCGCCAGGACCCGGCGTCACGGCGGAGTCGCCCTTCGGCGATCCGTCTTCGACCGCCTGCCGAGAGAGGGCCGCTGGGGCACCGCTCTGCTGATGGACGGCAACGTGGGAATCGGCGGGGACCCGGTCGCCCTGCTCGTCCGCATGCGGGATCTGGTCCGCCTCGGTGGCCGTCTGCTGGTCGAGGCGGCGGGCGATGACGTCGACGAGCGCCTCACCGTCCGCGTCGAGGACGCTCACGGGCGCCACGGGCGGCCGTTCACCTGGGCCCGCGTCGGCACGACAGCCCTGCTGGATGCCGCCGACGCTTCCGGCTGGACTCCCACCGGCCGGTGGACGGCAGCCGGCCGCCCCTTCGTCGAACTCCACCGCCCGAATCCTGGGTACGACGAGTCCTCGACGGCCCACGACGACCACCTCACGGCCACCCATGCAGGGCCCACACGGCCATGACCGACACGGATTCACACGGCGCCCCCACGTCACCCCTGCCAGATGTCCGCCACCGAGGGGGCCAGGGCACTGGCCTGGGTGTGGCCCGCGCGGGCGGCGGCCGGCCGACGCCTGTCGTCCATCATGTTGTGGTCCATGACACGGCGCGCTGTGTGGTCCGGGGTCAGCAGGATGACATGCGCCCCGGCGTCGGACAGTTCCGCGGCCTGTTGCGAGGCGCTCGGATGCGGCCCGACCGCCTGGGGAATCGGTACGACCGCCAGCACCCGGCGGTACCCGCGTGCCAGCTGGAGGTTGGCGGTCGAACGACTGCCGCCATCCATCCAGCGTCGGCCCGCTACGTCGCGCCCGCCCGGCCACGCCCCCTCTGCCCGGACCGGCCCTCACTTCCGCCCACCTCGGCACGGTGCTGCTCAATCTGGGCCCGCACACGCGGCGTTGAGGGGCTTGGTGTGCGGGGGTGGCCGAACTGAGCACCCTCGGGTTGCCCTCCTCGCCTCGGCTCCGTACCTTGTCCGGCCTTGCGTCGCGTCCACGGGGGAAGCGGCCGAGAACGGGAGGGGGCGCTGCCGGTGGCGGGGCGTCCGGAAAGTCCGCTCGATCCGAGCCATGGGCCGGTGGCCCGGTTTGCTGCCGAGTTGCGCAAGTTGCGGGCGGAAGCCGGCAGTCCCACCTACCGGACGATGGCGAAGGGCGCGGGGCAAGGCGCGAGCACCTTGTCGCAGGCGGCCGCGGGGGAGCGGCTGCCGACACTGCCGGTGATGCTGGCCTACGTCCGTGCCTGCGGCGGGGATCCGGCGGAGTGGGAGGCGCGCTGGCGCGAGGCGGCCGAACAAGCGGCGGCCGAGCCGCGCATCGAGGACGAGGACGCTGTGCCGCCCTACCGGGGCCTGGCCCGCTTCGAACCCGCCGACGCCGAGTTGTTCTTCGGCCGGGACGAGCCCACCGGCCGGCTGCTCGAACTCGCGTCGTCCCGCCGATTCACCGCGGTGTTCGGCCCGTCGGGCAGCGGTAAGTCCTCGCTCCTGCGCGCCGGCCTCATCCCCCGCCTCCGCACTCCGGGCCCGACCGGTCCGCGGCCCGCCGCGCTGCGCGTCCTGACCCCCGGCGAACACCCGCTGCGCACCCATGCCGCGCGCCTGACACCCAAGGACGGCGACGGCGACACATGGCTGATCGTCGATCAGTTTGAAGAGATCTATACCCTTTGCTCGGATCCTGCGGAACGCGATCAGTTCATCGGCCGCCTGCTGGCGGCCACCGATCCCGCGGCTCGGCTGCGTGTCGTTATCGCCGTACGTGCCGACTTCCTCGGCCGCTGCGCCGAACACCCGGGGCTGACCTCCGCATTGCAGGACGGCAGCCTGCTGGTCGGGCCCATGAGCCGCGAAGAGCTGCGTGCGGCAGTGGTCAGACCCGCCCAGGTCGGCGGGCTGATCGTGGAGCGTTCCCTGACCGCCCGAATCCTCGACGAGGTCGAGGGCGAACCCGGCGCCCTGCCGCTGATGTCGCACGCTCTGCTGGAGACCTGGCACCGCCGCAAGGGCCGCGCACTGACCGAGGAGGCGTACGACGCGGCCGGTGGCCTGCACGGTGCGGTCGCCCGCACGGCCGAGAGCGTCTTTTCCCGACTGACGCCCGGCCAGGCCGAGTCGGCCCGTCGCATCCTCCTACGGCTCGTCACCCCGGGCGACGGCACACAGGACACGCGCCGCCCCGTCACCCGCGCCGAGCTCGGCGCGAACGGCCCCGGCGACGTGGCGACCGTCCTGGAGCGGCTGGCCCACGCCCGGCTGATCACCCTCGACCACGACACCGTCGACCTGGCCCACGAGGCACTCATCACCGCCTGGCCCCGGCTGCGCGGCTGGATCGACAGCGACCGCGAACGGCTGCGCGCGCACCGTCGGCTCACCGAGGCGGCGCAGGCCTGGGACGCGCTGGACCGGGACCCCGGCGCGCTCTACCGCGGCACCCGTCTGGCCGCCGCCGAGGAGACGTTCACCGTTCGGGACGAACTGACCGGGCTGGAGGGCGCGTTCCTGACCGCGAGCCTGGAGGCCCGGGCCGGCGAACAGCGGGCGGCCGTGCGCACCACGCGGCGCTTGCGTTCTCTGGTCGCCGGCCTGACGGCCCTGGTCCTCGTGGCCGCAACCGCGGCGACCGTCGCCTTCCAGCAGCGTGCCACGGCCCGCGCCCAGCGCACGGTTGCCATGTCCCGGCAGATCGCCGCGGAGGCGGACCAGCTCCGCGGCATCCAGCTGCCGGCCCAGGTGCAGAACGCCTCCCTGGCGGCCCAGCTCGACATTGCGTCGTACCGGATGCGCCGCTCGGAACGCACGTACACGAGTCTGCTCGGCGCCGCCAATTCGGCGCTGTTCTCCGAGACTCCCGACCAGAGCCGCAGTTCGGACGATGTGAACAACTTCGGCAACGGCCGGGTGGCGGCCGACGCGTCACGCAGGCTGCTGGCCCTCGCCGGGCCCGACCGCGTCATCCGGCTGTGGGACATCCGTGACGTCACCCACCCCCGGCGCGTGGGCCGTGCCCTGCGCGGATCGGTGGTGGCGCTCAGCGGGGACGGAAGCCTGCTGGCCGCCGAGGACGACACCGACGGGAGGATCCGGCTGTGGGACACCTCCGACCCCAGCCACCCGGCCGACCTCACCACTCTCGGCCTGCCGGGCGACACGATCGGCAACACCGTTGCGCTGAGCCCCGACGGGCGCCTGCTCGCGGCGGGCGGACAGAGGGTCTACCTGTGGGACATGCGTGACCGCAGGCACCCCGCACGACTGGGCCACTCCCTGCCCGGTGACCTCCCCGCCTTCAGCCCGCACGGCCACCTCCTGGCCGCGGCGAGCAGTCAGAGCGGCATCACACAGCTGTGGAACACAGCCGATCCGATGCACCTCCGGACACTGGGCGTCCTGCACCTTGGTACCGGCGGAACACAAGAGGTGGTGTTCGGCCCGGACGGGCGGACCCTGGCCGCGGACGACGGCGACACGCAGGTCAGGCTCTGGGACATCGCGGACCCCCGACGCCCGGAACTCCTCTCCCCACCGCTCGAAAATGCGGACGGATCCGAAATAGCCGCGGTGGCCTTCAGTCCCGACGGCCGTACGCTCGCCGTGGCCGGGGACAACGGAGTCCAACTGTGGAACACCGCGAACGACGACGAACCGACGCAACTGGGCGAACCGTTGGGACAGACGTCCTATGGCGGCATTGCCCTCGTCTTCGGCCGCGACAGCCGCAGCCTGGTCACCGACGACCGGGTCATCCGGGTATGGAGCCTGCCGCCCGTGCTGACGGACTGCTCCGATGTCTCGGTGAGCGGGATGAGCCCCGACGGGCGGAGCCTGGTCACCACCTGCGGTCCGGAGCAGGTGAGGCTGTGGGACACGGCGGACACCGGAAACCCCAAGCGCCTCGGCGCCCTTCCCGGCACCTCCGCCGTATTCGCACCCCGGGGTCGCCTACTTGCGGTGGCGGAGCCGGACGGTGGTACGCGACTGTGGGACGTCAGCGATCCGGCGCGTCCCCGCCGGCTGGGCCGTACGTCGGTCAGGCGCGAGCACATGATCTCCGCCCTGTCCTTCAGTGCCGACGGCCGCACGATGGCCGAGTACGAGCAGCCCCAGGTCGTGGCGGAGCCCATCGTCGACGCCGGGAGCGAAGCGTCCGGTGGAAGTGCCGCACGGGCCTGGGGTGATGGACAGGTCGACGGTGGCGGCCGGGTCCGGCTGTGGGACGTGGGCAGCCCCGGCCGTCCTCGCCTCCTCGGAAGCGCTGAATCGCCCGAGGAAGACATCTTCGACACACCCCCGTTCCTCGCGTTCGACACACCCCCGTCCCTCGCGCTGAGCCCCGACGGACACACGCTTGCCCTCGCGGGCTCCACACGGAGGGTCAGGCTCTGGGACACCCACGACCCCTCCCATCCGGTCCGCGCTGCCCGGACCCTCACCGGCGAGTCGGTCGCCTTCGCCCCGCAAGGACACACCCTTGCGGTGGCCTCCAGGGACGGAACCCTGCGCCTGTGGACCGTTTCGGACGCGGCCCGTCCAAGGCCGCTCAGCTCCCCGATCGACGCCTCCGGCTCCGTCTCCGCGCTCGCCTTCGGCCCCGACGCACGCACACTCGCCACCGGCACCACGGACGGCCTGATCAGGCTGTGGGACGTCACCGACCCCGCGCACCCCTCCGCCACGGGTGATGCGCTGGTCGGCCATTCCGGCGCCGTGCGGTCAGCGGTCCTCGGCCCCGCAAGCCGCACTTTGGCCACGGGCGCCGACGACGGCACGGCACGCCTGTGGGACCTGGATGTCGACGAGGCCGTGCGCCACATCTGTGCCATGACCGGCAACGCCCTCGACCGGCAACGGTGGAGGAACCACCTGGGGAACCTCCCGTACCGGCCGCCGTGCCGAGTGGAATGACCGAGGTACCAGGGCGGATAGGCTGGAGGGATGATCGAGAATCTTCCCCCCTGTCCGAAGTGCTCGTGCGAGTACACCTACGAGATGAACGCCCTGGTGGTGTGCCCCGAGTGCGGCCACGAATGGGTTCCCGCCGAGGCCGGTGCCGAGGGCGGTGACCTCGCCGGAGAGCGCGTCGTCAAGGACGCCGTGGGCAATGTGCTCCAGGACGGCGACACCGTGGTCGTGGTGAAGGCGCTCAAGGTCAAGGGCAGCCCCTCCGGGATCAAGGCCGGGACCAAGGTGCGCAACATCCGGCTGGTCGACGGGGTCGACGGCCACGACATCGACTGCAAGGTCGACGGTTTCGGAGCGATGCAGCTCAAGTCGAGCGTGGTCAAGAAGGCCTGACCCTCCCGAGCGGGGGTCCCTGGCGGGTTCACCCGGGGCGCCACAGGATGCGGAATTGCAAAAGTTCGCAATTAGTTAGATGCTGTCTTTGCTGTGTCCGCAGGTAGCCGCGGGCGCAGCGTTTCGCGTCCGCCCCCGCAGTGGGGTCTCGTAGGGGAAGCCGAGGAGTCGTGTCCGTTCCGCTGTACCAGGCCAAGGCCGAGTTCTTCCGGATGCTGGGGCATCCCGTGCGGATACGAGTCCTGGAGCTGCTGCAGGACGGGCCGATGCCGGTACGGGACCTGCTGGCCGCCATCGAGGTCGAGGCTTCGGGCCTGTCGCAGCAGCTGGCCGTGCTGCGCCGCTCCGGCATCGTCACCTCGACGCGCGAGGGCTCGACGGTTGTCTACGAACTGGCCGGCGGCGACGTCGCCGATCTCATGAAGGCAGCGCGGCGGATCCTCACCGAGATGCTGGCGGGCCGCAGCGAGCTGCTGGCCGAGCTGCGGGAAGCCGAGGTCGTCGCGCAGTGACCTCGGCATTCGGCCGGGCGTGGGCCCGGATCATGGTGCTGTTGCCGAACCGCTCCGACCTTGCGGAGATCCGGCGCGACCCGCGCCGGGACCTGCTCGCCGGTCTGACCGTGGCGATCGTCGCGCTGCCCCTCGCGCTCGGCTTCGGCGTCTCCTCCGGGCTGGGCGCCGAGGCGGGCCTGGCCACCGCCGTGGTCGCGGGGGCGCTCGCCGCGGTGTTCGGCGGATCCAACCTGCAGGTCTCCGGCCCGACCGGTGCCATGACGGTCGTGCTGGTGCCGATCGTCGGTGAGTACGGGCCGGGCGGAGTGCTGACCGTCGGGCTGATGGCGGGCGTGCTGCTCGTCGGCCTGGCGGTGCTGCGGGCCGGGAAGTACATGCAGTACGTGCCCGCCCCGGTGGTCGAGGGCTTCACCCTCGGGATCGCCTGCGTGATAGGCCTGCAGCAGATCCCGAACGCGCTGGGTGTGCCCAAGCCGGAGGGCGACCGGGTGCTGGTGGTGACCTGGCGGGCGGTGGAGGAGTTCGCGAAGGCTCCGAACTGGACGGCGGTCGGCTTCGCCGTCGCGGTGGCCGCGATCATGCTGCTCGGTGCCCGGTGGCGGCCGACCGTGCCGTTCTCGATCGTCGCCGTGATCGCGGCGACGATCGTGGCTCAGCTGGCCCACCTGGACGCGGCCAAGCCGATCGGCGACCTTCCGGCGGGACTGCCCGTGCCGTCCCTGTCCTTCCTCGACCTCGGCTCGGTGGGGACCCTGCTCGCTCCCGCCGTGGCGGTCGCGGCCCTCGCCGCCCTGGAGTCCCTGCTGTCCGCCTCGGTCGCGGACGGTATGACGGTGGGGCAGAAGCACGACCCGGACCGGGAGCTGTTCGGGCAGGGACTGGCCAACGTCGCCGCCCCGCTGTTCGGGGGCGTGCCCGCGACCGGCGCCATCGCGCGCACCGCGGTCAACGTCCGTACGGGCGCGGGCTCCCGCCTCGCCTCCCTCACCCACGCCGCCGTTCTCGCCGTGATCGTCTTCGCGGCGGCGCCTCTCGTCTCCCGGATCCCGCTGGCCGCGCTCGCCGGTGTCCTGCTGGCCACCGCGATCCGCATGGTCGAGGTCGGATCGCTGAAGGCCATGGCGAAGGCGACCCGCTCCGACGCGCTCATCCTCGTCCTGACCGCCGTGGCGACGCTGGCCCTGGACCTCGTGTATGCCGTCATCATCGGCCTCGTCGTGGCCGGCGCCCTCGCCCTGCGTGCGGTGGCCAAGCAGGCGCGCTTCGATCAGGTGCCGCTCGACCGGGGCGACCACAGCGCCGAGGAGCACGCGCTCCTGGCCGAGCACATCGTGGCGTACCGCATCGACGGCCCGCTGTTCTTCGCCGCCGCCCACCGCTTCCTGCTGGAGCTGACCGAGGTCGCCGACGTCCGTGTCGTGATCCTGCGCATGTCCCGGATCTCCACCATGGACGCGACCGGCGCCCTGGTCCTCAAGGACGCGGTGGAGAAGCTGCACCGCCGCGGAATCGTCGTCCTGGTGTCGGGCATACGACCCGGTCAGCGCCAGGTCCTCGACTCCGTCGGCGCGCTGGAGTCGCTGAGCGCCGAGGGCCGCGAGTACGCCTCCACCCCCGACGCGATCCGGGCCGCCCGTGACCACCTGGAGTGCTCCGGCGTCCTGCCCGTCCTTCCCGTACCGAACCCCCGAACCCCCAGCGAGGAAGCCCTGCGATGAGCACTCTTCCCGCCAACCTTCGTATGGTCGAGGTCTCCGGTGCGGAGGCCCTGTGGCTGCTGGAGGGCAGCAGTCTGGGGCGGCTGGTGTATGCGCAGCGGGACCTGACCGTGATCCGGCCGGCTCGGCACGTATGGGAGTACGGCCGCCTGGTCGTCCGTGCGCCGGTACCCGCCGCGGCGGTGTCGGCGGCGGCGACGTACCAGGTGGACGACATCCGCGCCGTGTCCGGCACCGGCTGGACGGTCACCGTCTCCGGAGCGGCCGAGGTGGTCACGGACCCTGATGAGGCCGCCCACTACCGGCGCAGTCTGGCCGGCTGGGCGCACGGCCCGCACGACACCCTGCTGCGCCTGCACCCCAAGACGGTCACGGGCTTCCGTCTCGCCCGCGGGGAGGCGTGAGTGATGTCGACACAGCTGGAAGCACTGCCCTACCGGCACGTGCTCACCCTGCCCGCCGAGCCTTCAGCTGTACGGATGGCCCGCGAGACCGCTGAGCAGGCGCTGGTCGAGTGGGGGATCGGACTGCGTCACCCCACGGTGGACCCGGCCCTGCTGATCCTCGCCGAGCTGGTCACCAACAGCGTGCGGCACGCCGCCCTGGTTTCCCCGCAGTTGACGGTGATCTACGCGGCGGGCCAGGACTGCCTGGCCTTGGCCGTCCACGACCGCCACCCGTACCAGCCCCCGCTGTACGGGTCGGTCACCGGCACGGGCACCGGGACCGGCACCGGAACGGGCACCGGCGGTCTGGCGACCGTCATGGAGCTCACGCTCGCCCTGGGCGGCACCGCGGTGGTCCGCGCGGATGCCGACGGCGGTGGCAAGAGCATCTGGATCACCCTCCCCCTCTGACCCCGGACAGCAGACGTCGACTGCCCACCCGCGCAAGGAAGTTCACCATCATGACCATCGACTGGCGCTACACCGTCGAGGACAACTTCGGCATCCTCTCCGTCGCCGGATACCTGGGCCCCGACGCCGTCCGGCGCTTCACCGGCGCGGTCGGCTGGGCGCTGGCGCGCGGCACCGGCCCGGTCGTCGTCGACCTGACCGAGCTGCGCAGCTGGTCGGCCGAGGGACAGCTGGCGATCATCGAGGCCGCCCGGCGCCTCAAGGAGGCGGGCCGCGGCCTGGAGCTGGCCGCGATTCCAGCCGACGGGTCGCTCGTCCCCACCGGGGACGGCCCGCCGATCCCGGTCCACACCGACCTGGCCGCCGCGCTGGCGGTTCACGGCCCGGAGCGCGCGGAACAAGTGGAGGGGCGCCACGAGTGGCGCACCACTGGATGGCCGGCCGGACAACAGGCAGGCGGGTGACCTCTTCGGCTCAGCCCCGGGCGAAGGCGCCGTCGCCGTCCCGTACGGGCACGACGGTGCAGACGTCTTCCTCGGTGGCGATGGCCACGTCCCCGACGAATCCCATGGCGGCCAGCCGACGACCGCCTCCGCGGAGAGCGGGACCGCACCCCTGGCAGCAGAGCTCGGAGATGAGGGCCCCGGCGCCCAGCAGGTCTTCCAGGGCGGGACGCAGGCTCCCTTCCGGCCACCGCTCACCCGCGGCTATCACGGGGACCGGATGCTCGGGGGTGCCGTAGCCGCGGGCGACGAGCCAGCTGCTGACCGCGGTGACATGGCGCAGACAGGCGGCTATCACCCGCACGCCGCGTGGTGCGGCGGCCGCGATGGACGCGCCGTTCGGCGACGGCAGCACAAGGCGGGCCACGAAGGGGGCGGCGCGCAGATGGGCGGGGGCAGGGACCTCGGCGTCTCAGGGGTGACGGTGTGGCGGTGGGCGGCCGGCCTGGCGCCGGACTGACGGGCGTACGCGGCGGCGGCCTGCGCGGCGCCGGTCCGCTCCACCTCGGTCGCCGGCCCGTCCGGCCACCAGAAGGGCAGGACACGAATTCCCTTCTCCACGGCGACGCTCACTGCGGTGGTGAACGACAGTACGTCGACGGCGACCAGGCACGCGGCCTCGGTGGCGAGACGACGTGCGCCTGCGGGTCCCCATTCGAAGCGGACTGCGGTGCCGCACTGGATGTCCCAGTCACCCATCGTGCCCCTCCCCGGTCGGCCCGCCGTGCGTGGTTCAGTCGCCGTCGCGGTGGGAGGCCGACCGACCGGGGTGACCCCCCAGGGACAGCTTCAGCAGCCGGGCGTTGCCGCAGCGGGGGCAGGAGCCGCCCGGGGCCAGGGCGGCGGGCCTGCACTCGAGCCGGCAGGCGGGGCACTTGTGCCAGACGACGCCGGTGCCGCGCAGCGGGGTGATCCTCACGCAAACCTCTCTCATACGACCTCAGCAGTTGCTAATCTTAGCAATTGCTGAGGTCGTCACTGCAGGGAATGGGTGGACGGGATGCGCCGAGGCCCGGCCGACGGGGTCGTGCTGCTGCACCGGGGAGGTGACCGCACGGTGAGTACGCCGCTGTACCAGCTCAAGGCCGAGTTCTTCAAAACACTCGGCCACCCGGCCCGTATCCGTGTCCTGGAGCTGCTGAGCGAGCGCGAGCACGCGGTGTCGGAGATGCTTCCCGAAGTGGGCATCGAGCCCGCCCATCTCTCGCAGCAACTGGCCGTGCTGCGGCGGGCGAACCTGGTCAGGACCCGCAAGGAGGGCTTGAGCGTCTACTACTCGCTGGCCAGCCCCCACGTTGCCGACCTGCTTCGAGTGGCCCGCACGATCCTGTCCGGAGTGCTGGCCGACCAGGCCGAACTCCTCGCCCATCTGCAGGCCGCGCAGGGCGAGGCAAAGCCGCCGCCGTAGCCACGGCCTCCTCCCGAACCCGTACGAGTTCGGCCAAGGACGCAAAACCACGGCAAAGCACCGTAACTTCACTCGCGGGATGGCGCGTTGGTCACTCGCAGACAAGTCCTCACCGTGTCAGGGAGGGGCTCATGGGCCTGTTGCGCAAGATCCGCACCACCGGTCGGGTGGCCGAGCCCGCACCGCCGCCCCCGGAGGGCGAAGTCCCGGACGAGGCAAGGGCGTTCGGCGGATCGGTGCAGGTGCGGTGCGTGGACGCGGGCTCCTGCAACGGATGCGAGATCGAGATCGCCGCGGCCTTCAACCCGGTGTACGACGCCGAGCGCTACGGGGCCCGGCTGGTGGCCTCGCCCCGGCACGCGGACGTGGCGCTGGTGACCGGGCCCGTGACCCGGAACATGGCCGAGCCGCTGCGGCGCACGGTGGCCGCGATGGGCGAGCCGCGGCTGACGATCGCGGTGGGGGACTGCGCGATCAACTGCGGGGAGTTCGCGGGCGGGTACGGCGTCGAGGGCGCCGTCGCCGATGTCGTACCGGTGGACCTTGCCGTGCCCGGGTGCCCGCCGGAGCCGAGTGAGATCGTGGCGGCGCTGCGCAGAGTGACGGGAAGGTGAGCGTGATCCCGGCCGCCCTGGCGACGGCCACGGCACTGGGCGGCACGGGCGCGCTGGCCGGGTTCGGGCTGCCGTATCGGCTGCGCGTGCCGGTCGTGGGAGTGCTGACGGCGGGCGTGGGGGTCGGTGGTGGTACGGCGGGTGTGGCTGCGTTGGGCGGAAACCGCTGGTCGGCCGTCTTTCCCGGGCTGCTGCCGCTGGCCGGGTCGTATGTGGCGGTGGATGCGCTGGCGGGCCTGTTCATGGCGGTGGCGGGGGCCGTCGTGGCCGCGGTCGCGGTGTACGGCATCGGCTACGCGGCCGGGCACGGTCCGCACGGACTCGGCTCGCGGACGGCGCAGGCGGTGCTTCCGCTGTTCGCGCTCACCCTGGTGCTGGTGCCCGTGGCCGCGTCGGTGTCCACGTTCCTGCTGCTGTGGGAGCTGATGGCGGTCGCCTCGCTGGTGCTGGTCCTCGCCGAACACCGCGGGCGGGCCTCGGTGCGGCAGGCCGCCGTCTGGTACGCGGTGATGACACACCTCGGCCTGGTGCTGCTGCTCGCCGGGCTCGCGCTGTTCGCAGCCGATGCGGGCGGCGAGACCTTCACCGCACTACGAGCGGGCGCACACACCGTGTCGCCGGCGATGCGAGGGCTGGTCTTCGTGCTGGTCGGCCTGGCGTTCACGTCGAAGGCGGGCGCGTTGCCGCTGCACGCCTGGCTGCCCCGGGCCCATCCCGAAGCACCCAGCCCCGTCTCGGCGCTCATGAGCGCGGCCATGGTCAATCTCGGCGTCTACGGCCTCGTCCGCACCGGCCTCGACCTGCTCGGCGGCGGTCCGGCCTGGTGGTGGCTGGCAGTGATGGCGGTCGGCGGGGCCAGCGCGGTGTACGGGATCCTGCAGGCGGCGATCGCCTCCGATCTGAAGGTGTTGCTGGCGTACTCGACGAGCGAGAACATGGGCCTGGTCCTGATCGGGGTCGGGGCCTGCGGGCTGTTCGCCGCCTACGGCAATCAGCCGCTGGCCGCGCTGGCGCTGGCGGCGGCGCTGCTGCACGTGGTCAACCACGCGGCTTTCAAGGCCCTGTTGTTCTGCGCGGCCGGATCCGTGCTGCGCGCCACCGGCCGACGGGACCTCGACCAGCTGGGCGGTCTGCGCTCGCGGATGCCGGCCACCGCCGGACTGTTCGCGCTGGCCGCACTCGGAGCGATGGCGCTGCCGCCGGGCAACGGGTTCATCAGTGAGTGGCTGCTGCTGCAATCCCTGATCCACGGACTGCAGGTCCCGGGCGTTGCGGTGGCGGTGGTGCTGCCCCTGTCGGTGGCGCTGATCGCCCTGTCGGCCGGCGTCGCTGCCGTCGCGTTCGTCAAGGCGCTCGGAGTGGGCTTCTTCGCCCGGCCGCGCAGCTCGTCGGCGCAGGACGCGCGGGAGGCGCCGCCCCTGATGATCGCCGGGATGGGACTGCTCGCTGCCGCGTGTGCGACGCTCGCCGTGGTGCCGGGGCTGCTGGGCGACGGCCTCGACCGGGCCGTGAGCGCGGTCGGGCTGCCGGGTACCGGCGCGGTGTCGGGCGGCGGAGCGCGGGTGCGGCTCGCGGACATCTCCGCCTCCCTGTCACCGGTGTGGGTCGTGGCCGCCCTCGGCGCCGCACTCATGCTGGCCGCGGGACTGCCCCGGCTCTACGGACGCCGTCGGCGCCGGGCGAACGCCCGGTTGTGGGACTGCGGTGGCGGGGCGCCGACGGCGCGCATGGCCTACACCGCGACCTCGTTCGCCGAACCGCTGCAACGGGTCTTCGACGACGTCCTCGCCCCCGAGCAGGACCTGAACGTCACGCCGGTGCGCGAGTCGGCCTACCTGGTGGAACGGGTGCGCTTCCAGCGCCGGGTGCCCGACCGGATCGAACACCGGCTGTACGAACCGGTGTTGTCCGCCCTGGCGGGCACCGGACGGGCGGCCCGGCGGCTGGCGAGCGGCAGTGTCCACCTCTATCTCGGCTACGGCTTCGCCGGCCTGGTCGTCCTGCTGGTGGCGTTGGTGGTGGGCTGGTGAGAGCGAACAGATGAGTGCTGTCGGATACGCCGCCGTGGCCGGTCAGATCGTCGTGGTCGGCGCCGGGGCGCCCCTGGTGACCGGGTGGATGCGGCAGGTTCGGGCCCGCCTGGAGGGCCGGGCCGGTGCGGGGGTGCTCCAGCCCTGGCGGGACGCCCGCAAGCTGCTGCGCAAGGAGCCCATCACCCCCGTGGGGACCGGGCCCGCCTTCCGTACGGCCCCCGCGCTGCTGGTCGCCACCACCGTCGTGGCCACCGCCCTCGTACCGCTGCTGTCCACCGACACCCCGGTCAGCTCCCACGCGGACCTCATCCTGGTGGTGGCGCTGATCGCGCTCGGGACCATGGCCCTCGCGCTGGCCGGGCTGGACACCGGCACCGCCTTCGGCGGTATGGGCGCCTCCCGGGAAATGACGGTCGCCGCGCTGGTCGAGCCGACCCTCCTGCTCTCGGTGTTCGCCCTGTCGATACCGGCCGGGACGACCAACATCCCCGCCATCGTCACCGGCGCGGTCCATGAACCGGCCCGCCTCGCCTCCCCGGCCGGGCTGCTGGCCACGGCCGCCCTCGCGGTCGCCGTGCTCGCCGAGACCGGGCGGATCCCGGTGGACAACCCCTCCACCCACCTCGAACTGACCATGATCCACGAGGCGATGGTGCTGGAGTACGCCGGTCCGGACCTGGCACTGGTCGAACTGGGCGCCCAGATGCGGCTCACCCTGCTGCTCGGCCTGCTCTCCGCCCTGTTCGTGCCCTGGGGCATCGCCACCCACGCCTCCTGGGCGGCCCTCGCCGTGGCGCTGGTGCTGTTCGTGGTGAAGGTCTGTCTGCTGGGCGCGGTGCTCGCGGCGGCCGAGGTGTTCTGGGCCAAGGTCCGGCTGTTCCGCGTGCCCGAACTGCTCGCCGGCTCCTTCCTGCTGGCCCTGCTCGCGGTGACCGTCTCGTACTTCCTGAGCGGAGCGTCATGAGCAGCGGCCTCTACACCCAGCTCCTCGATCTGGCCTGCGGCGCCTTCCTGCTGGCCGCCGTGATCGTGCTGTGGCGACGCGAACTGGCCTCGATCGTGCGCGTCTTCGCTCTGCAGGGCATCGCGCTCGCCGCGATCGCCGTCCTGCTCGGCGCGCACGAGGAACGCTGGGACCTGATCGCCGTGGGACTCGGCATCGGCGCCCTCAGGGCGGGCCTCCTGCCGTATCTGATGCGGCGCGCCCTGGCCGCGCTCACCCAGGACCGGCAGTGGCACGGCGACGGGGGAGCGGAGACACGCGAGACACAGCCCCTCGTCAACGTCGCCGCCTCCCTGTTGACCGCCGCCCTGCTGACACTGCTGGCCTATGCGGTGGCCCGACCGCTGACCGAGCTCAACCCGACACCCGCCACCCGCGCCCTGCCGGTCGGCCTCGCCGTCGTCCTGATCGGCTTCTTCGTCCTGGTCACACGGCGCAGGGCGCTGGCCCAGGTGGTCGGGTTCCTGCTGCTGGACAACGGCATCACCGCCACGGCGTTCCTGGCCACCTCCGGCGTGCCGCTGATCGTCGAACTCGGCGTCTCCTTCGACGTACTCCTGGCGGTGCTGGTGCTGCAGATCCTCACCACCAGGATGCGGGCGGCGTTCGGCACCACCGACATCGACGACCTGCGGGAGCTGCACGACTGATGAGCCCTACTGCTTCCGCGCTGCTCCTCACCGCGCCCGCCACCGTGCCACTGGCCGTGGCCGGCGCGTACGCACTTGCCGCACTGCGCATCCGCTCGGCCTCCCCGGCGCTTCCCGCACCCCTGCAACGAGCACCCGCACGGGGCACCGTACTGGTCGCGGAGGCACCGCCCGACAAGGCCCCGAAGCGCCACCCGCTGGACTGGGTGGGGCTCGTCTCGCCGGCCGTGATCCTCGTGTGCGGCAGCGTGCTCGCGGCGGACGTCGTCGCGGAAGGACCGAGGTCGGCGTACTCCGGTCTGCTGCGCGCGGACGCGCTGACCGCGTGGATGCTGCTGGTGGTCGGAGCCGTCGCACTGATCGCCTGCGGCTGTGCGCCCGCGTATCTGAGAGGCGAGCGGGCCGCCGGACGGACGAGTGACGAGGCCGCGTGGCGCTACCACGTCCTCGTGCAGGCGTTCCTGGCCGCGATGTGCCTGGCCCTGGTCACCGCGAACCTCGGCGTGCTGTGGGTCGCGGTCGAGGCCACCACCATCGTCACCGCCTTCCTCGTCGGCCACCGCCACACCCGCGCCTCCGTGGAGGCCGCCTGGAAGTACGTGGTGATCTGCTCGGCCGGCATCGCGCTCGCGTTCCTCGGCACCGTGCTGATCTACTACGCGGCCAGACAGGCGGGCATCGCCGAGGCGTGGGCGCTCGACTGGCCCACCCTCGTCGCCCATGCCGACCGCCTCGACCCGGCGGTGACCCGGCTCGGCATCACGCTCGTCGTCCTCGGCTTCGGCGCCAAAGCCGGCCTGGTCCCGCTGCACGCCTGGCTGCCCGACGCCCACAGCCAGGCCCCGGCGCCGGTCTCCGCGCTGATGTCCGGGGTCCTGCTGTCGGTGGCGTTCGCCGCGGTCCTGCGCTACCGGGTCATCGCGGACGCGGCCCTCGGCCCGGACTTCACCCGCGTCCTGCTCGCCGGGATCGCCCTGCTCACCCTCGCCCTGGCAGCCGGACTCCTGCTCGCTCAGCGCGACTACAAGCGGATGCTCGCCTACTCGTCCATGGAGCACATGAGCCTGATCTCCCTGGCCGCGGCGATCGGCAGCCCGCTCGCCCTGTCCGCCGCGCTCCTGCACATCGCCGGCCACGGGCTCGCCAAGTCCGTCGCCTTCTGCGCCTCCGGAAGCATTCTGCAGGTGACGGGCACGGCGCGGATCGGCCGCGTGCGCGGGCTGATCGCCCAAGTGCCCCGGACGGCCGGGGCGTTCGGGCTTGCGCTGGTGGCGCTGATGGCCTTCCCGCCGTTCAGTCTCTTCGCCTCCGAACTGGGCATCGCCCGAGCCGGCTTCGCCGCGGGGGCGGGCCTGCGCTGGGCCACGGCGGCGGCCCTGCTGTTCGTGCTGGTCGCCTTCGCCGCGCTCGCCGCCCGCACGGCCAGGATGCTGCTCGGACCGGGAACTCCGGCCGAGGAGAATCCGTCCGCCGCAGGGCCACTGATGCTGGGCCTGGCCGCCTGCGCCGCCCTGGGCTTGGCCACCGGCCCGCTCACCGACCTGCTGGACGCCGCCGCCCAAGTGATCGGAGGCCACTGAAGCGATGCGTACGACGTACCAAGTGAGCCCCTCCGCACTGCCCCGGCACGCCGAGGAGCTGCTCAGCAAGAACCACCGACTCGCCCTGGTCGCCGCGCACATCGACGAGACCGGGCCACGCGTGGTGTATCTGTTCACCTCCGGCCCGCCCGACACCCGCACCGAACTCCACGTCCGCCTCCACCCCGACCACCCCGAAGTCCCGACGCTTGCCCCGCTCTCCTTCCCCGCAGGCCGCTTCGAGCGCGAGATGCGCGACCTGTTCGGCATCGTCCCCCTCGACCATCCACTGCCCCGCCGTCTCGTCCGCCACTTCCACTGGCCGCGCGGCTGGTACCCCATGCGTCCCGACGCCGGACCGGCACCGACCTTCAGCGAACAGGAGGGGCCGTACCCTTTCCTGGAGGTCGAAGGCGACGGTGTGTACGACATCCCCGTCGGTCCCGTGCACGCCGGCCTGATCGAGCCCGGCCACTTCCGCTTCTCCGTCGTCGGCGAGACCATCCTCAAGCTCAAGGCCCGCCTCTGGTTCGTCCACAAGGGCATCGAGAAACTCTTCCAAGGCCGGTCGATCGCCGCCGGGCTCCCGCTGGCCGAGCGCATCAGCGGCGACACGGCAGTCGGCCACTCGCTCGCCTACTGCCTCGCCGTCGAAGAAGCCACCGGCACCGAGGTGCCGGACGCGGCACAGCGCGCCCGCGCGATGCTCCTGGAGCTGGAGCGCGTCCACAACCACGTCGCCGACCTCGGCATGCTCTGCAACGACGTCGGCCACGGCATCCTCAACGCCCATGCCCAGCGAGTGCGCGAACAACTCCTGCGCCTCAACCGGGAGATCACCGGCCACCGGTTGCTGCGCGGCGGTGTCGTACCCGGCGGTGCGGCCCTGCTCGCCCTGCCCGATCCAGCCCGGCTGAAGGCGATCGGCACGGACATCCGGGAGATCGCCGACCTCGCCCTCGGCCACTCCACCGTCCGCGACCGCTTCACCGGAACGGCCATCCTGCACACCGCCGCCGCCCGTGAGATCGGCTGCCTCGGCTACGTCGCCCGGGCCAGCGGCATCGCCGACGACACCCGCGTGGCGCACCCCTTCACCGCTTACGGCACGCAGTTCGGCGTACCCGTCCACGACGGCGGTGACGTCCTGGCCCGCTTCCTCGTCCGCGCCGAGGAGATCGAGACCTCTCTTGCCCTGATCGAGCAGTTCGCCGACGGACTGACCGCCCCCAGGGCGGTGCTCGCCGCCCAGCCGCCACCCGGTGCGGGCCCCGGCACCGGAGTGGGCCTGGTCGAGGGCTGGCGCGGCACCATCGCCACCCGGGTCGAACTCGCCCCGGACGCCACCCTTGCCCGGGTCAAGCCGGTCGACCCGTCCTTCTTCAACTGGCCCGCGCTACCGGTCGCGTTGGCGGACACGATCGTTCCGGACTTCCCCCTGACCAACAAGAGCTTCAACCTGTCGTACGCGGGCAACGACCTGTAGCCCGCCGGCGGTTCAGTGCGCTGCGGAGGCGCGGGCGCGGTGCTCGCGGATCTCTCGTCCGGCCAGGGCGATGGCGGCGATGTTGCAGGGGAAGGCGATCAGGCGGGCGGGTTCGAGGACCTCGACGGCGCGCAGCAGGCTGGCTCCGGCCGCGACCAAGAGAAGGGCCAGGGGCAGAAACCTGCGCCAGGGCGGGATGTCCGGCAGGCGGGCTGCCCTGAGCGTGTATCGCAGGGCGAGTGCGAAGAGCACGGTGAGCAGGGCGAGCGGTATCAACATGTGGGTCGCTTCTAGGGCTCGATGAGGCCGACGCGGATCGCGTAGCGGGTGAGTTCCAGGCGGTCGCGCATGCCGAGTTTCTGGAGGAGGTTGGCGCGGTGCCGTTCCACTGTCTTGACGCTGATCACGAGGAGTTGGGCGATCTCCTTGGACGAGTGTCCCTCGGCGACGAGTTTGAGGATCTCCTCCTCGCGCTCGGTGATGGGGCGCGCGGGGAGCCGGTCGCCGCTTCTGGCACGGTCGAGGTAGGTGCGGATGAGGGCGGACTCGGCGCCGGGGTAGATGAACGGCTCGTCCCGCAGGGCCGCACGGCAGGCTTCGACGAGGTCTCGGTCGGCGACGGACTTCGGTACATATCCGGAGGCCCCCGCCTTGAGCGCTTCGAAGAAGTACTGCTCGTTGTCGTACATGGTCAGCATCAGGATGCGCAGGTCGGGGAGGATCCGGGAAAGTTCACGGGCGGCCTGCAGACCGGTCTGGCGCGGCATGGCGATGTCGAGGATGGCCAGGTCGATGGCGGTGGCCCGGGCCCGGGCGACGGCCTCGGCGCCGTCGGCGGCTTCGGCCACGACGGTCAGATCGGGCTGGGCATCGAGGATGAGGCGGACGCCCCCGCGGACCAGGGCGTGGTCGTCGGCGAGCAGGATGCGGGCCGGTGCAGTCATCGCACGTGCTCCTGGATGCGGTCGTCAGCTGTGTTGCCGGTCACTTGGAGGCGTATCTCGGTCCCGCCCCGAGGGCCTTGGCCGATGTCGAGGTCGGCGCCGATGAGCAGGGCGCGCTCCCGCATCCCGCTGATGCCGGCGCCTTCGGGCGCCTTCCCGATGCCCGTACCGTTGTCGCGGACCAGGAGTGCCACCCCGGCGTCCGGCAGAGGGCTCAGATGGACCTCCACGCGCGTGGCACGGGCATGGCGAGCGGTGTTGGTGAGCCCTTCCTGGGCGATGCGGTAGAGGACGAGTTCGGTGGCCGGGTCGAGCGGTGACAGACCGGGGGAGATGTAGGCGGTTGCGCTCGTACGAGGGGTGGTGAACTCGGTCGTCAGGGCGCGCAGCGCGGAGTGCAGACCGAGTTCCTCCAGCACACCGGGGCGCAGCCGGCGGGCGATGCGACGGATCTCGTCCAGCCCGGCCCGGGTGGTCTCCTGGGCCTGGTGAAGGTCGGCGCGCACGCTCTGCGGGGCGTGGTCGGCCGCGTGCTTGAGTTGGAGCAGGACGGCGGTGAGGGTCTGTCCGACCTCGTCGTGGAGTTCCTGGGCGAGGCGCTTGCGCTCGGCCTCCTGTGCGGACAGGGCCCGGCCGGAGCTGGTGGCCCGCTCGGACTCCAGCCGGGCGAGCATGGCGTTGAAGGTCTTGGTGAGCTCGGCGACGTCGCCGGGTCCGGTGACGGTCGCGCGGTTGCCGGGCCTGAGGAGATCGGCGGTGGCCATCGCCCGGTTCAGGCGGGCAAGAGGTGCGAGTCCGAGTCGCAGCAGGACGGCGTTCGCGATCAGCATCACCACCAGCCCGGCGATCAGAACCAGTGCCTCGCCGAACAGCACCGGGGTGGAGACGGTGACCGGGCCCAGGAGCAGCAGGACCGCGACGACGAGCACCGCGGCGTTGAGGAGGAAGATCCTCCAGTACAACGTCATGATCGTGCGCTCCTTTCCGGTGGTCCTCACCTCCACTGTCTCGTACCGCCGCCGACCGGCCCGTATCAGGGCTCTGGCCTGCGGCGGGACCCAATGCCCCGCCCCACTCTGACCGCTGCCGGCAGCTCGCGTCCATCCGTGCTGACACCCATGTCCCCGGCCTGTTCGCACCTGGCAACATGACCCCTCGCCGCACCGGACCACCAGTGATCCGCGGCGGACGCACCACCATCGCGACGAACAGGGAGGGAGAGGTTGTGCCTGCTCCGCGGATGAGCACCACGCCGCTGCCGGGAATCGGTGTCCAGTACGACCTCACGACGCGGGAGCACCGCCAGGTGTCGGTGATCGCGCATCGTGACGGGACCCGAACGGTGAACGTCTACCGGGTCGACGACCCGGACGCGTGCGCGCAGTCGCTGCATCTGACCGAGCCGGAGGCGGCCTCGCTGATCAACGCGCTGGCACCGGCCCATCACAGCCCCAACCTGTTGTCCACGACCGACCTGGGGCTGGTCGCGGAGCGGATCGAGCTGTCGGCGGCCTCCTACTGGAACGGGCGTGTCCTCGGCGAGACCCGGATGCGTACCGAGACCGGCGCCTCCCTCGTGGCCGTGCTGAGGCGGGCACAGGCGATCCCCTCGCCGGCGCCGGACTTCCGGCTGGCCGGCGGGGACACCCTGATCGTGATCGGCACCCGCGAGGGTGTGCAGGCAGCCGCCGCGATACTCGGACGGGACTGAGGCGCGTGCACTCCTCCGCCGTCTTCCTGATCGAGTTCGGTACGATCATCCTGGCGTTGGGGCTGCTCGGCCGGCTCGCCGGGCGCCTGCGGTTCTCTCCCATCCCCCTCTACCTGCTGGCCGGGCTCGCCTTCGGCGAGGGCGGTCTGCTCCCGCTGGGCACCAGCGAGGAGTTCGTCGCGATCGGCGCCGAGATCGGCGTGATCCTGCTGCTGCTCATGCTCGGCCTGGAGTACACCGCCAGCGACCTGGTCTCCAACCTCAGGACGCAGTACCCGGCCGGCCTCGTCGACGCCGCGCTCAACGCCCTGCCCGGCGCCGCCATGGCGCTGCTGCTCGGCTGGGGTCCGGTCGCCGCCGTCGTACTGGCCGGTGTCACCTGGATCTCCTCCTCCGGCGTCATCGCCAAGGTCCTGGGCGACCTCGGACGCCTCGGCAACCGTGAAACCCCGGTCATCCTCAGCATCCTGGTCCTCGAAGACCTCTCCATGGCCGTCTACCTGCCCATCATCACCGCCCTGCTCGCCGGGGCCGGACTCGCGGCGGGCAGCCTCACGCTGGCCGTTGCCCTCGGTGTCGCCGGACTCGTCCTGCTCACCGCGGTGCGCTACGGACGCCACATCTCCCGCTTCGTCTCCAGCGACGACCCCGAAAAGCTCCTGCTGGTCGTGCTCGGCCTCACCCTCCTCGTCGCCGGACTCGCCCAGCAGCTCCAGGTCTCCGCCGCCGTCGGTGCCTTCCTCGTCGGTATCGCCCTGTCCGGCGAGGTCGCCGAGGGCGCCCACAACCTGCTGGCACCGCTGCGGGACCTGTTTGCCGCCGTGTTCTTCGTCTTCTTCGGGCTGCACACCGACCCCGCCGAGATCCCGCCGGTCCTGCTGCCCGCCCTCCTGCTGGCCGTCGTCACCGGTCTGACGAAGATCGCCACCGGCTACTGGGCGGCCAAGCGAGCCGGAATCTCGGCCAAGGGCCGTTGGCGCGCGGGCGGCACCCTGGTCGCCCGTGGCGAGTTCTCCATCGTCATCGCCGGACTCGCCGTCACCGCCGGCATCGAACCCCGCCTCGGCCCGCTCGCCACCGCCTACGTGCTGATTCTCGTGGTTCTGGGCCCGCTCACCGCCCGCTACACCGAACCGGTCGCCGCCTGGATCGGCCGGCGCCGCACCCTGTCAGGGCCGAGCCCGGCCACGACGTCCCCTGTGGAACCGGCCTCGGAGACGGTGCAGGACCAGGGTCCTGTCGGCCCCGTGTGAGCAGGGGCAGCGAGGAGGGGGAAGGGCATCTCTTCCGGTTACGCCCTGACGTCTCTTCCGGCTACGCCCTGAAGTCGCCGACGTGGTCCCGTGCCCAGGTCTCGAACGTTCGGGCCTCATGTCCGGTCAACTGCTCCACGGCCGCGGTGAGTTCGATCGGGCGGCCGTCGGTGGACTGCCACCAGTCCATCAGCGAGTCGGCGAACGCGGCCGGGATGTACCCGGCGGTCTCCTGCTTCCACTCCTCACGGGTCACTGCCCGCACGGGGACGGAGCGGCCCGTCACCCGGCTCAGGATGCCGATCTGCTCGGTGAAGGTGAGGGATTCCGGGCCGGTCAGGGTGTACGGGCGTCCGCCCAGGGCGGGTTCGGTGAGTACGGCGAGGGCGGACTCGGCGATGTCGGCCTCGTGAATCGGGTCGCTGTGGGAACCGGGACAGGGCAGGCTGATCGGCCGCCCCGACCGCAGGTTCCGGCTCCAGGCGAGCGCGTTGCCCGCGAACGTTCCGGGACGCAGCGCGGTCGTGTGCAGGCAGGAGGCGTCGAGCGCCTTCTCCACGTCGAGGTGGGACTTGGCGACCGGGCTGTTCTCGGCGTCCGGGGCGAGCACGGTGGAGGAGGACAGCAGTACGACGTGCTCGACGCCCGCGGCCGTGGCCTCCTCGGTGAACTCGCCGATCCGCGACGGCTCGGCATAGAGGAAGACGGAGGTCGTGCCTTTGAGGGCGGTGGCGAAGGTGGACGGGTCGCTCAGGTCGCAGTGAACGACGTCCGGGCCGTCCGGTGTGCTGGAGGCGGCCCGGACGGGAAGTCCGCGCTCGCGCAGCAGACGGATGAGGGCCTGGGCGACGGCGCCGCGGCTTCCGGTGACGAGAACGGTCATGTCGACCAGTCCTTTCAGGATGTTCGGGAGGCGGCGAGGGGATGGGCCTTTCGATGCCGCCGCCTGCATCTTCGCGACACATTATCTGCGTCACGCAGATACATTGCTGTCGGGAGGCGTCGGATGTCAAACGAGATGTCTCCCGGCCACGCCGGACATCAACCGCTCGGGGGGCTGCCTCAGACGTGGTTCCGGATGGCGGAGAGCAGCCGTTCGCAGCGCGCGCCCATGTCCTGTGCCGACAGCTCGGGGTGGGAGACCCACCAGCCGACCAGCGCGCTGACCGTACCCGTCCACA
Organism: Streptomyces sp. NPDC050625; assembly: GCF_040654755.1. Lineage (NCBI taxonomy): Bacteria > Bacillati > Actinomycetota > Actinomycetes > Kitasatosporales > Streptomycetaceae > Streptomyces > Streptomyces sp. NPDC050625. The sequence continues at coordinate 564,703 of NZ_JBFAIQ010000004.1, forward strand.
CATGCTTGAGGGCGTCCGCGTCCAGGGGGTCGACGTTGCCCTGGTCGTGCAGCAGCGCGGCAGTGCCCGAGATCGCCAGTTCGTCGATGGCCGCACGGTGACGCCGGGCTGCGCGCCATGGTTCGGAATCGTGCGGCAGCGTCCGGTCGTAGAGGACGAACCATGCGTGCCGCCGCTCTTCCAGAGCCTCGAAGACCGCTGTGAGTACGGTGACGGGGAGCCGGTCCTTCGACGGGCTCGCCGCAACGGCTTCGCGCATCGCCGCGAGGAGAAGCGGGCCGATGTGGTCGAGGCAGGCCACATGCAGGCCGTCCTTGGAGCCGAAGTAGGTGTAGAGCATCGGCTTGGTGACGCCCACGCGGCGGGCGATCTCGGCCATCGACGCCGCGCCGTGTCCGTGCCGTCCGAACTCCTCAAGGGCCGCGCCGAGGATCTGCTCCTCCCGCCGGGCGCGCGGGACGCCCTTGGTCCCGGCGCCGCGGCTTCTGCCTCGGCCCCGTTCCGAACTGCCGACCGGATCCGGCGCGGCCGAGGCCCTTGCAGTCGTCATGCGCGGACTATACGTTACGGAAATTACCGAACGGTAAATTACTGAGGGGTCAATTCATATGGCCGACCGAAGCGCACCACCCGCGTCCACCCATGACTCGTCCCCGCTCCGCTCCTGGTGGGGCTGGGGCGCCGCGGACCAGGCACTGCCGGATGCGGACTGCATCGCCCTCGGAGCCCTGGTCCCCGGTGCGGCACAGAGCCCCCTGCCCGTGCCCGACGTCTCCGCCCTCGCACTCCCGAAGGTGCGCATCGACCCGCCCCGCGCACTCGCCCCCGTGATGTCGTCCACTGCCCGGGACCGGGCCTCGCACACATACGGCAAGGCCTACCGGGATGTGTTCCGCGCCCTGAACGGCGACCTCGCCGCAGCGCCCGACCTGGTCGGCCGTCCCCGAAGCGAGCAGGAGGTCGTCGACGTCCTCGACTGGGCGGCGAACGCGCACGTGGCCGTCGTCCCCTACGGTGCGGGAAGTTCGGTCGTCGGCGGCGTCGAGTACCGCGCGGACCGGCATCGCGGTGTGGTGTCCCTGGATCTCTCCCGCCTCGACCAGGTGCTGGAGATCGACCGGGTCAGCCGGGCCGCCCGGATCCAGGCCGGCGCCCTCGGCCCCGGTCTGGAGGCCCAACTGCGGCCGCACGGACTCACCTTGCGCCACTTCCCGCAGAGCTTTGAGTTCTCCACCCTGGGTGGCTGGCTCGCGACACGGGCCGGCGGCCACTACGCCACGCTGTACACCCACATCGACGACCTCGTCGAGTCGCTGCGCGTGGTGACGCCCGTCGGGGTCAATCAGTCGCTGCGCCTGCCCGGTTCGGGAGCCGGTCCGTCCCCCGACCGGCTGTTCCTGGGCTCCGAGGGCACGCTCGGCGTCATCACCGAGGCCTGGATGCGGCTGCAGGAGCGTCCGCGTCACAAGGCGTCGGCCACGGTGCTGTTCGACGACGTCCACCAGGCCATGGACGCCGTACGGGCCGTCGCGCAGTCGGGTCTGCACCCGGCCAACTGCCGGTTGCTCGACCCCGGGGAGGCCGCCCTGGCCGGTGTCGCACGGGACAGCCACAGTGCGCTCGTCCTCGGCGTGGAATCGGCCCATGTCCCTGTCGAGGGACGCCTGACCGAACTCGTCACCCTGGCCCGCGACCATGGTGGCTCGCCCGCGCCGACGGTGCCGGGCTCCGCGGACACCGCCGCGCACACGTGGCGTTCGGCGTTCCTGAGAATGCCGTATCTCCGTGACGCGCTCGCCCGCATGAGTGTGGTCACCGAGACGTTCGAAACAGCCTGCACCTGGGACCGTGTCCCGCAGTTGTACGAGTCGGTGCGCGGGCAACTGGCCGACGTCGTCAAAGAGGTGACGGGCCACCAGGGCACGATCAACTGCCGCTTCACCCATGTCTATCCGGACGGGCCCGCGCCGTACTTCACCGTCATCGCACCAGGGCGGCGCGGTGAGGAAGTCGCGATGTGGGACCGGATCAAGACAGCCGCGATGGAGATCCTTGGCAACCTCGGTGCGACCGTCACCCACCATCACGCGGTCGGCCGTGACCACCGGCCGGGCTACGACCGCCAGCGTCCAGAGCCGTTCGCCCTCGCACTTCGTGCCGCGAAGGGGGCACTCGACCCGGCGGGGATCCTGAACCCCGGTGTGCTTCTCGACCCGTTGCCGCAGGTGGGAACCGATCGGCGGTGACAACCGCCAGTCAGCCGGTTTCGCCCTTGGCGGCGGGTCAAAGCGCTCTTCTAGCCGGTTTCCCGGGCTGCGATCTTCTCCGCGACCCGCAATCCGCTGAGAATGGCGGCATCCATGTTGATGTAGGAGTAGGTGGCCAACCGGCCGGCTGGATGGATCGGGTTCCTGGACAGGCCGCGCAGCCGATGTTCCAGCTCCCGCTGCGTCCGCCGGTTCTCGCCCGCCGAGTCGAGCACCGGATAGTGTTTGGCCCGCGCACCTGGATATTCCCGCAGCACGACGGTGCCCGGTCGGTCGTGCAGTTCCCCAAGCGCCCACTTCGTCTCTATGGACCGTGTCCATGGGACGGCTGCGGCGGGTTCGTTGATGACCATCGCGCCCTGCGCCAGGGTGGTCTCGGGCATGTACACCGGTTGCAGCCGCACCCCTCGCCACTGAAGAGCGCCGGGTTCGCCGAGGAAGTCGTCCAACGCCGAGGTGACGATGACCGGTTGGCCCGCGCGTGTCATCTCCGGAAGATCGGCGACGGTGATTTTGCATCCGAGGTGCACGACCGCCGGGCCGAGCAGTGCCTCGACGAGTTCCCCGTACCCCCGGCGCGGCCAACCCTGGTAGGGGTCCCGAAAGAAGTCGACGCAACCGTCGTCCCGAAGTTCCACGCGCCCCTTGGCAACGGCTGCCGAGAGGGTACGAGGATGTCGCCCCCACTGCTTTTCGGTGTAGTCGCGAACACTCTCGGCGTACAGCGTCGGTCCGAGCACGGAGATGCAGTACGACTCGAAGTCGGACGCGTCCACGGTGCCGGGACGATTCGCCAGCTCCCGCGCGACATCGGCGAAATCCGCCAGGGCGCACAGCTCGGCCTTCTGCGGTGGCCAGGAGACCAGGTGACCGCGAAGCCGGGTGAGAACACGATGCCGATACGGAGCGAATTCGACGGCGCGCGACACGATGTCCCACACGCGACGGTGGTTGGTGTGGAAGACATGCGCCCCATGGGGCTCGTAGGGGATACCCCGGAACCACTCCGTGCGCACATGACCACCCACCACGTGCGCCTCTTCATAGACCTCGACCGTGAACCCCCGCCGCGTCAAGAGCCATGCCGCCGCCGCACCCGACAGGCCGGCACCCACGACGGCCACCGTGCCGCCCATCGTCGGCCGTCAGCCGTTAAAGGTGTTCACCTGCACGTTTCCGCCCTGCTGGTTCACCTGAAGGCCCGACGAGTCGTGGATGTTGACGGTGTACTGACCCTTTGCGGTGCCTGCCGGATCGAGCAGCGCCATGAGCTGCTGCGCGGCTTCCAGAACCGCTGGGTCGCTCACCGCTCCGGTCTCCCGCAGGAAGACTTCGAGCGGCGTGCGCCACGTCTCGGGATCCGAGACATAGTCGTCGAGCACCGCCTCCGCCCGTCGGTGCCCCCGGAACCGCCCCGCCACCAGGTCACGCAGCCGGGTGTAGGCGTCCCGCACCGCCGCACTCGCCGCATCCTGAAGCCCTTGAGCGCCTCCGGCCGCGAGCGCTCCGACCACCACTGACGCCGCTTCAAGTTCCATGTCGGCCCCCCGGTTGACGCAACGCCAAGTCCCGGGCGCCATGGTATCGGGATCGAGCCCGGGGGTGAGGTATGCGGATCGGGAAAGTTGCCGCTGTCGAGTTGCCGTGCGCCTCCGCGTGCCCTTGTGGCTCGCGCTCACCGGCGAGTAGCGTTGCCGCCCCGGCGCACGCCGGGAAACGCGAAACCGGCAGCGGTACCACGGACAACCGAGTGTCGAAGGCTCGACGAGCATGACGTCTGGAACGAGCAGGGCCCGCCCGGGTTCCTCCGACGGTGACCGCGCGGCATCGGCCCCCGGTCCGCCGGCCTCCGCGGCGCATGCCTTCAGCGCGGACATCGCCCACGGTTCCCAGGTGAACAGCTCCGGCGGGAACACCCAGATCAACATTCACGGCGTTCCCTCGCCCGCGGACCCCTGGCCCGTCGTCATCGGCGCTCTTCCGGCTCTGGCTTCGGCGTTCCAGCCCCGTGCCCGGTTACGTGACCAGTTGGTCTCCGGGCCATCGACGGCCACCGGCGTGGTACCGACCCAGGTGCTGGTCGGGGGAGGCGGCACCGGTAAGTCCCAGCTCGCCGCCTCCTTCGCCTATCGGGCGCTCGATCCGCAGGGCGACAGGAGGGACGTCGTCATCTGGGTGACCGCCGTAGCGCGCGAGACCATCCAGCTGACCTACGCGGAGGCGGCACGTCGCCTGGCGATCCCTGGCACCACGGGGGACGATGTGGTGCACGACGCCGAAGTCCTGCTGTCCTGGCTGACCGCCGGCACGAAATCGTGGCTCGTCGTTCTCGACGACATCGCCGACCTGCACGACGTGGACGACCTGTGGCCGCGCGGGCCCGGCGGCAGCGGGCACGTGGTCGCCACGACCCGGCGCAAGCATCCCGCGCTGAGCGGCGGAGGCAGGAGCGTGATCGACGTGAGGACGTTCCGGCCGGAGGAGTCGGCGGCCTATCTGCGTCAGAGGCTGTCCTCCGCAGGATTCGGCCATCTACTGGACGGCTCGGCCGACGATCTCGCCGAGGCGCTCGGACAGTTGCCGCTGGCGCTCTCCCACGCCGCCGCCTACCTGATCCGCAAACAGCGCTTCACCTGCTCCGACTACCTTGAGCGCTATGTGGAGCAGTCGGCGTCCCTGGCGGAACTGCTGCCCGGGTGGGCGGACACCGAGGCCTACGGGCGTCCCGTGGCGATCACGCTCACGCTCGGTCTGGAAGCCGCCGCCGCTCTGCCCCCCGAAGGCGCCGCCCGTAAGGTCATGCAGATGGCCGCCCACCTCGATCCGGCGGGTCATCCGGTGCGGGTGTGGGACACCGACGCGGCCGCGGCACATGCGGCACGAGCCAACCCTGCCGGCGAAGCCGTCTCGACGCCGTCTCCGGACGACGTCTGGGAGGCATGTCTGGCGTTGCATTCGTACGGCCTGCTGCACATCGACTCGGCGGGCGGCCCGCGCGCCGTGGGCGTCCACGCGGTGACCGCCCGCGCCGTACGGGAATCCGCCGAGCCGCGCGATCTCGCGCAGGCCGCGGACGCGGCGGCAGACGCTCTTGCCGAAATCTGGCCGGCCCACACCTATCTCGACGCCGATCTGGTGGCCGTGCTGCGCGCCAATGCTGACGCGCTGTCGCGGTCGGCGGGGGACCATCTGTGGACGTCGGACCGGTATCGCCTGCTGTACCGCGCCGGTGACAGCCTGTTCGACGCCGGCTTGCAGGCCGCGGCGATCGGCTACTGGACGGAGATGGCCGCATCCGCCTCACGCCTCCTCGGCCCCGACCATCCCGAGATGCTGGCGGCCCGGGCCAGGATCGGGCGGGCCCAGGGCCACGCCGGAGATCCCGCAGCCGCCGTGCGCACCTTGCGGCAGGTGGCGGCGGAACAGTCCCGACTGCTCGGCACGGAACATCCCAGTACCTTGGCCAGTCTGCAGGATCTGGCCCGATGGCGGGGTCACGCCGGAGACGCGGGTGGCGCGCTGACCGCGACACAGGAGGTTCTTGCCACACGACAACGCGTACTGGGCCGGCTGCACCCCGACACCCTGGCGAGCCGTGCGACACTTGCCCGCTGGCGCGGCGAGACGGGTGACGCCACCGCTGCGGCACAAGGCCTCGAAGCGGTCTTCGAGGACATGCTCGGGGCGCTGGGTGCCGATCATCCCGCCACGCTCAAGGCCCGCAACAACCTCGGCTACTGGCGTGGAGAGGCCGGCGACGCCGCGGGGGCGGCACGGGCGCTGGAGGCTCTTCTGGAGGATCGTCTCAGGGTCCTCGGCCCGGACCATCCCGATACGCTCAACACCCGCAACAACGTGGCCTACTGGCGAGGGGAAGCGGGCGACAGCGCGGGCGCGGCACGAGCCCTCGACCAGCTCCTCGTCGACCGGACCCGGATCCTGGGTGCCGACCATCCGCACACCCTCGCCACCCGGAGCAACCTCGCGTACTGGCGGGGCAAGGCCGGGGACGCCAGGGGCGCCGCCGCAGCGTTCAGCGACCTGTTGCGCGACCGGATCAAGGTGCTCGGCCCCGATCACCCGGACGTGCTCGACACCCGGGCGAACCGGGCGCGTTGGAGCGGAGAGGCCGACGGAACGATCGACACGGCTGCCGCGTTCAAGGCGCTTCTCATCGACCGGCTGAGGGTCCTCGGTCCGGAGCATCCGGATACGCTCACCACGAGGCACGAGGTCGCGCGGTGGAGCGGACACGGAGGAGACCCCGAGGCGGCGGTGCGGGGCCTCGAAGACGTGCTGCCGGACCGGATCCGTATCCTCGGCGCCGATCACCCCGACACCCTCGCGACCCGCCATGAGCTCGCCCGCTGGCAGGCGGAGGCCGGCGACCTGGAGGCAGCCCTGACAGGATTGGCGGCCGTGCTGGCGGACCGGCTGCGTGTGCTGGGCACGGAGCATCCGCACACCCTCGTCAGCCATGCGGAACTGGGCCGGTGGCGAGCGGAGGCGGGTGATGTCACCGGAGCGGTGTCGGCGCTGGAGAGTGCGGCGGCCGCCCGGTCCCGGGTGCTGGGAGACAACCACCCCGACACCCGGGCGGTCCGCACCGCACTGGACCGACTCCGGCAACGCGAAGAACAGGCCTGAGGAGTTCCGGTCCGACTTTGTACTACGCAAGTTGCGCGAGCAACTTGTCGAACAGCGAGACGCCACACAGGTACAGAGCCGTGGTCTCCTCCTGCGCCGAGGCGTGGTGGGGCAGCATGGCCACAAAGTGCAGTGCAGCCTGATACAGGGACTGCAGATACAGGCGCTCGTCGCAGCGCGCCGCCAGCAGCACACCGAGATCCGTGTAACCCGGCACGTCCTCCGTGGTGAACTCGTACTCCGTTTCGCCTGTCCGGCGCAGCACGTACCGGCCCGCCATGACAGCGCCGTACCCGCCTTCGAGGGACTGCACGAGCTTGCCGTAGTCATAGGTGATCGGCAGCAGGGGGCCGCCCCGGGGATCGACCACCTCGGTGGATCCGCCATCGACGAGGATGTTGCCACAGTGCAGGTCTCCGAACGTCACCCCGACCCGGTCGGGCGTCAAGTGGGCCACCAGGCGCGGATCTTCGAAGACGCGGCTCAGACACCGTGCCACGCCAGGCATCGCCTCCCCGTTGACCGTGACGACAGCCGCGTCCAACAGCGTCCGAAGAAACGGGAACGCCCCTGCCTGCCGACGACGCCGGGCAAGACGCCGCTCAGCCAGCCGGTGCACCTGCGCCGGGTCGACGTGACGCTGTGTGAGGTGGAACAGTTCGATGTCGCTGTCCAGGGCGCGCGCGACGTGACGCCCGAGCTCACCGGCCGACGCGCCGGCCAGTGCGAGATCGTCCACCGTGGAGCCGTCACCGAAGCACTTCAGCAGCAGGAACGACAGGCCCCGGCCACTGTGCCCGGTGATGAACAGAGGTCTCGGCAGACCTCTTCGTGCCGCGTCGCGGTACCACTGGACCTCGTCCCGCATCGTCTGCGCGCGCCCGAACTCCACCTTCACCACATACGTCTCGCCGTCGGCCTGAACGTAGTAGAGGGTCGAAGGCGTGTTGTGCGAACGCACTGCCAACAGCAGCCGGTCACCCAGCATTTCGGCCAGCGAGGACTCCGCTCCAGGGACGGGACGGTGCGCCTGCTCCCGCAGCCGCCCTGCCAGAACAGACAATTCCCCACGAAAACGAAGCACGCGAGACACCCCCGTTTCCCCACGGCCCGACGACCGAGTGGCCTGTGACAACACGTCCTAACGGCCGGCGCTCCGCACGAGGTCGACGAGATCGAAGCGGCGCCGGGCGGCCGACAGTTGCTCCCCCAAATCGGCCGCAGCGCGCCGGTACCCCGGCTCCTCCAGGATCCGCCGCACGCTGTTCAGCAGTCCCGCCGCAGTGATCTGCAAGGACCAGTGCCCGGCAAGCGCCGTCGACGGATGGACGGCGTCGTCGATCCGCCATTCGAGCGGACGGCGGTAGGCGGGGTACAGCATTCCCGCACCGTGCTGTTCGGCCCGTACCGCCCAGGCGGCCTCGGACGACGTCCAGGGCAGACACAACACGGGAACGGACCGCTCCAACGCGTGCACCAATGTGGTGCCCCCATGCGTGATCACCAGATCCGACTCGTCCAGCAGAGCCAGATACCGCTGCGCCGGAACCATGCCGAGGAACGCGTCACCGCTACGGAAGTACCGGGAGTACCGCGCGCCCCCCAGAACGGCGAACTCGACGTTGCGCTCGGCCCGCACCACCGCCGCGAGTGCCCGTGCGTAGGTCGACTCCGGCCGGTTGTTCCCCTCCGCCAGGTAGGAGACGACAAGCGGCTTACGACGCGGTCGGCGGCTCCGTGGTGTCGGCCCCGTCATGACGGGGCCTGTGTAGACATCGTTCGTGCGCTGCCGGAGCGGGTCCAGCGCGGGGCAGCTCGGTATGAGATTGAGGTCTCCCTCGAATGTCTCCCGCTCGTCCTGGTAGGGAGGCAGATCCCACTGCGCACGGCTGTGGTTGAAGCTCCGCAGACACTCCGGAACCGGACGGTCACCCAACTCGTGCAGCTTCCACGCACCGAGCGAGGGCCCTGAACGCAGACCGTGAGCCATCGCCAGGGAGACGACCGGAACGCGGGCCGCGTCCGCCGCGGTCCGGAGGGTGTCGTGGTAGTCGTTGATCGCCACATCGGGACGGAACGCTCGCAGAACCTCAAGCACGCGGCCCGTGTTGGCGGTGACGAAGTCCTGGTCGTCGAAGCCCAGAGCGAGGCGCCGCTGCGCGTGCCGGAAGGCGTGCGAATACACCGGCAGGGGCTTTGAAGGCCGCCGCACGCCCGGCCGGTTGTCCACCTCGGCGACATCGACCTCAGGAGCGAGCGCACGAACCCGGGCGGCCTTCGCCCTGCTGGAGATGATCAGACAGTGGTCGCCGCGTTCCTGCAGGAGTGTGGCCAGATGGGCCACCCGAGCCAGATGACCTTCCCCGCCGTCCCAGAAGGACAGGACTGTCCGCAAGACCGACACCCCCCGACGGTGATCGCCGACTGGCCGCTCCCATGATTTTGCACGGATGTCAGGTGATACGTAAGCGAGTTGGCTGTGCCGTATCGGGGATGCGTGCCCGCTGTGTTTCGCGCAGGACCGCCCAGGCATCCGCCACGGGGCCCACGTGCCCGAGCTTGTCGGGGTTGCTGACCGTGCGGATGGTCTGGATCCGCCCGTCGAGGATGTCCAGCGTCCAGGTGTTGAGGACCTCGCCGTCCCGGTCCCGGAAGATCGCGCCGGGCTGGCCGTTCAGCCGTCGCAGCGCCTCGTGGTGTCCCGGCGTCACGCCTCTGCGCGTTGGGTGATGGCCGCCTCGGTGCGGTCTCCCAGGAACTCGTACCACCGGCGTTCCAGACAGACGTAGCGCACGTCCGCTTCGACGAGGCTGAGGAATCCCGACACGGTCTCGGTGAGACGTTGCTGAAGCCCCGGGTCGGCCAGCGTCCCGTCCTCGGTGAAGGCCTGGTAGCTGTCGGCCAGGCTGAACATGTCCGGGTAGACGCGGGTACCTAGGTGTTCCAGGGGAATCCTCAGGGCCCACAGCCCGCGGTTCCCGCCGACCAGGGACGGCGAGGCGGAGACGAGCATCGCGTGCTTGGTCTTGAACGGCTGCGGCCGGACACGCGAGACCCAGTCGATCGCGTTCTTCAGCACTCCCGGCACGGAGGCGTTGTACTCCGGCGAGGAGATGACGACGGCGTCGCTCTGTTCGAGCCGGTCGCGAAGGGCGAGGGCGCCGGGCGGCAGCCCCTCGGTGGCTTCCACGTCGCCGTCGTACAGCGGCATGTCGAAGTCGCGCATGGCGGCGAGGTCGACGGTGGCACCGGTGTCGGAGATGAGCCGGGCCACGAGGGAGGCGAGGCGGGCGTTGGCCGAATCGGCCCGCAGTGCCGCGCCGAAGACCAGGACCCGCAGGGGGCCGGGGGACGTGTTCGTGGTCATGGGTCTGTCCTTCCGTCGTAGTCACACGCGTCCAACGGGGTGCCCCACTGACCAGTGTGGTTCCGAGACGGCCGCTGTGCGACCGCCAGCCCGGCGCCGGCCGGGCCGACGGTCGGACGCTCGCTCCGGAGCGCCGGGTGTGGGCGCCGGGGAGAGCCGGGTGGGAGGTCGATGCCGAGGTGGCCCGGCTGGAGGCAGCAGAGGTGGTGATCGGGCAGTACATCGAGGCCGAGCGGAGCGGGCAGGCCGACGACCGGCCGTGGCCGAGGAATTGGAGCGAGTCACGACTCCGGGTGCGGGCGAGATGCTGCTGGTCCCGCACCGCTGGCCGGGCATGGACGAGAGCACGCCGAAGCCGTCGCCACCTGGACCAACGGTCCGTGCCGCCCGGAGGCTCGTGAGCTGCTGACGGCGTACGGGCCCGCCGCTCAAAAGAGCCGGCGAATGACCTCAACCGCGCGAGCCAGGTGAGGTTCGTTGCGGTCGGCGCGGTGGGCGACGGCCAGTTCGATCGCCGCCGTCGGGCGCACCAGGGGCCGGTAGACGACACCGTCGAGCGCGAGCGCGGTCACCGGCTCGGGCACGACCGCGACTCCGAGGCCGCCGGCGACGAGGGTGATGAGCGTCGAGGTCTCCCCGACCTCGTGCCGGATGTGCGGCTCGACGCCGGCGTCTCGCAGGACACCGAGCACGACATCGTGCATCACCGAGTGGCGGCCCGCCGAGTGCATGATCAGGTCGATTCCGGCGAGGTCGGCGGCGCTCACCCGGGTCTTCGCTGCGAGTGGATGCTCGGCCGGGAGTGCCACCACGAGGCGGTCCTGGCGCAGGGTGTGGACGGCGAGGGACGGGTCGGCCGTGGGCGGGCGCAGCAGGGCCACGTCGATCGCGCCGCTGCGCAGCGCGTCCACCTGATCCGGGGCGAGCATCTCCCCGCGGAAGGAGAAGTCGATGCCCGGCAGTTCGGTGGCGAGGTGACGCGACAGCGTCGGCAGCAGGCTGTACGTCGCCGAGCCGACGCAGCCAAGGGTGAGGTGACCGACCGAACCGGCGGCGACCCGGCGGGCGTGGTGGGCGGCCTGGTCGACCTCGGTGAGAATCGCCCGTACCCGGTCGAGGTAGGCGCGGCCGGCGTCGGTGAGGTCGACCCGACGTGTGGTGCGGTGGAACAGAGTGACGCCGAGCTCATCCTCGAGCTGCCGGATCGCCTTCGAGAGCGGCGGCTGTGCCATGTGGAGCCGCTCGGCTGCCCGCCCGAAGTGGCGCTCTTCCGCGACCGCGACGAAGTAGCGGAGCTGGCGCAGATCCATAGTTTCAGCATCTCAATCGACGTCGATATTGGTATTTCACAGTATCGGCGGTGCGGTCTAGCGTCGAGCCATGAACAGTGCATTCCTCTACGCCGCCACGCGGACACCGTTCGGCAAGTTCAACGGCGCGCTGGCCAACATCCGGCCCGACGATCTGGCCGCCACCGCGATCAGCGGCGTGCTCGCCCAGGCGCCGTCGCTGGATCCCGCCGCCATCGACGAGGTCGTCTGGGGCAACGCCAACGGCGCCGGCGAGGAGAACCGCAACGTCGGCCGGATGGCTGCGCTGCTGGCCGGTCTGCCGACCAGCGTGCCCGCCACGACGGTCAACCGGCTGTGCGGTTCGAGCCTGGACGCGGCGATGGCCGGCTCCCGCACGATCGAGACGGGCGACGCCGACATCGTTCTCGTGGGCGGTGTCGAGTCGATGACGCGGGCGCCGTGGGTGCTGCCCAAGCCGTCGCGGGCATTCCCGGCGGGTGACGTCACAGCGGTGTCGACGACACTGGGCTGGCGGCTGGTCAACCCGCGGATGCCGAAGGAATGGACCGTCTCGCTGGGAGAGTGCAACGAGCAGCTCCAGGAGCGCTTCGGCATCTCCCGCGAGCGCCAGGACGAGTTCGCCGTGCGCTCCCACCGCCTCGCGCACCAGGCGTGGGCGGACGGCTTCTACGACGCGCTGGTCACCCCGGTCGGCGACCTGGTCCGCGACGAGGGCATCCGCGCGGACTCGAACACCGAGAAGCTCGCCGGGCTCAAGCCGTCGTTCCGGCCGGACGGCACCATCACCGCGGGCAATGCCTCCCCGCTCTCCGACGGCGGCTCCGCGGTGATCCTCGGTAGCGAGTCGGCGGCAGCGACCATCGGCCGCGACCCGGTCGCCCGGATCATCGGCAGAGGCGCGATGGCGCTGGATCCGCAGGAATTCGGCTACGCCCCGGTCGAGGCCGCCGGCCGAGCGCTCGCCCGCGCCGGGATCACCTGGGACCAGGTCGGTGCGGTCGAGCTCAACGAGGCGTTCGCGGTGCAGTCACTGGCCTGCATCGACGCCTGGCTCAAGGACGGCCTGCGCGATCCCGGGATCGTCAACCAGCGCGGTGGGGCCATTGCGATCGGGCACCCGCTGGGCGCCTCCGGCGGCCGGATCCTCGGGACCCTGGCCGTGGTCCTGAAGGAACGCCGCGAGCGGTACGGCGTGGCCGCGATCTGCATCGGCGTAGGCCAGGCGCTGGCCGTCGTCCTGGAGAACCTGGAGGTGTCGAAGTGAGCCGCACCGCTGTGCTGGATTCGACCGACGAGGCCGTCGCCGGGATCGAGGACGGCTCCACTGTCCTGGTCGGCGGCTTCGGCCTGGCCGGGATGCCGTTCGACCTCATCGACGCCCTCATCCGGCAGGGCGCGAAGGACCTCACGATCGTCTCCAACAACGCCGGAAACGGCGACGTCGGACTGGCGGCACTGCTCGCGGCCGGCCGGGTCCGCAAGGTGCTGTGCTCCTTTCCGCGGCAGGTCGACTCCTACGTCTTCGACGCGCTCTACCACGAGGGGAAGATCGAGCTCGAGGTGGTGCCCCAGGGCAACCTCGCCGAGCGGATGCGGGCCGCCGGCGCCGGGATCGGCGCGTTCTACTGCCCGACCGCGGTCGGCACCCCGCTCGCCGAGGGCAAGGAGGTGCGCACCATCGACGGACGCGACTACCTGCTGGAGTATCCGATCAAGGGCGACTACGCGCTCATCTCCGCGCACGAGGCCGACGCGATGGGCAACCTCGTCTACCGCAAGACCGCCCGCAACTTCGGCCCGGTGATGGCGACCGCCGCCACCACCACGGTCGTCCAGGTCGACGAGGTCGTCCCGCTCGGCGGGCTCGACCCGGAGGCGGTCGTCACGCCGTCCATATACGTCGACCGCATCGTCCCGGTCAAGACCCGCCACTACACCGTCCAGGGGGCACGATGACCACCGACACCACCGCCGCGACACCCTCGGCGTCCGCGGGCGAGGCGCCGATGACCGTCGACCATCTGCTCAGCATGGACGAGGTGGCCGCCGTGATCGCACGGGACATCCCGGCCGGCGCGTTCGTCAACCTTGGCATCGGTCAGCCCACCAAGATCGCCGACCACCTGCCGGAGGAACTCGGCGTCGTCCTCCACACCGAGAACGGCATGCTCGGCATGGGGCCGAAGGCCGAGGGCGCCCGGATCGACCCCGACCTCACCAACGCCGGCAAGGTCCCGGTCACCGAGCTCCCAGGGGCGGCGTACTTCCACCACGCCGACTCCTTCGCCATGATGCGCGGCGGTCACCTGGACGTCTGTGTGCTCGGTGCCTACCAGGTCTCCGAGCACGGTGACCTGGCCAACTGGCACACCGGCAAGCCGGGCGACATTCCCGCCGTCGGCGGCGCGATGGACCTCGCCATCGGAGCCAAGGACGTCTACGTGATGATGACGCTCTTCACGAAGACCGGTGCGCCCAAACTGGTCCGGCAGTGCACCTACCCGCTCACCGGCATCGGCTGCGTCAGCCGGGTCTACACCGAGGTCGCCACCTTCGACCTGCGGCCCGACGGTGTCCATGTGCTGGAGACCTACGGCATGACCCTCGACGAGCTGCGCTCACTCCTCGACGTCGAGCTGTTCTGACTTCCTCAGGCCCGCACCTGACGCTCCGGTTCCTGTGATCGTCTCCTACAACGGCCGCCCGTTCCGCTCCTTCCCCTCCCCTCAGAGGCGTTTGTCGCCACCTGCCCCGAGTTGCGTCACGTGCGCAGCCGGGGCAGAACGGTTTCCGCGAGTGCGGCCTCGGCTCCCTGAAGTCGACCAGGTCGGCAGCGATGGGGGAGTGGCCTTCAGCGCCGGTTGTCGGCGGAGCGCGAGTTGCGCGTGGATGCAGGCACGCAAGCCGGACTCGGGGGACAGGCAGGACCCGGGTGGCCGGCTGCACCGGCAGCCCCTGGGAGGCCACTACGGCGATGGCCTCGAACCGCCTTTTGGTGGCACCACCTTCCCCAGCAGCGCTGTGAGCTCACTCTGCTCGGCGCTGGTCGAACGCACGACAGCGTCGGCCCCTCTCCAAGTGCTTCGGAGAAGGGCCGACGCCAATGGCTGATCAGCGTGCCGTGTAGCCGCCGTCGATCGGCAGGTTCACGCCCGTCACCCAGTCCGCTTCGTCCGAAGCCAGGTAAAGGACCCCGTAGGCGACATCGAGCGGACGACCCAGCCGACGCAGAGACTGGTTCCCCGTCATGTATTCCTCATAGGCCGGCAGACCGCCGGGGAACTCAGCCGCGATGCCCTCGACCAGCGGGGTCAGGACCGTGCTCGGGTGTACCGAGTTCACGCGAATGTTGTACTTGCCGTAGCTGGCCGCGTCCTGCTTGGTCTGCATCGAGACCGCGCCCTTGGCAACGTGGTACGCCGTGAACTCGTCGTTCCCGATCATCCCGTAGATGGACGAGTAGTTGACGATGCTGCCCTTGCCCCGCTCGATCATGTGCGGGATGGCATGCTTGGTGCAGAAGAAGACGCCCTTCACATCGACGGCGAACAGAGCGTCCCACTCGGCCTCGGTGAGTTCGTGAGTCGGCTTGTCGACGCCGATGATGCCGGCGCAGTTGACGAGGATGTCGAGACCGCCGAACTCCTCTGCCGCTGCGTCGATCACCGACTTCGCCTCGGCCTCCCGGGCGACATTCAGGCTCCAGAACTCCGCGGTCCCGCCTGCCGCGCGGATCTCCGCCACGACCTCTTTGCCCTTGGCCTCGTCCAGGTCCGTGACGGCCACCTTGGCGCCCTCGACCGCGAACAGCTCCGCGGTCGCTCGGCCCATGCCCATCGCGGCCCCGGTGACCAGGGCGACCTTGTTCTCCAGACGTCCCATGCCGATTTCCCTTTCCCTGTTCAGCTCTCAGGCCTCGACCGACTGGTTGGCAAGGAAGGAGCGGTAGCCGTCGGCCTCAGCTGCACGGCAGAACTGCTGATACACCTGTCCGCCGCCCATGTAGACCTGGAACTCCTCCGGCTTGCCGGGGAGGTTGTCGCCCAGGAACCATGCCTTGGCCTTCTTGCCCTCGGAGTACATGACGGTGGCCTTGCCGGCCCGCTCGGTCTCCTCCATCCACCAGGTCTCCGACTCGGGGGTGGCCTCGAGGAACGGAACGTCGTTCTCACGCGCCCACGCGATGGCCCTCTGGAGCCACTGGGCACCGAGCTGGATCGGGACCGGCAGGTTCGAGTACGGCGTCTGCGGGCCGAGGGACATGAAGAAGTTCGGGAAGCCGTTGGCGTTGATGCCGAGGTTCGACTTCAGGCCGTCGGCGAGCCACTTCTCGCGCAGCGTGCGGCCACCGCGACCCACGATGTCGATGTTGGTCAGGGTGCCGGTCATGGCGTCGAAGCCAGTGGCGAAAATCAGCACGTCGAGCTCGTACTCGGTGTCGCCGACCACCACGCCGCGCTCGGAGATCCGGCTGATCGGCTGCGACGCGACATCGACGAGGTGCACGTTCGGCCTGTTGAACGCCGCGTAGTAGTTGTGGCCGGTCGGGACGCGCTTGCCGTTGAACGAGTAGGTGGTCGGCGAGAGAAGGTCGGCGACGGCCTGGTCCTCGACGATCTCGTGGATCTTCTTGCGGATGAACTCCGAGGCGAGCTCGCTGGCCTCATGGCTGGTGGCCAGATCGTTGAAGCACTCGTTGGCAAAGTGGAATCCGCCCTCGTTCCACTTGCTCTCGAAGATCCGGTCGCGCTCCTGCGCGGAGACCTCGAGGGCGCTGTGCTCGGCCGGCTCCATCGCGACGCCGAAGGGGTGGTTCGCCGCCTTCTCGTAGATCTCGTCGTAGTGGTCACGCAGGTAGGCCATGTCCTGCTCGGTCACCGGGTCGTTCGTGGTCTCGACGATGAAGTTCGGCGTGCGCTGGAAGACGTAGAAGTCGCCGGCGACCTTGGCGACCTCAGGCACCATCTGGATGCCGGAGGCACCCAGCCCGATGATGCCGACACGCTTGCCGGTCAGGTCCGCGCCGCCGCGGGGCCACATCGAGGAGTGGTACTTCTCGCCCTGGAACGCGTCAATGCCGTCGATGGCAGGGAAGATCGCCTGCGAGAGGACGCCCATGCCGGAGACGAGGTAGGTCGTGGTCAGGGTGCTGCCGTCGCCGAGGTGGACGGTCCACGTGTTCGCATCCTCGTCGTAGACGGCCTTGTTCACGCGGGTGGACAGACGGATGTCCTTGCGCAGGTCGAGCCGGTCGGCGACGAAGTTGAGGTACTCCAGGACCTCCGCGCCGGCCGGGTACCGCTCGGTCCAGCTCCACTCCTCGCGAACCTCCTTGGAGAAGGAGAAGGAGTAGTAGCTGTACTCGCTGTCGGTGCGGACGCCGGGGTACCGGTTGACCCACCAGGTGCCGCCGATGCCGTCCTCGCCGTCTACCACGAGGGTCGAAAGACCGATCTCGCGCAGGTGGTGGAGCATTGCCAGGCCGGAGAAACCGGCGCCGATGACGATGGCGTCGTAGTCGGGCTTGCTGGTCATGTGTGTGTCGGTCCTTTCACCGAGTGATGACAGATGGGCACTCAGGGGGGAGCGCGCAGCAGGGAAGGCGGATGTCCCGGTCAGAGGTCTCGCCAGGGCTCCGGCAGGTCCTGGTCAGGACCGGTACCAGGCGGCCATGGAGGCGATCTCCTCGTCGGCGCGCGCGAGGCGCCCGGCCTGGAACGGGAAGACGTGCTGCATGCCCTTGCCGATGGAGAACGTCACGTCGACGCCGGCGTTCTTGGCCAGGTCGACCAGGCGCTCGGAGTCCTCGAAGAGGGATTCGGTGTCGGCTGCGCAGACGTAGAGGCGCGGGAACCCCTCATAGGTGGCGTAGAGCGGGTTGACGTACGGGTCCGTCGGGTCCGCGCCCCCGGAGAGGTACCGGCCGATGTTCCCGGCGAGGCCTTCCCGTGTGATCAGGAAGTCCGTGTCGTTGTTGGTCTCGATCGTGGCGCCGGTGTTCTCCATGTTCAGCCACGGCGACATCGTCAGGACGCGTCCGGGCAGCGGGCGGCCGTCGCGACGCAGCGTGAGTGTCATCGCGACCGCGAGGTTCCCGCCGGCGCTGTCGCCGACGAAGCACACGTCGTCGGCCTTGATGCCCTGGTCCAGGAGGGCCTGGTAGACAGCGAGGCCGTCCTCGATCTGCGCCGGGAACGGGAACTCCGGCGCGAGCCGGAAGTCGAGAACGAACGCATGGGTTCCGCAGGCCTTGGCCAGGTGCCCGGCGAGCTTGCGGTGGCTGGCGGAGGATCCGAGCGCGAACCCTCCGCCGTGCATGACCACCATCACCTGAGAGGGATCCGCATCGACCGGGGTCACGAGGACGCCCGGTACGCCACCGATGGTGGTCGTGGCGTAGGTGACCCCTTCGGGTTCAGTGGTCGCTCGCTGCCAGTCCTCGAAGACCCAGCGCATCAGCTGGAGCGACATCTGCGGGTTGGCCTCGAATTCCACGCTCCACTCGGCGTAGATCTCCCCGAGCGGGTCTGAAGGACGGGAAAGGGGCATCGGTGCTCCTCGACGTCAGGGTTGGTGGTGGCTGTTCGTCGGGCCGACAGACAGCTGACCCGGCCAGTCGAGGATCACCGCGCCCAGGCGTCGAAGGTGAACGGTGTCACAAAATGAGGCACCGCCGTCTCACAGTGACTCGCGTCATACGGTCCTGCTCGCGACAGCCTTCTGCCAAGCCCTCACCGAGCCCGTTTCCATCACCCAGGCGTTCACGTCACTCCGGTCACGCCGGCGATCCCGCCCATCGGAGTCGCACCAGGTTCCGCGCTCTTTGGGCTCGGTGCTTGCGCACACCTGGTGCTCTCGGGCCTGCGAGGTCCTTCACAGCTCTCGACGAGGAGACATTCCATGCACATCAAGAAGCGGCCCGTCGCGGCGGCCGGCGTCGCAGCTGCCATGGCCATGGCGCTGAGCGCCTGCGGGGGTCTGTCCACCAGTTCCACCGGCTCCGGTGGCTCCGGTGGTTCCGGCGCGTCGGTCGGCTCCGACGGCCCGTGGCCGACCGTGAAGGTGGGCGGTGTCGGCGTGCAGGCCGACATCCCGGACATCAGCAAGTTCTGCGGCACCAAGCCGATCAAGGTGGGCTACGCCGACGGCAACAACAACAACACCTGGCGCAAGGCCACGATCGCGCTCTTCAAGGCCCAGGCGGCCAAGTGCTCGAACATCACCCAGGTCGTGGTGACCGATGCGCAGAACAACACCCAGAAGGCGATCTCGGACATCAACTCGATGGTCGCCCAGGGCGTCAACGTGATCGTCACGTTCGGCGACGCCGGGCAGGCCCTCCTGCCGACCGTCCAGAAGGCGACCGCGGCCGGCGTGGCAGTCGTGCCGATCGTCTCCGGCATCGGCGGTACACCGGGCAAGGACTACGTCGACTTCGTCTCCGAGAACGTCGAGACGTACGGCAAGAACCTCGCCGACTGGACCGCCAAGGCGATGCACGGCAAGGGCAACCTGGTCATGCTGGGCGGTGTCGCCGGCAGCGCCTACTCCCAGACCGTCTACGACGGCGTCAAGAAGGCGGTCGCAGAGCATCCCGGCGTGCACCTGCTGAACGCGGACGGGTACGTCGCCACCGACTGGGACGTGAGCAAGACGCAGCAGGTCGTGGCCGGTCTCATCACGAAGTACGGCAAGATCGACGGCATCGTCTCCGACTTCGGCGGCGGTTCGGTCGGCGGTATTCGCGCGTTCATCGCCGCGGACAAGCCTCTGCCGGTCTGGGCGGCCAATGACTCCAATGAGTTCGCCTCCCTCTGGTACCAGTACCACAAGCGGTACCCGAGCTATCAGATCGCGACCGAGTCTTCCCGCAACTGGGTCGTCCAGGCTGCTCTGAACAAGGGCCTCGCGGCCTACAACGGCATCACCGACACCTCGCCCTCGACGTACAACCTGGAGATCATCGAGGACTCGACCAACCCGAAGATGATGCCGAAGTACGACAAGTCGCTGCCGGCTGACGCGATCCTCTCCTCCGGCCTGACCACCGACCAGATCAAGGCTCTTTACAAGTAGCCCCGTAGCAGCCCGGTCGGCTTTCGGGCCATCTCGGCCAGACCACCGCCACGTTCACAGACAGAACCGGCCGCAGCTCTGGCATTCCCAGCAGGTGCCCGGGCCTCCACCAGTCCCTGGAAGGCCCGGGCACCTCATCTCACCGCTTTTCCCGACCGTTTTCCCGCACGAGATCCGAACAACGCAGCGGCGTACGGATATCCGAGGAGCATCCATGAACCGACTCGAGGGTAAGGTCGGCATCGTCACCGGCGCCTCGCGAGGCATCGGCCACGCGATCGTCGATGCCATGGCAGCCGAGGGCGCGGCCGTCATCGCGACCAGCCGCGCTGCCGCCGACGACTCATTCGGCGCCGGCGTCACCTATACGAGCCTTGACGTGGCCCGCGAAGCCGACTGGCAGCGTGTGATCACCGAGGTCATCGACCGCCACGGGCGCGTCGACTTCCTCGTCAACAACGCCGGCATCATCGCCTATGAAACCGTCCACGAACTCACCAGTGAGGAGTGGAACCGGGTCGTCGCGGTCAACCAGACCGGCACCTGGCTCGGGATGCGCGAGGTGATCCCACAGATGATCACCCAGGGCGGCGGCAGCATCATCAACGTGTCCTCGATCTGGGGCAGCGCCGCTGTCGCCGGTGCGCACGCCTACCACGCGACCAAGGGCGCGGTGCGCAACATGTCGAAGAGCGCCGCCGTCAGCTACGCCAAGGAACGCGTGCGCGTGAACTCGGTTCATCCCGGTTTCATCTGGACCCCACTGACCGAGGCACAGGCCCCGGAGGTGAACGAGTACGTCATCTCCCAGACCCCGATGGGTCGCGCTGGACGACCCGAGGAGATCGCCGCCGGAGTCGTCTTCCTCGCCTCCGACGAGGCCAGCTTCGTGACCGGTTCCGAGCTCGTCATCGACGGCGGCTACCTCGCCCAGTAATGGGCCCATCAGCGGGCCGAGGCGCCGGCCCGACCACTCGGGTGTGCGCCCCTCAACATCTTCCAGGAGTCCGACGTGACCAACTTCGGCAGCAACGGACCTGAGACTCAGGTCCGGCCACCGCAGCAGGGTGCGAGCCCCGATCCCACCCAGTCCCACCACACAGCAAGTCAGACAGCAAGCCAGGTCGCATCGGTGCTCTCCATGCAGGGCATCGGGAAGTCCTTCCCGGGCGTGCGCGCGCTGGACGAGGTGAGCTTCGACGTCCGCCCGGGCGAAGTCCACGCCCTGGTCGGCGAGAACGGCGCCGGCAAGTCCACCCTGATGGCCGTGGCCTCGGGCGCATTGGCGGCGGACGACGGCATGGTGCTCATCGGCGGGGACCAACTCACGCATGCGCACCCCGAGCAGGCTCGCAACCTCGGCCTCGGCATCGTGCGTCAGCATCCGGCGCTTCTTCCGGACCTGACCGTGGCGGAGAACATGGCACTCGGCGTCGGGTACAAGCGCGTCGGCGGGCTTCGCCGCGCGGTCTCCTGGTCCCGTGAGACCCTTGCGCCGTGGGAGATGAACATCGACCCGCGCGCCCGCGTCGCCGATCTGTCGATGGAGAAGCGGTTCATCATCGAGATCGCCAAGGCCCTCGCGTTGAACCCGAAGGTTCTGATCCTCGACGAGCCGACCGAGCATCTCAACGCCGAAGAAGTACAACGTCTCTTCACGAAGGTCCGCGAGACCGTCGCAACCGGCGCCGGTGTCGTCTACATCTCCCACCGCATCCCTGAAGTCAAGCAGATCGCCGACCGGATCACGGTCCTTCGCGACGGCCAGACCCGCGGAACCTTCGACGCCGACGCCGTTACCGAGGCGCAGATCGTCGAGCGTGTCGTGGGCCGCAAACTCGAGACGGTCTTCCCCACCAAGGAACCCGTACCTGCGGGCGCGGCCGAGCGCCTCGTCGTGACCGGGCTCTCCGGTCCCGGCTTTGACAACATCTCCCTGACCGTCCGCTCCGGCGAGATCGTCGGTTTGGCCGGGGTCCAGGGCAACGGCCAAGCCGAACTCGTCCGTGCCCTGGCCGGCCTGGCCTCGACTTCAGGCAAGATCGTCGTCGACGGGCAGCAGGTCCGCGGCACAAACGCAGCGGCTGCGAACGCCGGTGTCGTCTACGTGCCTGCTGACCGGCACGGCGAAGGTGTCTTCCTGCCACTGGGCGTGAGCGAGAACATCGTGGCCCGCACCCTGCACAAGGTCTCACGCCTCGGCCTTGTCAGCGACGCGCTGACCCAGGCCACCGCGAAGGACCAGATCCGCAACCTCGCGATCAAGACCCCGGCCCCCGAGACGCCGATCAGCTCTCTCTCGGGAGGCAACCAGCAGAAGGCCGTCATGGCCCGCACGCTGTTGGCCGCACCGAAGGTCCTCGTGGTGGAGGAGCCCACTCAGGGTGTCGACGCCGGTGCACGCGTCGACCTGTACAAGATCCTGCGCACCGCGGCCGATGACGGTGCCGCCGTCATTGTGCTCTCCTCCGACAACGTCGAGCTCGAGGGCCTGTGCCACCGCGTGCTGATCATGTCGCGCGGCAGCGTCGTCGAGGAGCTCACCGGTGAGGAGATCACCGAAGCGGCCATCGCTCACGCCGCACTGACCTCGACGAGCGTGCGCGGCCAAGACAAGACCCGCCCGGAGAAGGGTCGCCGACTGCGGGCCTGGCTGGCCGGCGACCAGGCCCCTGCGGCAGTGATCGCCGCGATCGTGGTGCTCCTCGGTCTCGGGACCGGGCTGCACAACGGCGACTACTTCGGTCAGCTCAACCTGAACAACCTCCTGCTCATGCTCGCGCCCCTGTTGCTGGTCGGTGCCGCGCAGCAGGTCGTCGTCATGGGAGCCGGCTTCGACCTCTCGGTCGGACCTCTCATGGGCTTCCTGGTCGTGATCGGGTCGTACTGGATCGTGGACGGCGGAAACCTGGTCCTCGGTCTGGTCCTCATGGCCCTCGGCGCGGTCGCGGTAGGCGTGATCAACGGCGTCATGGTGACCTGGTTCCGCATCAACCCGGTCGTCGCGACCCTCGCGGTCTACATGGCCCTCCAGGGCATCTACCTGTCCCTGCGGGACACGCCGGGCGGCACGATCTTCCCGTCGGTGGCAGCCGACATCCAGGCCCACTTCGGTGCGGTTCCGCTGGTGACCATCATCGCGGTGCTCCTGGTTCTGCTCCTTGAGCTGGCACTGCGTCGCACCAGGTGGGGCGTCGAGCTCCGGGCTCTTGGATCCGAGCCGGACGCCGCGGAGCGTCTCGGGGTGAAGATCCGACTGATCCAGTTCACCTCGTACGTGATCTGCTCGGTACTGGTCCTGCCCGCCAGCATCATCCTGATGGCCCAGATCGGTATCGGTGACGGTCGTCCTGGTCTCGCGTACACCCTCAACTCAGTGACCGTGGTCGTGCTTGCGGGAGCCAGCATCTTCGGTGGCCGCGGTTCGTTCATCGGGATCATCGCCGCCGCTGTCCTTGCTCAGCAGCTGGTCAATGTCTCCCCGTTCCTCAACCTTTCCCCTGCCTGGGGCTACTGGCTCCCGGGCCTCATCACGATCGGCGCCGCGGCGCTGTACGCGCAGCTGCGCCGTAGCCGCCGGACGGGAGCACACGCATGAGCACCCGACCCACCAACGCCTCCCGCCGCACCCCGAGTCATCGGCGGAACGCCATGGACGACCTGGACGCGGGCGCCGCCTGGCGCCGCCTCCTCTCGGGCAGCTGGGTGGGGATCGTGATTGCCACGATCATCCTCTTCGCCCTCAGCCCCGCCATCGCGCCCGGCAGCGTCGGCTCAGCCCCGCTGCTCAGCATGCTGCCCTTCGCCGCCGTGCTCGCCATGGCGGCCGCCGGGCAGACCCTCGTCGTGCAGCAACGTGGCCTCGACCTGTCGGTGCCAGGCATGATCGCGCTCGCCGCGGCCATCTGCACCTGCATGGTCCAGTCCCACGGCTGGCCGGCGTGGCTCGCCGTCACCGTCGCCGTGGTCGGCCCCGGCCTCGTCGGCCTGGTCAACGGAGTCCTGGTCGCTGTCGCCCGCGTCATGCCGCTGGTCGTGACGCTCGGCATGAACGCGGTCCTGCTCGGCACGGTTCTGGCGATCTCCGGCGGCTCGCCGGCCACAGCGCCCGGCGGCCTGAGCCGGTTCTCCGTCGACCGGACCCTCGGAATCCCGAACATCTTCATCATCGCGGTCGTCATGCTGGCCGTCGGTGGCGTCATCGCAAAGCGCTCCGCGGTCGGGCGCCGACTGACCTACATCGGTGTCAGCGTTCCCACCGCCTCGGCTCTGGGCATCCGCGTCACCCTCTACCAGGTCGTGGCCTACGGTTTCGCGGGCCTCGCCTACGGCGCCGCCGGCGTTCTCCTGGCCGGCTACACCCGGACTCCCGGGCTCTTCATCGGGGACACCTATGTGCTCCCGACGGTCGCGGCCGTGGTCCTGGGTGGCACCGCAATGACCGGCGGCATCGCGAGCATCGTGGCCAGCGGCGTCGGGGCGCTGTTCCTGACACAGCTCGGACAGCTGCTTCGCTCGTTGGGCTGGAACGACGCCCAGCAGCTCATCGCGCAGGCAGCGGTCCTCGCCGCAGTGGTCCTGCTTCGCGTGGCGGCCCCCGCTCTTCGCGGGCTGGCGCAGCGCCGACGCCAACGGGCGTTGCCCACGGTCAGCTGACGACCGAGGCACAGGTACAAACAGCGTGGTCCGGGAGCAGAGCTCCCGGACCACGCTGTTTGTACCTGTGCCTCCGTGGTGGCTGCGCGACGGTCGCTTCGAAGTCACCCGTCATGAGTCGGTGATCTTGTAGGCCTTCATCTTGCGGTAGATCGTCGCTCTGGACAGGCCGAGCATCTCCGCGGCGCGGGAACGGTTTCCGTCGGCTTCCCGCAGCGCCCGAGAGATCGCCTCCAGCTCGGCACGCTCGATCATGGTCAGCGTACGGGCACCCTGGATCCGCTCCGGCAGGTCACAGGGGAGGACGTATCCGCGTTTGCCGGCAAGCGCCAACCCGTCCACGACGTTGTGGAGCTCCTTGAGGTTGCGGGGCCACTCGTATCCGGTGAGCAGGTCAAGGGTCTCCGCACGTGGTTCCAAGCCGACGCCCGGCATGACCCGGTCCGTGAAGTAGCGCCACAAAGCGGGCAAGTCGGCGGTGCGCTCCCGCAGCGGAGGAACCCACACGTGTGACGCCCCGAGACCCACCGCCGTCTCCTCGGCCTCCGCGGCCGAGCGAAGCGTGGCAGTGAGCATCACAGGGCCCTTCGGAACGCTCATCTCCAACAGTCCGGCCAGCGCGAGCCTCGCTGCAGGGTCGAGGGCGTCGATCCCCTTGACGATCACCGGCGCTCCGCCTTGCAGCCGCTCCGCGATGTTGCGAAGCCATCGCTTCCCGCCGATCAGGGTCCGCTCCACCGTGTCGATCACGATGTGAGCACCTGGTCCGGATTCGCCGGAGCGGAACGGGAGCCCCAAGGCAAGTGACGTCTTGCCGACGCCGGCCTCACCGGCGATCACCACCGGGCGCGTCGCCTCCCGCCTTCGTGCGACGGCGTGCAGAGCCGCCATCCAGTCCGGGGAGCGTCCGATCAGCTGCGCCCGAGCCGGCCCCAGCGCAGTGGTGGTCGAGGTCCTGCCCCGCTGGAGGGACACGATCGCTCCGGCGCCTCCCTCGACCGGTGCCACGCGGACCTCGGTGGGGCCGCCGGAGAGTTCGACGATGAACCGGCCGCCGGACTGCCGATGGGTCAGATCTCCGAGCGCCGCGACATCTGCGCTGGACAGGCGGCCGGCGCCCTGGCTCTGCATGATCAGTCCCTGCGGACCGAACCCGACCACCGCGCCGGCCTTCGCCTCCGAGGCGTCCAGGAACGCTTGGAAGACCGCCCGGGCCTTGGGGGAGGCCACATCAAGGAGATGTTGCTGCAACTGGTCGGCGACCGTCTTGACCATGGGCCGCAGCAGCGAACGGCCCTCGATGAGCCCGCTGGACAACGTCACCACAGCAACGATCTTCTGAGTCAGCGGGTGCCGGATCGGCGTTCCGGTACAGACAGCGTCGTTGTACATGTCCGCGTAGTGCTCCGCGCCCGTGATCTGGACGCTCTGCCCGGTCGCCAGGACCGTGCCGACGCCGTTGGTGCCCACGAGCGACTCGTCCAGGACGGCTCCGCGGTCGGTTCCGACCATGTCGAAGTGACGCCACGCGTCACGGTCCGCAGCCCAGCGTCCGAGAACACGACCTTGGGCGTCCGCCAGCAGAAGGCCGACACCCGTTCCTGACAAGTCAGCGGAGAAACGTGACATCGGGGCCTGAAACAGGTCCAGGAGATGCTGATCGAGCTCATCCTCCGCCACATGCGGGACGTCGCGGACGTTGGCCGGCGCACCGAGCGCGTTTCGGGAACGCTCCCAGGACCTCAGCAGCGCAGGCGCGACATCTATGCGGTCGGTGCTCCCTGTCAACCATTCGTCTTTGAGCGTGCGGACTGGCCCGATCGACATGCTCTTCCCTTCCTAATGCAGAGCCGGAGCATTATGCGACATGGCGCGTATAGTGCCACATCGCTATCACCTTGTAGTAGGAGGAAATCGACGAGACCGTCGATTCCGGATCTGTGCGAGTTGCCCGAGGCCTCAGGCCAGACGACGGCGATACTCGTCGACGGCCAGCGCCGCCGCGCCGCAGACATGGTGCTCGCACGCGGCTCGCGCCGCGGCGGCGTCACACGTAACGGCCGCGGCTTCGATGATGCGGCCGAATTCCTCAAAGGAGATCCGCGCCCGTTGGTCGTCCATGAACGCGTAGCGACGAAAGATCTGGACGCGGGCGTGAATGCGGGCAACATCCTCGGTGAGGACCGGGTTGCCGGCCCCTTCGAGCAGGAGTCCGTAGAACCGCTCGTTCGCCTCCTCGCGTGTCTTGATGGTGCCCTGGAGGTAGGTCGTCTCCATCTCGATCAGGAGCTCTCGCAGCTCGCGCTTCACCTGCTCCGAAGCGCGTGCCACGAAGAGTTCGCCCACCAGGCCCTCGAGAGCGCGCCGCACCTCGTAGATCCGCTCGATGTCCTGCGGTGTCAACACGGTCACGACCGGTCCGTGGTGGGCGACCACCGTCACCAGTCGCTCGGACTCGAGTTGGCGCAGTGCTTCTCTGACCACGGTGCGCGAGACTCCGTAGGCCTCGCACAGGCCGCTCTCGCGCAGGGCGTCGCCCGGCTGGAAGGCCCCGCTCAGGATGTCTTCACGGAGCAGACGTGTGATCTGCTGCCGCAGCGGTGCCGCATGCCGAGTCAGTCTCGAAGTACTCATGACGGTTCCGTCAACCTCCAGCTGATGCCTGCCGGGCCCGGTGGCGCTTGGGGCTCGTGAGGCACTGTCTCAAATCGATGCACTGGACCATATCCCGCGCTTTGGCCCGTAGCGTATTACGAGATGACGGTAATACGTCACAGCGCGAACGCGCCGTGCGCCCCGGCGGCAGCTCCACCCGAGCCGCCTGGTTGCCGCCGCACCCGCTCCCGCCGAAAGAGGAGGACCCCCACCATGACGACACCGACCGCGCCGGTCACAGCACAGGTCCGCGGACGGGAGGTCCCCGTCGATCTCTACATCGACGGTGCGTGGACCCATGCCGTCGAGACGTTCTCGGTCGTCAACCCCGCAAGCGGTCAGACGATCGCCGAGGTCGCCGACGGCACCGTCGACCAGGCACTCGCCGGGCTCGATGCGGCCGTCGCCGCTCAGGACGCCTGGCGTCACGTGCTTCCGCGCGAGCGTGCCGACCTGTTCCACCGCGCGCACCGGCTACTCCTGCAGCGTGCCGACGAGATCGTCGAGACCATGACGCTGGAGAGTGGCAAGCCGTTGGGCGAGGCCCGAGGAGAGTTCCAGCTCTCGGTCGACTTCTTCCTCTGGTACGCCGAGCAGATCGCCCACCTTCACGGCACCTACGCGCACGGCTCCCGAGGCGCCTACCGCGTCGTCACCACCCACCAGCCGGTCGGCCCGTGCCTTCTCATCACTCCCTGGAACTTCCCGTTGCTGATGATCGCCCGCAAGGCCGGCGCAGCGCTCGCCGCCGGATGCACGGTCGTGGTGAAGTCCGCGAAGGAGACCCCGCTGACCTGCGCGCTGTTCGTGCAGGCGCTGCACGATGCCGGTTTCCCGGCGGGTGTGGTCAACCTCGTCCACACGACGACCTCGGCCAAGGTGTCGGCGGCGCTCATGGCGGACAGCCGTCTGCGCAAGGTGAGCTTCACCGGCTCGACCGGTGTGGGCAGCACCCTGCTGAGCCAGGCGGCTGCGAACATCACCAATGCCTCGATGGAGCTCGGCGGCGACGGTCCGTTCATCGTGCTCGATGACGCCGACCTCGACCTGGCGGCCGAACAGGCGATCGTGTGCAAGTTCCGCAACGCCGGTCAGGCCTGTGTGGCGGCCAACCGGATCATCGTCGACAGCCGCGTCGCGGAACAGTTCACGGCCAAGTTCGTCGCGTTGACCGAGAAGCTGAAGGTCGGCGACGGGTTCGACCCGGCCACGGAGGTCGGCCCGATCATCTCGGCCGGGCAGCGCAACACCGTCAGGGAACTCGTCGACGGCTTCTCCGAGATCGGCGCGACCCTGCTGACCGGGGGCAAGGAGGTGCCGGGCGACGGATTCTTCTTCGAGCCGACCGTCTTCTCGGTGACAGAGGCGGATGACGACCTTTGCCACCAGGAGCTGTTCGCCCCCATTGCGACGATCTACACCGTTGACTCGGTCGCCGAGGCGGTCAAGGTCGCCAACGACACCACCTACGGGCTTGCCGCGTACGTGTTCACCCGCAACCTGGACCGCGCCATTGCCGTGAGCGAGCGCCTCGATTTCGGCATGGTCGGCATCAACCGCGGCATCATGGCCGACCCCGCAGCGGCGTTCGGCGGCATCAAGGCCTCCGGCCTGGGCCGCGAAGGCGGACACGAGGCGATATACGAGTTCCTCGAGCCCAAGTACCTTGCCATCACCGTGGACGAGACGGAGGCGGGCCTGTGACCACCTGCGTCGCCTCCATCGGCATTCTGCGCCAGCCCAAGACCGTTCTTTTCGGTCCCGGCGAGCGGCGCCACCTGCCCCATCTCCTTGCCGAGATCGCACGGCACGTCCTCGTCGTCACCGACGCCCGTATGGCACAGGTGACCGAGTTCAAGGACATGGTGACTGCCATCGAAGGACAAGGGATCACGGTCTCGGTGTTCTCCGAGGCCGAGCCGGACCTGCCTCGCGAGAACATACTCACCGTCGTCGACCGGTACGGCGACGCCGACGTGGATGCGCTGCTCGCGGTCGGCGGCGGCTCCTGCCTCGACCTGGCGAAGGTGTCCGCTGCCGTCCTCGCACACGGCGGTGACGTCCGGGACTACTACGGCGAGTTCCTCGTCCCGGGCCCCGGACTTCCGGTCATCACCGTACCCACCACCGCCGGTACCGGCGCCGAAGTGACCTGTATCTCGGTCGTCTTCGACCGGGAGAAAGGCATGAAGGTCGGCGTGGCCAGCCCACACCTGGAGGCGTACGCCGCCGTCATCGACCCCGAGCTCACCGTCTCCTGCCCGCCGGCACTCACCGCGGCCACGACGGCCGACGCGCTGACTCACCTGGTCGAGACGTTCACCGACCGGGTCAAGGACGTGACGCCGGAGTTCCTGGCCCATCATCTCTACGTCGGGAAGAACCCGCTGACCGACATCTTCTGCCGCAGCGGCCTGACTCTGCTCAACTCGTCCCTGGAGGCCGTGGTCGCCGACCCGTCCGACATCGAAGCACGCTCCGCGACCATGCTGGCCGCGTACAACGCGGGCATGGCCATCAACACCGCCGGTACCGCCGCGGCGCACGCCATCCAGTCCCCGATCGGTGCGCTGACCCACACCTCGCACGGGTTCGGTGTCGGAGCGCTTCTGCCGTACGTGATGCGCTACAACCTTCCGACCCGGATCGCGGAGTTCGCCGAAATCGGGGCACTGCTCGGTGTCGCCGACCCCGAGTCGACCCCGTTGGACCAGGCGAAGGCCGGCATCTCCCGGGTCGAGGCGCTGCTGGAGACCGTCGGCTGCCCGACCGACCTGAAGACACTCGGCCTGGACCCGAAGGACTTCTCCTACGTGGCCGACCAGGCGATGCTCGCGACCCGCCTGACGGCCAACAACCCGCGCGATGTCACCCACGAGTCCGTTGTCGAGATCCTGCAGCGTGGCTACGACAACGACCGCACCTGGTGGTCGGTGTGACGAGCACAGCTGCCACACCGACACGTGGCCCGATGGAGCCGATCGCCGTCGCCGGCGCCGGCTCCATCGGGGTCGCCTTCGCGATCGTCTTCGCACGAGCCGGGCACCCGGTCCGGGTGTGGGATCCGTTCCCGGACGCTCTGGAGCGCGCCCAGCGTGAGCTCTCCGATCGCCTTGACCAGTTGTCCGCGCACGGCCTCGTCGAGAATCCGAGCGCCGTGAGTGCGCGGGTCACGTTCGCCGGTGACTTGGCGGAGGCGGTCGCGGGAGTGGCGCTGGTGCAGGAATGCGCCCCGGAGCGGGTAGACGTCAAGCAGGACCTGATCCGGCGTGCGGCCCAGAGCGCGCCTGATCAAGCGGTGTTCGCCAGTTCGAGCTCAGCGATACGTCCCAGTCTCATCACAGCCGACCTGAGCGAAGGGCTGCGGGACCGGATCCTGGTCGGTCACCCCGGCAACCCGCCGTACCTCATCCCGGTGATCGAGCTGGTCCCTTCTCCCAGCACCGCTACGTGGGCCGTCGAGCGCGCCCGTGCCATCTACACCGGCGCAGGGCTACGCCCGATCACGGTCAACCATGAACCGGAAGGGTTCGTGTTCAACCGTCTTCAAGGCGCGGTACTGCGTGAGGCCTACTGCCTGGTGCGAGACGGGGTTGCGACCGTTGACGAGATCGACGAGGTCGTCCGCAGTGGACTCGGGCGCCGGTGGAGTCTCATCGGCCCGTTCGAGACCGTCGACCTCAACACCCGGGGCGGTCTTGAATCACACGCGGAGAAAATGGGACCCGCGTATGCACGCATGGGCGCTGAGCGCGGTCAGAACGACCCATGGACGCAGGACCTCGTGTCGACCGCAGTGGGCCAGCGTCGCACTCTTCTCCCACTCGACCGCTGGGAAGAGCGGGTTCGCTGGCGAGATGAGCAACTCATGCGGCTGACGCCGCTGTGGGAGGACATTCGCGCCACCTCCTGAGTTCCGCTCGGGTCTTCACTCGTCGGCGCGGACGGCTGGGCGAGGTGCCTCGGACATGTGCACTGTCCGAGGCACCTCGCCCAGCCGACGACTCCAACACGTTTTTTGGTACGTGCGCGGATCGCTTGACGTGCTCCCTGGACTCTAGGCCAGGGAGCACGTCAAGCTTCGGTTGTTCGGCTCATCGCAACATTCACGGATGCAGGGCCAAGGCGGGGGAAGACATATGGCATATCGGCGCGCGCTGATACCGGCACTGGTCGGTGGCCTGCTCATCACGCTGTTGCTGTGGTGGGCGGGGGCGAGTGATCTGGCACTGCAACTGCGCGGCAGCACGCGGGTGTTCGATGTCCAGTCCGCGAGCGAACTCCGGCGATGGCTGGCGCCCTGGTCGTACGACCCCCCGATGACGCTGCTGTCCGACGGGCCTGTGGACGCGGATACGGGCGGGGGCGGCGGCACGGTCTTGAGCGGCGGCACTCAGTATGCCGGTCTGTACAGCACCGCGATGCAGATCAGATTCGTGGCGGTCTTCGTGTTCTTCCTGGCCGGCGCGCTGCTCCTGGTCCACAGGATTCCGCCGACGCGGGGCCGTACGCCGGCCACGCTGCTCGCGCTGTGGGCCTGGGGCCCGGTGGCCGGAACGCTGGCCGTGACGGTCTCCGCGCCGTGGCTGATCGCATCCGGGGGCCACGGCAGCTATCGGTTCCTGCCGCGGCTGGCGGGTGTGATCGCGTCGAGCGGGCCGGTCGTGGTGTTCGTGTCGTTGTTGACCGCCCCGCTCACGGTGCTTGCGGCGAGTGTGGCCGCCAGGGGTGCGGAGTCACTGCCCCGTCGCAGTGTGCCGCCGCGCGCCGCCCGGCTGGCAGCGAGTGTGGGGACCGGTGTGATCGCGGTGTCGCTGGTGATCCTTTCGTACCAATCGGTGGCGGCCTGGATCCAGACCTCGTTCGGCGGCGCGGGGTTGTGGTCGGAGCCCGGCGATCTGCTGCGTGAGTGGTTGCTGCTCGGCGGCTGGACGGGCCCGGCGACCACGCCGCTCGGCGACTGGCTGCTGTACCGGGTCGCCGACGTGGTCATGCTGGCCGTGGTGTGGTGGGCGCTGCGGCTGCTGCCCGGCCTGCTCACCCGGACCACGGTGCCGGCGATGGCGGCGGGCGCGGTCTGCGCAACCGTGCTGGGTCTGCTGGCGAGCCAGGTGCTGCACATGGCGATGGACGACACCGCCACCGTGTGGGGGCCCGTGCATGTGTTCTCACAGCTGGGCGAGGGCGTCCCGGCCGCTCTCACCTTCGGCATCGCGGCCGGGATCGCGGCCCTTGTGACACTACGGCTGGCCGGCGACCGTGACACCGGTACAGCCCCCGGCGCTGGAACGCCTGACGCTTTGTCACAAGGTCGGCAAGCGTGATCCCCTCCCGATAGGCTGCCGAGGGCAGGGATCAGCCGTTGCCCGCAGGCGAGCGGAAGGCACAGGGGTATGGGCGTCGCACTGTTCACGCTCGGCGGCACGATATCGATGACGGGCCACACCCCGGGCGTCGAAGACGGACCGGTGGTCAGCCGGTTGAACGGAGCCGACCTCGCCGCGGCCGTGCCCGGGCTCGACCAGCTCGGAACGCCCCTGGACATCCACGACATCGAGGCGGTCCCCAGCGCGAATCTGACGTTCGCTCACGTCTTGACTCTGGTGGAATCCGCGTCGCAGGCGGTCCGGGCCGGGGCCTGCGGAGTGGTGGTCACCCAGGGGACCGACACGCTGGAAGAGACCGCGTTCCTGATCGACCTGGTCTGGCCGCACGCCGAGCCGTTCGTCCTGACCGGGGCCATGCGCAACCCGACACTCGCGGGGCACGACGGCCCGGCGAACCTGCTCGCCGCCGCCCGCACCGCCGTCTCTCCCGCGAGCCAGGGCCTGGGAGCACTGGTCGTGTTCAACGACGAGATCCACGCGGCCCGCTGGGTACGCAAAACCCACAGCACCAGCACCGCCACCTTCGCCTCGCCCGACACCGGCCCGATCGGTCACGTCATCGAAGGCCATCCCCGAGTACTCATGGCCCCCACGCGCCGCCGCGCGCCGTACCCGCGGCCTGAAGCGCTGGACAGGACTCGGGTCGCGCTGCACACCGTCACCCTCGACGAGGACGCGGACATCCTCACCGCCATCGCCGGGGCGAGCGATGGACTGGTCGTCGCCGGCTTCGGAGTCGGGCATGTCCCGAGCAAACTCGCCGATCTCCTGGGAACCCTGGCCGAACGCATGCCCGTGGTGCTCACCTCCCGCACCGGCAGCGGATCCGTTCTGCGGCAGACCTACGGCGCCATCGGCTCGGAGACCGACCTGCAACGCCGCGGCCTCATCAACGGCGGCCTTCTCGACCCGTACAAGGCCCGGATCCTCCTCCGGCTCCTGCTGGCCGGCGGTGCCGATCGCGAGGCCGTCACCGCAGCCTTCGCCGAGCACGGCTGAACCGTTGGCCACCTCGGGTGATCGCACTGTGACGCAGCGTGACGCAGTCGCGGCTCTCGGGTCGGCCCTGTCAGGGGCCTGGAGAGCGCCGGAGGGGCGCCTGGAGCGTGACGCCACCCATAGGACCCAGATCACGTCCTACCCGGCATCGTAGAGGCGTCCCGCCATGAGCAGGCCCTAAGCCGCCAGAATGGCTAATTTCGGACATTTCTCCTTAGTCGGGTAGTACGTCACATTCTTGCGCCCGCTTCCGCCCGCCGCTAACCATGTCTCTCGTCGCCGCAAGCTGCGGGACGGACCGGAAGTACACCGCCGGCCGGCCCAGCACTTGCACGGCAGCACGGGGCCCTCGCCCCGACGCCCTACAGGCCGCGACCGATACCGGCCGGCGCCTCTAAGACGTCCTACAGGAGAGTCCCTTCTCATGACCGCGATCACCGCTCCCCGCCGCTTTGCCCGCCTGCGCACCCTCGCCCTGACCGGCCTCGCCACCACCGGCGCCGCGGCCGCCGCTCTCACGCTGATGCCGGCCTCCGCACAGGCCGCCGAAGCACCGCAGGCCGCCCACAGCGTCACGGCTCCCTCTCGCGACAGCAACACCGACCCCAAGGGCAGCACCGGCAGCGCGGGGAACCTCGACGGCTGGATCAAGCAGTCGCTGGCCATCATGAAGGAGAAGGGCATCCCCGGCAGCTACGACGGCCTGCACCGCAACATCATGCGTGAGTCCGGCGGCAACCCCAACGCCCAGAACAACTGGGACGTCAACGCGCAGAACGGCACCCCGTCCAAGGGCCTCCTGCAGGTGATCCAGCCCACCTTCAACGCCTACCACGTCGCCGGCACCGCTCAGAGCGTCACTGACCCGGTGGCGAACATCACCGCCGCCGCCAACTACGCCGCTCAGCGCTACGGTTCCATCGACAACGTCAACTCCGCGTACTGACCCGGCCCACGCTCGGACGACGACGAAGTCCGCGTGGGTGTGACAACCACCGTCACGCAACTTGCGTCGGCAGACCGTGCGGTGACCCGGACCGTCGCGGCCTTGCCCGCCGGCACGACGGCGGGCCGGGCACTCGCCGGGCCGACGACCACGACCCGCCGGCCCACCGGAGCCGGGGGCAGGGACAGTTCGGTCGTGCCGCCGCGCTGTGGTTCGTAGCTGAGCCGGTAGGTGTGTGTGGCCGGGCTGTAGCTGTCGACGTGGACCTCGCCCGCAACAGCACGGGCGTACGGACGGACGGTTCGCTCCTTGTTCGGGCGCAGCCGGCCGTTCACGTCCATCGCGCAGTACCCCCCGCCGTAACACCACTCCCAACCTGCCCAGCCGCCGCTGTAGCGGTCCATGGACGCCAGGGCGTCGTCATGGAAGCGGCCCATGTTGGGCAGGCCGCCGTTCAACGGCCCCCACTCACCGACGACGACCGGGATGCCGTGCTCGTGCGGATAGCCGACCACGGCGGTCTCGTACGCCTCCAGCCAGCCACTGTCCGGGTCGTAGTCCCCGCCCGCCTCCATGGCCGCGTTGTACAGGTGAGGGGCGTACACCACCTTCGGGTCGTCGATCCGGCCCAGACCTGTCGGCACGCCCTCGCCCACGATCGGCGTCGGCTCTACGAACAGCCAACCGTCCGTGTCGACCTGCCGGACGGCGTCGGCGATGCGGCTGTACATCGGGGTGAGCTGTCGGGACTCGATGCGCCTCGCGGCGGTCGGCAGGTCCTCGCCCGCATTGATGCGCCCCATCGGCTCGTTGATCAGGTCGTAGCCGAGAACCGCAGGGTGCCCCCCGAACCGTTCGGCAAGCAACCGCCACATACGGGCCTGCGCCCTCCTCAGGTCGGCGTCCTGATAGAGGTGCTGGAACGCGGCCTGCACCGCCGGCTCGAAGTACTCGGAGAACCAGTCGTCCGGGTGCGGTGTGAACGGCAGCCCGTCCGTGCGCGTCGCCCACTCGGGGATTCCACGATGTCCGAAACGGGGCCCGAACACGTCTTGGTGGGCATCGATCACCACATGGATCCGGTACTGGTGGGCCCAGTCCAGCACCTGCTCGATCTTGCGCAGGTACGGTCGGCTGTAGCGGCCGGGTTCCGGTTCGAGGTCGTCCCAGAACACCAGCAGCCGGGCGAAGTCGAAGCCCTGCGCCGCCATGTCGCGGAAGTGCCGCTCGGTGATCGCGGACAACGCGTCGGCACCGCGGTGTGTCTTGTCCCCGACGTTCCAGCCCCGCAGGGTGAGCACTCTGCCCCGGTCATCGGTCAGCCTGGTCCCGGGCGTCGGCTCGACGGAACCCGCGTGCGCGGGGCCGGGAAGCAGCACGGCCGCGAGCAGTGCCAGGGCGGCCATGGCGGCGACCGCGTACCTGCGCATCAACACCTCCGGCTCGTGGCGCGAGGGCGCGCCGAATGCGGGCGTAGTCAACTCCGCAGCGAGCGAACCGGGTTGGCCGAGGTTCGGCAAAGGCGGAAACCGGACGATGTGAGGCTCGGGCGGCCTCGGTCGGTTGCCGGGGGAGGGGGAGGAGCGGCATGCGACACCGCGCCCCGGATTCGTCCTCCGGGGCGCGTGCGGGTGTTCGCCCTGCTGCTTACTTGGTGAGGGGAGCCAACTTGGGGTCGCTGGCGTAGGCCTCGGCCGCGTTCTCCTTGGTCACGATGACCGGCGGGAGGAGGTAGGCCGGGACGACCTTGGTGCCGTTGTTGTACGACTTGGTGTCGTTGATCTTCGGCTTGTCGCCCTTCTGCAGGGACTCGACCATGCCGACGGTCTCGGCGACGAGCTTTCGGGTGTCCTTGTTGATGGTCGAGTACTGCTCACCGGCCATGATCGACTTGACCGACTCGACCTCGGAGTCCTGACCCGTGACGACCGGGACCGGCTTGCCCGCGCCCTTCACCGAGGTGATGATCGCGCGGGCGAGGGTGTCGTTCGGCGACAGAACGCCGTCGAGCTTCTTGCCGCCGTTGTAGGTCGAGGTCAGCAGCGAGTCCATGCGCTGCTGCGCGTTCTCGGCCTTCCAGCCCTGGATCGCGGTCTGCTTGATGCCCTTCTGCCCCGAGCCGACAACGATGTCGCCCTTGTCGATGTAGGACTTGAGCACGCTCATCGCACCATCGAAGAACACCTTGGAGTTGTTGTCGTCCGGCGACCCGGAGAACATCTCGATCGTCCACGGCCCCTTCGGCTTCTTCGCCTTCATGCCGTCGACGAGGGCCTGTCCCTGCAACTGACCGACCTTGAAGTTGTCGAACGCGACATAGTAGTCGACGTCGGGGGTGTTGGTGATGAGCCGGTCGTAGGCGATGACGGTCGCTCCGGCCTGCTTGGCCTGCGCGACCTGAGTGGCGAGCTGCGAGGCGTCGGTCGCTCCGATGACGATCACCTTCGCGCCCTTGGTGACCATGGAGGAGATCTGCGACTGCTGATCGGCGACGGTGGTCGAGGCGCCCGCGTACTGTACGTCGGTCTTGAAGCCCGCCTTCTTCAGGCCGTTGGTGAACAGGTCACCGGCGAGTACCCAGTTCTCCGACGTCTTGGCCGGAAGCGCGACACCGATGAGGGAGTCCTGCGCGAAGCCCTTGGCGTGATTCCCGCCGGAACTGCCGGAGCCCTCACGCTCGTTGGAGCAGGCCGTGCCCAGGGCGAGCAGTGCGACGGCGCCGGCCGCGGCGATGCCTCTGGTGATGATTCTGCGCATGGTGAGATGAGCCCTTCTTGCAGTGGTACGGAGGTCGAGCTGGCCTTGGTACGGAGGTCGAGCTTGCGGTGGTGCGGAGGTCGGGCGCCGTGGTGTCCGGCGCTCTCGGGGCGGCCTGACGGTCAGCTTGCGACCGGAGCCTTGTCCGGATCGGAGCTCGGAGCCGGTGGTTCGACCGGGGTGGCCGGCTCGTCCTTCCGGAACGGACCCATGAGCGATCCAATGATCGAGAAACGTCCCTGACGCTTGCTGTACACGTCGAACGCGACGGCGAGGAGGAGGACCAGGCCCTTGATGATCTGGACCATGTCGGAGCCGACGCCCTCCAGTTGCAGACCGTTGTTGAGCAGGGCCATGACCAGACCACCAACGATCGAGCCGCTGATCGTACCGAGGCCGCCGGAGACCGCCGCGCCGCCGATGAAGACGGCCGCGATGGCGTCGAGTTCCCAGCTCAGACCGTCCTGCGGGCCGGAAGCCGCGGACCGCGCCACGAAGATCATGCCGGCCAGGGCGGCCAGGACGGACATGTTCATCATGACGAGGAAGTTGACCCGCTTGAGCTTCACGCCCGACAGCTCGGCCGCACGGGCATTGCCGCCCACGGCGTAGATGTGCCGTCCACCGATGGTGTTGCGGGTGTAGTACGAGTACGCGAGCACCAGGACGATCAGGATGATGCCGGAGATCGGCAGGCTGGTGCCGATGCGCCCGCCGGCGAAGCGCAGCGTGGCGAAGACGATGACACCCAGCATCACGGCCAGGCGGACCACCGTGATCCACAGCGGCGCGACGTCCGCCTTCATCTCACGCCGGGTCTGACGTGCCCTCCACTCGCGCCACACCATGCCGGCGCAGGCGGCCAGACCGAGCAGCAGCGTCAGGTTGTTGTATCCGGTGTCCGGTCCCACCTCGGGCAGGAAGCCGGCGCCGATCTTGCGGAACCCGGCGGGCACCGGCACCGTGTCGGCGTTGCCGATGTACTGGTTGCCGCCGCGGAACAGCATCATCCCGGCCAGGGTCACGATGAACGCCGGCACTCCGACATAGGCGACCCAGAACCCCTGCCACGCGCCGATCAGCGCGCCGACGAGCAGGCCGAGCAGGATGCCCACCGGCCACGGCAGCGAGTGCTCCTGCATCGCCTTGGCGACGACGATGCCGGTGAATGCCGCAACGGAGCCGACAGAGAGGTCGATGTGCCCGGCGACGATCACCATCAGCATGCCGATGGCCAGGATCAGGATGTAGGAGTACTGGCTGACGACCGCGATGAGGTTGCCGGAGGTCAGGGTCAGGCCTCCGGTCCAGATCTGGAACAGCAGGACGATCGCCACGAGAGTGAAGATCATCCCGAACTGGCGGGCGTTGGAGGTCGTGCCTCCGAAGAGGTTCTTCTGCAGCTCTTTGATTCGGCTCATGAGGTTGGGCTCTTCTTCGTAGCGGTCATCTGCTTCATCAGGAGTTCCGGGTCGGCATCACGGCGGTCCACCTCGCCGGTGATGGTGCCTTCGAACACCGTGTAGATGCGGTCGCACAGACCGATGAGCTCCGGCAGCTCCGAGGAGATGACGACGACGCCCTTTCCCTGGCCGACGAGCCGCTGGATGATCCCGTAGATCTCGTACTTGGCCCCGACGTCGATGCCGCGTGTCGGCTCGTCGAGAATGAGCAGGTCCGGATCGGTGAACATCCACTTCGCCAGGACGACCTTCTGCTGGTTGCCGCCGGAGAGCTTCACGACACCCTCGTCGATGCCGGGGGTCTTGATCCGCAGACTCCCGCGGTACTCCTCGGCGATGCGATGTTCGCGCACCGGATCGATGACCCCGCGCCTGGCGATCTTCGACAGCTTGGCGGACACCATCGAGGTCTTGATGTCGTCGAGCAGATTGAGCCCGATCGACTTGCGGTCCTCACTGACATAGGCGAGTCCGTGCCGGATGGCGGACGCCACCGACTTCAGCTGGATCTCCTTGCCGTCCTTGAAGACCCGGCCGGACAGGTAAGTGCCGTACGAACGGCCGAACAGGCTCATCGCGAGCTCGGTACGACCCGCACCCATCAGGCCGGCGAAGCCGACGATCTCGCCGCGCCGGACGTTGAAGGACGAACCCTTGCACACGAGCCGGTCGTCCGAACTCGGGTGCCGCACGGTCCAGTCGCGGACCTCGAAGAACACCTCGCCGATATCGGGCACGTGGTCGGGGAACCGGCTGCTGAGTTCACGGCCGACCATCCCGCGCACGATACGGTCCTCGTCGACGCCGTCGGCCTTGACGTCGAGGCTCTCGATGGTGCGGCCGTCGCGCAGGATCGTGATGGTGTCGGCGACCGCCTCGATCTCGTTCAGCTTGTGCGAGATGATGATCGAGGTGATGCCCCGCTCCCGGAAGCCGCGCAGCAGATCGAGCAGGTGCTGGGAGTCGGTCTCGTTGAGGGCCGCGGTCGGCTCGTCGAGGATGAGCAGCCGCACGTCCTTCGCGAACGCCTTGGCGATCTCCACGAGTTGCTGCTTGCCGACGCCGATGTCCTTGATCAGCGTGTCGGGGTCCTCCTGGAGCCCGACACGCTCCATCAGCTCCAGCGCCCGGCGCTGAGCGGCCTTCCAGTCGATCGCACCGCGTCTGCGCGGCTCGTTGCCGAGGAAGATGTTCTCGGTGATCGACATGCCGGGCACCAGCGCCAGCTCCTGGTGGATGATCGCAATACCGGCCTGCTCACTGGCCCGGATGTCCTGGAAGCGGACCTCGCTACCCCGGTAGCGGATCTCGCCGGTGTAGCTCCCGTACGGGTGCACACCGCTCAGCACCTTCATCAGCGTGGACTTGCCGGCGCCGTTCTCCCCGCAGAGCGCATGGATCTCGCCCTCCCGCACGACCAGGTTGACGTCGGCGAGTGCCTTCACGCCGGGGAACGTCTTGGTGATCCCCCGCATCTCCAGCAAGGGCGGTGCCTGGGTCATGAGCAGGACTCCGTGGTGCGGAGCCCGCCACGGCCTTGACTCATCAGAACTCCTTCGTTCGGCCCGCCGGCAGCCTCGGGGTGCTCCGGGGCAGAGCAACGCGGTCGTGACAACGTTGTCACCTGTCTGGGACAACGTTGTCAGACTTCCCGCATGGAGGCTTTCAGGCCGAGGAGCCGGTGTCAATACATGGCCTGCAGCCTGGCCTGGGTCGTTATCGGACCGGTGGTCTGAACGGCACTGCTCGGGCTTGCCTCGTGACCGGGCACGTACCGCCGCAGCCATGCGGTCGGCGGCCACCATCGCGCCCCGTGCGATGCATGGCCGCCCGCCGCCTCGTCGGCTACGCAGACCGCAGGTCGACGACCGTGCGCAGTTTCCCGCTGGTGGGCGTGCGCTCGAACGTCTCCGTGGGTACGGTCCGGACGGTGAAGGTCAGGAGGCCCTCCGCCAGTGCCGAGGCCAGTTCGGGCACCTCGGCCACCAGAGCCTCCCGCGCCGCCTCGGGGTCCTGCGCGTACCGCTCGTCGAGCCGGACGGTCAGCCGTTCCCGGTCGGCACCGGATTCGGCGAGGAGCTGGACCTCGCCGGGGTAGGCGAGGCGTTCCTGGGCCGCTCGCAGAATGCGCCGGTAGTTGACGAAGTACGTGCCGATGCGTACGACGTCGCCGTGACGTCCGAGCAGTTCGAGCCGGGGCACGTGACTGCCACAGCCGCAGGGACCGTCCACGGCGCGTCCCAGGTCGCCGATCTCATAGCGCTCCAGTCGCTGTCCCGCGCGTGCGCGGGAGGTGAACACCAGGCGTCCCGGCTCGCCCGGCGGAACCGGCCGGTCGGTGTCCGGATCGAGGATCTCCAGCGTGTGCAGGTCGGTCAGCACATGGTGGACCGAGCCGTCGCAGGAGGCGCACTGGTAGCCCAGCGGGCCCAGATCGGTACTGCCGTAGGCGGCGGACCGGATCACCTCGACGCCGAACTCCCGCGTCAGCACCCGGCGTTGTTCGGTGGTGAAGTGCTCACCGCCGTAGAACACCGTCCGGATGCCGCCGTAGGCACGCAGCCGGTCGCCCTCGGCGTGGAACAGCTGCCACAGGTAGGACGGCATCCCGAAGAGGGTGTCGGCCCGGTGGGTGACCAGCGCCTCCGCGACCGCGGCGTGGTCGGGCCCCGCCGCGATGGGGAGCTGGGTGGCGTTCAGCCGCTCCAGGATGGAGAAGAAGCTGATGAAGCTGCCGTACATCCCGCCGCAGTAGAACAGGTTGGCCGCCCGGTCGCGGGCCGGGTCGAAGCCCGCCGCGAGCAGTCCGTCGGCCGCGGCGCGCATCTGGTTGTCGTAGTCGTCGCAGGTGAACACGGACAGCGCCGGTGCCCCCGTGGAGCCGCCGCTGCGGAAGTACAGGTGCGCGTGACGAGGCTCCAGCGAGCCGAGCGCGCGCTGCACTTCCTCCTTGCCCAGCAACGGCCCGCCGGGTGCCGCGGGCAGAACCGGGGGTTCGACCAGGTCGTCCAGGCACGCCACGGTGCCGAAGTCCGTGCCCGGCGCGCGCAGGCTCACCCGGCGGCTGTAGCGCTGCAGGGCGTAGACACCGTCGTGGGGCTCCCCGTCGTAGCTCTCCAGCATGGCACCGACCGGAGTGACGCGGGTGACGCCGGCGGCGAACATCGCACGCGACAGTGCGGCCACGTCCGCCCGGTCGCCACCGATCGCGGCGGTCTGCAGATAGCGGCGCATCGGCCGCAGCACCGTCGTGATCCGGTGCCGGGGCAGGGGTTTCACCCAGAGGCTGCGGTGCAGGGGAGAGGCGTCGAGCGTGGGGCGGGCGTCCGCCAGCACGCGCCAGGTACCGTCCTCGGCGGCGAACACACGGGTGAGACCGAGGTGTTGTTCGAGCTCGGCGAGCCGCTGCACGGTGGTGATCTCCGCCTGCTCGGCCGGCCCGGGCGGCGGTGCGGGCAGGGCCCCGGAGACCTTCGCCAGCCGCTCGGCGAAACGGCCCGCGAAGGCGAAGGTCTCGTCGGTGTCCTCGGTGTCGAGATACAGCACTTGCGGGCTGGAGCAGGCCTGCTGTTCGAGGCGGCAGACGTCCGCTGCCAGTGCGTCGAGCAGAGCGTCGTCGCACGCCGCGTCCCGGGTCAGATAGGCGAAGGAGATCCGGTGCCCCCATGCGACGACCCGGCAGCCCGGGGGCGCGAGTTCGCGCACCGCGCCCACGGCGTCGTCGCCGCCCCAGACCGCGATCGCGTCGGCCTGGTCGCACAGGGTCGTGAGCCACTCCCGGCGTGACGACGGGAAGCGCAGGGCGATGACCCGCTCGGAGATCAGCCCGGTCGGGTCGGCGGCGCCGAGCGCGGCGAGCAGGTCGAGGGCGAGCGCCGTGCCGGAGGTGCTCGTCTTGAGGATGTTGAGGTTTCCGGCCAGCAGGCCCTCGACGAC
Source organism: Streptomyces sp. NPDC050625 (assembly GCF_040654755.1). Classification (NCBI taxonomy): domain Bacteria; kingdom Bacillati; phylum Actinomycetota; class Actinomycetes; order Kitasatosporales; family Streptomycetaceae; genus Streptomyces; species Streptomyces sp. NPDC050625. The sequence continues at coordinate 607,172 of NZ_JBFAIQ010000004.1, forward strand.
GCTCAGCGGGGCCACGGAGGCGGCGTTGCCGGGGGCGATGTGTACCAGCAGACCTACGGGCGCCCAGGCTTCGTAGACCGTCTCGCGGGCGTCCGGCCGGGTCAGCCGTTCCGGGCGCAGGCCGCCCAGTTCCCGGCGCAGCTTGCGTTCCAGCGCCTGCCGGGTGAGGGCGGTCGCCAACTCGGCGAGGGTGGCCGTGACCTCGTCGGCGGGCAGTTGCCCGGCGAGTCGGCCGTACAGGGTGGAGCCCGGGTCGCCCAGTTCTTCGCCGACTGCGGCACAGGCACCGAGCACGACCTCCGTGGGCAGCGGGCGCGCCAGGATGCGCCCGGCCGACTCGGACAGCCCGTCCAGCCGCCGGGCGGCCTCGGCGTCGTCGACGAACTCGCCCTGCCAGAGGTGGAGCGGGGAGGTGGTGGTCACGACAATCCCTTCATCAGCTCGGCGGCGGCGACCGCGCAGCTGCGGTTGCGGCTCACCCCGGCACGGCCGTGCACGGTGAACCAGTCGGTGGACAGCGGGCAGGGGCATTCCTCGCCCGGATGCAGCGAGGCGACGTCGCCCATCACGACGCTGTGCGCCGGAACCGAGGTGATGTACGGGCTGACCAGGTGCAGGAAGCCGCGTTCCCCGTACGGCAGGGGGCGCAGCGTGGCCGGGTCGCGGACCGCCGCGCGGGACCACACGGGTATGTGCAGGCGGTGGTGAGCGCACTCGACGTACGGCACACAGTGCTCCACGGAACCGAAGGTGTCGCGGATGCGCGCGCCCGGGATGCCGAGGCGTTCGGTGACTTCGGCACGGAAGTCGTCCTTGCCGATCCGGCGGTCCGCGTGGCCCTTCCAGCCGCCGCCGAGGACCACCAGCGATCCCTCGGGCAGCCGCAGCGGCGGCAGCCCCATCGCCCTCATCCGCTCCAGGGTGAAGTGGAGGAAGGCCGGGAAGCCGAGGATGCGGACCGGGATGTCGTCCTCGGCATAGCGCTGGAGCGCCGCGACGCAGCCGTGCACGTCGAACTCGTGCCCGGATCCGGTGTGCCGCAGTGCGTGTGCGGTGTGTCGTGCGGGGGCGAAGTCGCACAGGTAGTTGTCGGTGAACGACGTGCCCAGCTTCAGCGACGGTGCGGGCTCATAGCTGTAGAGCAGGTAGTTGACCGGTCGATCGGGGGTGATCCAGCCGTAGTGATCGAAGATCCGGGCCACCATGCGCTGAGCCGACCGGATCGTCCACCGGTCGAAGAACATCTGGGACTTCTGGCCCGTCGTTCCCGAAGAGGTCAGATGCAGGAACACCTCGTCACGGGGTACGGAGAGCACCTCGTGGCGCTTGAAGAAGGCGGCGGGCACCAGCGGCGTGCGCACGCCGAGTCCGACGGTGGGCGCGGGCGTCTCCGGCGGGTCCTGGAGGAGGGCGGCGAAGAACGGGGAGCGCTCGGCGTGCCAGGCGTTGGACTCGGCCATGGCGGCGGCGAACAGTTCGTCGGCGTGGGCGCCGGCGGCGTACGGCTCGGTCAGGTCGCACAGCCGCTGCACCTGGCCGAGCGGCGTCGGGTCGGGGACCTCGACGGGAGCGAGATGGGGGTTCACAGGGACACCTCGTGAGGGGGCAGATAGGTGGCGGCCCAGGCGCTGAGATAGGCGCTGAGGTAGGGCTGGAGCAGCGGGCTGACGGCCGCCCTCCGGAAGTCGATCTGACGGCTGGTGCGGGAGAGGACCACATAGTCGTGGAGGCGGTCCTGGACGCGGCGCATCGCCGGGTAGACCGCGCTCGGTACGAATCCGGAGGCGAGGAAGATCTCCAGGGCCTCGGTGTCGGCCAGGGGGAGCAGGGTTTCTACGTAGTCCGCCCCTGCCTGGGTGACCGCGGTCATCAGCGCCTCCAGCGCGCCGGTCAGCGCGGACGCACGCGGGTGGACGGCGACCAGGGCGCAGCTGCCCGCCACCGGGTCGAGATCGGCGTACGCCTCGAATCCGCCGTCGGCGGCGACCAGGACCGTGTTGGGGGTGTGCAGAGGGAAGAAGCGGTCGTCGGGGTGGGGGAAGCGTTCCAGGAAGCGTCGGCGTACGAACGCCGGGGCGGCGATCACCTCGATCGGCCCGGAACCGGCCGTCGTACGCGACCCGCTCCGCACCGGAACGCGGCCCGTACCGGCGCAGTCGATGCCGATACCGGTGGACGCGGCGGCCAGCAGCCCCGCCAGAGGTTCGGGTACGTGCTCCACGCGGGCCCGTCGCTGCAACACGCCGTCGGCGTACCGGGCGAAGAGCGCGAGGCTCTCGCAGCCATCGACCTCGACCGCGTTGGGCAGCAGGCCCAGCGGCCGGAATCCGTTGCGCACGACGACGTGCTGCGGGCCCTCGGTGACGACGCGCACGGTGGCGAACACCGAGTCGAGCAGACCGGCGGCGAACGCCGCGTCGCAGACCGCGCCGGTGAGCCGGGAGGCCAGTCCGTCGCCCCGGTGGCCGGGGTGTACGGCGAGTCCGACCAGTTTGCCGATACGGCTGCCCGGGTCGGTCTGCACGACGGCCGACCCGACGATGTCCCCGCGGTGCGTGCGGGCGGTGAGCCAGTGGGCGGTGCCGTCGGTGAGCAGCCGGCGCATCACGGCCGGGTCGCTGCCGAGCGGCACCGGGTAGCCGTTCCCGTACACGTCGAAGTACAGCTGCCGCAGTTCTGCGATGTCCCGGACCCCGGCCGGGGCGATGGTCGCGCTCATGGCGCCTCTCCCATCGGGGCCGGGTGCGCTGCGGCGATGCCGTGGGACGTGCGCCGTCGGTCGGGTTCCGTCCGGCTGCCGAGCCACCACAGGGCTGCCGCGACGGGGAGCAGACCGGCGCCCTGAGCGAGGCAGAGCGTACGAGCCGCCAGATGGTCGCCGAGCGCGCCGAAGAGGAGACAGGACACGGGGAACGTGGCGCCGAGCAGTGCCTGCATGACGGCGAAGAAGCCCGGCTTGTCGGCGGCGGGAACGAGCCGCTGGAACAGCCCGACGAACCGGACACCGATCACGCCGACGCACCAGCCCGCGACGGTCATCGAGCCCAGGGCCGCCGCGTGCGTGGCGACCAGGCCCGGCAGGCACAGTGCCATGGCCATCACGGTCAGGCAGACGCTGCCGACGGTCGTCGGCCGTCCGGGGACACGGGCTCCGGTGAAGGACCCGACGAGCGTGCCCGCGCCGAGGGCCGCCTCCAGCGCGGCGACGGTCGAGCCGGTGGAGTGCAGTACCCCGCGCGTGTAGAGAGGCATGACGACGTAGATGGCGGTGGTGAACAGGTTGGCGGCGGCGAAGCAGACCAGCACCCGGCGAATGAAGGGGAGAGCGGTCAGGACTTGGCGCAGCGTACGGCGCGCGGGCACCGTGCCGTGCGCCGCGCCGGGGCCGACGCTTCTGCCCCCGGGGCCGTCCTTGGTCATCCCGGCATCCGCGAAGCGGGCCGAGACGACCAGCACCGCGGCGAGCAGATGGGCGAGGCCGCAGACGGCCACGACTCCCGCGAGCCCACCCGCGTCGACCGCGAGCGGTCCCAGCAGACCACCGCCGAGCCCGGCCATCGACTGGGTGGACAGCTCGAATCCGGTGGCCGCCTCGATGTCGGCGTCCTCGACCAGATCGGGCACCGATGTGGTCAGACAAGGGTCGAACAGCGCCTGACAGGATGCCAGCGCCAGACCCACCGCGTACACCGCGGCCATGGGCAGTTCCCCGGCGTACGCCGCGAGTGCGGCCGCCGCGGCGACAGTGCCCGCGACGGCCGCAGCGCCGGCCAGCACGGTGCGGTGCGGGTGGCGGGCCACGACGCGGGCGACGACGGGAGCGAGCGCGACGGCAGGAAGAGTGCTCACGGTGAGGAACAGGCCTGATTCCAGACCCCGTTGATCGCCGTCGGCGGCGAAGCCGACGAGCCACCAGACCGCGCCGACCTGGAACATCCGGCCGGCGGCCTGGGTGAGGAGCTGAGCGGACCAGACTCTGCCGAAGGACGAGTTGCGCAGCACGAGCGGCAGGCGCCTGCCGCGGGGCTCGGTCGCGTTCATGCGCACGGCCGCTCGTCGACGACGCGTACCAGCTTGCCGGAACGGGAGTTGACGGCGAGATCACGGTGCCGCACCCATTCGACGGTGAGTGGATTGACGTGCCCCGCCGCGGTCGCGGTCCCGTAGGCCGGGCGTTGCGCGAGCACGCCCGCGGCGATGGCAGCCCCCAACGCGCCCTGTGCGTCCTGGGGTTCGCCGGTCGCCAGCCGTAGTACCAGACCGTCCCGGCCGTCGCGGCGGCGTACCACGAGCTGGAGACCGCTCACCTCGCGGTCCGTGTCGGCGGCGCGCACGATGGCGTGGACATCCTCGGTGTAGAGGGAGACGGGACCGACCCGAACTCCTTCCTCGGCACGGCCGAGGATGCGGAAGACTCCGGCGTCGGGGTCCACCCATTCCGCCCGGTCGCCGGCCGGATAGCGCAGTACGGGCATCAACCGCCGGCGCAGGTCGGTGACGACGAGCCGACCCGGCACTCCAGCCCTGTCGACGGGCAGCTCGGTGTCGTCGTCGACGATCTCGACGAGGGTGTACGGGGCGAACGCGCGGTGGACCCGGGGGTCGCCGCCGGGCACGGCCTCGCCGAGCAGGCCCGCGTCCACGCTGGCGTAGCCGAGCGAGCGGGGCTCGGCGTTCGGGAACGCGGCCCTCAGGTGCGGAAGCTGGTCGCCGAAGAGACACTCTCCGCCGAAGAAGAGCAGTTCCACGTCGGGCAGCGTCCGGCCGGCGGTGGTGAGGCGCTCGGCGAGCGAGCACAGTGTGGTCGGCGTAGCGGCGACCACCTGTACGCGGAACTCCTCCAGCGTGGTCACGATGGATTCCCAGGGCGCCGCGCCGCCCAGGGGCAGACGCACGTTGGCCACGGGGGAGCGGTGCAGTGAGTCGAGGACGAAGCTGAAACTCGCGTAGAGGTCACCCGCGTAGAACAGGTCGGCCACTCGGTGGCCCTGTCGAAGACCTGCGTTGACGAGTCCGGCCCCGAATGCGGCGGTGAATTCCCGCCATTCCGTGCGAGTGTAGTAGGAGAACTTGGGGGACCCCGTGGTGCCGCCGCTGCGGAATACGACCGCCTCGTGCAGTGGAGCCGTCAGCAGCCTGTTGTCACGCGGCGAGTTGGCTCGCCAGAAAGCCGCCTGGGGCACTATCGGCAGGTCCGTGAGGTGCGCCACATGGTCGGGGAGGTGCGAGTAAAGGTGCTGGTAGAACGGCGAGTTGTGGCGTGCGAAGCGTATGAGCTCCGCCAATGGTTGAACGGGCATCAATTCCTGCTTGAAGATTGAATCGCCGGCATGCGAAAAGGCACGACGGGGTGCGGCGGATGGGTTCGCTCCGGCAGTTCGGAGAACCATTTCATCAGCCGATGCGACGCCAGCGTATCTCACCATTCGGACGCCGCTTGCCAACTCGTCATTCAGGTGCCGGGCTTCGGGGCCGCGGACGAGTCATTGCTGTTTTCGGTTCCCGGCGAAACGGAGACCGTGGTCACATGCCGGCCTGTTTTCGGTTCGTCCGCTTCTGGGCTCAGATGCCACCGTGAGGGCGACGAGGACCGGCGCGACATGGGTCTCTGTCACCGCTCCACTCCCTCAGGGGGTTTGACGGGCAATAGGGCTTCCGCGTGGAACCGCAGAGCTTTGCCCTCGTTGAGGAACGTGGACGTGTCTGTAGCCCTCCTTCTGGGTGAAGGAAACAGCACAGACGAGCACACCAGGGATCGAGTGGCATGGGTTTGACCAGCGAAGCGACCGTGTACGTCACGGCGGCCGTGGCCGTCGTCTGTGTGGCTGTGCTGGTCTGGCTGTGGCCACAGCTTGCCGACCGCGGGGTGCGGCACGTGCTTGGACGGCTGGTGGCCATCGGAGTGACTCAGGTGGCGATCATCGCGGCCTTCGCATGCTGGCTGAACTCGTCGTACCAGTTCTTCGGATCGTGGGGCGAGCTCTTCGGCGATACCGAGACCGCCCCCGTCGGCGTGACGCAGGCGTCCATCGGTCACGGCACGGGGAACGGCCCCATGGTGAAGGGGGCGCTGGTGCAGCCCGCCACCAGCGAGCAGTTGAACCGGGTCAGCGGACTGCCCACCGGTCCTGCCGCGGTGAACGGCCGGGTGGATTCCGTGAAGGTCATCGGCCGCCGCACGGGTGTGGTCGACCCCGCGTTCGTCTACCTGCCACCGCAGTACTTTCAGAAGGCGTACGCCAGGCAACGCTTCCCGGTGATCGTGACGCTCAGCGGCTATCCCGGCAGCATCTTCAATCTCGCCGAACACCTGCGGGTGTCACAGACCGCCGGGGAGCTGCAGAAGAGCGGCCGGATGCAGCCGACGATCATGGTGATGATCCGGCCGACGATCGCTCCGCCGCGCGACACGGAGTGCGTGGACGTGCCGGGCGGACCGCAGACCGAGACCTTCCTGGCCAAGGACCTCCCGGAAGCCCTGAAGTCCGCCTACCGGGTCGGCCACGACGCCAGTGCCTGGGGCGTCATGGGCTATTCGTCCGGCGGCAGTTGCGCCCTGCAGCTGACGATGCGCAATCCCGGTGTGTACACAACGGCCGGCGCCCTGTCGCCCGACTACAAGGTCAAGGACGACCCCACGACCGGCAACCTCTTCGGCAGCGGGCCGGGTCGCGTCAACCGGGTCAACGAGCACGATCTGATGTGGCGGCTGAAGCACCTGCCCGCACCGCAGGTCTCCGTCCTGGTCGCCGAGAGCAAACACGGCGAGCGGGGTTACCCGCAGACGCTGGCCTTCATCAAGGCCGTCAAGGCACCCATGCGCGTCGCGTCGATCGAACCCGACCAGGGCAGTCACAACTTCCCGACCTGGGTACGGGAGATGCCCGGCACCCTGCAGTGGATGAGCCGGCAGCTCACCTTCCCCCAGGACGTGGTGCCCCGGCACCACCCCAAGAGGAGTGCAGCGCCGGGAACCGCGCCCATCGGCCGGCGTCCTTGAGATCCGTGGCGAGAGTCTTGGCGGCCTGCATACTCGATTACGACGCGTCCGCAGGTGTCCTTCGGGCAGTCCGGGTCATTCGGCGCCGGCGAGGATCTCGGCCAACGCCGTGACGGCCTGTTCGGCGTCGTGGCCTTCGGCGCGGACGGTCACACTGCTTCCGGCGGTGGCACCCAGGCCCATCACGGCGAGGACGCCGGTCGGATTGACGGTCCGGTCGGCGTACTCCAGTTGTATGGCACTGGTGAATGCGGCTGCGGCCCGGGCGAGTTGGCCTGCGGGCCGGGCGTGGAGGTTGGCGGGCAGGACGACCGCCGTCTCATGCCTGGAACTGGAAGTGGTCGTGGTGCTCGTGGTGGTGGAGTCAGAGGTTGTGGACATGGCGGGCCTCCTTGGCGGCCTCGGTGACGGTCTTGAGGTCGGCACCGGATGCGGCGGTGACGACGGCTGCGACGGCTCCTTCGACGAAGGGCGCGTCGACGATCAGCACGTCGGGGCGGGGTGGTCTTCCAGGACAGTGCGGGCGGCCAGCCGGTACCCGTCGCTGTCCGCCAGGCCATCGACGCCTACGCCGGAACCATCGCCGCCCTGGACGACCTCACCCTCGCCGAACGGGCGGCGGATGTCCGGCAGGTCGGCTGCCGCGCGATCGGCGCAGCCGACCTGCTGGAACCCGGCCTGACGGTGACAGCGGCCATCTCCGTGACGGGCGGCCCGAACTCCCACGCCGCGATCGTCGCCCGCTCGCTGGGCATACCCTTCCTCCTGGCCGTCGACCCCCAGCTGCTCGAACTGCCGGACGGGCAGGAGATCCTGCTCGACGCCGATCAGGCCAACGCGGTCGCCCACCCCGACGACGACGAACGCGC